>NZ_JBBDHD010000179.1:0-10215 GCF_044129415.1 Streptomyces racemochromogenes
CCGGGCCCCCCCCCCACCCCCCCCGCCAAAACCGCGGGGGGGGCTGTTGACAGCCCCGCCGGCGTTTGAGGCGGAAACGGAGAAAGGGCGGGGCGGGGAGAGGGCTCCGCGCAGCGGCGCCCCGTCCCCGCCCCGCCCCGGGACTACAGGGCGACGCCCAGGAGGGCGTCCACGGTGCGGGAGACCAGGCCGGGGGCCGTCTCGTCCGTCTCGTCGGAGGCGAGCTGCGCCTCGACCCAGCGGTCCACCGCCGCGAGGGCGGCAGGGGCGTCCAGATCGTTGGCGAGGGCCTCGCGGACCTCCTCCACCAGGGCATCGGCCGGGACGCCGTCCGGACGCGACACGGCCGCGCGCCAGCGGGCCAGGCGGGCCTCCGCCTCCGCGAGGACGGCGTCGGTCCACTCCCAGTCCGCCCGGTAGTGGTGCGCGAGGAGCGCCAGCCGGATCGCCGCCGGGTCCACCCCGGCCCGGCGCAGGGCGGAGACGAAGACCAGGTTGCCCTTGGACTTCGACATCTTCTCGCCGTGCAGGGCGACCATGCCCGCGTGGACGTACGCCTTGGCCATCGGGAACTCGCCCGTCAGCGTGTGCGCGTGGGAGGCGCCCATCTCGTGGTGCGGGAAGGCGAGGTCGGAGCCGCCGCCCTGGATGTCGAAGCCCATGCCCAGGTGTTCCAGGGCGATGGCCACGCACTCGATGTGCCAGCCCGGCCGGCCGCGCCCCAGCGAGGCGCCGTCCCAGCTCGGGTCGCCCGGACGGGCGGCCATCCACAGCATCGGGTCCAGGGGGTTCTTCTTGCCCGGGCGGTCCGGGTCGCCGCCGCGCTCCGCGGACAGCAGCCGCATCGCCTGGGCGTCGAGGTTCGAGACCCCGCCGAAGTGCGGGTCGGACTCCACCGAGAAGTAGATGTCACCGTCGAGCTCGTACGCGGCGCCGGCATCGCGAAGCCGTTCGACGAGCGGCACGATGCCGGGTATGGCCTCGACGGCCCCGATGTAGTGCTGCGGGGGCAGCATCCGCAGGGCGGTCATGTCCTCGCGGAAGAGGGCCGTCTCGCGCTCGGCGAGCTCGGTCCAGTCGTGCCCGTCGCGCAGCGCCCGCTCCAGGAGCGGATCGTCCACGTCCGTGACGTTCTGGACGTAGTGGACCTGGCGCTTGTTGTCGAGCCACACGCGCTGGACGAGGTCGAACGCGTTGTAGGTCGCCGCGTGACCGATGTGGGTCGCGTCGTACGGCGTGATGCCGCAGACGTAGAGGCGGGCGACGGGACCGGGGTCGAGGGTGACCGTCCCCTGGGTCGCGGTGTCGTGGATCTGGAGGTCGCGGCCCTTGCCGGGCAGGGCGGGGACCTCAGAAGCGGGCCAGGCATGCATGCTTCGAGCCTAACCGGACGACTGTTCCGGAAACGAATGCGAGCAGCACTGTTGGCTTGATCAGCACCCTTGTGCTCCGGCTGGATCTGTGCGTTCGCCGCATCCGGGCGCCCGCCCTGCTCAGACGGGCGGCCAGGGGATAGCGGGCCACTGCCCGGAGGGCTTCGGATGGGTCCCGTTGCTCAGCAGCAGCGCCACACGGGCCCGTACGGCGGCCAGCTCGACGGGGGTGATCAGTTCGGCCAGCCGGGTGGCCAGCGGGCCGTCCTCGGCCAGCTGGGCCTCCAGGGAGGTCAGCACCGAGCGCGCCTCGCCGGTCAGCGGCTCCCCGGCCCAGCCCCAGAGCAGGGTGCGGAGCTTGTCCTCCGAGTGGAAGGTCACACCGTGGTCGATCCCGTAGAGGCGTCCGTCGGGCGCGGGAAGCAGGTGTCCGCCCTTGCGGTCGCCGTTGTTGATCACGGCGTCGAGCACGGCGAGCCGGCGCAGCCTGGGGTCGTCGGCGTGGACGAGCAGGGCGGTGCGGCCCTCCCCCACCTCGGCGAGGGCGACCGCCTTCCAGCCCTCGCCGGCCTCCTCGCCCTCCACGAGGGCGAGGAGCTGCGGCTCCGGCTGTTCTCCGGCGTCGATCCAGTGCTGCACCATGCCCTCTCCGTACGGGCCGTCGCGCAGCACGGTGGTGGGCACGAGCCCCCAGCCGGTCGCCTCGGAGACGAGGTAGGCGGCGCGTTCACGCCGGGCGAGGTTGCCGTCGGGGAAGTCCCACAGCGGCCGCTCGCCCTTGACGGGCTTGTAGACGCACTCCGCGGTGCGGCCCCCGTAGGTCGCGGTGCACAGCAGGACGGCGTTGGACGCCTCGGCGATCCGGCCGCGGACGGTGAGCTCGCCGCGGGTGAGCAGCTCCTCTATCGGGGTCACGGCGCTCACACCTGGCGCCGGTACCCGTTCTGGCGGGGGCACACGTGCCCCTCGGGGTCCAGGGGGAGGCTGCACAGCGGGCACGGGGGGCGGCCGGCGTTGACCACGTCCAGGGCGCGCTTGGCGAAGGCCCGGGCCTGGGCGCCGGAGAGCCGGACGCGCAGCATGGGCGGGCCGTTCTCCTCGTCCTGGAGCAGCCGCTCCTCGGCCTCGGCGAGGTCCTCCTCGGAGTCGGCGTCGAGCTCGACGAGCGCCTGGGCCTCGACGATCATCCGCTGCTGTTCGCCGTCCCAGGCGAGCGCCATGGTGCCGACGCGGAACTCCTCCTCGACGGGGACGTCGAGCGGGGCGGTGTCGGCGGCCTCGGTGGAGGCGACGGCCGGGACGGGGGCGTTGCCGCCGGTCCGCCGGACGACCTCGTCCAGGAGCTCGTCCATCCGCTCGGCGAGCGCGGCGACCTGGGTCTTCTCCAGGGAGACGCTGGTGACGCGGGGTCCCTGGGAGGCCTGGAGGAAGAAGGTGCGACGTCCAGGCAGACCGACGGTGCCCGCCACGAAGCGGTCCGGCGGGTCGTAAAGGAACACCTGACGGGGCACGACCGGTCTCCAAGTCTGGGGCGGGGGCAGGGCTGCGCACTGTGTTGGCCCTGCCACCCTACTGCGCCGCCCGATCAGGCCGCGCCCGCGCCGCCTCCCACGACGGCGTTGCCGCCTCCCTCGGCCGCGTTCTCCGCGGGGGGCGCCGCTGCCGGGATGAGGGGGGCGAGGTCGCCGGTGTCGCCGAGGCGCAGCAGGAAGGGCCGGCTGGGGGTGTAGCGGATCGCGGTGACCGAGCACGGGTCGACGTGGATGCGCTGGAAGAGGTCGAGGTGCATGCCGAGGGCGTCGGCGACGACGGACTTGATGACGTCGCCGTGGGAGCACATCAGGAAGACGGCGTCGGAGCCGTGCTCCTCCTCGATCCGCGCGTTCCACTCGCGGACGGCGTCCACGGCGCGGTGCTGCATGGCGCGCAGGGACTCGCCACCGGGGAAGGCGGCGGCCGAGGGGTGCTGCTGGACGATCTTCATGAGTGGTTCGTCGGCGAGTTCGGAGAGTTTGCGGCCCGACCAGTCGCCGTAGTGGCATTCGCCGATGCGCTCGTCGGTGTGCAGGGGCAGGCCGGGGCGGGCGGCGAGCAGCGGGGCCAGGGTCTCCTCGCAGCGCTGGAGCGGGCTGCACACGGCGGCCGCGAGGGGCACGCCGTCGAGCCGTCCGGGCAGCGCGGCCGCCTGCGCGGCGCCGCGCTCGTCGAGGGCGACCCCGGGGGTCCAGCCGGCGAGCAGCCCGGCGGTATTGGCGGTGGACCGCCCGTGTCGTACGAGGATCAGCGTGGCCATGGGAGCAGCCTAGGGGGTGCCGGGGTGCGGCCGGGGCTCGGTGGGGGAAGAATGCGCCGGGTGATTGTGGACTGCGCGATGTACCGGGACGGCCGGCGCTCCGAGGCCCCGGGGGACCTCTCGGAGGCCCTCGCACAGGCGCGCGCGGTCGGTGACGCCTTTCTGTGGATCGGCATGTACGAACCGACGGAGGAGGAGTTCGACCACGTCAGCCGCGAGTTCGGGCTGCATGGGCTGGCGGTGGAGGACGCGCTCACCGCGCACCAGCGGCCGAAGCTGGAGGTGTACGACGACTCCCTGTTCGTCGTCCTCAAGCCGGTGCTGTACGACGACGACGCGGACCGGGTGACCGCGGGCGAGCTGATGCTGTTCATCGGCGACTCGTTCGTGGTGACCGTCCGGCACGGCGAGGGGGCCGCGCTGGCCGCGGTGCGCCGCCGGCTGGAGCACGAGCCGCAGGTGCTGCGGCACGGGCCCACGGCGGTGCTGTACGCGGTGTCCGACGCGGTGGTGGACCACTACATCGAGGTGGCGGCCGAGCTCCAGGCGGACCTGGAGGAGCTGGAGGCGGAGGTCTTCGCCCCGCAGACGGCGGACACCAAGAACACCGCGGCGCGGATCTACGGGTTCAAGCGGCAGGTGCTGGAGTTCCGGCGGGCCACGAGTCCGCTGCTCCAGCCGATGGACCGGCTCGCCTTCGGGACCGTGCCCTTCGTGCACGACCACGCCAAGCCGTTCTTCCGGGACGTCGCCGACCACCTGACGAAGGCGAACGAGTACATCGAGGGCCTGGACCGGCTGCTGTCGGACGCGCTGGCCGCGCACCTGGCGCAGATGGGGGTCCGGCAGAACGACGACATGCGCAAGATCTCGGCCTGGGCGGCCATGGCGGCCGTGCCGACGATGGTCGCGGGGATCTACGGGATGAACTTCGACCACATGCCGGAGCTCAGGCACGTGTGGGGCTATCCCGCGGTGCTGGTGCTCATGGCCGGCCTGTGCGTGGGGCTGCACCGGATGTTCAAGCGGCGCGGCTGGCTGTAGCGGGCGTGCGGCGGCCCGGTTCAGGCCGGGGCGGGCAGCGGCCGGCCGCCGAGGGGGTCGGTGCGCTCGGGCGGGCGCAGCCCGATCATGCGGTGCCAGCCGCTGAAGCGCTCGTAGGCGTACGTGGCGCGGATGCCGGCGGCGAGGGCGGCTGCCTTGGGAGCGGGCCAGCGCAGCAGCCGTCCCATGTGGTCCATGACGGCGAGGCTGACGTCCCGGTAGACGGCGATCTCGGCGAGGGCGCTCTCGCGCAGGACCCGGTGGATGGTCCGGCCATGCCCCGCGCGGGCCAGGCGCAGCAGTTCCTCGTGGCAGTAGGCGAGGTGGTTGGCCTCGTCGTGGCTGATCACCCTGACGGCCTTGCCGACCTCGGGGTGGTCGCCGAAGTGGCGCAGCAGCATGTCCATCTGCTCGGCGGCCCGTTGTTCGGTGACCCGGCTGTGGGCGAGGTAGACGATGACGTCCTCCTCGTCGAGCGGCATCTCGCGGAGCAGCTTGTCGTGGGCGAGGCCGATGCCGCGGCGTTCGAGGAGCATCGTGTAGTCGGTCTCGGGCGGGACGGGGACGGCGGGCAGGCCGCGTTTGCGCAGCAGGGCGCGGAAGATCCGGCCGTGCTTGTCCTCGTCGGCGCCGTGCCGGACGATCTTGGGGGCGAGGTCGCGCATGGTGTCGGGGACGAGGGCGGCGATCCTGGCGTTCTCCCAGCCGCCCTGCGACTCCCCGCCGGCGGCGATGGAGCAGAACAGCTGGAAGGAGTCGTCGTGGTCGACGATCTCCCGGAACAGGCTGCGTGCGGAGAGCATGGAACGAGTCAAATGCGGATGGGTCGGGCGGGCAACCGAGGGGTCGCCCCGCTCGGCCGAATGAACGAAAACTCCGCCCGGCCCGCGGGGCGTAACCCCGGGGGCGGCCCGCGCGTTGTTGGCTGTGTCGGCCGTGGCGGGGAAGACCCCCGAGCCCCCACCACGGCCGCTGAGCCCCTCGCCGGGGGCGTCGCTACGCCAGCCCGGCCCGCTCCAGCGCCTCGGTGCCGGCCCGCAGGGCGGTGAGCCGCTCGTCCAGGGTGAATCCGGCCGGGGCGAGCGTGAGGGTGGTGACCCCGGCGTCGGCGTAGGCCCGCATCCCGTCCGCGATGCGCTCCACGGAGCCGAGCAGGGTGGTGGAGTCGATCAGCGAGTGCGGGACGGCCGCGGCCGCTCCGTCCTTGTCGCCGCCCAGGTACCTGGCCTGGATCTCGGCGGCCTCCTTCTCGTACCCCATCCGCTGGGCGAGCTGGTTGTAGAAGTTCTGCTTGGCGCTGCCCATGCCGCCGACGTACAGGGCGGTGTAGGGGCGGAACATGTCGGCGAGGGCGTTCACGTCGTCGCCGACGGCCAGGGGGACGGTCGGGCAGACGTCGAAGCCGTCCATGGTCAGCCCGGCCTTGGCGCGGCCCGCGCGGAGGGGGCGCAGGGCCGTCTCCTCCAGGTGCTCGGCGGCCGGGAAGATCAGCAGGGCGCCGTCGGCGATCTCGCCGGTCTGCTCCAGGTTCTTGGGGCCGATGGCGGCGATGTAGAGCGGGATGTGCGGGCGCTCGGGGTGCACGGTCAGCTTGAGCGGCTTGCCGGGGCCGCCGGGCAGCGGCAGGGTCCAGTGCTCGCCGTCGTGGCTGAGGCGCTCCCGGCTCATGGCCTTGCGGACGATCTCGACGTACTCGCGGGTGCGGGCGAGGGGCTTGTCGAACTTGACGCCGTACCAGCCCTCGGAGACCTGGGGGCCGGAGACGCCCAGGCCCAGGCGGAAGCGGCCCTTGGTGAGGGAGTCCAGGGTGGCGGCGGTCATGGCCGTCATGGCGGGCTGGCGGGCCGGGATCTGGAAGATGGCCGAGCCGACGTCGATGCGCTCGGTCTGGGCGGCGACCCAGGCCAGGACGGTCGCCGCGTCGGAGCCGTAGGCCTCGGCCGCCCAGCAGACGTCGTAGCCGAGGCGGTCGGCCTCCTGGGCGACGGCGAGGTTGTCGGCGTCCATGCCCGCACCCCAGTAGCCGAGATTGATGCCGAGCCGCATGTGTCGTCCCCTAACGATGTGCCGGTTTACCGCTCAGTAACGTGGGTCTGGGCAGGGACTCTAGCGCGCCCGACGGCCTCGCGGCAGTGCCCCAGTAGTCTCAGCGCTCATGGAGCAGAGGCATCTCGGCCGCACCGGACTGCGCGTCTCCCGGATCGGCCTCGGCACCCTGACCTGGGGCCGCGACACCGGCGAGGAAGCCGCCGCCGAGCAGTTGAAGACGTTCTGGGAGGCGGGGGGCACCCTGGTCGACACGGCGGACGTGTACGGCGGCGGGGAGTCGGAGTACCTCCTGGGGCGGCTGGTGGGCTCCCTGGTACCCCGCCGGGACCTGGTCATCGCGACCAAGGCGGGCAGCGTCCCGGACCCGGACCGGCGCTTCAACGGCTCGCGCGGTCACCTGCTGTCCGCCCTGGACGACTCGCTGGACCGCCTCGGCACCGACCACGTGGACCTGTGGCAGGTCCACGCCTTCGACCCGGAGACCCCCCTCGACGAGACCCTCCAGGCGCTGGACCTGGCGGTGGCCAGCGGACGGGCCCGCTACGCGGGGGTGTCGAACTTCAGCGGCTGGCAGCTGGCCAAGGCCGCGACCTGGCAGCTGGCGGCGCCGGGGGTGCGGACCCGGCTGGCCTCGACGCAGATGGAGTACTCCCTCCTCCAGCGGGGTGTCGAACGGGAGGTCCTCCCGGCGGCCCTGGACCTGGGCGTCGGCCTGCTCCCCTCCTCCCCCCTGGGCCGGGGGGTCCTCACGGCCAAGTACCGCGAGGGAACCCCGGCGGACTCCCGGGGCGCCTCGGCCTCCCTGGCGGCCTTCGTGGAGCCGTACCTGGACGAGGCGGCGGGCCGGATCGTGGACGCGGTCGTCACGGCCGCGCAGGGCCTGGCGGTCACCCCGCTCCAGGTGGCCCTGGCCTGGGTCCGCGACCGTCCCGGGGTCGCCGCCCCGATCGTCGGCGCCCGTACGTCGGCGCAGCTCGCTGCGGCACTGTCGGTGGAGGCGCTTAGTCTTCCGGAGGAGATCCGCCGGGCGCTGGACGACGTGTCCGCCCCCGTGCACCGCTACCCCGACCAGGACTGGAGCACCCTGTGAGCACGGACCCCGAGACGACCCCCGAGGCCACACCCCCCGGGACGGACCCGGAGGCCTCCGGCGCACCCTCCCCCCGGGAGGAACGGGCCGAAGCCGACACCGAGGCCGGGGCCGGGGCAGAACAGGAGGCCGAGACCGGGGCCGAGGCGGAGCCGGACGCCGACACCGGGGCGGAGCCGGAGGCCGACGCCGACACCGGGGCGGAGCCGGAGGCCGGGGCCGAGACCGAGGGCGGGGCCGACACCGGGGCCGAGGCCGGGCCGGAGCCGGAGGCCGGGGCGGAGCCGGAGGCCGGGGCCGAGACCGACACCGGGGCCGAGGCTGGGGCGGAGTCGGAGGGCGGGGCCGGGGCCGGCGGGCTGAGCGAGGCGCAGGCCGAGTTGGCCGCGCAGCGGGTGGAGCGGGAGCGGATCGCGCGGCGGAAGGCCGAGCGGGAGCATCCCGTCGACGCCGGCGGCAAGCTCAGCGGCCGGGCCGCCGACCTGCTGGCCGCCGTACGGGCCGTGGAGAGCGGGGCCAAGGCACCCGTGCCGACCTTCGACGAGGCGCCGGCCGCACCCCGCCGGGCGGCGGCCCCCGCTCCCCCGCAGCCCCGCCCGCAGGCGGCCCCGGCCCGGACCGTCGGGGACGTCGCGGCCGTGCGGGCCGTGCTCGCGCGGGGTGGGGCCCCGGAGGCGCTGGCCGGGCCGGCCGCCGAGGCCCTCGGGGAGGGCGCGGCGGAGCGGCTGGCCGAGGACCCCTGGCTGCTGCTGGCCGTGCCCGGGGTGCGCCCGACGCAGGCGGACGGCTTCGCGCAGGCCCTGCTGGGCCCGGCGGCCGGCCCCGCCGACGCGCGGCGCGGCGCCGCCCTGCTGGACTGGCTGCTGGCCCGGGCCGCCGAGCGCGGGCACACCGCCCTGGAGGCGCCGGTGCTGGAGAAGGCCCTGGCCCAGTACGGGGTGCCGGACCCCGCCGGGACCGTGGAGGCGGCGATCGGCGACGGCGCGGTGCTGGTGTTCCACGAGCCGTTGGGCGAGCCCGTCGCGGAGGACGAGGAGCAGCCCGTACGCGTCCTCGTGGGCCTGGAGGAGCACGCCCTGGCCGAGGAGAGCCTGGCCGACGGCCTCGCCCGGCTCGCGGCCACCTTCACCGCCCCGGCGGACTGGTCCGCGGCGGCGTCCGGTCCCGGTGCCGAGCTGGTGCGGGCCGCGGCCGGCGCCGGCCTGGTCACCCACTCCGGCGGCGAGGCGGCCCGCGCCGAACCCCTGGCCCTGGCGGCGGCCGCCCGCGAGCTGGGGCTGCGCACCGTCCTGGCCGCGCACGCCCCCGCGCCCGGCGCCGTCACCGTCGCGGACCTGCTGGCGGGGGCCGAGGGCCCCGGGCGGGACGCGGACGGCCGCTTCGAACTGGACCTGCTGGTGGTGCTGGACGCCCCGCAGCTGGACGTGGGCACGGCGGCGGCCCTGGTGGAGTCGGTGCCGGACGGGGCCCGGCTGGTGCTCTCCGGCGACCCCGGGGTGCTCGGCTCGGCCGGGCCCGGCCGGGTGTTCGCCGATGTGCTGGCCGCCCGCGCCTTCCCCCACGTGGTGTCCCGGACCCCGGACCCGGGCCCGATCGGGGAGCTGGTCTCGGGGATCGGGATCGGGGAGCTGAACCAGGTCGACGCCCCCGGCAAGGAGGTCGTCATCGTGCCGGTGCGCGACGCCGGCGAGGCCGTGCACCGCACCGTGCAGCTGGTGGCCGACTCCGTGCCGCGTGCCTTCGGCGTCCCGGCGGAGGCCGTGCAGGTCGTCACCCCGGGCCATGGCGGCCCGGCGGGGACCCGGGCGCTGAACGCCGCCCTCAAGGAGCGGCTGAACCCGGGCCCCGGCCGGTTCCGCGGCTTCGACCCCGGCGACCGGGTCGTGCACGTGCCCGCGCCCGGGCGGGCGGTCCCGGCCCGGGTGGTGTCGGCCGACGCGGAGGGGCTGCACCTGGACGCGGCCGGCGCGCGGATCGTCGTACCGCAGGACCGGGTGGAGTCGCGGGTGCGGCACGGGTGGGCGGTGACGGCGCACCAGGCCGTCGGCTCGCGCTGGCCGGCGGTGGTCGTCGTCCTGCCGGGGGACGCGGCGCAGACCCTGTCCCGGGACTGGGTGTACACGGCGTTCGGGCGGGCCGAGCGGCACCTGTCGGTGGTGCACGGAGTCGAGCAGGCGCTGGCGCAGGCGGTGGCCCAGGTGCCGCCCAAGCCGCGGACGACCCGGCTCACGGCCCTGCTGCGGACCCTGGCGGCCGCCCAGCAGGAGCAGGCGTAGGCGCCCGCACGAAGCGGGGGGGGGGGGGGGGGGGGGGGGGGGGGGGGGGGGGGGGGGGGGGGGGGGGGGGGGGGGGGGGGGGGGGGGGGG
>NZ_JBBDHD010000018.1:0-92355 GCF_044129415.1 Streptomyces racemochromogenes
TAACGGTTGTGGTGGGGTGGTATTTTTTTATAGGAGACCGGCGGGGCGCCCGGCGCCGAAGCGGCGGCGCGCCGTCCCGCTGCTGGCCGCGGCCGGCGCGGTGGTGGCCGCCGGCCTGGTGGCGCTCGCGCTGGGACTCTTCACGGACTCCGGGAAGGACGGCACCACGCTGGCGGACCCCGGGCCGTCGGTGCCCGTGACCGGCGCGGCCCCGGGCAGCCCGTCGCAGTCGCCGGCCGGCCCCACCGAGAGCGCCACCCCGTCGCCCTCGCGGTCCGCTACGGCGAGCGCGTCCCGGTCGGCGTCGCCGTCCGCGTCCCCGAGCCCCTCCCGCACGTCGGCGCCCCCGTCCCCGGGCCCGTCCGCGAGCCCGCCCCGCGCGACCAGGTCCGTCGCCCCGCCCCCGCCCTCCAAGGCCGCCACCCTGCGCTCCGGGGACTCGGGCCCCGAGGTGCTCAAGCTCCAGCGGCTGCTCGCGGACCAGGGGATGTACGACGGCCGCTTCGACGGCCGCTACGGCCGCGCCGTCGAGCGGGCCGTGACGGACTTCCAGATGGAGTCCGGGGTCTACGGGGACCCCTGGGGCGTCTACGGTCCGGCCACCCGGCGCGCCCTGGAGGGATAGCTCACGCGCCGGGCGGTGGCGCACACCGCCCAGGGTTTTGTATCGTGTAGGAACAAAGTGGTTCCGCCCGCACCCCCTGACCGGTGGGCGGAACCGCTTGTTCTCTTCTCCCGCCCCGTCTGGAGCCCCGCCGATGTCGGCCAGCACCGCTTCCGCCCACGTCGTCCTCAACGCCGGGGCGCTGCTCCTGGACATGGACGGCACCCTCGTCAACTCGGACGCGGTGGTCGAGCGCTGCTGGCGCGAGTGGGCGCTGTCGCACGGGCTGGACCCGCAGGAGGCCCTGAAGGTGGTCCACGGCCGCCAGGGCTACGCCACCATGGCCATCCTGCTCCCGGAGCGCCCGATGGAGCTCAACCACGCGGAGAACGCCGAGATGCTGGCCCGTGAGACGGCCGACACCGACGGCGTGGTGCCCGTCGCGAGCGCGCCGGAGTTCATGGCGGCCATCGCCCGCCTGCCGCACGCCCTGGTCACCTCCGCCGACGCCGCCCTGGCCGGGGTCCGCATGGCGGCCGCCGCCCTGCCGATGCCGGACGTGCGCGTCACCGCCGAGTCGGTCGGGGCCAGCAAGCCCGACCCGGAGGGCTTCCTCAAGGGCGCCGCGTCGCTCGGCGTGGACCCGGCCGACTGCGTGGTCTTCGAGGACTCCGGCGCCGGCATCGCGGCGGGCCTGGCGGCGGGCATGCGCGTGGTCGGGATAGGGCCGCGCGCCGCGGCCCACGGCCCGACCGTCCACGTCCACGACCTCACCGCGGTGCGCGTCGACGCCGCCGGGGACGGCTCGGTCCGACTCACCCTCACTCCGGCCGGATAACCCCTCCCGGACAACCCCCTCCCCGGCGCGCGGGCCGCGCCGGGGGCCGGGGGCGCCGCTCCGCGTCAGCCCGTGATCGCCTCGTAGAGGGAGAACCCGGCGAGCGCCGCCATGACGCACGCCGCGACCTTGGTGATGAGCCGCAGCGGCACGTACTTCATGAGGGTGCGGCCGCCCAGGATGCCGATGCCCGCCACCGCCCAGAGCGCCAGCACGGCTCCGAGGCCGACGGAGAGCGGGTTGTCGTAGCGCGCCGCCAGGTTGGCGGTCATGATCTGCGTCAGGTCGCCG
Source organism: Streptomyces racemochromogenes (assembly GCF_044129415.1). Lineage (GTDB taxonomy): Bacteria > Actinomycetota > Actinomycetes > Streptomycetales > Streptomycetaceae > Streptomyces > Streptomyces racemochromogenes_A. The sequence goes on from NZ_JBBDHD010000018.1 coordinate 1,734, forward strand.
AACTCGGCCACCAGGATGAGCATGAAGCCGGCGCCGGAGACCTTCCAGAAGGACTGGTCGGCGGGCGGTTTGACCTCTTCCTCCTCGTCCCCCTTCTTCAGGAGCAGCATGGCCGCGCCCGCGAGGAAGAGCAGGCCCACGACGGCCTGGACGAGCCGGTGCGGCAGGAGCGTGAGCACGCTGCCCGCGGCGATGGCGAGCGCGACGTGTACGGCGAAGGCGGCGGCCACGCCCGCGAAGACGTAGGACGCCCGGTAGCGGGTGCCGAGCATCAGACCGGCCAGGGCCGTCTTGTCGGGGAGTTCGGCGAGGAACACGACGCCGAAGGCGATCGCCAGCACGGTGAAGCTGAACACGGGGAGAAACCTCGATCGGTCGGGCAGGACGCCATCGGACCGAGAGACCTGGGGAGTGCCAGGGGTCGCTTCGGCTCGGCGGCGCCCTGGGAAACGTCGACACGCCGCGCACCGCGCGCATGCGGGATCGGCATGCTGCGCCACGCGCGTCGCGTCACATGGACAGGACACTGCGGCCGAAGGTCTCGCTGGCGGTCCGCTGACGCGGTCCGCCTCCGGGCGCCGGCTGGGGTGACCCAGCAGTATGTCGACGGTCCGGCGAAGAGCTACTCCCCTTCTGCTCCACCAGGGTACGCGACCGCGGCCGCCCCACCCGCCCGTCCGGAATGTGAGCTTGGCCCCATACCGCCCACCCTCACGGCCGGAATCTCAACTTCCCCTTGAACGCGGGGCATTGATCTTCTTGATGTGACGTGCACATGTCGGCAATCTGTCACCTGGCGCCCATCGCCGCGACATCCGGCGCCGACACCATGGCCGCGCCCCGCCGGGGCCGCACGGCCGTCAACCCCCCGCTCCAGGGAGCCCCTCATGCCCCTCACGCCCTTCCGCACGCCCTCCGTCTACGCGCGTCGCATCCGCCGCGCCGGGCGCGCGGGCGTCCTCGCGTCCGCCGTCGCGCTCGCCGCCCTCACCTCCCTCGTGAACGCCCCGGCCGCCCTGGCCTCCCCGCCCACCCCGATCAGCGCCGCCGAGGCCCGCGCCTACCTGGCCACCGTCGCGCCGGAGGCCGAGGGCAGCCTCACCGGCTACAGCCGCTCCCAGTTCCCGCACTGGATCACCATCTCCGGCACCTGCAACACCCGTGAGACGGTCCTCAAGCGCGACGGCGCGAACGTCGTCACCGACTCCTCCTGCGCCGCCGTCAGCGGCAGCTGGTACTCCGAGTACGACGGCGCCACCTGGACCGCCGCCTCGGACGTCGACATCGACCACATGGTCCCGCTCGCCGAGGCCTGGCGGTCGGGTGCCGCCGCCTGGACCACCGCCAAGCGCCAGCAGTTCGCCAACGACCTCACCCGCCCCCAGCTCATAGCCGTCACCGACAACGTCAACCAGGCCAAGGGCGACCTCGACCCCGGCAAGTGGCTGCCGCCGCGGACCGCCTACCGCTGTACGTACGCCCGTTCGTGGGTGCAGGTGAAGCAGTACTGGGGACTGAGCATGGACGCCGGGGAGAAGACCGCCCTGGTGAACGTCCTGAACGGCTGCTGACACCCCGCCACTCCCCGGGGATTTCACCCCCGCTATCCCCCGCGAGGGGGAGGCCGGGCCCCCTCCGCGCCCCGTACCGTGATCGAAAGGGCTGTCGAGGAGGGGGAGTCGGATGGCCGGACTGCGACTGGGACCGCTGCTGCGCTACGTCGACTGGGACACGGGCGGCTCCGCCACGATATGGATCGAGGCGGACCGCCCGTGCACGGCGGAGATCCGGTGCGCCGACGGATCCGGCGGCACCGCCCGCACCTTCCAGATCACCGGCCACCACTACGCCCTGATACCCGTCACCGGCCTGACGCCCGGGACGGCCACGGCGTACGAGGTCCTGCTCGACGGCCTCCCCGTCTGGCCCGAGCCCGGCGGCCGCTTCCCGCCGAGCACGATCGCCACCCCGGCCGTGGGGGGCGGGGCCGGCCGTCCGGCGCCCGGCCTGCGCATCACGTTCGGCTCCTGCCGGCAGGCCGCCCCGCCGGCCGGTCGCCGCGGGCCGCACGGCGCCGACGCCCTCGACACCCTCGCGGCACGGCTGGCCGCCGACCCCGCGCAGCCCCGGCCGGACCTCGTGCTGCTGCTCGGCGACCAGGTCTACGCCGACCATCTGTCGAAGGACACCCGGCGGTGGCTGGCGGCCCGGCGGGACCTGCGCGAGGCCCCGGGCGCACAGGTCGCGGACTACGAGGAGTACACCCGCCTCTACGACGAGTCCTGGGGCGACCCGGAGATCCGCTGGCTGCTGTCGACCGTCCCCAGCCTTCACATATTCGACGACCACGACGTCATAGACGACTGGAACACCAGCGCATCCTGGCGGGCGGAGATGCGCGCCACCCCCTGGTGGCCGGAGCGGGTCCTCAGCGGGCTGATGTCGTACTGGGTGTACCAGCACCTGGGGAACCTCTCCCCCGCCGAGCTCGCGGCGGACCCGCTGTACGCGGCCGTACGGGCCACCCCGGACGGCACGGACGCCCTGCGCGTCTTCGCCGCCGCCGCGGACGCCGATCCCGCCTCGGTGCGCTGGAGCTACCGGCGGGACTTCGGCCGGACGCGGCTGCTGATGGTCGACACCCGCGCCGCCCGGGTGCTCGCCGAGGACGGGCGCGCCATGCTCGACCCGGCGGAGCAGCAGTGGCTCCGGGAGAACGCCCTGGCCGGGCACGGCGGTTACGACCATCTGCTGATCGGCTCCTCCCTGCCGTGGCTGATGCCGCCGCTGATCCACGACGCGGAAGTGTGGAACGCCGCCCTCTGCCGCGGGGAGCGCGGGAAGCGGTGGGCCCGGATCGGGGAGGACCTGCGGCGGCGCGCCGACCTGGAGCACTGGGCGGCCTTCCCGGCCTCCTTCGCCGCGCTGAGCGACCTGATCGAGGAGGTCGGGACGGGCCCGAAGGCTCCGGCGACCGTCGCCGTCCTGTCCGGGGACGTCCACCACGCGTACGTGGCGGAGCCGCTCATACCCAGTACGGCGCGGGTCTTCCAGCTGACCTGTTCGCCGGTGCACAACTCCATCCACCCCCTGGTGAAATGGGGCTTCCGGCTGGGCTGGTCACGGCTGGGCCGCTGGCTGGGGCGCGGCTTCTCACGGCACGGCCGGACGGGACGGCCGCCGCTGAGCTGGCGGCGTACGGGCGGCCCGTGGTTCGGCAACCAGCTGATGACGCTGACCCTGGAAGAGCGCGGGGCCCGCCTCCGGCTCGACCAGGCCCGCTCGTCCCGGCCCGGCGCCCGCCTGGTGACGGTACTGGACCGCAGCCTCACCGGAGCGGACTAGGTCGGGGCTCCGGCGCGGGGGTGCCGGGCGTACGCTGTATGGCTGTCAAGCCGCCCCTGCCGCCTCCCCGCGACCACGCGGCGTTCCGGACTGGGGAGTCCCGCTGTGATCGAGACGATGGGGTCGCTGACCGCGAGCCCGTGGATCTACGTCCTGGTGGCGGTGTCGGTCCTGCTCGACGTGTTCCTCCCGGTGCTGCCGAGCGGGGTGCTGGTGATCAGCGGCGCCGCAGCCGCGGCCGCGGCCGCGGCCGGGGGGACGACCGCGCGGGTGCCCGACGTGACGCTGCTGCTGACGGTCGCCGCCTCGGCCTCGGTGCTGGGCGACATGGCGGCCTTCCGGCTGGCCCGGCACAGCGGGCCCCGCCTGGACCGGGTCATCGCCCGCTCCCGCCGTCTGACGCGGGCCCACGAACGGCTCGGTACGGCCCTGGCCCGCGGCGGCGGCCCGCTGGTGGTGCTGGCCCGCTTCGCCCCGGCGGGCCGGTCGGTGGTCTCGCTGGGCGCCGGCAAGACGCGGCGCACGGTGGCGGAGTTCCTGCCCTGGTCGGTCCTGGCGGGCCTGAGCTGGGCGAGCTACAGCGTGGCCCTGGGCTACTTCGGCACCCAGTGGCTGGGCACGGCCTGGCTCGGCACGGCCATCTCCCTGCTCGCCCTGTTCACCGCCGGCTCCCTGGCCGCCTTCCTCCTGCGCCGCCCGCCGGACACCCCGGCGGCGACGGCCTGACCCCTGCCGGGAACCCCCCGGAGGATGGGCCGGCTGGGCCACCGGGTCACCCGTTCACCCGGCAGCAATCGCGGCCCGCCGCCCCGGCTTCTAGCGTCCAGAACACGGCGCGCCACCGAATCGGCGTCACATCCGTGCCCCGGACGCGCCGTTCCGAGGAGCCCGAGGAGATTCCGCCATGCCCCCCACGCGCATCCGGCATCGTCTGACCGGAGTCGCCGCCGCGACACTGGTCATCGCAGCCGCCGCACCCGCCTCGCTCGCCTCCGCCGTACCGGCCGGCGGCGCGACCCCTTCCGCCACCGTCTCCCCCGGCACCGTCGCACCGGGCGGCCGCGTCAGCCTCAACGTCGACGGATGCAGCACCCGGACCGGACGGGCGTCCTCCCGGGTGTTCAACGCCGTCTCGCTGGCCCCGGGCAACTCCACCGCCAGCAACCTCCTCGGCTCAGCCACCGTCTTCAGCGACGCCGCGCCCGGCTCGTACCCCGTCACCTTCGAGTGCGGCGGCCGCCGGGTCTCCGTCACCCTCCAGGTCTCCCCCGGCGCCGCCCGCGGCGGCCTCGGCGGCAGCGTCGACTCGATGAGCCGGGCCCAGATCGCCGTCGGCGGCACCCTCGCGGCCGGCGCGCTGGGCACCGGCATCTGGCTGCTGCGCCGCCGCTCGGCGGAGGCCCGCTGACCCTCACACCGCGGCAGCGGCCCGCCCCCGTACCTGCACCCCGTCCAGCAGCAGCCGCGTCGCCTCGGCCACGGCGTCCACCGCGGCGTCGAACACCTCCCGGTTGTGGGCGGCTGGCGCCCGGAAGCCGGACACCTTCCGTACGTACTGGAGCGCGGCCGCGCGGATCTCCTCCTCGGTGGCCTTCTCGGGGATGGCGGGCGGGCGCAGGGTCTTGATGGAACGGCACATACCTCCACTATGACCCCGCGGGCGGCAGCTGTGCCCCGGAAAGCCGCATGATGATCCCGGCCTGCAGCCGCGCCCGCAGGTCCGGGTCGGAGACGTCCTCCAGCAGGGCGATCGCCTGCCGGATGCTCTCGGCGGCCCGCCGGTCCTCGCGGAGGGAGGCGGTCTGGGCGGCCATGTGCCGCAGGGCGGCGTCGGCCCTGCGGTGGAACAGCTGCCCGACCAGGGTGACGACCACCCCGACCGAACTGGTCACCACCCCGATGTAGGCCTCCCCGCTGCTCTCGGCCTTCCACACCGCGAGCCCGATGCCGAAGAGCAGCACGGCGGCCCCGACCCCGGCGAACCGCTGGCTGGTGGCGAAGCTGCTGCGCGCCTGCGCCAGCCCGTAGGCGTAGTACTCGACGAGGACCGGCGTGAAGCCGTCGTACCGCTCCGCGCGGCCCTCCCCCCGCCCCCTGGAGGCGTCCACCAGCCGGGGCTCCCCCGCCTCGGGCTCCGGCTCGCCGATCCGCGCGAGCAGCCGCTCCCGCTCGGCGTCCCGCTCCCGCTCGAACCGGTCCCGGCCCGGCCACCAGGCCGCCAGCCCCAGCCAGCCGGCCCCCAGCCCGAACGCCGCGACGGGCCAGACCCACTCCCCGACACCGGCCACGCGCCCCACCCCCGGGGGGATGGTCCCCGCGCCGCCGCGCGGGAAACCGCCCCGCTGCCTAGACTGGCGAACGCCCGGAACATCCGCATGACAGGCGAATCGAGGGAGACGTCCGATGGCCAAGCGAGGGAACAAGAAGCGCGCCCGCAAGAAGAAGAAGGCCAACCACGGAAAGCGCCCCAACGCCTGACCCCGCACCCCCGAAGCCCCCGGCCGCTCCCGGCCGGGGGCTCGCAGACGGGGATCACCTCCCGGGTATGCCGGTGAGCTCCGGCCCGTTGTCGATCAGCTGTCCCTGCCACCTGGCGCGGGCCCGCTCGGCGGGCGTCACGCACAGCGTGTCCCCCGTCCACTTCTCCCGCCACACGTAACCCGGCTTGCAGGTGGCCGGCCCGTACACACCCCCGCCGGGCTGCCGGTTCGGGTTCTGCGCGTGCACCCGGTCCCGCTCGGCCGGCGTGACGCACAGGGCGTCGCCGTCGTAGCCGTCCCGCCACACGTAACCGGACGGACAGGGCAGCGCATGGCCCTTCACGGCAGGGGCCCGCGGCACGGTCTGCGCATGCGCCGGCAGGGACGCCACACCGCCGGCGATGAAGGCGGCCGCGGTGAGGACCATCATGTAGCGGAACATCCGCCGCTTGGCAGGGGTGGCACTCGGGGTGTGGGCCTGGTGGGACATGGCTGCTGCTCCTCTCCGTTCCCGCCGCTCCGCCGTTCCGTCGCGACCGGACCTCCAGTAGGCGCAGCGCCGCCCCCTCCGGTCACGCCCCGGGACCCCGTGGCTTGACGAACCGGCCCGCCCGTGCTGCCCGCGTCCCGAGGGGACGGAGTGGCCACCGCCCTCCTCCGGCTGAACTCGTGGGCGCACCCGCCGGACGCCACGTCCCGGGTGAAGCAGAAGACGAAGGAACCCGGGGAGCCGTAGAAGGCCAGCTCCATGTCCGCGCAGTCCACACCGTCGAAGGCGACCCTCCCGTGGCTGCCGGCGGGAGCCCAGGTTCCCCGCTGCCGCGCGGCGAATCCGGAGCACCCCCACCCGACGACGTCCGCCTTGTCCAGGCCCTCGGCCGTGAACGTGCCGTCGTCCCCGAACTCGACCGTCGCCCCGGTCCAGTCCGACCACACGCCCGTCAGCCGATCGACGGCTCCGACCTCGACCGGATAGGGACCGGAACAGGCCGCCAACAGCAGCACCACACCGCCTCCCCACACCGCACCCGTGCACCCCCGCCGCATCCACTGACGCCGACCACCGGCCATGAGGACCCCGCCTCCCGTCTCCCAAACACGCCAAAGGCCCCCAACCATGATCGGTTGGGGGCCTCTGCACTGGTGGGCGCGGACGGTTTCGAACCGCCGACATCTGCTTTGTAAGAGCAGCGCTCTACCCCTGAGCTACGCACCCGTGGACGAGTGGACAGCCTACATGGAGGGCGCACCCCCCACGCAAACCCGTGCCCGTGGGGGAGAATGGTCGCGGGCTTGGCGGACGGGGTACGGGAGAGGGACTGTGACGACGGCATCCCGGCGGTGGTTCGGTGGGCGGGACGAGAGTCGGCGGGCGGACGCGCAGGCGGCGAAGGATGCCGCCGCGGCCGCGTTCTACGAGCTGGACACCGCCCAGCGGGACCTGCGGATCTCGCTGGAGACCATCGCCGCCGCCGACGGTTCGCCCGCCGCGCGGCAGGCCGCCGAGGGGTTCGCCGCGCTCGGGCGGCGCATCGACGAGGTCAGCCACACCTATATCGAGGCCGTCGACGCGCACGACCTGGACCGGGTCGACCTGGAGGGCTCCGTCGCCGCACAGGCCAGGCAGCAGCTGACCCGGGCGCGGGACGAGCTCGTGCGGGTCAAGGGGGAGCTGGAGCGGTTCGCGCAGGGGCTGCAGCCGCTGCTGGACAGGGCGGAGACGCAGCTGGCCCGGGTCGCGCCGGCCCGGGAGCGGGCGAAGGCTGCGCTGCTGGCCGCGAGCGACGCGCTGGACGCCGTACGGGCCAAGGGGATGCGGGCCGACGACCTGGCGGCGCGACTGGCCGCGCTGGGCCCCGAGCTGACGAAGCTGAACCAGGGCGCGGCGCAGCACGGGGTGCAGGAGACCGTGCAGCGGGCCGACCGGATCCTGCGGGACGCCGAGGCGATACGGGCCGAGGCGCAGCGGCTGCCGGAGCGTGCGGCGGAGATCGACCGGCGGCTGGTGAGCCTGCGGACCCGGGCGCAGGCGCTGCGCAACCGGGCGGACCGGGTGGACCCCGTGCTCAGCGAGCTGCGCCGCCGGTTCAGCGCGGCCTGCTGGCAGGACCTGCAGCACGTCCCCGACCAGGCCGTACGGGACGTCACGCAGGCCGAGGAGCGGCTGGCGCAGGCCGGCCGGGCGCGGGACGAGCAGCGCTGGGCCGATGTGACGGCGCTGGTCGAGGCGGTGCGGGCGGGTCTGGACGCCACCGACGAGGCGGTGTCGGCGGCGCAGGACCGGCTGTCGCGGCTGGAGGCGGTGGCCCGGGACCCGCAGGCGGAGGTGCAGCGGACGCGGTTCGCGATCCGGGACGCGCAGCGGCTGGCGATGGAGGGCCGCAGCGTGCCCGATCCGCGGCACGCCCGCCCCCTGGACGAGTCGGTGGCCCGGATGGAACGGGCGCTCGCGGGGCTGGAGGGGCGCCACCCCGACTACTGGCACTTCCTCCAGGAGATGGAGGAGGTCCGGGCGGCGGTGGGCCGGGTCGTGTCGGACATGCGGGGCCGCCGCGCCGGAGGCTGAGACCCGGCCGGCTCGGGCCGGAGCCGGAATCCGGAGCTGCCCGGACAGACCCGGCCCCGATTCCGGGGATCCGCAGTGGCCCGGGCGGCCGCGGGCGGGGCCGGTCGGCTCCCGGACCCGGAGCTGCCCGGACAGCCGCGAGCGGGACCGGCCGGCTCGGGGGGCCGCAGTTGTCCGGGGCGGGGCATGGGCGGATGCTGGAGGGTGCCGGGAACGGAACCGAGGAGGGCGCCATGGCTGCCCACACTTTCCACAGGCCTCGCGGGCGCCACGAGTCCCCCGCGCGCCCGGAGACGTACGTGCCGCACGCGGCCTACGGGTGCACCGAGCCGCACGAGCACTACGCGCCCTACGTCCCCCACGAGCCCTACGGGCCGCCGCCCCCCGAACGGCAGGGCCCCCGCCTGACGGAGAGGCTGCTGCACCCCGTCAACGCACGGCTCGACGAGCACCTGCCCGCCGACCACAAGCTCAGCAAGGTCTACCGGGTCGGCGCCGGGCTGACGGGCCTGCTGCTGATCGTGTTCGGGGTCCTGGGGCTGGTCCACCGGATCGGGTTCTTCGACACCGGCGGCGACACCGTGCTGGCCCTGAACACCAACGGCGCGCTGAGCCTGCTGTCGATCTGCATCGGCGCCCTGCTCATCGTCGGGATGGTGATCGGCGGGACCTTCGCCTCCACGCTCAACATCGCGCTGGGGCTGCTCTTCATCGCCAGCGGGTTCGTGAACCTGGCCCTGCTCGACACCGGACTGAACTTCCTGGCCTTCAGGATCCAGAACGTGCTGTTCAGCTTCGTCGTCGGCGTGATGCTGATGTGGTTCGGGATGTACGGCCGGGTGGGCAGCGCCCTCCCGCACGACAACCCGTACTGGCGCGCCCGCCACCCCGACCAGGCCGCCCGCGAGGAACGGGCCCGGGGCGGGGCGGCGGCTCGGTAGCCTGTGCGCATGCCTCGTTACGAATACCGCTGCCGGACCTGCGACGACACCTTTGAGGTCAGCCGTCCCATGGCCGAGTCGTCCGCGCCCGCCGACTGCCCCGCCGGGCACGCCGACACCGTCAAGCTGCTGTCCGCGGTCGCCGTCGGGGGGACGAGCAGTGCCCCCGCTCCGTCCGGCGGGGGCTGCTGCGGCGGGGGCGGCTGCTGCTGAACCGCCGGGGCGGCGGGGTCACCGCTTGCGCGACAGGGTGAGGCCGTCCGAGATCGCCAGCAGGACGGAGTCCATGCGGGCGTCCGCCCTGACGTGGTCGTTGAACGCGCGGACGCTGGCGCCCCTGCTGTCGGGGGACTCGTCCAGCACCGTCCCGTGGAAGAGCGTGTTGTCCGTGACGATCAGGCCTCCCGGGCGCAGCCGGGGGACGAGCTCCTCCCAGTAGAGGATCTGGTTCTCCTTGTCCGCGTCGACGTAGGCCAGGTCGATGTGCGGCTCCGCCGGCATGGCGCGCAGGGTGTCCAGGGCGGGGGCGATGCGCAGGTCGATGCGGTCGGCGACGCCCGCCGCCTCCCACGCCGCACGACCGTACGCGGTCCACTCCCGCGACACGTCGCAGGCGATGAGGCGGCCGTCGGCCGGCAGGGCCTGGGCCATCGACAGGGCGGAGAAACCGGTGAAGGTGCCGACTTCGACGACGTGCTTCGCGCCCGTCAGCCGGACCAGGAAGGCCAGCAGCGGGCCCTGCTCCTCCGCCGACTGCATGCCGGCGGATTCCGGGAACTTCTCCCAGGTGGTGGCGACCAGCCCCCGCTGGAACTCGTCCAGCGGGGGGTTCTGCGCGAGGACGTAGCGGTAGAGCTCGTCCGTGATCTTGGTGCTGTTGCCCTTGGTCATGCGGTCAGTGTCGCAACCGCCCGGCCGAAGGAACGGACGATCTCCTCACCGGCGAGTACGCCGGCCTCGGGCAGGGCGGTCACCGTGGGTGCCGTCCAGCCGGCGTCGGCCAGTTCGCCGTGGCCCGGCCGCCAGGCCCGGTCGGCCGCCAGCAGCAGGTCGGCGTCGAGGAGCGAGTCGCCTGCGGCGAGGGTGGTGGCGGCGCCCGTGCGGCGGGCCACCTCGCGCATCGCGGCGCTCTTGGTCAGCGGCCGCGGGACGGCGTAGATCTTGCGGCCCTGGAGGGAGACGGTCCAGCCGCGCTCCTCCGCCCACCGGGTGAGGGCCTTGAGCCACTCGTCGGGGACCAGGGCCCGCTCGACGACCAAATAGGCGAAGAGGTCCTCGGCGATCCGCGTCTTGCGCAGCCACTGCGGGTCGGAGACGGCGAGCAGGTGCCGGTGGACATCCTCCAGCGGGGCGCACTCCTCCGCGAGCCGCCGGGCCACGGCGCGCCGCCAGTCCCGGTCGGGGACCCCGTCCACCAGCAGCTGTCCGCCGTTGGCGCAGATCGCGTACGGGGCCGGGGGGCCGGGGAAGCGGATCCGCTGGTACTGCTTGCGGGTCCGCGTGGTGGTCGGGACGAAGACCACCGCGGGGTCGGCGGCCAGGGCGGCGAGCAGGGCCGCCGCCGTCTCCGTCATGAAGGACAGCGGCTTGGCCTCGTGCACCTCGACGCACAGCAGCCGGGGGGCCTGCGGGTCGGGCATGGTCAGGCCGAGCGCGGCCGTGGAGTAGATGAGCGTACGGTCGAGGTCACTGGCGACGAGGACGTGTCCTTGGCGGGTCACTGGGCGGCCACTGCCTTTCCGTCGGCGCCGGTGGCGCCGCGCGTGAAGCGGGGGTGGATGAGTCCTACACAGGTGTACGGGAGGTCGTCGACCTCCTCGACGGGCACGCCGCGCTGCCCCGCGAGCAGGCGTACGTGGTCCAGGTCGGGGCCGGCGCCGCGCTGGGCGAGGACCTTCCACGGTACGCGGCGCAGCAGCACGCGGGTGGTCTCGCCGACGCCCGGCTTGACCAGGTTGACGTCGTGGATGCCGTACTCCTCGCTGATGCGCTCGACCGCCGCCCAGCCCACCCAGGTGGGGCTGCGGTCGGCGGCGAGGAGCTCCTTGACCTCGGTGTCGACGGCCTCGGCGACCTCGTCGAAGCGGGCGGCCACGGCGTCCACGAAGGCGGTGGAGACGTCGGCCCCGGCCAGCTCGCGGTAGAACTTCGCGCCGTGGAAGTCGTCCGGGCCGACCAGGTCGGACCGCAGGACGGTGCGCGAGACCAGTCCGGAGACGGTCGAGTTGAGGCAGGCGGAGGGGATCAGGAAGTCCTCGCGGGTGCCGTACGTCTCCACGCAGGCGCCGGGGTCGGCGAGGACGACGATCTCCGGGTTGAAGCCGGGGAAGGCGGACAGGGCCTCGCGCAGCTCGCGGGTGATGGCGCCCTTGCCGGTCCAGCCGTCGACGAACACGACGTCGGCCGGGTCGTGGTGGGCGGCGAGCCAGCGCAGGGCGTTGGCGTCGATGCCGCGGCCGCGCACGATGGAGACGGCGTAGTGCGGCAGGTCCAGGCCGTGCCGGGCGGCGGCCCAGCGGCGCATCAGCACGCCGACGGGGGTTCCGGCACGGGCCAGGGAGACGAGCACCGGGGAGGGGGAGCGTTCGGCGAGGACGGTCTCGGTGACGGTGCCGACGGCGCGGGCGACGCGGGCGGCCGAGGCGGCCAGGGCGTCCTGGTAGAGCTCCTGGTAGCGCGCGGAGGGCTGGTACTCGACGGGCAGGGACTCGGCGTAGTGGGCGCCGCCGGCCTGGATGGCCTCCTCGCGCTCCTCGGTCGGGGCCTCCAGCGCGACGGCGGAGAGGTCCTGGAGCAGCCAGCCGACGTCCTCGGGGGCGTACGAGGAGAAGGCGGGCCCGCGCAGGGGCTCCGGCAGGCGCGGCTCGGACATGGTCGGCTCCTGCCGGTCGGGGTGGGGCGTGCGGGACGTAACGGACGCGGCGGCGCCGGCGCCGGGTCCGGCCGGCGTGTACGAGGGGACGACGGCCAGCACGACGCGGCCGGTGTGCGGGGCCAGGGCGGCGAGCAGGCCGGAGCGCAGCTCGGGGGTGTCCCCGGCGGAGTCCACGACGGCCACGACGGCGTCGAATCCGGCTCCGGCGACGTTGTAGGCGTAGCGGTCACCGGGGCCGTCGGCCGGGGTGTCGTGGGCGGGGAAGACGAGGCGGGTGCGGATGGCGTAGCCGGGGTCGTCGACGGCGAGGACGGGCGAGCGGGTGGTCGAGGAGAACCGCACCTCGGCGGCGGCCCCGCGCTCCTCCAGGGCCGCGGCGAGGCGCAGCGGTACGTACATCAGCTCCTCGTTGCCGAGGACGAGGACCCGGCCGGGCCGCTCGCCCAGCCCGGCCGCCAGCTGCCCGGCGAGAGCGGGCAGGGCGGACTCCAGTGCCTCACGGTGCCCGGGGGTGAACCCGTGCCGCCCCCCGTCGGGCACTCCGGCGGGCCACCTCAGGGCGACGCGCGCGTACGCGGCGCCCTCCCGGCCGGACGCGGCCCGGGGCACGGTGGACCCGGCCGGGGCAGCGGCCGGGTCGGCGGAGGCCGACGCGGCAAGGGCCCCCGCGGCGGCGCTCCGGGCGGGAGCGGCCTCGCCCCCGGTGGCCGGGGCCGCCCCGGCGCCGGCCGCGCCCCGGGGCTCGTACTCCTCCACCAGTGCCCGGCCCTTGTCCAGGACCCCCTCGGGCAGGGCGACCGTGCCCGAGGCCAGGGCGATCAGGTCCACGCGGGCGCCCAGTTCGGCGGCGAAGGCCGTGAGCCGGTCCCGGTCGGCGGCCGAGCGCATGTCGACCAGGGCGACGACCACGTAGTGGCCGCGCGGGTGGCGGGAGTGCAGGTCGCGGATGGTGTTCAGGACGGTGTTGCCGGTGGAGAACTCGTCGTCGACCAGGACCAGCGGCCCGTCCCCCGCCAGCAGCCCCGGGTCCTCGGGCAGCAGCAGGTGCGAGGTGGCGTGCGAGTGCGCCTCCTCGAACCCGCCCGCGGGCCGCACGCCCGGCACCGGGCGGCGCGTGGAGTGCAGGTACGGCGCCGCGCCCAGGCCGTCGGCGACGCAGTGGCCGAGCCCGGTGGCGGTCTCGGCGTAGCCGAGGACCACGGCGGAGGCCGCCCGGTCGCCGAGCAGCTCCCGGACCCGCTCGCCCAGCCCGTACCCGGCGGCGTACACCGTCGCGGGCGACTGCGGGACGTGCTTGCCCAGCACCTGTGAGACCAGCAGGTGGGCGCGCTTGGGGTTGCGCCGCAGAGCCAGGCCGAGCAGCTCCGTCAGCCGCCGCCCGCCGCCGGACCCCTGCGGGCCGTGCTGCGGGCCGTCCTCCGGCCGGTCCTCCAGGCGTACGCCCAGCCGCCGCGCGACCCAGGTCCCGGGCCACACCGTGTCCGTCGTCGTGCCGTCCATCGCCGTCCTCGTCGTCTGCCGCGGCCCGCTCACAGCTGGAGTCCGGCCGTCAGGAGGTCGACGAAGCCGACCTCCTCCTTCGCCACACCGAAGACCTCGGCGCGCAGCATGGTGCGCTCGGCCCAGGCCCGGTGGGGCTTCACCTCGTTCATCTTGTTCGTGTAGGCGGAACGCATCACTCCGCCGCCGTCGCGCTCGGGCCGCAGGATGTCCTGGGCGTCGCTGAACTCCTCGTGGGAGACGACCGACAGCGCGTGCACGGGGGTGACGTGGGCGGGGTGGATGCAGGTCTTGCCGAGCAGTCCGTTGGCCCGGTCGAGCTCGACCTCGCGCAGCAGCCCGTCCAGGTCGTGCTCGATCAGCGCGGTGCGCAGTTCCTCGACGCCCTCCTCCAGGAAGGGGCTGCGGCGCAGCTGCGGTTTGAAGAGGCGCTGCTGGCTGCGGAAGTACTCCCAGACGGGGCCGGTGACGGTGAAGCCGGTGCCGTCGGCACGGCTGAGGACGTTGACCACGTCGGCGATGACGCCGGCCACGATCCGGACGTCGTACGCGGTCATGTCGGGGGTGCGGCGCAGTCCGTAGACGGAGCAGAAGTCGGTGACGCCCAGGCGCAGGGCAAGGACCCGCTCGCGGTGGCGGTTCACGGTGCGCGAGACGCCGGCGAGGGCCTCGACCCGGGTTTCGAGGTGGAGGAGGTCGGGCGTCTCCAGGACGGGCATGGCGTACAGCCGGGGCAGGCCGCTGACGGCCTCGGTGTGGGCCACGGCGTCGAGGAAGGCCGACCCACGCGATTCCGTGAATTTCGGAAGTACGAATCCGGCCAGATTCCGCGCGGACCGGCCGAGGCGGCGCACCAGGTCGGGTATCTGCTCGGGAGTGCGCACGCGGACGAAGAGGAGCGGGAGCTCCCCGGCTGCGGGGTCGGCGTCGCGCTCGGCGTCGAGCAGCGCGAACTGCCGGACGAGGTTCTCCTCACCGTCCACGACGTCGGCGTCACTGATGGAATCCTCCAGGCAGAGGACCATCGAGACGACTCCGCGGCCGGCCTGCTTGCGGATGTCGGCGGCCAGGCGCGGGCGGGTGGCGGGGCTGTAGAGGGTGGCTCCGAGCGCGGCGGCGAGGGTGCGGGCGGGGGAGGCCAGGGTGAAGTCCGCGGGCTCCTGGTGGAAGAGGCCCTGACGGACGGTGGGCGATATGTGCCCGAAGTGACGCATGTGCTTCCCCCGTACTGCCGTGGTGGCCCGACTGGCGTGGCCGGTAATAGTACGTACGAACGCGAGTCAAGAGTTCCCCAAGCACATGAAGCTCCGGTAACCCTCTCGCACCATGCCCAGCTCTCCGGTCGGGGACAAGGGTGTACGGGGGGCCGCATTGTCCCGCCCCCGCCCGGGAGGGCAGGATGACGGGCATGACGCACGCGATGCAGAAGGGCTCGAACATCCCGGTGGCCGCCACGGCGGTCCGGGCGGTGCTGCGCTGGACCACCGGGCCCGAGGTGCCGGACGTGGACGCCTCCGCGCTGCTCGTGGGGGCGGACGGGCGCGTGCGCTCGGACGAGGACTTCGTGTTCTACAACCAGCCCCGGCACCCCTCCGGGTCCGTCTGGCGCCTGGGCAAGAAGCAGGTCGGCGACGGGGTCACCGACGCGGTGCAGGCGGACCTGCGGGCCGTGCCGCCGGTCGTGGACCGGATCCTGGTGGTGGCCTCCGCCGAGGACGTGCCCTTCCAGCGGGTCCACGACCTGCGCATCCAGCTGTACGACGCCTCCCCGGGCGCCGCGCCGGAGCCGCTGGCCCACTTCGACGTGCGGCCGGAGACGGGCGCCGAGACCGCGCTGATGTGCGGCGAGCTGTACCGCCGGGGCGAGGGGTGGAAGTTCCGGGCCCTGGGCGAGGGCTACTCCGACGGTCTGGTGGGTCTGGCGACGGACCACGGGATCTCCGTCGACGAGAACGCCGCCGAGGCCGCGGAGGGCGCCCCCGCCGCCCCCGCCGCCGGGCCCGGCGGCCCCGCCGACGACCGCACCGCCGCCATGCGCCCGCCGGTCCCCGCCCCCGTCACCCAGGCCCCGCCTCCGGTCCAGCCGGCCTACGGCTACCCGCAGCAGGTCTCTCCGGTGCCCGTGCCGGCTCCGGGCGGGGACCCGTCGTTCCGGCTGCCGGTGCAGGGCCCGCAGTTCATCCGCCGCTGAGCTTCACGAACGCCCCGGGCGGGGCTCAGGCCTTCGTCTTGTAGCCCCGCCCCCACTGGAGCCCCCACCCGTACAGCCGGTCGAGCTCGGCCTGGAACCCGTACACGAACTTCACCTCGCGGCGGACGATCAGCTCTCCCTTGACGTTCTGCAGGGAGACGACCGCGCACGACCGGGCCTGCGGGTGGCGTTCCTCCAGGGGGATCTCGATGCGCGGGCCCGCGGTCGGGTAGAGGGTGACCAGGGCGTGCGTGCGGTCGAAGGCCGGGGTCTGGTCGTAGATGTAGACGAAGACCAGCAGCCGCTTGATGTCGTCGGCGTGGTCGAGGTTGACGTACAGGGTCTCCCCGGACGGCGAGCCGAACCGGTCGTCCCCGCTGAGCTTCACGTACGGCGGGTCGTTGAGGTCGCCGAGCAGGTTGCCCAGCGGCTGTACGGCGCCGCGGGTGCCGTCCGTCAGCTCGTACAGACAGCCCATGTCGAGGTCGACGTTGACCATGCCCTGGGTGTGGGCCTGCACCATGTCGGGCTTGAACAGCTTGAACGGGTGGCGGAAGAGCTGTCCGCTCTGGCCGGAGCCGCCGCCGATGTCCGAGGTGCGCATCCGCCAGGAGAGGTTCACCCGGAGGTTGCCGTGGACGGCCTGCTGTTTGGTGAGCGAGACCGTCGGCTGCCGTTTCGTCAGCTCGATGGCGTTCGACGAGGCGTTGCCCGAGTCGAACCGCATCGCGCGGGCGCCCCTGATCCCGTCGAAGAACCCGTCGAAGAACCCCATGTACCCCAACCCCCCTGGTCGGTCCGTGCGCGGCCGGGCCGCGGATATGCCGCGGGGCGGCCACGCGGTCCCGTGGGATCCGCGCGGCCGCCCCGCCGAAGAAGAGACGGCTCCTCAAGGAGCGTTCCGCAATCGGGGCCGGGTCACACCCCGGCGACGGCCTCCGCGGGCTCGCCGTCGCCGCCCTCGGCCTCCAGCCGCTTGTTGCGGCGTACGGAGGACCAGAAGGACCAGGCGATCAGCACGACGCCGACGAGGCCGGTGATGACCTCGTTGATCTCGTACTGGATGGTGACGAGCAGGATCACGGCGAGGGCGCCGATGGCGTAGTGGGCGCCGTGCTCCAGGTAGACGTAGTCGTCGAGGGTGCCCTGGCGGACCAGGTAGACCGTCAGCGAGCGGACGTACATGGCGCCGATGCCGAGGCCGAGCGCCATCAGCACGATGTCGTTGGTGATGGCGAAGGCGCCGATGACCCCGTCGAAGGAGAAGGAGGCGTCGAGGACCTCAAGGTAGAGGAACATGAAGAACGCGGCCTTGCCCGCCATGACGACGGCCGGGACGGACTTGCCGCTCTTCCTGGCCGCTTCCTCCGCCTCGTGCTCGGCCTCCTCCTCTTCCTCCAGCCTGTTCTCGAAGTAGCCGGAGAGACCGCCGACGACCATGTAGGTGATCAGGCCGAGGATGCCGGAGACCAGGACGGTCTGCGTCTTGTCCACGTGGGCACCGCCGTGCTGGTGGGCCTGGGTGGCGAAGGTCATCGAGGTGATGACCAGGACGATCAGCGCGATGCACGCGGACAGCATGTCGATCTTGCCGAGCTTGGCGAGCGGGCGCTCCAGCCAGGCGAGCCACTTGATGTCGCGGTCCTCGAAGATGAAGTCGAGGAAGATCATCAGCAGGAACATGCCGCCGAAGGCGGCGATGGACGGGTGGGCGTCCGTGACCAGCTGCTGGTACATCTCCTTGTCGTTCATCGCGAGGTCGACCGCGTCGAGCGGGCCGATCTTGGCACTGATCGCGACGATCACGACGGGGAAGACCAGGCGCATGCCGAACACGGCGATGAGCACGCCGACCGTGAGGAAGATCTTCTGCCAGAAGGCATTCATCTTCTTCAGGATTCCGGCGTTGACCACCGCGTTGTCGAAGGACAGCGAGATTTCGAGGATCGACAGGATCGCCACGATCCCAAAAGCGGTCCACCCCCCGTAGAACACCGCTGCGGCCAGACCGAGCGCAGTGACTGCGAACGACCAGCCGAAGGTTTTGAGAACCACTGGCACCCCATCGTCTTGTACGGCTTTACGAAACGTTGACCCCGAAGTCTAGAGCGATGCCCCGCAGCCCCGACGCGTACCCCTGGCCCACCGCACGGAACTTCCACTCGCCGCCGTACCGGTAGACCTCGCCGAAGATCATGGCCGTTTCGCTGGACGCGTCCTCGGTCAGGTCGTAGCGGGCCAGCTCCTGGTCGTCGGCCATGTTCACCACGCGGATGAAGGCGTTGCTGACCTGGCCGAAGCTCTGCCGGCGGCTGTCCGCCTCGTGGATGGAGACCGGGAAGACGATCTTGTCGACCTGGGCCGGGACCTTGGTGAGGTCAACGATGATCGACTCGTCGTCGCCCTCGCCCTCGCCGGTGAGGTTGTCGCCGGTGTGTTCGACGGAGCCCTCGGGGCTCTTCAGGTTGTTGTAGAACACGAAGTACTGGTCGCCCAGCACCCGGCCGTCGCGGCAGAGCAGCGCGCTGGCGTCGAGGTCGAAGTCGGCCCCCGTGGTCGACCGCGCGTCCCATCCGAGCCCGATCAGAACCCGGGTGAGGTTCGGTGCCTGCTTGGACAGGGAGACGTTGCCCCCCTTGGCGAGTGTGACGCCCATGATGTGGTCCTCCCCGAACGACGTGGTGATGGTGGCCCGGCCACCCGCCTCCATGGTGGCAAAGCCGGTCCGGCGCCGTACACAGAGGTGCACGGCGCCGGACGGACGAACTTTCCCGGGCTCGCAGGGCCCGGGCGGCTCAGACGGCTCAGACGTTGACGCCGAAGTCCTGCGCGATGCCGCGCAGACCCGAGGCGTAGCCCTGGCCGATGGCGCGGAACTTCCACTCGGCGCCGTTGCGGTAGAGCTCGCCGAAGACCATGGCGGTCTCGGTGGAGGCGTCCTCGGAGAGGTCGTAGCGGGCGAGCTCGCTGTTGTCGGCCTGGTTCACCACGCGGATGTAGGCGTTGCGGACCTGGCCGAAGCTCTGCTGGCGGCTCTCGGCCTCGTAGATGGAGACCGGGAAGACGATCTTGGCCACGTCGGCCGGGACGCCGGCGAGGTTGACCTTGATCGCCTCGTCGTCGCCCTCGCCCTCGCCGGTCAGGTTGTCACCGGTGTGCTCGACCGAGCCGTCCGGGCTCTTCAGGTTGTTGAAGAACACGAAGTTCGAGTCGGTGGCGACCTTGCCCTGGTCGTTGGTCAGGATCGCGCTGGCGTCGAGGTCGAAGTCGACACCGGTGGTGGTGCGGGCGTCCCAGCCCAGACCGACGATGACCGCCGTCAGGTTGGGCGCGGCCTTGGTCAGCGAGACGTTGCCGCCCTTGCTGAGGCTGACTCCCACGAGTCCTCCATTGGTATGTGTGTGGGGCGGTGCCCCGCGTGCGTTGCTACCGGATCAACGTTTCGATCCTAGTGACGGGTTCCCGCCCACAAGGCGGTTTTCGTCCGGAACCCGTCCGGGAGTTCTCAGAGGCTGTCGAGGGCCTTGATGTACTCGTTCAGGTCACGCGCGTCCGGCAGCCCGTTGACGACGCTCCAGCGCACGACGCCGTCCTTGTCGATGACGAAGGTGCCGCGGACCGCGCAGCCCTTCTCCTCGTCGAAGACGCCGTAGGCGCGGGAGGTCTCGCCGTGCGGCCAGAAGTCGGACAGCAGCGGGTACTCCAGGCCCTCCTGGTCGGCGAAGACGCGCAGGGTCGGCACGGAGTCGTTGGAGACGGCCAGCAGCTGGACGTCGTCGTTCTGGAAGCGGGGCAGCTGGTCGCGCAGCTCGCAGAGCTCGCCGGTGCACACGCCGGTGAAGGCGAACGGGTAGAAGAGCAGCACGACGGCCTTCTCCCCCCGGAAGTCGGAGAGCCGCACGGTGGCACCGTGGTTGTCCTTGAGCTCGAAGTCCGGGGCCTTGGTTCCGACCTCGATCGCCATCTCTCGCATCCCTTCGTTCCTGCGGTCCCGCACGGGGCCGTTCGGGTGAGACCCACCCTAAGGCCGCCCGCCGCGGACCGGGCCGCGGCGGGGCCGGAGCGGCCCGGAACGCGCACACCCCGCCGGCCCCGGTGCGGACCGGGTCGGCGGGGTGTGCGTTCCGCTCGGCTGCGGGGCGCGGCTTACTTCTTGGACTTGGCGGCCTTCGGCGTCACCAGCTTGGTGGACGTCCACTCCTTGCCGACGGGCAGGCCCTTGGCCAGCGAGAGGCCCGCGGTCTCCGCGGCCTCGCTGATGTCGCTGGCCTCGACGTAGCCGTCACGGCCCGTCTTGGGGGTCAGCAGCAGGATCAGTGCGCCGTCCTCGACCAGCTCGGTCGCATCGACCAGGGCGTCCGTCAGATCGCCGTCCTCGTCGCGGAACCACAGCAGCACCGCGTCGGCGACGTCGTCGTAGTCCTCGTCGGCGAGCTCACTGACGAGGTCCTCGACGGTTTCACGGAATTCCTGATCGACGTCCTCGTCGTAGCCGATCTCCTGGACCACCTGTTCGGACTGGAAACCCAGCCGGGCGGCCAGGCTCTCCGCGTGGTCCGCGGTCGCGCTCACGGGGTGCCTCCTGCTCATGTTCGGTGAATGTCTTTCGGCGGCGCGCGTACGCGCAGCATTGGGCGTAGTCCACACGGGCGCGGCGGATCGCGCAAGTACCCGGCCGCCGAGACCGTCGAAACGGTGACGATTGCGGCCGTCTCGCCGCAACTTTGCCGTACGTTTCAGGCGTCCCGGGTGGACCACCGGTGATTCATCCCACACCATTCCAGCTCATTCGGCATCGCATGAGGACTTTCCTACCTGTTTGAGGGACGAACGGCCTTACGAACCCGGTGATCGCCCTGGGCGTAAGGTTGCGATTTGGCCCCGCCGCGCGCAGGACCGGCACGGCCCGCCCGGCGCTCCTCCCCCGCTCCAGGTGTTACCCAGTGGTAGAGGTGAAGATTTCGGCCGGGCGTAAGACCATGGGAGGCGGCGACCCAAGGCACGACTCCCCTGACAGCGAAGGAACAGCGTGGCTTCCGCATCCGATCGCAATCCGATCATCATTGGCGGCCTGCCGAGCCAGGTCCCGGACTTCGACCCGGAGGAGACCAGGGAGTGGCTCGACTCCCTGGACGCCGCCGTCGACGAGCGGGGCCGCGAGCGCGCCCGCTATCTGATGCTGCGACTGATCGAGCGGGCCCGCGAGAGGCGCGTGGCCGTCCCCGAGATGCGCTCGACGGACTACGTCAACACCATCGCCACCAAGGACGAGCCCTTCTTCCCCGGCAACGAGGAGATCGAGCGCAAGGTCCTGAACGCCACCCGCTGGAACGCGGCCGTGATGGTCTCGCGCGCCCAGCGCCCCGGGATCGGCGTCGGCGGCCACATCGCGACCTTCGCCTCCTCCGCCTCCCTCTACGACGTGGGCTTCAACCACTTCTTCCGCGGCAAGGACGAGGGCGACGGCGGCGACCAGATCTTCTTCCAGGGTCACGCCTCCCCCGGCATCTACGCCCGCGCCTACCTCCTCGACCGGCTCACCGAGCAGCAGCTCGACGCGTTCCGCCAGGAGAAGTCGAAGGCCCCGTACGGCCTGTCGAGCTACCCGCACCCGCGGCTGATGCCGGACTTCTGGGAGTTCCCGACCGTCTCGATGGGCCTCGGCCCGCTCGGCGCGATCTACCAGGCCCGGATGAACCGGTACATGGAGGCGCGCGGGATCGCCGACACCTCCAAGTCCCACGTTTGGGCGTATCTCGGCGACGGCGAGATGGACGAGCCGGAGTCGCTCGGACAGCTTTCGCTCGCCGCCCGCGAGGGCCTGGACAACCTGACCTTCGTCGTCAACTGCAACCTCCAGCGGCTCGACGGCCCGGTGCGCGGCAACGGCAAGATCATCCAGGAGCTGGAGTCGATCTTCCGCGGCGCCGGCTGGAACGTCATCAAGCTGATCTGGGACCGCTCCTGGGACCCGCTGCTGGCCCAGGACCGCGACGGCATCCTGGTCAACAAGATGAACTCCACCCCCGACGGGCAGTTCCAGACGTACGCCACCGAGTCGGGCGCGTACATCCGCGAGCACTTCTTCGGCGGGGACCAGCGGCTGCGCGCGATGGTCGAGAACATGACCGACCGGCAGATCCAGCACCTGGGCCGCGGCGGCCACGACCACAAGAAGGTCTACGCCGCCTACGCGGCGGCCAAGGCCCACAAGGGCCAGCCGACGGTGATCCTGGCGCAGACGGTCAAGGGCTGGACCCTCGGCCCGAACTTCGAGGGCCGCAACGCCACGCACCAGATGAAGAAGCTGACGGTCGACGACCTCAAGCGCTTCCGCGACCGCCTGCACATCCCGATCACCGACGCGCAGCTGGAGAACGGCGCGCCGCCGTACTACCACCCGGGCCGCAACTCGCCCGAGATCCAGTACATGCACGACCAGCGCAGCTCCCTGGGCGGCTACGTCCCCACCCGCGTGGTGCGCGCCAAGCCCCTGGCCCTGCCGGACGACAAGGCGTACGCGGCGGCCAAGAAGGGCTCGGGCCACCAGTCGATCGCCACCACGATGGCCTTCGTCCGCATCCTGAAGGACCTGATGCGGGACAAGGAGATCGGCAAGCGCTTCGTGCTGATCGCGCCCGACGAGTACCGCACCTTCGGCATGGACGCCTTCTTCCCGAGCGCCAAGATCTACAACCCGCTGGGCCAGCAGTACGAGGCGGTCGACCGCGACCTGCTCCTGGCGTACAAGGAGTCCCCGACCGGCCAGATGCTGCACGACGGCATCTCGGAGGCCGGCTGCACGGCCTCGCTGATCGCCGCCGGTTCGGCGTACGCGACGCACGGCGAGCCGCTGATCCCGGTCTACGTCTTCTACTCGATGTTCGGTTTCCAGCGCACGGGTGACCAGTTCTGGCAGATGGCCGACCAGCTGGCGCGCGGCTTCGTCCTGGGCGCGACCGCCGGCCGGACCACCCTGACGGGTGAGGGCCTCCAGCACGCCGACGGTCACTCCCAGCTGCTGGCGTCGACCAACCCGGGCTGCGTGGCGTACGACCCGGCCTACGGTTACGAGATCGCGCACATCGTCCAGGACGGCCTGCGGCGGATGTACGGCCCGACCGAGACGAACGAGCCCGGCGAGGACGTCTTCTACTACCTGACGGTCTACAACGAGCCGATCCAGCACCCGGCCGAGCCGGCCGACGTGGACGTCGAGGGCATCCTCAAGGGCATCCACCGCATCTCGCAGGGCACCTCGGGCGCCGTCGGCGCGCAGCTGATGGCCTCGGGCGTGGCGGTGCCGTGGGCGCTGGAGGCGCAGCGGATCCTGGCCGAGGAGTGGAACGTCCGGGCGGACGTCTGGTCGGCGACCTCCTGGAACGAGCTGCGCCGCGAGGCCGTCGCGGTGGAGGAGCACAACCTGCTCCACCCGGAGGAGGAGCAGCGCGTCCCGTACGTGACCCGGAAGCTGTCGGGTGCCGAGGGGCCGTTCGTGGCCGTCTCGGACTGGATGCGGGCGGTGCCGGACCAGATCGCGCGCTGGGTGCCGGGTACCTACACCTCGCTGGGCGCGGACGGTTTCGGCTTCGCCGACACGCGCGGTGCGGCGCGGCGCTTCTTCCACATCGACGCCCAGTCGGTGGTCCTGGCGACGCTCACCGAGCTGGCCCGCGAGGGGAAGATCGACCGCTCGGCGCTGAAGCAGGCCATCGACCGGTACCAGCTGCTGGACGTCGCGGCCGCCGACCCGGGCGCGGCGGGCGGGGACGCGTAGCGGTAGCCGCGGTCGCCGGCATCGCGGGAGGAGTCACTCTTCCGTGGGGGCGTTGGGACACCTGTCCCAACGCCCCCGTCCTCTTTCCCTACGATGATCGGCATGAAGGAAACCTCCCGCCAGGCGCGGTGGGAGCGCCGTACTCAGGTCCCCCTGCTGGTGCTCGCCGTGGCCTTCGCCGTCGCCTACGCCGTGCCTATCGTCGCGCCGGACGCGGGAGAAGCGGTGCACCGGGCCTGCACCCATGCGGAGTGGGCGGTGTGGGCGGCCTTCGCGGTGGACTACGTGGTGCGGCTGGGGCTGTCGGGGAACCGGAAGGTCTTCGTACGGACGCACTGGCTGGACCTGGCGGCGGTGGTGCTGCCGCTGGTGCAGCCGCTGCGGCTGCTGCGGCTGGTGGCGACGCTGATGCTGGTGGGGCGGCGGGCGCGGATGGCCCCGCAGATCCGGCTGACCACGTACGTGGCGGGTGCGGTGGTCGGGCTGCTGATGTTCGGCTCGCTCGCGGTGCTGAGCGTGGAGCGGGACGCGCCGAACGGGAACATCAGGAACCTGGGCGACGCGGTGTGGTGGTCCTTCACCACCATGACGACCGTCGGGTACGGGGACCACTCCCCCACCACCGGGCTGGGCCGGATCCTGGCGGTGGGGCTGATGCTGTCGGGGATCGCCCTGCTCGGTGTGGTGACCGCCAACATCGCCGCCTGGTTCATCGCCCGGTTCGAGCGCGACGACCAGGTGGAGCGGCTCCAGCTGGCGGCCGTCCGGGAGCTCCAGGAAGAGGTGCGGGCGCTGCGGGCCGAGGTCGCGCGGCTGGGCCACGGCTCCCGGTGCGCGATGCCCGTCCAGGCCGCCCAGGGCCCCGAGCCGGCCGCCGGTCAGGCCGGGCCTACCGCTCCCACACCTTGAACGCCCTGATCTGGTAGGGGGACTGGGGCAGCATGATCCCGTCGCCCGGGTAGGTCTGGAACTCGCCGGTCTCCGCGCACTCGGCCGACTGGTAGGTGGTCACCGGGCGGCCGGTGCGGTTGACGAGGGCCTGGTAGCCGGGCGGTCCCGCGGGCAGAGCGGTGCAGCTGTTGATGTCGAGGGTGCTGAGGTCGTAGACGGCCCGGGTGCCCTTGAAGTCCGGCTTCGCCCACAGGCAGAGCTCCCCCGTGGCGCAGGGCGGGGAGCCGGCCGCGTGGGCGCCGGTCGCGGTGGACGGGATGAGGGCGCAGGCGGCCAGGAGGGCGGCGGCGAGGGTGGTGACGCGTGCGGTGCTCCACGTACGCATGACGGGGTCAACTCCTTGTGGACGGACGGGCCCCGGACGGTTTCCGAAGGCTCCGTGACCCCACGCTGACCTGCGACGACGTCCGAGCGGAAGAGGCTGCGGGCGGGTCCACCCTGATAGGCGACAGCCCCGCCGCACGGCTGCGGCGGGGCTGTGGCGGGCGCGGTGTTGACGCGGCCGTAACGGCGGGTGGTCCGGCTCAGATGTGGGCCGCGCCCGCCCCGGCCTCGGCGTGCTCGCCGCGCTTGGTGAAGCAGGCGACGACGGCGGCGAGGACCGCGACCACTCCGGCGCAGGTGAAGGCCGTGCTCATACCGGACACGAAGGTCTCGTGCGCGACGGTGGAGATGGTCTGGGCGACGGGCTCGGGCACCCCCGGCGGGACCGGGGCGATGCCGACCTGGACGCCCTTCTCCGCGAGTTCCAGCTGTTCGGGGGTGAGCGGGGGCAGGGCCGCCCGCTGCCAGTTGTCCCCGAAGGTGTCACTGACCTCGGCCGCCATGACCGCTCCGAGGACGGCGGTGCCGAGGCTGCCGCCGACCTGCATGGCGGCCTGCTGGAGGCCGCCGGCCACACCGGAGAGCTCCAGCGGGGCGTTGCCCACGATGACCTCGGTGGCGCCGACCATCACGGGCGCGAGGCCCAGGCCCAGCAGGGCGAACCAGAGGGACATGGTGAGGCTGCCGGTGTCCGGGGTGAGGCGGGACATCCCGAAGCAGGCGACGGCGGTGGCCACCATGCCGGCGACCAGCGGGATGCGCGGGCCGACCTTGGTGATGGCGGCGCCGGCCAGCGGGGAGCCGATGATCATCATGCCGGTGAGGGGCAGCAGCCGCAGGCCGCTGTCGACCGGGCTCATCCCGTGGACGTTCTGCAGGTAGAAGGTGACGAAGAACAGGCCGCCCATGAAGGCGAAGGCCATCAGCACCATCAGGACGGTGCCCGCGGACAGGGCCAGCGAGCGGAACATGCCGAGCGGGATCAGCGGCTCGGAGACCCGTGTCTCCCAGAAGGCGAAGAGGGCGAAGCAGACCAGGGAGCCGAGGAGGAAGAGCAGGGTCTTCACATCGCCCCAGCCCCACTCGGCGGCCTTGATCAGCGCCCAGATCAGGGAGAACATCGCGGCCGACAGCAACACGATGCCCGGCAGGTCGAAGGAGCGCGGGGCGTTCTCCGCGCGGTGGTCGAGCAGGATGAACAGGCCGAAGGCCAGTGCGACGATGCCGACCGGCACGTTGATGAAGAACACGGACTGCCAGCTGACGTGCTCGACGAGCAGTCCGCCGACGATGGGCCCGGCGGCGGTCGAGGCGCCGATGACCATGCCCCAGATGCCGATGGCCATGTTGAGCTTCTCGGCGGGGAAGGTGGCGCGCAGCAGGCCGAGGGCCGCGGGCATCAGCAGGGCGCCGAAGAGCCCCTGGGCGACGCGGAAGCCGATGACGAGGCCGACCCCGGTGGACAGGCCGATCACCGCCGAGGAGAGCCCGAAGCCGGCGATGCCTATGAGGAAGGTCTGGCGGTGCCCGAACCGGTCGCCGAGCTTGCCGGCGGTGATCAGGGAGACGGCGAGGGCCAGCAGGTAGCCGTTGGTGATCCACTGCACCTCGGCGAGGCTGGCGCCGAGGTCCTTCTGGATCGCCGGGTTGGCGACGGCGACGATCGTGCCGTCGAGGGTGACCATCATGACCCCGATCGCCACGGCGAAGAGGGTCAGCCACGGGTGGCCGCGGAGACCGGAGCGGACCGGCGGCGGACTCGTTTCCTTGGCGAGGGTGATCTGACCAGTCATGCACAGCAGATTATGTCAGCGACTGACAGTTCACAAACGGCTTAACGCGGCAGTGGCTGTCAGCTCCGTCACGGGTACCCTGACCGCTCACTCAGCGTCAGATCCAGCATCAGAGAGGACCCCCGCGGTGATGACCGACGAGCGCCCCGCCCGGGCGGCCGGACTGCGCGAGCGCAAGAAGCGGCGCACCCGGGACGCGCTGCTGCGCGCCGCGCTGCTGCTGTTCGTCTCGCAGGGCTACGAGCGCACGACCGTCGACGAGATCACCGAGACGGTAGAGGTCTCCCAGCGCACCTTCTTCCGCTACTTCGCGAACAAGGAGGAGGTCGCCTTCGCCGTCCAGGACCTGGTCGAGTCCCACTTCGTCACCGCGCTGAGCGAGCGCCCGGCGCACGAGCCGCCGCTGGAGGCCATGCGCAACGCGGTGCTCGCCTCCTGGGACACCCTCGACGAGGCCATCTCCGAGCTGGTCCCGGTCGACCTCTACATGCGGGCCTACCGGCTGATCGAGTCCACCCCGGCCCTGCTCGCCGTCCACCTGCGCCGCTCGACCGAGCTGGAGGAGCAGGTCGCGCGGCTGATCGCCGAGCGCGAGGGGCTCGACCTGGACGCCGACCCGCGGCCCCGGGTCGCCGTCGCCGCGTTCTCCGGGGTGATGCGGGTCACCGGTCGGCTCTGGGGGCAGGGCGAGGACGTCAGCGTGACCGCGATCCGGCGGATGACCGAGGCCTACCTCGATCAGATCGGCCCCGCGCTGGCCGCGAACTGGCGCCGTCCGGAGTAATCGACGACAGGTTCCGGCCACCCCGCCGACAGCGCCGTGCGACCCCCGTCGCGACGGAGCGTGACCGGGCGGAGTGAGGGCCACCACAGACGGCCGTGAGACCCGTCACCCCTGATACCACTGGCTCCGGAGGTCTCCTAGTCTGGCTCCAGTGAACCTGCCCGGCCGCCCCGCCCACCCCATCGCCGACGCCCCCGCGCCCCCGGCCGTCCTGCGCATGCTGCTCGCGCTCGGCGTGGTCTTCCTGATGCTGGCGACGACCGGCTGGACGGCCGTGCACCGCCCGGAGACCGCGGTTCCGGCGCGCGCCGCCGCGCTCGCCGCGTGGGCCACGGCGCGGGTCGACGGCCGTCCGGTGCCCGCCGCCGACGCCCCCGTGCGGACGGTGGCCCGCTTCTTCGCCGGCCTCGACGCCACCCAGCGGGCCCGTCTCGCCGACGGCTACCCGCTGGTGGTCGGCAACCTCGACGGCGCCCCCGCCGCGACCCGCTACCGGGCCAACCACAACGCGCTCGCCCAGACCGCGCGGCTGGAGGAGACCCGGGGCAAGGACGTCGCCCTCACCCCGGCCGACCGCGCGAACGCCATACGCCGCGCCCACCGGTTCGAGTCCCTCGCCGAGGCCGGCCGGCAGATCCTCCTCTTCGACCCCAGCGGCGACGGCCTGGTCGCCGAGGTCTTCGGCGACCTCGACGCGGCCCGCCGGGTCTCGGTGATCGTGCCCGGCGTGGACACCGACGCCCTCACCTTCGAACGCAGCCAGCGCCGGCTGACCGCCCCCGCCGGCATGGCGCAGTCCCTCTATGACGCCGAACTCTCGGCCGCGCCCGCGGCCCGTACGGCCGTCATCGCCTGGGCCGGCTACGTCGCCCCCGACGGCGTCGGGGTGGACGCCGCCACCGGCCGGCTCGCCGTGCAGGGCGCCGCACGGCTGGAGGCCCTGGCCGCGGCGCTGCCCGGCCGGGCGAGCGTGGCCCTGTTCTGCCACAGCTACGGCTCGGTGGTGTGCGGGGTCGCCGCGCACGCCCTGCCGGACCGGGTGACCGACGTGGTGGTGGCCGGCAGCCCCGGCATGCGCGTGGGGAACGCCGCCGAGCTGCGCACCTCCGCCCGGGTGTGGGCCACGCGGGCCGAGGGCGACTGGATCGCCGACGTACCGCACCTGGAGGTCGGCGGGGTCGGGCACGGGGCGGACCCGGTCTCGGCCGGATTCGGAGCCAGGCTGCTCTCCTCGGCCGGGGCCCACAGCCACACCGGCTATTTCGAGCCAGGCACGGCCTCGCTGGAGAACTTCGCCAAGATCGGAACCGGCGGTTTCGGTTCCGTCGCGTGCGCGAACGGCGGCGACGAGTGCCGGGGCGGAATTTCCGGCACGGACGGTCACTGACGACGGCCGGTCCACCCCGGACCCGTAGCAAGTCGAAAAAACAGGGCGGGATGACGAGGGGGACGCGCGGGGGCGCGTCCCTTTACCATGTGCCGCATGGGTGACGTACTGGCCGGAAATCATGCCGTCTGGGAGTTCGACGCCGACTCGGACTCGGTGCTCATCCGCTTCGCACGGGGGATACGGACTCCAAGGCTCTGGCACGCGCTGGGCGAGCGCCGGATCCCCCTCGAAGCGCTGTCCGGGGTGTCGGTGGGTACCGCCGCGGCCGGAGTCGGGCGGCGGGAGGGGGTGGTGCTGCGCGCCGTGCCCCGGCCCGGGGCCGATCCGCTGATGGAGGCTGCCGCCGGGCAGCTGAAGGAGTCCTGCGACCCGTACCGGCTCGTGCTGCCCGGCGACCGGGCGGAGCAGGCCGCGGACTTCGCGGAGGCCCTGCGCGAGCGGCTGGGGACCGGCGGCTCCGCTCCGGCGGAACGCTTCCTCGTGACGGTCCCCCAGCCGCCGCTGACGCTCAAGGCGTACGACGCGCGGGTGGGGTTCGACGGCTCGGCCGTGACGTTCCACTGGTCGCGCACGGGCGCCAGCAGCGCGAAGTGGCGGGCCGGGGACCAGAGGTTCGCGCTCGCCGCGCTGACCGGGGTGGAGTGGGTGTCCCCGGACCGCCCCGGGGGCGGCCACCTGCGGCTGCTGCCGCGGGACGCCGCCGAGACCCGGCCGGCCCCCGACCACGACCTCGCGGCGGCGTTGTTCGGCGTCGGCTACGGGGCGGCGCACGAGTCGCTGCCGTTCGCGGCCGCCGTGCTCGCCGCGCTGCGGGAGCGGGCGCCGGTGGGGTCCGTGCCACGGGCGCGGGTGTCCGGGGAGCGGCTGCGGCACCTCAGCGAGCTGCACAGCACGGGCCTGCTGACGGACGCGGAGTACGAAACCCTCCGCGCCCGCTTCACGGCCGGGGCGTAGCCGGCCGGGGGCCGCGGGCCCCGCTGCGCGGAGCGGTTCTCCCCGCGCCGCGCGGCGGCCGCCCCCGGCGGGTCAGGACTCCCGGGCGTCCGACGTGAAGGTCATGTCCGGGTAGCGGGCACCCGCCACGCGGGACGCGAGGGGCTCCAGCAGGGCCAGCTCGGCAGCCGTGAGGCTGATCCGCGTCGCGGCCGTGTTCTCCGCGAGGCGCCCCGGCTTGCGGGTTCCCGGGATCGGCACCACCGTCAGCCCGTGCACCGACGCCCGCTGCTGCACCCACGCCAGCGCGACCTGCGCCGGCGTCACCCCGTGCGCGGCGGCGATCTCCCGGACGGGCGCCAGCAGGGCCGCGTTGGCCTTGGCGTTCTCCCCCGTGAAGCGCGGCTGGCTGCGCCGGAAGTCCTCCGCCGGCAGCTCGGCCGCCGCGTCCGCGAAGGCCCCCGTCAGGAACCCGCGCCCGAGGGGCGAGTACGGCACGAACGCCACGCCCAGCTCCGCCGCCGCGCCCACCGCGCTGCGCTCCACGTCCCGGCTGAACAGCGACCACTCCGACTGCAGGGCCGCGATCGGGTGCACCGCGTGCGCCTCGCGCAGCTCGGGACCGGTGACCTCGCTGAGGCCCAGGTGGCGCACCTTGCCCTCCTGCACCAGCTCGGCCATCGCGCCCACCGACTCGGCGAAGGGCACCGCCGGGTCGCGCCGGTGCATGTAGTAGAGGTCGATGACGTCCACGCCGAGCCGCCGCAGGCTGCCCTCGACGGCCTGGCGGACGTACGCGCGGTCGTTGCGGACGCCCCGGTAGGCCGGGTCGTCACTGCGCTCGATGGCGAACTTCGTCGCCAGGGTGATCTCGTCCCGGTGCGCGGCCACGAAGGGCGCCAGGAACTCCTCGTTCGCGCCCCGCCCGTAGACGTCCGCCGTGTCGAAGAGGGTGACCCCGGCGGCCAGCGCCGCCTCCAGGGTCTCGCGGGCCGCCGCCTCGTCGGTGTCCCCGTAGAACTCGCTCATGCCCATGCAGCCGAGGCCCTGGATCCCGACGACCGGGCCGCCCTTGCCCAGCTCGGCGCGTGCGATGGTGGTCTGCTCCGTCATGACTGTGCCTTCCCCGTTCCCGCGCCCACCGCGTCCGCGGTGTTCTGCGCGTACATCTCGATCTTGCGGTCCAGGACGTCGAGCGCGTCCGTCAGCTCGGCGACCCGCGCCAGGACCTCCCGGCGGGTCCGCTCCAGCAGCGCGCGGCGCTCGTCGACCGTGTGGTCCCCCTCGCGGACGAGCTCGGCGTACCGGACCATGTCCGCCACCGACATGCCGGTGGCGCGCAGCTTGCCCACGAAGGCCAGCCATCCGAGGTCCTTGTCGCTGAACCGCCGCTGTCCGGAGTGGGAGCGGTCCACGTGCGGCATCAGGCCGATCCGCTCGTACCAGCGCAGCGTGTGCTGGGTCAGACCGGTCCGCGCCTCGACCTCGCTGATCGTGTACCGCGCCTCCGTCAGGTTCATGACCGCAACGCTAGAACCCTGGAGTGCACTCCAAGCAAGTAGGCTCGGGGCCATGGAGAGCATGGAGGGCGTCAACAGCCTGGAGAGCCTGCGGGCCGTGGAGAACTGGCCGGTGCCCACCGCGGCGGTGGCCGTCGTGCGCGCGGACGGGAGCCTGGCCGGCTCCCACGGGCCGGTGGACCGCCGTTTCCCGCTGGCCTCGGTCACCAAGCCGCTCGCCGCGTACGCGGTCCTCGTCGCGTACGAGGAGGGGGCGGTCGAGCTGGACGAGCCGGCCGGCCCCGAGGGCTCGACGGTCCGTCACCTCCTGGCCCACACCAGTGGCCTGGCCTTCGACGAGCACCGCGCGACGGCCCCGCCCGGGCAGCGACGGCTGTACTCCAACGCCGGTTTCGAGGTGCTCGGCGACCACCTCGCGAAGGCCACCGGGATCCCCTTCGCCGACTATCTGCGCGAGGCCGTCTTCGAACCGCTGGGCATGGCCTCCTCCAGCCTGGAGGGCTCCCCCGCCAAGGACGGCGTCTCCACCGTCTCCGACCTGGTGCGCTTCGCCGCCGAACTCCAGGCGCCCCGGCTGCTGGACGTACGCACCGTCGCCGAGGCCACCTCCGTGGTCCACCCCGGCCTCAAGGGCGTCCTGCCGGGCTACGGGCACCAGTCGCCCAACGACTGGGGGCTCGGCCTGGAGATCCGCGACGGCAAGTCCCCGCACTGGACGGGGCTCACCTCCTCCCCGCGCGCCTTCGGGCACTTCGGCCAGTCCGGCACCTTCCTGTGGGTGGACCCGGACGTGCGCGCCGCCTGCGTCGCGCTGACGGACCGCGCCTTCGGCCCCTGGGCCGTGGAGGCGTGGACCCCCTTCACCGACGCGGTCCTCGCGGAACTCCGCGCCCGCCGGGCCGGCTAGGCCGGCAGTTCCCAGATCAGCAGTTCGCCGGGGGAACCGGCCGTGACCTCCAGGTTCTTCTCGCCGGTGATCCGCGCCGAGTCCCCGGGGCCCAGCTCCGCCCCGTCGAGGCGCAGGTCCCCGTGCACCACGTGCAGGTAGACCCGCTCGGCGTCCGGTACGGGGACCCGCTCGCCCGCGCCGGGCCGCCGCACGTGCAGCACCGCGCCGGCCGCCGGGACCTCGTACGGGGTACCGTCCGCGAGGCCCCGTACGACCTCGTACGTCGGGTCGCCGCCCGCGGCCAGCGGGGCGAGCCACGTCTGTACGAACCGCAGCGGCCGGTCGCCGTCGTTGCGCTCCACGTGCCGGGCCCCGCTCCCGGAGCCGAGGCGCTGGACGTCCCCGGGCCGGACGGTGCCGGTGTGGCCGGTGGTGCTGTCGCGGTGGGTGAGCTCGCCCTCCACCACCCAGGTCACGATCTCGGTGTGGCTGTGCGGGTGCTCGTCGAAGCCGGAGCCGGGGGCGAGCAGCTCCTCGTTGCAGGCGAGCACCGGGCCGAAGCGGATGTTGTCCGGGTCGTAGAAGGACCCGAAGGAGAAGGCGTGCCGGGTGGTGATCCCGGTGCCCGGATCCCCTCCCGCGTACCGGTCCGCGGCGCGGCGTACATCGATCATGGGAGCCACCGTAGCCGCCTGCCGGGGTGCGGGGCCGGTACCCGAGTCCGCGCCCGGCCGTCGATAAGGCAGTCTTGTCCCGTGCCCCAACCCGAACGTGAGCATTCCCCCGAGACCCGTCCCGCGCATCCGGTGCATCCGCACGCGGCGACGCTGCGCCGGCTGGAGAAGTCCTCCGGCCGGCTCGCCGCCAACGCCATCGCGCGCATGGACGAGGCCCTGCCGTGGTACCGGGCGATGCCTCCGGAGAACCGGTCGTGGATCGGCCTGGTCGCCCAGGCCGGCATCGCCGCGTTCACGGAGTGGTTCCGGCACCCGGAGACCCCGCAGGCGATCTCCACCGACGTCTTCGGCACGGCGCCGCGGGAGCTGACGCGGGCGATCACCCTGCGCCAGACCGTCGAGATGGTCCGTACGACGATCGAGGTCATGGAGGCCGCGATCGACGAGGTGGCGGCCCCCGGCGACGAGTCGATCCTGCGCGAGGCGCTGCTCGTGTACGCCCGGGAGATCGCCTTCGCGACGGCCCAGGTGTACGCGCAGGCCGCCGAGGCGCGCGGGGCGTGGGACGCCCGGCTGGAGTCGCTCGTCGTCAACGCCGTGCTGTCGGGCGAGGCGGACGAGGGCGCCCTGTCGCGGGCCGCGGCGCTCGGCTGGAACTCCCCGGAGCACGTGTGCGTGGTCCTGGGCACCGCCCCGGAGGGGGACAGCGAGCTGACGGTCGAGGCGATCCGCCGCGCGGCCCGGCACCACAAGCTCCAGGTGCTCACCGGGGTGCTGGGCGACCGGCTGGTGGTGATCGCGGGCGGCAGCGACAACCCGATCCAGGTGGCGAAGTCGCTGATCGGCCCGTTCGCCGCCGGTCCGGTGGTGGCCGGTCCGGTGGTCCCGGACCTGCTGAACGCGACGAAGTCCGCGCAGGCGGCCGCGGCCGGTCTCAAGGCCTGCACGGCCTGGCAGGACGCGCCGCGTCCGGTTCTGGCGGACGATCTCCTGCCCGAGCGCGCGATCGCCTCGGATCCCTCGGCGAGGGAGCAGCTGGTGGAGGAGATCTACAGACCTCTGGAAGAGGCGGGCTCGGCACTGCTGGAGACGCTGAGCGTCTACCTGGAGCAGGCGAGCAGCCTGGAGGGGGCGGCCCGGATGCTCTTCGTGCACCCCAACACGGTGCGCTACCGGCTCCGACGTGTGACGGACGTCACCGGATGGTCACCCTCCGATGTCCGTTCCGCGTTCACGCTGCGGATCGCCCTGATCCTCGGGCGTCTGGCCGACGGAGATCAGCAGCCCTAGACTTTTGTCGGACATCAACAATTACCCCGACGGTTCTTCGTCCCTGTCCCCACGGGCGGCGGAGACCACCCACAAGAGAGAGTGTGAGGGTGCTCGTACTCGTCGCTCCCGGCCAAGGCGCTCAGACGCCCGGCTTCCTGACTCCCTGGCTCGAACTCCCCGGCGCCGCCGAACGCGTCGCGGGGTGGTCCGACGCCATCGGGCTGGACCTCGTCCACTACGGCACCAAGGCCGACGAGGACGAGATCCGCGACACGGCGGTGGCCCAGCCCCTGCTGGTCGCGGCCGGCCTGCTGTCCGCTTCCGCGCTGGGCGCCCCGACGGCCTTCGGTGCCGTCGCCGGCCACAGCGTCGGTGAGATCACCGCGGCCGCCTACGCCGGTGTGCTGGGCGAGGGCGAGGCGCTGTCGTTCGTCCGTACCCGCGGGCTGGCGATGGCGGACGCCGCTGCCGTCACCCGGACGGGCATGGCCGCGGTCCTGGGCGGTGACCAGGACGTGGTCGTCGCCCACCTGGAGAAGCTCGGACTGACCCCGGCCAACATCAACGGCGCGGGCCAGATCGTGGCCGCGGGCACCGCCGAGCAGATCGAGGCCCTGGTCGCGGACAAGCCCGAGGGCTCGATGAAGGTCGTCGCCCTCAAGGTCGCGGGCGCCTTCCACACGCACCACATGGCGCCCGCGGTCGCCACGCTGGCCGAGGCCGCGAAGGCCCTCGCCCCGGCGGACCCGGCGCTGAAGTACGTGTCCAACAGGGACGGTCTCGTGGTCGAGTCGGGCGCCGACGTCGTCGCCCGCCTGGTCGGCCAGGTCGCGAACCCGGTGCGCTGGGACCTGTGCATGGAGACCTTCTCCACGCTGGGCGTCACCGGGATCGTCGAGCTGAGCCCCGGCGGCACCCTGACGGGTCTGGCCAAGCGCGCGCTCAAGGGCGTGCCGAACGTGGCGCTGAAGACGCCGGACGACCTCGACAAGGCCGCGAAGCTCATCGCCGAGCAGACGGCCTGAGAGTAGGAGCCCACACAGCATGTCCAAGATCAAGCCGGCCAAGGGCTCCCCGTACGCCCGCATCCTCGGTGTCGGCGGCTACCGCCCGACCCGCGTGGTGCCCAACGAGGTCATCCTCGAAACGATCGACTCCTCCGACGAGTGGATCCGCTCCCGCTCCGGGATCGCCTCCCGGCACTGGGCCTCGCCCCAGGAGACCGTCGCCGCGATGTCGGTGGAGGCCTCCGGCAAGGCGCTCGCCGACGCCGGGATCTCCCCCGAGCAGATCGGTGCCGTGATCGTCTCGACGGTCTCGCACTTCAAGCAGACCCCGGCCGTCGCGACCGAGATCGCGCACCGGATCGGCGCGGGCAAGCCCGCCGCCTTCGACATCTCCGCGGGCTGTGCCGGCTTCGGCTACGGCCTGACCCTCGCCAAGGGCATGGTGGTGGAGGGTTCCGCCGAGTACGTCCTCGTCATCGGGGTCGAGCGGCTGTCGGACCTGACGGACCTGGAGGACCGGGCGACGGCCTTCCTGTTCGGCGACGGCGCCGGAGCCGTGGTCGTCGGCCCCTCGGCCGAACCGGCCATCGGCCCCACGGTGTGGGGTTCGGAGGGCGACAAGTCCGAGACCATCAAGCAGACCGTCCCGTGGGACGAGTTCCGCAGCACGGACACCGCCCAGAAGTTCCCGGCCATCACCCAGGAGGGTCAGGCGGTCTTCCGCTGGGCCGTCTTCGAGATGGCGAAGGTGGCCCAGCAGGCGCTCGACGCCGCCGGGATCACCGCCGAGGACCTGGACGTCTTCATCCCGCACCAGGCCAACATGCGGATCATCGACTCGATGGTGAAGACTCTCAAGCTGCCGGAGCACGTCACGGTCGCCCGTGACGTGGAAACCACCGGCAACACGTCGGCCGCCTCGATCCCGCTCGCCATGGAGCGGCTCCTGGCGACCGGAGCGGCGAAGAGCGGCGACACCGCGCTCGTCATCGGCTTCGGGGCGGGGCTCGTCTACGCCGCCACGGTCGTTACCCTCCCCTAGGGCCCGGATCACTTCCCGGACCTGAACCACCAGCTAGCTAGCTACAGAAGGAGCGCCACATGGCCGCCACGCAGGAAGAAATCGTCGAGGGTCTCGCGGAGATCGTCAACGAGATCGCGGGCATCCCGGTCGAGGACGTCGAGATCGACAAGTCCTTCACCGACGACCTGGACGTCGACTCGCTGTCCATGGTCGAGGTCGTCGTCGCCGCCGAGGAGCGCTTCGACGTCAAGATCCCCGACGAGGACGTCAAGAACCTCAAGACGGTCGGCGACGCCGCCGCCTACATCCTGAAGCACCAGGACGCCTGAGCCTGACGAGCGTTTGTCGCCACCCCGCGGTGGCGCCGTGACAATTCAGCACCCCCTGAGACGTGGAGAAAGAATTCCTGTGAGCCCGACCAATCGCACCGTGGTCGTCACCGGTATCGGCGCAACCACTCCGCTGGGTGGCGACAGCGCTTCGACCTGGGAAGGTCTGCTCGCCGGCCGGTCCGGCGTCTCGCCCCTGGAGGGCGAGCGCTTCGCCGAACTGCCGGTCCGCATCGCCGCCCAGGCCGCAGTGGACCCGAGCGAGGTACTGCCCCGCCCGCTGGCCCGCAAGCTCGACCGCTCCGCGCAGTTCGCCCTCATCGCGGCCCGTGAGGCCTGGGCCGACGCGGGTTACACCGCTCCGGCGGGCGAGGACGAGACGATCGTCCCCGAGCGTCTGGGCACCGTGATCGCCTCCGGTATC
Organism: Streptomyces racemochromogenes; assembly: GCF_044129415.1. GTDB lineage: Bacteria > Actinomycetota > Actinomycetes > Streptomycetales > Streptomycetaceae > Streptomyces > Streptomyces racemochromogenes_A. The sequence goes on from NZ_JBBDHD010000018.1 coordinate 38,726, forward strand.
GGCGGCGTCACCACCCTGCTCGACCAGTACGACGTACTGAAGGAAAAGGGCGTGCGCCGGGTCTCCCCGCACACCGTCCCCATGCTCATGCCGAACGGCCCCTCGGCCAACGTCGGCCTGGAAGTCAACGCCCGCGCCGGTGTCCACACCCCCGTCAGCGCGTGCGCGTCCGGCGCCGAGGCCATCGGCTACGCCGTCGAGATGATCCGCACCGGCCGTGCCGACGTGGTCGTCGCCGGCGGCACCGAGGCGGCCATCCACCCGCTGCCGATCGCGGCGTTCGCCAACATGATGGCGATGTCCAAGAACAACGAGAGCCCGACCACGGCCTCCCGCCCGTACGACAAGGCCCGCGACGGCTTCGTCCTCGGCGAGGGCGCCGGCGTCGTGGTCCTGGAGTCCGCCGAGCACGCCGCCCGGCGCGGCGCCCGCGTCTACTGCGAGGTGCTCGGCCAGGGCCTGTCCGCGGACAGCCACCACATCGCGCAGCCGGAGCCGACGGGCCGCGGTGTCGCGGCCGCCGTGCAGAACCTGCTCGACAACACGGACCTGGACCCGTCCGAGCTCGTCCACGTCAACGCGCACGCCACGTCCACCCCGCAGGGTGACACGGCCGAGCTGAAGGCCCTGCGCAAGGTCCTCGGCGACGACCTCGACCACGTCGCCATCTCCGCGACCAAGTCGATGACCGGTCACCTGCTGGGCGGCGCGGGCGGCATCGAGACGGTGGCGACCGTCCTGGCGCTGTACCACCGGATCGCTCCGCCGACGATCAACATCGACGACCTGGACGACGAGATCGACGCGGACATCGTGCGCGGCGAGGCCCGCAAGCTGCCCGTCGACGGCCCGATCGCCGCGATCAACAACTCCTTCGGCTTCGGCGGCCACAACGTCTCCCTGGCGTTCCGCACCGTGTAGTGCGCCCGCAGCCGTAACCGGTACGACGAAGGCCCACCCGGACGCCGGGTGGGCCTTCGTCGTACCGGGCGGCTAGACCACCTGGTGGAGCCAGCGGACCGGGGCCCCCTCGCCGGCGTAGCGGAAGGGCTCCAGCTCGTCGTCCCAGGGCTTGCCGAGCAGCTTGGCGATCTCCGCCTCCAGCTCGGTCTCGCCGCGCGCGGAGCGGGCCAGGGCGGCGCGCAGCCGGTCCTCGGGGATCAGGATGTCGCCGTGCATGCCGGTGACGGCGTGGAAGATGCCGAGTTCGGGGGTGGAGCTGTAGCGCTCGCCCTCGGCGGTCGGGCAGGGTTCGGCGGTCACCTCGAAGCGGAGCAGGTGCCAGCCGCGCAGGGCGGAGGCGAGTTTCGAGGCGGTGCCGGCCTCGGCCTGCCAGGAGAACTCGGCTCTCCAGGTGCCGGGGGAGGCGGGCTGCCTGATCCAGTCGAGGTTCACCCGCACCCCGAGCACGCCCGCAACAGCCCATTCCACGTGCGGGCAGAGCGCGCGCGGTGCGGAATGCACGTACAGAACTCCACGTGTCGTCACCGGGACCTCCAGTGTGGGACGAGGTCGGGAATAAACTCCAGAAAACGGACAGTATGTGACGTGATGTAATGTAACGGAAAATAATGGACATTGCGTAGCGGCACCTGCGGCCGAAACGCCACGGGAAAAAGCTACCGTGCGCCAGGGGTCATGGTGTGACGTACGGTCGCTCCGAAACCCGTAAACACCGAGCATTCACTCAGCAGGACGCCCCGGGAAGGACGTGGGGCGACGAGGGAGGGACCCCCCGATGCGCACCACCGCCGCGCGCCGCCGCGTACGCCGGACCGTCACCGGCGCGGGCGTGGCGGTGGCCGTACTGGCGGCGGCGGTCACGGGCTGTGACGACGCGGGGCCGTCCGGGAAAGAAGGCGAGCGGGGGGCTCAGGCGAAGCCGCGGTGGAACCCGGCGCCGGCCTCGGTGGCCGCCGTCGGCGACTCCATCACCCGCGGTTTCGACGCCTGTTCGGTGCTGGCCGACTGCCCGGAGGTCTCCTGGGCCACCGGCAGCGATCCCGCCGTCAACTCGCTGGCCGCCCGGCTGCTGGGCGAGGCGGAGGTGCCCGCGCGGAGCTGGAACCACGCGGTGACGGGCGCGCGCATGGCGGACCTGCCCGGGCAGGTCGCCGAAGCGGCGCAGCACAAACCGGGCCTGGTCACGGTGATGGTGGGCTCGAACGACGCCTGCCGGCCCACGGCTTCGTCGATGACCCCGGTGGCCGACTTCCGGGCGGAGTTCGAACAGGCGTTGAAGGAGCTGCGGGCGGCCTCGCCCGCCTCGCAGGTGTACGTGTCGTCCGTGCCGGACCTCCAACGGCTGTGGGAGCAGGGCAAGGACAGCCCGATGGTGCGGCAGGTCTGGAAGCTGGGGATCTGCCAGTCCATGCTGGCCGATCCCCTGTCCGCCGACGCCGGGGCGACGGCCCGGCGGGAGAAGGTACGGGCGCGCGTGGTCGAGTACAACGAGGCGCTGCGCCAGGTCTGCGCGAAGGACGCGCTGTGCCGCTACGACGGCGGGGCCGTCTTCCAGTACCCCTTCGGGGCGGAGCAGCTGAGCCACTGGGACTGGTTCCACCCCGGCAGGGACGGCCAGGCCCGGCTCGCGGAACTGGCCCACCGGCAGGTGACGGCGGCGCAGCCGCCGCGTTGACGCCGGGCCCGGGCGGGCGTGCGCGGAAGGCCGGGGCGGGGGTGATTTCCGGCCAGTCCCCCGCCCCGGCGTGTCGTGGGCCCGGGCCGGGCTACAGGTCGAGGGTGGCCGTGAGCCGGGTGTCGGCGTGGGAGCGGCTCGCGCGGACCTCGTAGGTGCCGCCGATCCGGCGCCAGCCGTACGCCTCCTCGTCCCAGATCTCGAAGGCGCGGGCGGGCAGCGGGATTTCCACCTCGACGCCCTCCCCGGCCCCGGCGGTGACGGACGCGAAGCCGGCCAGCCAGCTCGCCGGGCGCTCCACGGGGTCGGAGGCGGGGGCGAGGTAGACCTGGACGACCTCGCGGCCGGGCCGGGTGCCCGTGTTGGTGAGGCGGACGCGGACGGACTCGGCGGTGGCCTCCAGGGACTCGTAGGCCCAGTCGGTGTAGCCGAGGCCGTGCCCGAAGGGGTAGGCCGGGGTCACGCCGTGGGCCTCGTAGGCGCGGTAGCCGATCAGCAGTCCCTCGCGGTACTCCAGGCGCCCCTCCCGGGGGACGACCTCGGTGACGGGCGCGTCGGCGAGGGAGGCGGGCCAGGTGGTGGGCAGGCGGCCGCCGGGTTCGGCGTCACCGAGGAGCACGTCGGCCAGCGCGGCCCCGCCCTCCTGCCCCGGGAACCAGGTCAGCAGGACGGCGGCGACGTCCTCCCGCCAGGGGAGTTCCACGGGGGAGCCCGCGTTGACGACGACCACGGTGTTCGGGTTGGCGGCGGCGACGGCGCGCACCAGGTCGTCCTGACGGCCCGGCAGCCGGAGGTCGCCGCGGTCGAAGCCCTCGGACTCCACCCGCTCGGTGGTGGCGACGACCACGACGGCGGTGTCGGCGGCGCGGGCGGCCCGCACGGCCTCGGCGATCAGTTCGTCGGGGTCGCGGCGCGGCCCGAGGTGCAGCAGGGAGAACATGACCGCCTTGAGCGGCATCGCACTCATGTCGGGCACCTGGTAGGCCAGCGAGACCTCGACGGGCTCCCCGGCGGCCAGGGTCACCGTCGCCCGCTCGCTGGGGGCGCCGAAGAACGCCTCGAAGGGGTCGGCCTCGTCGCCCCTCTCCTGGACGCCCTCCCAGCGGGTGCGGCCGCCGACCGAGAGGCGGAAGGCGCCGAGCCCGCGGGTGCCGAAGACGTGCTCGCCGCTCTCGCGCGGCACGAACGTCCCGGTGACCTCGATACCGGCCATCGTCTCGTACGTGACCCCCTCGGGGAGGTCGTCGCCGATCCACTGGACCTGGCCGGACGGCAGACGGCCCTCGCCGAGGACCGTCCCGGCGGCGTCGCGGCAGACGGCGCGCAGCTCGAAGCCCTGCCCGGCGGGGGCGGGCTCCTCGCTCGGGTCGGCGCCGACGGCATAGGTCAGGGCGCCGTCGGGCAGGGCGGCGGTGAGCCCGTCGAGCGGGGAGACCACCCGTTCGGGGAAGACGGTGGCGCTGCCGCCGCCCAGGACGCGGGCGTCGCGGGCGGCGGCGCCGATCAGGGCGACGGTGCGGCCGGCGGCGCGGCCGAGCGGCAGGGCACCGCCCTCGTTGCGTACGAGGACGGCCCCGCGGGCGGCCAGCTCGCGGGCCAGGGCCTGCCCGTCGAGCGGCGCGGGCGGAGCGGCGACGGCGGCGGGGGCGCCCTCCAGGAGGCCCGCGCGGGCGGCGAGGCGCAGGACGTTGCGCACGGCCCCGTCGACGGCGGACGCGTCGGCCTTGCCGGTGCGCACGGCGGCGGCCAGGGCGGGGCCGTAGACGGTCGTCGGGCCGGGCATGGCCACGTCGAGGCCGCCGTCGAGGCAGCCGGCGGTGGAACGGGCGGCCATCCAGTCGGAGACGTTGCAGCCGTCGAAGCCCCACTCGCCGCGCAGCACCCCGTTCACCAGCCGGGCGTGCTCGGTCATGGTGATGCCGTTGACCCGGTTGTAGGCGGTCATGACGCCCCAGGGCCGGGCGCCCTTGACGATGGCCTCGAAGGGCGCCAGGTACAGCTCGCGCAGCGGGCGCGGGGCGATGGCGCAGTCGACGGTGAACCGCTCCGTTTCGGCGTCGTTTCCGGTGAAGTGCTTGACGGTGGTGCCGACCCCGCCGTCCTGGACGCCCTGGACGTAGCCGGTGCCGATGGCGCCGGTCAGGTACGGGTCCTCGGAGTAGCACTCGAAGTGGCGGCCGCCCAGTGGGGAGCGGTGCAGGTTGACGGTGGGCGCGAGGAGGACGTGGACGCCCTTGCGGCGGGCCTCCTGGGCCAGCAGCCGGCCGGCCCGGCGGGCCAGGGACGGGTCCCAGGAGGCGGCGAGGGCCGTCGGGGAGGGCAGGGCGACCGAGGGGTCGTCGGCGGTCCAGCGCACGCCGCGGACGCCGACGGGCCCGTCGGACATGACCAGGGAGCCGAGCCCGATCTCCGGGACGGCGGGCAGGGACCACATGTCCTGACCGGCCAGCAGTCCGGTCTTGGCGTCGAGGTCCAGCTTGTCCAGGGCGGCCTCGACGGCGTCTTCCCGCAGCTGCTCGCTCGCGCGCTCGTCGGGGACCTGATCGGCAGCGGTCACGGCCGTGCCTCCTCGCTCTGTGGGTGCGGTGCGGTGGGCCCATGGTGGACCCTTCCCTTGTAAGACGGTAGGTCTTGTAATCTTTTCGTGATGAAAGGATGGCGTACGGTCGTACGACTGGCGGGCAGGTCCGATCGGGAGGGGTGTGGCGGGGCCATGGTCAGGGCGAAGAGCGAGGAGCGCCGCGGCGAGATCGTCCGCGCGGCGGTCGAGGTGATCGCCGAGCGCGGCTACCGGGGCGCCTCCCTGGCCTCCGTCGCCGAACGCGTGGGCCTGACCCAGCAGGGCCTCCTGCACTACTTCCCGACCAAGGAGGCCCTGCTGGTCGCGGTCCTGGAGGAGCGCGACCGCTGGGACACCGGCGGCGGCTCCCGAGCCTCGGCCGGCACCTGGCGCCTGGACCTGCTGGCCTCCCTGGTCGAGTACAACGCCATGCGCCCCGGCATCGTGCAGACCTTCTCCGCCCTGCTCGGCGAGAGCGTCACCGACGGCCACCCGGCCCGCGCCTTCTTCACCGAGCGCTACGCGCAGGTCCGGGGGGAGATGGCCGACCTGCTGCGCGCCGAGTTCGGCCCGCGCCTCCCCTCCGGCCTCACCCCGGAAGAAGCCGCTCCGCTGCTGACGGCGGTCATGGACGGCCTCCAGTACCAGTGGCTGCTCGCCCCGGAATCGGTGGACATGCCCGCCGCGTTCCGCTCCTTCCTCACCCTGCTACGGGGCCCCGGCGCTTAGCCGCCCGCCCCCACCGGGCATCCTTTCCCCCGGACTTCGAGCGGGGGGACACGACATGGAGCCCGAAGAGCGGGAGAAGAAGGTCGCGTGGTCGGAGCTGTTCTTCGACCTGGTGCTGGTGTTCGCCGTGACCCAGGTCTCGGCACTCCTCCATCACGACCACGGCTGGGCCGGCACCGGCCGGGCCCTGATCGTCTTCATACCCGTCTACTGGGTGTGGGTGGGCAACACCGTCCACTCCAACACCCATGACGCCGACCGGCCCCTGGAACGGCTCGGCCTCTTCGCCGCCGGACTGTGCGGCCTGCTGATGGCCCTGGCCCTGCCCGGCGCCTTCGGCGACCGCGGCCCCCTCCTGGCCGGCGCCTACTTCTGCGCCCGCCTCGTGCTCGCCGCCCTCGCACACGGCCGCACCCGCCGCCTGCGGCTCACCCCGGTGACCCTGTCGGTGCTGGTCAGCGGCCCGCTGCTGCTGGCCGGCTCCTTCACCGACGGAAGGGCCCGCCTCGGGCTGTGGGCGCTGGCCGCCGCCGTGGACCTGGCCGCACCCCGCCTGACCCGCCGCAACATGGTCCGGCTCAGCTTCGACTCGGGCCATCTCGCCGAACGCTTCGGACTGTTCGTGATGATCGCGCTGGGCGAGTCGATCGTGGCCGTCGGCGCCCCGGTGGCCTCCGCCCCCGGCCTGGACGCCGGCGCGCTGGCCGCCGTCGCCGTGGCCTTCGCCCTGGTCTGCGGCCTGTGGTGGGTGTACTTCCACCTCGCCGCCGACGCCGTCCGGCACGGCCTGGAGACCGCCGCCGTACGGGCGGACGTGGCCCGGCAGGTCCTCTCGTACGGGCACCTCTCGCTGATCGCCTCGGTCATCGCCGTCGCCGTCGGCATGGCCGAGGCCGTCGCCCGCCCCGGCACCCGGCTGCCCCTCGGCGTGGCCGCCCTCCTCTACGGGGGCTGCGCCCTCTTCCTGGCCACCTTCGGGTACACCCGCTGGCACCTGTTCCGCTCCTGGTCGGTGACGAGGCTGACGGCCGCCGGGATCGTCCTGCTCCTGCTGCCCGCGGCCGTCCTGCTGCCCTCGCTGGCCGCGCTCGCCCTGCTGACCGGGGTGGTGACCGGGCTCAACCTGGTGGAGGCCGCCTTCGTACGCCGCCGCGGGCAACTGCCCGGCGCTCCGTCCCCCTCCGCCTCCCTGACATCCTGAGTCCCATGAAGATCGCCGCCGCGCAGCTGACCTGCGTACCCGCCGACGTCACGGCGAACGCCGCCCACGCCACCGCCCTCGCCGCACGGGCCCGCAGGGAGGGCGCCGAGCTCGTGGTCTTCCCGGAACTGACGCTCACCGGCTACGAGATGGAGGCACTCGCCGAGGACCCCGCCCTGTGGCTGTCCGGTCCCGACGACCCCCGCCTGGACGGGCTGCGCTCGGCCGGCGTCGCGGTCGCCGTCAACGCCGCCCTGCGCACGCGGGACCCGCTGCCGGCCCTCGCGACCCTGGTCTACGACGCCGACGGCGCGCACCTCACCACGTACGCCAAACAGCACCTCTACCAGCACGAGCAGGGCGCCTTCACCCCCGGCACCACGGACGGCCGCTTCGAACTCGGCGGCCTCCGCTTCTCCCTGGGCGTCTGCTTCGACAACCACTTCCCCGACCTGCCCGCCCGGGGCGCGGCCGACGGCTGCCGCGTCCACCTCGCGAGCTCCCTCTACGGCACCGGCGACGGCATCACCGAACGCGCCACCGTCTACCCGGGCATGGCGAAGGAACACGGCCTGTACGTGGTCCTCGCCAACCACGTCGGCCCGGCGGGCCCCTGGACCGGCTGCGGCGGCGCGGCGGTCTGGTCCCCGGACGGCACCCTCCTCGCCGAGGCGGACGCCCTGACCCCCACGGTGATCACGGCGGACGTCCCCCTCCCGCCGGGGCTCTAGACCGTCCGGGCAGAGTCGGGCAGGAAGTGCTTCGCGCCCCACTGCCCCAGGGACTCCAGGGCCACGTTCAGCTCCTCGCCGAGCGGGGTCAGGGAGTACTCCACGCGCGGCGGGACCTCGTCGAAGACCTCACGGTGGACTATGCCGTCCGACTCCAGCTCACGCAGCTGCGCCGCGAGGACCTTCTCCGAGACGCCGGGGACCAGTCGGCGCAGCTCCCCGAACCGGCGGCCCGGGCACTGCTCCAGCTCCCACAGGATCGAGACCTTCCACTTGCCGTCGATCACCGCCATCGCGGCCGCGATCCCGCAGTGGTCCGCGCCCGGCCTCCGTGTCAGCGCCATCCCCCACCCCTCCCACCTGCTCGCTCACCTCGGGGTAACCACCCACTCCGAGGTGCGTACTTGAGGCCTTTTCACCCTGCCACCAGGCTAAACGGCATGACCGACAACGACACCGCACCCCGCCCGCTCACCCTGCTCGGCCTCGGCGACATGGGCACCGCCCTGGCCCGCACCTGGCTCTCCGCCGGGCACCCCCTGACCGTCTGGAACCGCACCCCCGCCAAGGCGCGGGCCCTGGCAGCCGAGGGCGCGTCCGTCGCCGCGAGCCCCGCCGCGGCCGTCTCCGCCAACACCCTGATCGTGCTCTGCCTGCTGGACGACGCCGGCATCGGCTCCGTGCTGGACGGGGCCGACCTGACCGGCAAGGACCTGGTCAACCTCACCACCGGCACCCCCGCCGAGGGCCGGGCCCGCGCCGCCTGGGCCGAGGAGCGCGGCGCCCGCTTCGTGGACGCCGGGATCATGGCCACCCCGTCGATGATCGGCGTCCCGGAGTCCGGCGGGTACGTCTTCTACAGCGGCTCCCGCGCCCTCTTCGACACCCACCGGGCCACCCTGCAGGTCCCGGCCGGCGCCCGCTACGTCGGCGAGGACCCGGGCCACGCGGCCCTGCACGACGTGGCGCTGCTGAGCGCGATGTACGGGCTGTTCGCCGGGATCTCGCACGCCTACGCCCTGATCGAGGGCGAGGACATCGCGCCGAAGGACCTGGCCCCGCTGCTGTCGGAGTGGCTGGGCGCGATGGGGTTCTTCGTCGGGAACGCCGCCGAGCGGCTGACCTCCCGGGACTTCACCACCGGGGTGGTGTCCAACCTGGCCATGCAGGTCGCGGCGAGCGGCACGCTGCTGCGCACCGCCGCCGACCAGGGGGTCGGCGCCGAGCTGATCGAGCCGTACCTGGACCTGATGCGGGAGCGCCTGGACGCCGACCCGGTCGCCCACGCGGGCGAGGACACGGTGGGGGCGATCACCCTGCTGCGGCGCGGCCCCGGCCGCTGAGGCCCCCGCGGCGCGGCGTCAGGAGTACGAGCGCGGGTCCGGGTGGTGCTGCCCCGGCGCCTGCCCGTAGCCGGGGGCCGCGGGCTGCGCCTGACCCGGCGCCTGGCCCTGGCCGCCGTAGCCCTGGCCTCCGTAGCCCGGACCGCCGTGAACCTGACCGCCATAGCCCTGGCCGCCGTGAACCTGACCGCCATAGCCCGGGCCGCCGTGAGCCTGACCGCCATAGCCCTGGCCGGGGGCCGGGGGCCGGTCGTAGGCCGGAGCCTGGACCGGCGCGTGCTGTCCGTAGCCCTGCCCGGGAGCCGGGGCGGCGTGGCCCTGGCCGCCGTAGCCCTGACCGGGGGCGGGCGGGTACCCCTGCCCCGGCGCTTGGCCGTAACCCTGGGCGTAGCCCTGGCCGTGGGGCTGCGCGGAGCCGCCGTAAGGACCGGCCGCACCGTACGGGCCCGCCTGGGCCTGGGCGTCGTCCCGCCCGGCCTCGTCCCCGGCGCCACCCTCGGGGGTCTCGGCGTCGGCCCCCACCAGCTCCCGCGCCAGCAGGGTCGCCCCCGCCACCGCGCCCGGCATCAGGAACACCGCGACGAAGGGGACCAGGAACAGCAGCACCAGCGGCACCCCGAAGCCCAGGGCCGTCGCACGCCGCCCGCGGAGCAGGACGAGCTGCTCGTCCAGGTCCACCCGGCGCCGCTGGAGGGCGACGGAGGTGAGCTCCTGGGTCAGGAAGAAGCCGGAAACGCAGAAGCCGATCGCCGGGATCACCGTCTGCCCGATCACCGGGATGAACCCGAGGGCGAACAGCAGGATCCCGTAGAGCATCACCCGCACCAGCAGCCTCAGGCTGTCCCGGGCGGAGATCCACAGGTCCTCCCAGAAGGAGCGACCCGACTCCGGGACCTCACCGCCTTCGGTGCGGTCCACCTGCTCCGAGAGGGACTCGTAGAAGGGCTGGCCGACCAGCAGGGTCACGGCGGTGAAGGTGATGACCGACAGGAAGAGCCCGAGGGAGATCACCACGGCGGTCAGGAACCCGCGGAAGAGGTCGAGCCAGGGCTCGGACCAGTCCGAGGCGAACGGCGTCGCCCAGGCGGTGAAGTCGTCGGCCCCGAAGAAGAGGCCGGTCAGCGCGGCGCCGTAGAGCACCAGCGAGACCAGGCCCGGCAGCAGGCCGAAGCCCAGCCAGCGGCCGTTGCCGAACACCCATCTCTGTCCGGCCATCAGGTACCGGAAGCCCCCCGCAAGATCACGCATGCGGCCAGTCTACGGCGCAGGCCGCACCCCCTGAGGGGGTGCGGCCTGCGTGGAGCTGCGTCGGACGGCGTCAGGCGACGTTCAGCTCGACCGTGATGTTGCCGCGGGTCGCCTTGGAGTACGGGCAGATCTGGTCGGCCTTCTCGACCAGGTCCTTCGCGACGGCGGCGTCCACGTTCGGGATCGAGGCGGTCAGCTTGACGATGATGCCGAAGCCCTCGTCGTTCTTGCCGATGCCGACCTCGGCGGTCACGGTGGAGCCGGTGACGTCGACGTTCTCGTTGCGGGCCGCGACGCTGAGGGCGCCCTGGAAGCAGGCGCTGTAGCCGGCGGCGAACAGCTGCTCCGGGTTGGTGCCGGCGCCGCTGCCGCCGAGCTCCTTCGGCGGGTTCACGACGACGTCGAGCCGGCCGTCGTTGGTGGCGACGCGGCCGTCACGGCCGTTCTCGGCGGTGGCGACGGCCGTGTACGCGACGTCGGACTGGGTGATGGACATGAAAACGGATCCTCCAGATAGTCGCCGCGACTCGCGCCCACGATCGCGACGGTATGGAGGGAGCCTAACGGGTGAACGTGACGATCATCTTTCCGGTGTTCTCGCCCCGCAGCATTCCGAGGAAGGCGTCGGTCGCGTTCTCCACGCCCTCGACGACCGTCTCGTCGTAGCGCAGCTCGCCGGAGGCCAGCCAGCCCGCGACGTCCTTGACGAACTGCGGCTGGAGCGCGGCGTGGTCCCCGACCAGGATGCCCTGGAGGCGCAGGCGCTTGCCGATGACCATCATGAGGTTGCGCGGGCCGGGGGCGGGCTCGGTGTCGTTGTAGCCGGCGATGGCGCCGCACAGGGTGGCGCGGCCGTGGACGTTCATGGCGGAGATGGCGGCCTCCAGGTGGTCGCCGCCGACGTTGTCGAAGTAGACGTCGACGCCCTCGGGGGCGGCCTCCTTCAGCTGCTCGGCGACGGGGCCGTTCTTGTAGTTGAAGGCGGCGTCGAAGCCGTACTTCTCCGTGAGGAGCGTCACCTTCTCGTCCGATCCGGCGGAGCCGATCACCCGGGAGGCGCCCTTGATCTTCGCGAACTGGCCGACCAGGCTGCCGACCGCGCCCGCCGCGCCGGAGACGAAGACGGAGTCGCCCTCCTTGAAGGAGGCGACCTCGAAGAGGCCCGCGTAGGCGGTCAGACCCGGCATGCCGAGCACGCCGAGGTAGGCGGAGAGCGGGGCGAGGGAGGCGTCGACCTTGGTGACGTGCTTCGCGTCGAGGTCGGCGTACTCGCGCCAGCCCAGCATGTGCAGGACGTGGTCGCCGACCTCGAAGCCCTCGGCGTTGGAGGCCACGACCTCGCCGACCGCGCCGCCCTGCATCGGCTCGTCGAGCTGGAAGGGCGGGACGTAGGACTTGGTGTCGTTCATCCGGCCGCGCATGTACGGGTCCACGGACATGTGGAGGTTGCGGACCAGGATCCGGCCGGCGGCGGGCTCGGCGGAGACGGGCACCTCACGGAGGGCGAAGTCCTCGGCCACGGGCCAGCCCTGCGGACGGCGGACCAGGTGCCACTCGCGGCTGACGGCGGGGATCTGAGACATGAGGGGCTCCAGGAAGAGGTAGGGAAGAGGGAGGGAAGACGAATGCTTCACGACCTGAAACAACCATGCTCCTGGATATTTCATGTTGTCAAGCAAATGGGTACGCTGGTCCCATGCCCAGTCGTCGCGCAGACCCAGTGACCGTCGAGGTCGTCGAGCTCATCGGCGACGTCGTGGCCCGCTACCACATGGAGTACGAGGAGGCGGCCGCCCGCCACCAGCTCACCGGCGCCCAGGCCAAGGTCCTGACGCTGCTGTCGCTGGAGCCGCTGCCCATGCGCCGCATCGCGCAGAAGCTGCGCTGCGAGCCGTCCAACGTCACCGGCATCATCGACCGGCTGGAGACCCGCGGCCTGGTCGAACGCCGCCCGGACCCGGCCGACCGCCGGGTGAAACTGGCCGCCCCCACCGAGGAGGGCGCCGAGACGGCGGAGCGGCTGCGCGAGTCCCTGGACTTCGCGCGCGAACCGCTGGCCGGGCTCACGTCGGAGGAGCGCACGGCCCTGCGGGACCTGCTCAGGCGCATGCTGGGCTGACCGGCCCCCGCCCGCGGGCCCGGCTCAGCCCTCCGAGCAGCCGAAGATCCAGAACACGCAGGTCTTCGTCGGCTCGGGCTTCGGCGTGCCCCCCTTGGTCTTCGTCGGGGCGGGCTTCGCCGTGCCGGTGGTTCCGGGCGCGGGCTGCCCCGGTGTCGTCGTCTTTACGGGTCCCGCTCCGCCGGAACCTTTCTGCGAGGGGGTCCCCGTCGGGGCGGAGGCGCTCAAGCTCGGCCCCGACGGGGAGCCGCTCGGGCTCTCGCTGGGCCGAGCCGTCTTCGGCGCACCCACCGGCGCCTTCGGCAGGGCGGAGGGCGCGGCGGGCACCTCGCTCGGCAGGGCGTCGGGCTGCTTGGGCCCGCTGTCGGTGAGCTCCACCCGGTCGGCCCGGCTCACGCCCTCGTCGTCGCCCGCCATCCGGGCCACGGCGATCGAGCCCCCGGTCGCGAGCACCAGTCCCAGACCGACGGCCAGGGCGGTCCGCCCGCGTCTGCGGCGGGAGGCCGCGCGCTTGCGCGTTCCGGCGCGGCCCTCGTGGGGGGCGGTCAGGACGACGAGCGAGTCCGCGAACACCTCGGCCAGCGCGGGCTGCGGCGCCGGCCCCGGGCCGGGCGCCCCGGGCGCTGCGGCCACCAGGTGCTCGGCCGGGGTTCCGCACCCTGCGCACGCGAGCGCGCCGTTGAGGTGCCTCTGACAGGCGGGGCAGAAGTAGTTCATGGGGCCCGCAGGCTATGCGGTCCCCGGCAACATAAGTATTCCGGGAGCGTGAGGATCCTGTGTGGAATCGTGGCTCCATGACCGCGACCCCGAATCCGGGCCGCCCTGGAGCCTTCGGGCCGGGCGCCTTCCAGCTGGTGCTGCTGCGCAGGATGGCGGACTTCCAGCCCGGCCTCGCGGAGGCGGCCCGGCTGCGGCTGGGCGCCACCCTCGCCGAGCAGCGGGAGGCCAACCGGCGCTGGCAGGCGATGGTCCGCTCTCCCCGGTCGCGCGGGGCGCTGGCCCGCTACCGGTCGGTGCTGGGCCCGCCGGAGTCGGCGGAGTCCCGCCGGATCGGGGACCTGGAGTGCGAGGCGCTGCTGTGGCCGGTGCCGCTCTGGCCGGAGCTGCGCTTCGAGGTGCTGGCCGGGCCGGACGGGGCGGTGTGGAACGAGTGGCTGGTGCGGGCCCCGGGCGCGCGGGGACCCGTGCTGGAGGCGGAAGCGGACCTGCTGCCCTGGTCGGCGACGGTGGACGAGGTGGCCCGGGCCTTCGCGCCGGCCCGGCCGATGGAGGGCACCGCGCCGACGCGCTGGCGGCTGGCGTTCACCGCGTCGGGGCGGGCCCTGGTGGCGGAGTTCACGTACGGGCTGCTCCAGCGGGTGCAGCCGGCGGGGGAAGCGGGGGTCTAGAAGCGGGCCGGGTCAGGAGCGCAGGAAGGCGCGGACCCCGGCCGAGGTGGCGTCGTCGCCGAGCAGGTCGTTGTGCTTGAGGCAGCCGACCGGGGTGTTCAGGGCTCCGGTGAGCGGGACGCTGCTGTCGGGGTTGACCACCTCGTCGCAGTCCGACCAGAAGGTCGCGTACTTCACCGGGCCGGGGGTCTCGTCGCCGGAGGCGAGGTTCTTCACCACGTAGGAACCCGGGGTCATGTCGCGGCAGGCCTGGTCCCAGAGGGCGCAGGCCCAGGCGGTGGAGGTGCCGTGGTTGGGGCCGGCCAGGGAGACCCAGTGGTCCACGGCCGCCGTTCCGCCGCCGTACTTGACGTACCAGCGGCTGACGAGCGAGCCGAAGGAGTGGCCCACGACGTCCACCCGGGCGGCTCCGGTCCGGCGGCGGACCTCGTCGACGTAGGCGGCGAGGCGGCCCGCGAGGACCTCGTTGACGGACTGGTGGGTGTCGTAGCCGAAGGAGAACAGCTCGGAGTCCGCGTACCCGTCGGCCCGCAGGTCCTCGCGCAGGGAACCCCAGACGCCGGGGTCGGCGTTGTAACCGTGGACGAAGACCACCGGATTGCGGGCGGCGGTCCCGGCGGCCGCGGCGTGGGCCGGGACGGGTGCGAGAAGGGCTAAGCAGAGGGTCAGGAGCGTCAGGAGTTTCTGGCGGGACGTCAGCATCGGGACCCCTTTACCTTGTTACGCACGGGTAGCGCGGATGGTGCGCGCATGGTGCTGCCTGTCGGTACAGAAATCCACCCCCGTGCAGCACGTCCGCCCCGTGCGCCACGCCCCAGCCGGAGCATTCCAGCGGGCGATATGACCGATTTACCCGAGAAGATATGAATTGCGACCGGCGTCCGTCGGTCCCTTCTGCACCAGCGCTCTCGGGAGGACCTGCCGTGACCGTCAGTCTTGAGCAGTTGCGCCGCTGCCACGTCGCCGTCGACCTGGGAGCCGCGAGGACCCGCGTCTACGTCAAGGGCGCCGGACTCGTCGTCGACGAGCCCAGCGTCGCCGCGGTCAACACCCGCACCGGAGCCCTCATCGCCGTCGGCACCTTCGCCGAACGGATGACGGGCCGCACGCCCGACTACATCCGCGTCGTCCGCCCCGTCTCCGGCGGCACCGTCGTCGACATCGAGATGGCCCAGCGGATGCTGCGTCACCTCCTCGGCGAGAAGCTGCGCCGCGCCCTGCGCCGCAAGCCCCGGCTGCGCGCCGCCTGCTGCACCCCCCACGACGCCGACCCGCTGGCCCAGCGCGCCGCCGTCGAGACGATGGTCGGGCTGGGCGCGCGGCGCGTCGAACTGGTCGACACCCTGATCGCGGCGGCCGTCGGCTGCGGCCTGCCCGTGGAGCAGCCGACCGCGACGATGATCATGGTGTGCGGGGCGGCCGCCACCCAGGTGGCGGTACTCTCCCTAGGCTCGATCGTCACCGCCGAGCGGATCCCCGTCGGCGGCGAGGCCATCGACCACGCCGTCGTCCAGCACCTGCGCCACGCCCACGAGCTGATGCTGCCGAGCCAGGCCGTCCGCCCCCTCCAGCTGGCCCTGCACGGCAACGGCATCACCCCGGACGGCCCCGCCTCCACCCTGATCCACGGCCGCGACGTGGCCACCGGCCTGGCCCGCTCCGTCCACGTGGACACGGCCGCCGTGCGCGACGCCATCCACACCCCGCTGACGGCCGTCCTCGACGGCATCGGCAAGGTACTGCGCGACTGTCCGCCCGACCTGGTCGCGGACCTGACGGACCGGGGGATCATGATGGTGGGCGGCAGCGCCCTGCTGCCGGGGCTGGACCAGATGCTGAGGGATTCGACCGGAATGCCCGTGGCCATCGCGGAGCGGCCGGACGTGTGCGCCGTACTGGGTCTCGGCGCGATGCTCGAAGGGAAGATCGCCCCGATGGTCCTCAACCCCCTGGCCGAATGACGCGGAAGCCTGCCGACGAGGGACCGGGGCCCGGACCCCGGTACGAGCCCGGTCCGGCGCAGGAGTCGGGCGGGCCCGTCGGGGGCGGGGAGGCTCCGTCCAGCCTGCCGGTGCTGCTGGACGCCGTCCTCAGCGTCGGCTCGGAGCTGGAACTCCAGGCCACCCTCCAGCACGTCGTGGACTCCGCCACCGACCTGTGCGGAGCACGGTACGGCGCGCTCGGGGTGGTCGACCCCGAACGCGGCCGGCTGACCCGGCTGTTCACTGCCGGGATGAGCGAGGCCGAACGCGCCGCGATCCCCCGCCTGCCCGACGGCCGCAGCGGCGTGCTCGGTGCGCTGATCACCGACCCCAGGCCACTGCTGCTGGACGACCTCACCCAGGACCCCCGCTCGGCCGGCTTCCCGCCCGGGCACCCGTCCATGCGCAGCTTCCTGGGCGTGCCCATCCGGGTCCACACCGAGGTCTTCGGGAACCTCTACCTCACCGAGAAGGACGGCGGCGGCCCCTTCACGGACGAGGACCTCGCGCTGATACGGGTCCTGGCCTCGCAGGCCGGGATAGCGATCGGCAACGCCCGGCTGTACGAGACCGCGCGCCGCCGGGAGCGCTGGATCGAGGGCGCGGCCGCCGTGACCACCGCCCTCCTCGCGGGGCGGCCGGCGGCCGACGCCCTGATGTGCGTCGCCGAACGGGCCCGGCTGCTCGCGGACGCAGCCGCCGGCGTGGTGCTCCAGCCGACACCGGAGGGCGGCATGGAGATCGTGGCCGCCTCCACCCACGGGGACCCCGGCGACCTGGTCGGCACGACCATCGCGCCGGGGTCCCCGGTGCTGGTGCAACTGCTGGGCGGCGAACCCGTCTTCATAGAGGACTCGGCGACCGACCCCCGGATGACCACGCACGTGCGCAAACGCTTCGGTCCGAGCATGATGCTGCCGCTCCAGAGCGGCGGCCAGCTCATCGGCACCCTCGCCCTGCCCAGGGCGAGGGGCGGCCGCCCGTACGACGCCGTGGACCGGCTGCTGGCCTCCCAGTTCGCCTCCCAGGCCGCGCTGGCGCTGGTCCTGGCCGACGCCCAGCACGACCGCGAACAGCTCGCGGTGTACGAGGACCGCGACCGCATCGCGCGCGACCTGCACGACCTGGTGGTCCAGCGGCTGTTCGCGACGGAGATGATGCTGGAGAGCACGCGGCGGCGTTCCTCGAACGCCCCGTCCGGCGACGCGGCGGACGTCGGCGACGAGCTGAGCCGGGCCGTGGACGAGCTGGACTCCACCATCCAGGAGGTCCGCACGGCCATCTTCGCCCTCCAGCAGCCGCCCACGGACGCCCCGACGACCTTCCGGGGCCGGGTCCTGCGCGAAACCGGCGGGGCGGCGGTCCTGCTGGGCTTCCAGCCGTCGGTCCACTTCGCGGGCGCGGTGGACGCCCTCCTCCCGGACCGCGTGACGGACGCCCTCCTGGCCACCCTCCGCAGCGCCCTGGCGGCGGCCCACCGCCGCAGCGGAGTCACGGCGATCGAGGTCGAGATCGACGCCACCCCCTCCCGAGTCCGCCTCACGGTCTCGGACGACGGCCACACGGAAACGGGATCGAGCGGCACGACGGTGACGTGGGAGTCGGGGCTGTAGGGAGGCGTGCGTCCACGGAACCCCACCGGGCGGTGCCCGGCCGCCCGAGCGGCACCGGCGAAGGGCGGACCCCCCTTGACCGGTCTCAGGGAGGGGTTGGGGCTTTCCCGTCCGTCTCATCGTCCTTCCGCGTCGGGCCGGCCTGTCAAGGGCGCTCCTTCGTCGCGTCGCTCCGCGATGGCCTCCGGCCACCCTTGACAGGCCGTCCCGCCCCGGAAAAACGAAGACTGCCGGGAAACCCCCAAAGGAACGGGACGGATGTTCCATGGACATGCGGCCGGATCAGGGACCCTCCGGGGTCGTCGGGGGCCGGCAGACCAGCCATCCGGCCCGCCGGGAATGCCCTCCGGGGCCACCCCACGCCTCAGATCGCTACGCGCTCCTCCCGTCTCGGCGTCCGCAGTCCGTCTGGGGCCGCTGCCCGCACGAGAGGACGACGAGACCGTCATCCGAAATGGGTGGACGCGCCAGATCGCTACGCGCTCCTGGGATCCGGCGCCTGCCAGCCGTCTGGGGCCGGTCCCCGCGCCAGAGGACGAAGAGAGCGTCATCCGGGACCGGTGGGCGCATCAGATCGCTACGCGCTCCTCGAAATCCGGCGACCGAAGGCCTCTTGGCTCTCTGACCGCACCAGACGACGAGTAGCAGGGCATCCCAGCCCACGATCGCCGCTGGACGCCGGAGAAAGAGGAGCGCGTAGCGATCTGCGGCGCCGGAGCACCCGGATGACGGTCTCGTCGTCCTCTGGCGCGGGGACCGGCCCCAGACGGGGGTGGGACGCCGGAATTCGAGGAGCGCGTAGCGATCTGAGGCGCCCGACCGTCCCGGATGACGATCTCTTCGTCCTCCCGTGCGGGTCGCGACCCCAGACGGCCGCTGGACGCCGAGACGGGAGGAGCGCGTAGCGATCTGGCGCGGAGGGCCGCCCCGAAGGGCAGGCAGGGCGGCCCGGATGCATGGTCTACCGGCCCCCGACGACCTCGCCTCGTCCCTGATCCGGCCGCAGGTCCAAGGAAGGACCGTCCCGTTCCTTTGGGGGTTTCCCGGCAGTCCTTGTCTTTCCGGGGCGGGACGGCCTGTCAAGGGTGGCCGGAGGCCATCGCGGAGCGACGCGACGAAGGAGCGCCCTTGACAGGGCGGCCCGAACCGGAAGGACAGTGGGACTGGCGGGAAAGCCCCAACCCTTCCCTGAGACCGCCCGGGGAGGTCCCGGCCGCCTGGCCGCCGATCGGCGGGGCGTTCCCGGCCGGTGGGAGACCGCCACCCACTCGGAGGCGGTGGCGGGCCCCCGCCATGAGCCGCCGTACCCCGTCCCCAGCGCCTACCCTGGCCGCGTGACGACCCGTCTCTCGGCCCGTGCCGCCATCGCCGCCCTCACCGACCCCGGGAGCTTCGAGGAGTTGCCCGCGCCGTGCGCGGAGTACCCCGACGACGACGGGCCGCTCGGGTGGGCCGGGTACGACGCCTCGCGGGCGCGGGCCACCGCGCGGACCGGGGAGCTGGAGTCCGTGGTGATCGGGACCGGCCGCATCGGGGGCCGCGAAGCCGCGCTCGTCTCCTTCGAGTTCGGGTTCCTCGGCGGCAGCCTCGGCCGGCGCACCGGTGACCGGCTGGAGGCCGCGTACGCGCACGCCCGCGAGCGCCGCCTGCCGCTGGTCTCCCTGATCGCCACCGGCGGCTCCCGCATGCAGGAGGGGATGCTCGCGCTGGCGCAGTTGCAGCGGGTGGCCCGCCAGTGCGTGCTGACCCGGGCCGCCGGGATCCCCCAGATCGCGGTGCTGCGCGACCCCACCACCGGCGGCGGGTGGGCCACCCTCGGGGCGGGGGCCGACGTGGTGCTGGCGCTGCCTGGGGCACAGGTCGGCTTCGCCGGGTCCCGGGTGCGGCCCGCCGACGCCGATCCGGGGGCCTACACCGCCGAGGGCCAGTACGGGGCCGGGCACGTCGACGCCGTCGTCCCCGCGGCGGAGCTGCCCACGGCGGTCGGGGACTGGCTGCGGGTGCTGGCCGCGCCCCGCGCCGCCGTTCCGGTCGAGCCCCCGGCCGCGCTGGGCGGCGTCACGCCCCCGCTGACCGGATGGGACGCCGTCCTCCAGGCCCGGCGCCCCGGGCGCCCCCGCGCGGAGGCGTACCTGGACGCGTACTTCGAGCTGCGGCTGCCGCTGCGCGGGGACCGGGCCGGGGCCTTCGACGCCGGGATGCTGTGCGGGTTCGGGCTGCGGGAGGGCCGGGCGGTGGCGTACGCCGCGCAGTGCGGCACCGCCATCCGCCCGGCGGGCTACCGTACGGCCGCCCGCGTGATCCGTCTCGCGGACCGGCTCGGCGTCCCGGTGCTCACCCTGGTGGACACCCCCGGCGCGGCCAACGACGCCGCCGCCGAGCAGGCGGGCGCCGGACCGGCCATCGCGGACTGCTTCGCGGCGGTCGCGGCGGCCACCGTCCCGGTGACGACTCTGCTGATCGGCGAGGGCGGCTCGGGCGGGGCGCTCGCCCTGGCCGCGCCCGGGAACACCTGGGTGACCCCGGACGGCTACTTCTCGGTCATCGCCCCCGAGCTGGCGGCGGCCATCCTCAAGCGCCCGGCCGAGGAAGCCCCCGCCACGGCGGACCAACTCCGCATCCGCCCCCAGGACCTGGTCGACCTCGGCGTGGCCCGGGGCATCGTGGGCGCGCAGCCTTAGCCCGCGCCCGCGCCCGCGCCCGCGCCCGACCAGCGGTACCCGACACGGCCGGGCCGCAGGAGCCGTGCCGTCCCGCCCGGAAATCGGGTGCCCGACCGCCCGGCGCCCTGCCAGGATGCGCCGCATGGACATGCGACTCGAACCGTGGTCGGAGCCCTCGCTGAGCCTCCTGCGGCAGATCAACACCCCGCAGATGCGCCACCACGTCGGCGGCCCCGAATCGGAGGAGCAGCTGCTCGCCCGGCACCGCCGCTACCTCGCCCTGCCGGAGTCCGGGCGGGGCTGCATGTTCGCCGTCCTGCTGGGCGGGGAGCCGGCCGGCAGCATCGCCTACCACCGTCGCGACTGGCGGGGTGAGGAGATCTTCGAGACGGGCTGGAACGTCCTGCCCGCCCACCAGGGCCGGGGCGTGGCCGCCGCGGCCGGTGCCGCGCTGATCGCCGTCGTGCGCGAGATCGCTCGCCGGCCCGGCAGCCCCCGCGGTCTGCACGCCTTCCCCTCGGTCGGGAACGCTCCCTCGAACGCCCTCTGCAACCGGCTCGGCTTCACCCTCCTCGGCGCCTGCGACTTCGAGTACCCGGCGGGCAGCGGCACCCTGATGCGCAGCAACGACTGGCGCCTCGACCTCGGCGGCCCCGCCCACCCCACGGACCCCGCCCGCCCCGCCTCCGGAGTCCGCGAGGTGTGACGCGCAGGGCGGCGGTCCGTAGGAGCCCGCGTCCCTACGGCCGCCGCGCCGGGAGCCGTACGTCCACCCGGTACAGCCGGGTGATCTGCTGGGGGAGTTCGTTGTCGTCGCTGACCAGCAGCAGCCGGACGCGGCCCGCGCCGTCGTGGCCGAGGACGGTCATGCCCTCGATGTTGTCGACCAGGGGGTGGTTCTGGGGGAGCTTCGAGGGGGCGCCCAGCGTAGGGCAGGCGTCGAAGTCGCCGATCGCGGTCTTGCGCGCGGGCCGCAGCCCCGGGCCCTCCGTCAGCGTCCCGGTCTTCGAGGT
The DNA here is from genome assembly GCF_044129415.1 of Streptomyces racemochromogenes. GTDB lineage: Bacteria > Actinomycetota > Actinomycetes > Streptomycetales > Streptomycetaceae > Streptomyces > Streptomyces racemochromogenes_A. Next base: position 59,954 of record NZ_JBBDHD010000018.1, read on the forward strand.
GTCGCTCGGGCCCAGCGGGTCGGCCGCGTACAGCCGGGCGGTGATCTTGAACTCGCGGGTGAAGCCCCGTTCCAGGACGATCAGCCGCCCGTCCCGGGTCGCTGCGAGCTCGGCGATGCCGTGGCCCGCGTCGACGGGGTACGCGTACTGGCGGCCCAGGACGAACTCCCCGTCCCGGCGCCGTTCCCAGGTCTGGATCCGCTGGAGGGTGCGCCCCCGCGCGTCCTTGCCGTCCCCGGCCAGGGGGCCCTCCAGGGCCGCGACCAGGGTGTGACCGCCGGGCAGGAGGGTGAGCGACTCGAAGGTCTGGTTGGCCGTGGCCCGGCCCTCGGGTGCGATGCGGAACGCGGGCGGGACGGGCAGGGTCGCGAGGACGCGGCCGGTCCGGTCGTAGCGGCGGACGGCGGGGGCGGTCTCGTCGGTGACGAGGTAGGTGCCGTCGCGGTCGACGACCACCGCCTCCGAGTCGAGGACCTTCCCCGCGCCGTCGGTGAGCGGCAGCCGCGCGGTGGCCGTGGCGGCGGGGGTGTCCCCTCCCGCCACCTCCAACCGGTACAGCGCCGACTCGTCGGAGACCGCCGCGACCGTCCCGTCCCGGTCGAGGGCGAGCCCGGATATCCCGCCGACGGGCTTCCCGTCGAGCTGTGCCTTGTCCAACGAGTCGGAGAACCCGGCGACGGACATGTACGGGGAGCAGGCCCGGTCGCCCTCCCGGTCCTGGGGGGCGGCGCCGGCCGCGGGGACGAGCGCCGCTGAGAGCGCGGCGGTGGCCACCGCAGTGGTGACGAGCGTGCGAAGGCGCATGCTGGCCTTCCTCCTGGTTCGGCTGGGTGCGCTGTGGGGCGTGCGGGCCCGCCGAACCGTCATATGCCTATTCGAAAGAAGACGGAAGAGGGGCCACGACACCGCAACGAAACCGCGGGCTCCCGTTCACAAGGCCCCCGGTCCCTCCCGCCGCGCCCCCGCGCCCCTCCCCCGCTACGCCTCCGGCGACCGCGAGTCGTAGCGGGCGAAGGACCGCCACCGCGCCGCCAGCAGCCCCAGCACCACCACGCACGCCAGCCCGCCGCCCGTGACGGCCACGGTCGGGGAGGCGAGGTCGCCCACGGTGCCGGCCAGGAAGTCCCCGAGCCGCGGCCCGCCCGCGACGACCACGATGAACACGCCCTGGAGCCGGCCCCGCATCCCGTCCGGGGTCGCGGTCTGCATCATCGTGGAGCGGAACACCATGGAGATGGTGTCGGCACAGCCGGCCAGCGCGAGGAAGAACAGTCCCAGCCAGAGGTTGCGGGTCAGACCGAAGACGGCGATGGCCAGCCCCCATCCCGCGACGGACAGCAGGATCGCCAGCCCGTGCCGCCGGATCCGCCCCTGCCAGCCGGAGAACAGTCCGCCGAGCAGGGCGCCCACGGCCGGGGCGGCGACCAGCAGGCCGACGGTCTTGGCGTCGCCCCCGTACCAGAGGACGGCGATGGCCGGGAACAGCGCCTTCGGCTGGGCGAAGATCATCGCGGCCATGTCGGAGAAGAAGGTCATCCGGATGTTGGGCGTGGTGCCGAGGAAGCGCAGCCCGTCCATCACCGAGGCCCTCCCCTTCCTGCCCTCCGGCAGCATCGCGGGCAGCCGCCACATGGCGTACAGGGCGGCGACGAACGTCACCACGTCGATCAGGTACGCCGCCTGGTAGCCCCACCAGCCGACGATGAGCCCGCCCAGGACCGGGCCCAGCATGGTCCCGGAGGTCATCGTCACGGAGCCCAGGGCGTTCGCGGCGGGCAGCTGCTCGGGCGGCAGCAGCTTGGGGATCATGGCCGAGCGGGCCGGCCCGTTCAGCGCCCCGCAGACGGCCTGGAGGGCGACGACCGTGTAGAGGAGCCAGACCCGGTGGTAGTCGAGGAGCGCCGCGGCGGCCAGGCCGCAGGACAGCAGCGTGAGCCCGATCTGGCTGTGGAGGCCGAGCTTGCGCCGGTCCACGGTGTCCGCGATGGCGCCGCCGTAGAGGCCGAAGGCGACGAGCGGGACGAGCGAGAAGAGACCGACCAGCCCGACGGAGAAGCTGGAGCCGGTGATCTCGTACACCTGGAGGGAGATGGCCAGGGCCGTCATCGCCTGGCCCATCCAGGAGATGGTGCCGCCCACCCACAGCCGCCGGTAGTGGGCGGAGGTGCGCAGCGGGGTCAGGTCGGCGAGTATGCGCCGCTTGGGTCGGGGCGGGGAGGCGGTACCGGTCACACGGGATGGTAACCGGACCGTTCTCGGAAGCTCCTGGAGTCCGGAGGGCGTTCATACGGGAATCACACGCGCGCAACGCGCGACCGCACACCCGCACCGCCCGACCCACCCGGACCGGGGGTTTCAGAACGCGGTCGGTCTTGCCGCTAACTCGCCATTATCACCCGACATTTGACCGGATCGGCCTTGCCTCCGCGCCTCCTGTTCGGCTCATGATGAAAGACTCGTATGTCCAGGGAGGCGTAGTGATCGATCCTGGCAACAGCACCACGAGCACCAGTGACACCGGCCCCGCGGGCCACGGCCCGCGCACCGTGAGCGGTGTCACCACCCCCCTCACGGTGGGGGTCGAGGAGGAGTTCCTGCTCGTCGACGACCGCACCCTACGGGTGGTCCCGGCCGCACCGCTCGTCCTCGCCACCGCCGCCGGGCTCCCCCAGCAACTGCACCCGGAGGGCACCCGGTACCAGGTGGAGATCTCCACCCCGGTCGCCGACTCGGCGATCACCTTGCGCGAGGAGCTCGCCGCCCTGCGACGGACCCTCGCGGCGGCGGCCCGTGAGCACGGCTGTCGGCTGCTGGCCGCCCCCTCGCCCGTCGTGGCCGTCGACGGGCCGCTGCACCTGACCGACGACGAGCCGCGCCAGCGCGAGCAGCACCGCCGGTTCGGCGCGCTGACCGACACCCTGGTCAGCTGCGGCCGCCACATCCACATCGGCACCCTCGACGTGGACACGGCGGTGGCGGTGTCGAACCGGGTCCGTCCCTGGCTGCCCACGCTGATCGCGCTGGCCGCCAACTCGCCCTTCTGGGGCGGCCGTGACACCGGCCACTCCAGCTGGCGGGCGATGGCCTGGGCCGGCTGGCCCTCGGCGGGGCCGCCCCCGCACTTCCCGTCCACGGCCCACTTCCGCCGCTCGGTGCAGACCCTGCTCGGCTCCGGGGCCGCCCTGGACACCAAGATGGTCTACTGGGACCTCCGTCCCTCCGGGAACTGGCCGACGCTCGAAATCCGTGCGCCCGACATGTCCCCGGACATCGACACGGCCGTGCTCCAGGCCGAGCTGGGCCGCGCCCTGGTCTCCTCGGCGCTGCGCGACATCGAGGAGCAGCGGCCCGACCGTCCCGTACGGGACGAGGTCCTGCGCCTGGCCCGCTGGCGGGCGGCGCACGACGGCCTGGAGGGCTTCGGGTTGGACCCGTACACGGGCGCCGAGCTCCCTGCGGCCGATCTGGCGGAGGCCCTGCTCGACCTGGTGGCCCCGGACCTGGCCGCCGCCGGCGACCTGGACCACGCGGCACGCACCCTGGGCGGGCTGTTGCGCGACGGTTCGGGCGCGGCCCGGCAGCGCGCCGCCTTCGCACGCCGCCACGACCTGGCGGACGTCCTGCGGCACCTGGTGGAGGAAACGGAGAAGTTCTAGGCCCCCGCGGCCGCGCGGCCGCGGGTGCCGGTCCGAGCACCCGTGGCCCCCGCCTCGGCTACAGGGGCTTCGACACCGTGATGAGCGCCGGCTGGGTGGTACCCGTCGCGCGCAGCGCGTCGGCGAAGATCTCGGTGACCCAGGCCGCCGAGTCCAGGGACCACTCGCGGGCGGCGCAGCGGAAGGACCACCCGGACCGCAGGCCGGCCGGTGCCGGCTCACCGGCCGGCGACTCCCCCAGGCCCGGCGCGAGGGGGCCGGAGCCGGACAGCTCCCCCAGCGGCTCGACGGCGACCTGCCCGTGGGCGCCTTCGCGTGCGGCGTCGAGGATCTCGGGCATGCGGCGTGGCAGACCGGCGCTCTCGGCGGCGGAGACCTCGACGGTGAACGCGAAGGACGCCGCGGGATCGGCGAGGGCGAACCACTCGGCGGCCACCGCCAGGTCGGCGCGGCTGTCGGGCGCCGCGTAGAGGGGGGCCACGGTGTGCAGCCCGGTGAAGCTGAGCCGGCCCGTCCGGTGCAGGGCGTCGCCCAGCACCGCGGCCATGGGGAGGACCGGCAGGCGCTGCCCGCGCGGCGCGTCGCAGACGTCGACCCGCATCCAGGCCAGCTGGCGCACCCGCGGCTCCCGGCCGTCCTGGCGCAGGGTGCCGCCCGCGTCGTTGTGGTCCCAGCGCCCGCCCTGCGGTCCGGCGGCGTGGAAGGAGCTCCAGCCGTAGGCGACGGTCCGTCTGACCGTGAGGGCGAAGACGTCGTCGAGCTCAGGATTCACCCAGGGGTGCGGGTCCAGCAGGCCGTGAACGCCCATGGCCATGGGGGCGGGCAGGGACGCTTCCGGCACGGCGGTCTCCTCAGTGGTCTGGGACCCGGCCCAGCGGTGCCCGGCTCCGCGGAGTCGGGCGCCGCCCCGGGTTCAGTGCGGCGGGTGGGCCCGGGGCGCCCGGCCGCGGCCCCCGCGGTCCGCGGCGCGAGCGCCCCGTCCGGGTGTCAGAAGGCGCCGCACCAGAGGGTCTGGGTCTTGGTGACGGCCTTCTCCGGCGAGTCGTTGACCCCGATGATGTCCACGTCGATGACGCTGCGCCACTTCACCTGCATCAGCCGGTTGGTGCAGACCTTGCGCGCGGCGGCACGGTTGGCGCTGCCGGTGCCCGGGTACACGGTCTTGCTGCCGGTGGCGACGGTCTTCCAGCGGTTGTCCCGGTAGTCCAGGGCCTGGAGCTCGATGGTGACCTTGGCCTTGGTGCCCGGTCCGCTGATCTTGACCCACCAGCCATGGCCGGAGGCCGCGGCCGGAGCCGTGCTGGAGATGTGGACGTTGTCGCCGTTGGTGTAGAAGACACCGGCGCTCGGAAGCCCCTGCGGCTGACTGGTCGTGACGCCGTCGGGACCTTCCTCGCCGAGGATGGACCCCTCCGCCGAGGTGTCGGCGGGCGTGAGTTCCTCGGCGATCTCCACCGCGCCGACGTCATCGGTGCCCTCGGCGGCACCGGCCGGCGCGGCCGTGGAGAGGCTGAGGACGATGGCGGACGAAACCGCCGCCGCTGCTATGAGCTTGCGCATGATGAGCGAATCCCCCTGCAGGAGGAGCCTCGGAAACCGGCTCCACTGATCTTGGTCGTCGGCCACCTTAGGGCAGCCCGACGCGAGGGGGCCATGCGTTTTGCGCCCGCCGTCATGGCGGCGGGAAGGGAAGAACCCCAGGCCTGAAACGTTTCTTCTGGCCTGGGGTGCGGTGGGGCGGGTGGGACTCGAACCCACGGCCGACGGATTATGAGTCCGCTGCTCTAACCGGCTGAGCTACCGCCCCTTCACGGCGTGGCGCGTACACGTGTGCGCGCCGTCTGCCGCAGCATAGCCGCTCATACGATCTCCTGCTTCGGATGCCCCGCATGATCGGCTTCGCCTGTTCAGTGAGACCGCGCTGAGAGCTGCCCGGTTCCCGGTTCGGGGCAAAAAGAAAGAGGACCCGACCGGGCCCTCTTCCCTTCCTGCTCCCCCGACTGGACTCGAACCAGTAACCTGCCGGTTAACAGCCGGCTGCTCTGCCAATTGAGCTACAGGGGACCGAGCTCCCCCGACTGGACTCGAACCAGTAACCTGCCGGTTAACAGCCGGCTGCTCTGCCAATTGAGCTACAGGGGATTGCTGCGGTGCCACGAACAGCCCACCTCCGGCCTTGCCGGGGGGCGAGTGCCCGTTGCGAGTCATAGATTAGCGCAAGCAGGGGGGTGCTCCGCCAATCGGTATCGCCAGCCGGCCGGGCACCGACACGACGAAGGGTGGCAGGCATGCGGTACAAGGTCACGTTCCTCGCCGGGATGGCCCTCGGGTACGTGGTGGGAACGGCCGCGGGACGCGAGCGGTACGAGGCGATGAAGAAGTCCGCGCGGCGGGTCGCGCAGAACCCGGTGGTGCGCAACGCCGCCGAGACGGCCGGGCAGAACGGACGGGCGTTCGCGGGGAAGGCGTTCACCGCGGTCGGCGACAAGGTCGGCGGCGCGCTCCCGGCCTCCGTGGCCCGGCGGGTGCCCGGCCTGCGGGAACGGGGGCAGGGGTACGACGACGAGTGGGGAACCAGCAACACCTGACCCTCCTGGGAAGGCCGGACCGTGGGGCAGAATTCTCCGCATGGGGATAGTCGCCGGGCTGGACAGCTCTTCCGCCTTCACTCGCATCGTCGTCTGCGACACGGACACGGGCGCCGTACTGCGCCAGGGCTACGCACCCCATCCGCAGTCGGCGGGCGAGACGGTCCCCCACGAGAGCGATCCTCAGGCCTGGCTGCTCTCCCTCGGCGAGGCCGCCGGCGGCGGGCTGCTGGAGGGCGTCCAGGCCATCGGGGTCTCCGCGCGGCGCGGCCTGCTGGCGCTGGACGCACAGGGCGGCCCGGTCGGGCCCGCCCTGGTCGGCAACGACCGGCGCGGGCAGGTCGCCGCGGCAGAGCTGGTCGAGGCGCTCGGCGGCAAGGCCGCCTGGACGGCGGCCGTGGGCTGCGTCCCGCACCCCGCGCAGCCGATCGTGAAGCTCGCCTGGCTGGCCCGTACCGACCCCGAGGCCGCGCGCCGGGTCGCGGTGCTGATGTCCCCGCACGACTGGCTGGTCTGGCAGCTGCTGGGCCGGCCCGCCCGCCGCACCACCGACCGGGCCGACGCCTCCGGGACGGGGTACTGGTCGGCGGCCACCGGCTCGTACCGCCCGGACCTGGTCGAGCTGGCGCTCGGGCACCAGGCGCTGCTGCCCGAGGTGCTCGGCCCGTGCGACGCGGCCGGGATGACCCCGGAGGGGCTGCTGATCTCCGCCGGGACCGGGGAGACCACCGCCGCCGTGCTCGGGCTGGGCCTGGGTCCCGGGGACGCGGTGGTCTCGCTGGGGGCCTCCGGTTCGGTGATGGCCGTGCACCACGAGGCCCTCACGGAGCCGGGCGGCCTGATCACCTCCCTCGCCGACGCCGGCGGCATGCACCTGCCGGTGGTGAACACCTCCAACGCCGTACGGACCCTGCGCGGCACCGCCGACATGCTGGGCACCGACCTGGAGGGGCTCAGCGCGCTCGCGCTCAAGTCGACGCCCGGTGCACACGGGCTCGTGCTCCTGCCGTACCTGGAGGGGGAGCGCACCCCGCACCTGCCGCACACCGCCGGGACCCTGTCCGGGCTGCGCCGGGACTCGATGAAGCCGGAGCACCTGGCGCGGGCCGCGTTCGAGGGGATGCTGTGCGGCCTGGTGGACGCCCTCGACGTGCTGCGCCACCGGGGCGTGGGGATCCGGCGGGTGTTCCTGCTGGGCGCCGCGGCCGAGCTGCCCGCCGTACAGGCCGCCGCTCCGGGGCTGTTCGGCACCCAGATCGTCGTGCCCGCCCCGGCGGACTACGCGGCGCTGGGCGCGGCCCGTCAGGCGGCGTGGGCGCTGGGGGTGCAGCAGGGCACGCTGGCCCCGCACACGCCCCCGCTGTGGCCGGCTCCCGCCGCGCAGGTCTTCGAGCCGGGCGAGGAGTTCGCGGCCTGGCAGGCGGTGCGCCAGCAGTACGTCGCCACCCGGGAGCAGCTGCACCCGGGCGCGTTCTGAGGCGCGGGGGCAGGGCGCGGGCCCCGTGCGCAACCCCTTGCGGCCGCGCATGCTGGCAGCAAGGGGACCTTGGCATGAAGCGGCCTCCTCCTTTTGACCCGGTTTTGCGAAAAGCGGTAGGGATCAGGCCTGCGCTTGGCACAAGATGGAGTGAACCCCCTCGATCTTTGCTACCGGAGCCTGCGCGTGCTCATACGACTTCTGCGGACGTACCTGCGTCCGCACCGGAAACCCATCGCCGCACTGGTGCTGCTGCAACTGCTGCAGACCAGTGCGAGCCTCTACCTGCCCACGCTCAACGCCGACATCATCGACAAGGGTGTCGTCAACGGTGACACGGGTTACATCCTGCGCTTCGGCGCGCTGATGCTCGGTGTCTCGCTCGTCCAGCTCGTCTGCAACGTCGGGGCCGTCTACTTCGGTGCGCGGACCGCCGCCGCGCTGGGCCGGGACCTGCGCGCCGCCGTCTTCGACCGGGTGCAGAGCTTCTCCGCCCGCGAACTGGGGCAGTTCGGCGCGCCGTCGCTGATCACCCGTACGACCAACGACGTCCAGCAGGTGCAGATGCTGGCGCTGCTGACCTTCACGCTGATGGTCTCGGCGCCGATCATGTGCGTCGGCGGCATTGCCATGGCGCTCTCCCTGGACGTGAAGCTGTCGGGCGTCCTGCTCGCCGTGGTCCCGGTGCTGGGCATCTCGGTCGGCGCGATCGTCTGGAAGACGCGTCCGCTGTTCCGCCTGATGCAGCAGCGCCTGGACGTGGTCAACCGCGTGCTGCGCGAGCAGATCACGGGCAACCGTGTGATCCGCGCGTTCGTCCGCGACGGCTACGAGGAGGAGCGTTTCCGCGGGGCCAACTCCGAGCTGACCGGGGTCTCGCTGGCCTCGGGCCGGCTGCTCGCGCTGATGTTCCCCGTGGTCATCCTGGTCGTGAACATCTCCAGCGTCGCCGTCATCTGGTTCGGCGCGATGCGCGTGGACGGCCGGGAGATGGAGATCGGCCAGCTGACGGCCTTCCTCGCGTACCTGATGCAGATCGTGATGGCCGTGATGATGGCCACGTTCATGTTCATGATGGTGCCGCGCGCCGAGGTCTGCGCGGAGCGCATCCAGGAGGTCCTGGACACCGAGTCGAGCGTGGTCCCGCCGGCGGACCCGGTGCGCACCGTGTCTCTGCGCGGGCAGTTGGAGCTGCGCGGTGCCGACTTCCACTATCCGGGCGCCGAGGCGCCGGTGCTGCGCGGGGTGGACCTGGTGGCCCGCCCCGGTGAGACCACGGCGGTGATCGGCTCCACGGGCAGCGGGAAGTCCACGCTGCTGGGGCTGGTGCCCCGGCTGTTCGACGCGACCGGCGGCGAGGTCCTCGTCGACGGGGAGGACGTGCGCCGGCTGGACCCGCAGCTGCTGGCCCGGACGGTCGGCATGGTCCCGCAGAAGCCGTACCTGTTCTCCGGGACCGTGGCGTCGAACCTGCGGTACGGGCGCCCCGACGCGACCGACGAGGAGCTGTGGCAGGCGCTGGAGGTGGCCCAGGCGAAGGAGTTCGTCTCCGCGCTGGAGGGCGGCCTGGAGGCGCCCATCACGCAGGGCGGCACCAACGTCTCCGGTGGCCAGCGCCAGCGCCTGGCGATCGCCCGCACGCTGGTGCAGCGTCCGGAGATCTACCTGTTCGACGACTCCTTCTCGGCCCTGGACTACGCGACGGACGCGGCGCTGCGCGCGGCGCTGGCGCGCGAGACGGAGGAGGCGACGGTCGTCATCGTCGCCCAGCGGGTGTCCACGATCCGCGACGCCGACCGGATCATCGTCCTCGACGAGGGCCGGGTGGTCGGCGAGGGCCGCCACCACGAGCTGATGGACGGCAACGAGACCTACCGGGAGATCGTGCTCTCCCAGCTGACGGAGGCGGAGGCCGCATGAGCGGGCCCGGAGGACGCATGATGACGGGCTCGCCCCAGAGGTCCATGGACTTCAAGGGGTCGGGCAAACGGCTGCTGGGCCAGCTGGCGCGGGACAAGGCGAAGCTGTGGGGCATGGTCGCGGCCGTGGTCGGCAGCGTCGGCTGTTCGGTGGTCGGGCCGAAGATCCTCGGCGAGGCCACGGACCTGGTGTTCGCGGGCCTCGTGGGCCGGGAGATGCCGGAGGGCCTGACCAAGGAGCAGGCGCTGGAGGGGCTGCGGTCCCAGGGGCACGGCGGCATGGCGGACATGCTGGCGAGCACCGACTTCACGCCGGGCGAGGGCATCGACTTCGGTGCCGTCGGGGTCGTGGCGCTGTGGGCGCTGGCGGTCTTCGTGATGGCGGCGCTGCTGATGCTGGTCGCGACGAGGCTGTCGAACCTCGTGCAGAACGGCATGGTGTACCGGATGCGCGAGGAGCTCCAGGCGAAGCTGTCGCGGCTGCCGCTGTCCTACTTCGACCAGCAGAAGCGCGGCGAGGTGCTGAGCCGGGCGACGAACGACATCGACAACATCGGGCAGACGCTCCAGCAGACGCTGGGTCAGCTGATGAACTCGCTGCTGACGATCGTCGGCGTGCTGGCGATGATGTTCTGGATCTCGCCGCTGCTGGCGCTGGTCGCGCTGGCGACCGTGCCGCTCGCCATGGTGGTCGCGGCGAAGATCGGCAAGAAGTCGCAGCCGCAGTTCGTGGCGCAGTGGAAGAGCACGGGTGCGCTGAACGCCCACATCGAGGAGATGTACTCCGGCCACGCGCTGGTGAAGGTCTTCGGGCGGCAGAAGGAGTCGGCGGAGGTCTTCGCCCGGCAGAACGAGGAGCTGTACCGGGCCTCGTTCAAGGCGCAGCTGGTCAGCGGCATCATGCAGCCGGTGATGTTCTTCATCTCGAACATCAACTACGTGCTGGTGGCGGTCGTCGGCGGTCTGCGGGTGGCCTCGGGCACCCTGTCGATCGGTGACGTGCAGGCCTTCATCCAGTACTCGCGCCAGTTCTCGATGCCGCTGACGCAGGTGGCCTCGATGGCGAACCTGGTGCAGTCCGGTGTCGCCTCGGCGGAGCGGGTGTACGAGTTGATGGACGCGCCCGAGCAGGAGCCGGACGCGGAGGTTCCGGAGCGTCCGGAGCAGCTTCGCGGGCAGGTCGTCCTGGACAAGGTGGCCTTCCGCTACGAGCCGGACAAGCCGCTGATCGAGAACCTGTCGCTGCGCGTCGAGCCGGGTCAGACGGTCGCGATCGTCGGCCCGACGGGCGCGGGCAAGACCACGCTGGTCAACCTGCTGATGCGGTTCTACGAGGTCACCGGCGGCGAGATCGCCCTCGACGGGGTGGACATCGCGAAGATGACCCGCGAGGAGCTGCGCTCGGGGATCGGCATGGTCCTCCAGGACACCTGGCTGTTCGGCGGGACCATCGCGGAGAACATCGCGTACGGCGCCGCGCGCGAGGTCACGCGCGCGGAGATCGAGGAGGCCGCGCGGGCGGCCCACGCGGACCGCTTCGTCCGTACGCTGCCCGACGGCTACGACACGGTGCTCGACGACGAGGGCGCGGGCGTCAGCGCGGGCGAGAAGCAGCTGATCACCATCGCCCGGGCGTTCCTGTCGGACCCGGTGATCCTGGTCCTCGACGAGGCGACGAGCTCGGTGGACACCCGTACCGAGGTGCTGATCCAGAAGGCGATGGCGCGCCTGGCGCACGGCCGTACGTCCTTCGTGATCGCGCACCGGCTCTCCACGATCCGGGACGCGGACGTGATCCTGGTGATGGAGAACGGCTCGATCGTGGAGCAGGGCTCGCACGAGGAGCTGCTGGCCGCGGACGGCGCCTACGCGCGGCTGTACGCGGCGCAGTTCGCGCAGGCGGTCGCCGAGGTCGACTGACCGGCGAGCGCGCGCGAGCGGGTGGGGGCGTCCTTCGGGGCGCCCCCTTCCCGTGCCCGGGCGGGCTTCCCGCGGCGCCGGTCAGTCGAGGTAGCCGCGCAGCTGGTCGGCGAAGGCGTGGTCGCGGAGCTTGGCGAGGGTCTTGGACTCGATCTGGCGGATCCGCTCCCGGGTGACGCCGAAGATCCGGCCGATCTCCTCCAGGGTGCGCGGCCGGCCGTCGGCGAGCCCGTAGCGGAGCTGGACGACCTTGCGTTCGCGTTCGCCGAGGGTCGACAGGACCGCTTCGAGGTGTTCGCGCAGCAGGAAGAAGGCGGCGGACTCCATGGGGGAGGCGGCGTCGCCGTCCTCGATGAGGTCGCCGAGGGCGACGTCCTCCTCCTCGCCGACGGGTGCGTGGAGGGAGACCGGTTCCTGGGCGAGGCGCAGGACCTCCAGGACCCGTTCGGGGGTCAGTTCCAGGTGGACGGCGACCTCTTCGGCGGTGGGTTCGTAGCCGCGTTCCTGGAGCATGCGGCGCTGAACGCGGACGACGCGGTTGATGAGCTCGACGACGTGGACGGGGACGCGGATGGTGCGGGCCTGGTCGGCGAGGGCCCGTGACATCGCCTGGCGGATCCACCAGGTGGCGTAGGTGGAGAACTTGTAGCCGCGCGCGTAGTCGAACTTCTCGACGGCCCGGATCAGGCCGAGGTTCCCCTCCTGGACGAGGTCGAGCATGGTCAGGCCGCGGCCGACGTAGCGTTTGGCGACGGAGACGACGAGCCGCAGGTTGGACTCGATGAGCCGGCGTTTGGCCATGCGGCCCATGACGACGAGTTTGTCGAGGTCGACGGCGAGCTGGGAGTCGAGGTCGGTGGCGCCGGCGAGCCGCTCCTCGGCGAACAGTCCCGCTTCCACCCGCCGGGCGAGTTCGACCTCCTCGGCGGCGGTGAGGAGCGGGATCCTGCCTATCTCGCGCAGGTACTGGCGGAAGAGGTCGGCGGAGGGGCCGCCCGCGGCGGGGCCGGCCTGTCCGCGGGCGGGCTGCGGGGGCGGCTGCTCGATGAGTTCGAGCACTTCGGGTTCGTCGTCCTCGGGGTGCTCCGCGGCTTCGCGTGCGGCGGCGTCTGCGGTTTCGTCCACGGCCTCGGCCTCGGCCTCCGCGGTTGCGGCGTCGTCGGCACGGAAGGGGCCGGCGGGGTGGCTCACGTTCACGGTCAGGGTCCGGGTCTGCACGGGGGCGACCTCCAGGGGCTCCGAGGACGGTGGCACCGCACCTCAGTGTGGGGTACGGCACGTCGCCGCCACGAGGGGCGTGCGGGCACTTTCTGAGCCCGCTGCGTGACCGGATGGTTACCCCCCGGCGGCAACCCCGATGCGGATCGGACTCATGTCCGAGACGATCGGGGGCCGCCCGTGCCGGGCCCGTGCAGGGAGTCCCGTCAGGCCATCCAGAAGAAGACGGCCGTCATCCGCTTGTCCTCCAGGGTGGTGCCCCAGTAACCGGTGGCGCTGTGGATCAGGTTGGCGGAGTACAGCAGGAGGCGGTTGTAGCGGTGGGGGACGCGGAGGTCCTCGGTGAAGGAGTCCTCGGGGACGAAGCGGGTGCCCAGGGCGTCGACGAGGTTGTTGTGCGGGGCGAGGACCTGGTTGCCGCCGAGGACTCCGCCGGGGAGGCTCTGGCGGTGGAAGCTGGTGCCGCAGTCCTTGGGGAGGCCGGGCGTCAGGTAGAGCACGGCGGCGTAGCGGCACAGGGTGCGGGAGTCGGTGTGCGGCCGGGACTCGCACTCTCCCTCGCCGACGACCTGGACGCAGTTGTGGTTGAAGGTGCCGGCTCCGGCGGGGTCCTCGGCCCAGATCCGCTTCGCCCCCGTGGCCTGCCGCACGAGCTTCTCCACGTGGGCGAGTTCGGCCGGTTCCAGGGCGGGCATGGCGCGCAGGCCGGGCCACGGCTCGGGCTTGTGCGGGGCGCCCTGGACCCAGTCGTCCTTGGCGAGGCAGCGTTCCCGTACGGCGTCCACGTCGGGCAGGACGTCGTCCAGCACCCAGTAGTCGCGGCCGCGGGTGGGCTTGCGGTAGGGCAGCACGGGGAGGGTGTTCGCGGGTCGAGATGACATGCGCGGAACGCTAGTTGCGGCAGCTGTGAGGCTCCCCAAAGCGGGACCCAAGAGTGCGGCAAGAGATGGTCCGCCGGGGTGTGTCACGCGGGCTCCACCCGGACCGCGCAGACCTTGAACTCCGGCATCCGGGATACGGGGTCCAGGGCCGGGTTGGTGAGGGTGTTGGCGCGGCCCTCCCCGTACCAGTGGAAGGGCATGAACACGGTGTCCGCCCTGATGGCGTCGGTGATCCGGGCGGGGGCCACCGCCCGTCCGCGCCGCGAGGTGACGGCCAGGGGGGTGCCGTCGGCCACCCCGAGGCGGGCGGCGAGGCGCGGGTGGAGCTCCACGAACGGGCCGGGGGCGGCGTCGTTGAGCTCGGGCACGCGGCGGGTCTGGGCACCGGACTGGTACTGGGCGACGACCCGGCCGGTGGTGAGCAGCAGCGGGTACGCGGCGTCGGGGGTCTCGGCGGCCTCGCGGTGGGTGACGGGCGCGAAGCGGGCGCGGCCGTCCTCGGTGGCGAAGCGGTCCAGGAAGAGCCGGGGCGTCCCCGGGGAGCCCTCGGGGCAGGGCCAGAAGACGCCCTGTTCGGCGGCGATGCGGTCGTAGGAGATGCCGGAGTAGTCGGCCGGGCCGCCCTCCGAGGCGCGGCGCAGTTCGGCGAAGACCTCCTCGGGGTCGGTGGGGAAACCCTTCTCCAGTCCGAGGCGGGCGGCGAGCCCGTGCAGGACCTCCAGGTCGCCGCGGACGCCGGGCGGCGGGGTGAGCGCCCGGCGGCGCAGCAGGACGCGGCCCTCCAGGTTGGTGGTGGTGCCGGTCTCCTCCGCCCACTGGGTGACGGGCAGGACCACGTCGGCGAGGGCGGCGGTCTCGGAGAGGACCACGTCGGCGACGGCGAGGAAGTCCAGGGAGCGGACGCGTTCCTCGACGTGGGCGGCGCGGGGGGCGGAGACGACCGGGTTGGAGCCCATGAGGAGGAGGGCCTTCACGTCGGTGCCGAGGGCGTCGAGGAGTTCGTAGGCGCTGCGGCCGGGGCCGGGCAGGGTCTCGGGTGCGACGCCCCAGACCCGGGCGACGTGTTCCCGGGCGGCCGGGTCGGTGAGCCTGCGGTAGCCGGGGAGCTGGTCGGCCTTCTGGCCGTGTTCGCGGCCGCCCTGGCCGTTGCCCTGGCCGGTGAGGCAGCCGTAGCCGGAGAGGGGGCGTCCGGCCCGGCCGGTGGCGAGGCAGAGGTTGATCCAGGCGCCGACGGTGTCGGTGCCCTTGGCCTGCTGTTCGGGGCCGCGGGCGGTGAGCACCATGGCGGCTTCGGGGGCGCAGAACAGCTCGACGGCGCGGCGCAGTCGGGGTACGGGGACGCCGGTGATCCGCTCGACGAGCTCGGGCCAGTGGGCCATCGCGGCGGCCCGGGTGTCCTCCCAGCCGGTGGTGCGGGCGGCGATGAACTCCGCGTCGGTGCGGCCCTCGGCGACGACGAGGTGCAGCAGGCCGAGGGCCAGGGCGAGGTCGGTGCCGGGGCGCGGGGCCAGGTGGAGGTCGGCGAGCTCGGCGGTGCGGGTGCGGCGGGGGTCGACGACGACGAGGGTGCCGCCGTTCGCCTTGAGTTCGGTGAGGTAGCGCAGGGCGGGGGGCATGGTCTCGGCGGGGTTGGAGCCCACGAGGATCACGCAGCCCGTGCGCGGGATGTCCTCCAGGGGGAAGGGCAGACCGCGGTCGAGGCCGAAGGCGCGCTGGTGGGCGGCGGCGGAGGAGGACATGCAGAAGCGGCCGTTGTAGTCGATCTGGGAGGTGCCGAGGGCGATGCGGGCGAACTTGCCTAGGGCGTAAGCCTTCTCGTTGGTGAGGCCGCCGCCGCCGAAGACGCCGACGGCGTCGGGGCCGTGCGCGCGGCGGGTCCGGGCGAGGCCGGCGGCGACGGCGTCGAGGGCCTCGTCCCAGGTGGCCGGGGCGAGGGGGCCGCCGGGGCCGGTACGGACGAGCGGCTCGGTGAGGCGGACGCGGGAGGAGAGCACGGCGGGTGCGGTGCGGCCCTTGCCGCACAGGGCGCCCCGGTTCACGGGGAAGCCGGCCCGCTCCTCGACCGCGACCGTGCCGTCGGCGGGGCGCAGGTTCATGCCGCACTGCAGGGCGCAGTAGGGGCAGTGGGTGGGGATGGCTCCCTGGGTGCTGTGCATACGGGCCAGGGTGCGGGCGGGGTGTTACGCGGGGGGCGGTCGCGTGTTACGGGCCGGGGTGCGGGGGCTCAGCAGCGCCGGCCGGGGGCCGTGAGGCCGGGCGGCGGCCCGGAGGGGTCTCTCCCCGCCCCGCCCTTTCTCCGTTTCCCGGGGCGTCCCCGGACCCCGTTCCCGGGGGCTCCGCCCCAGCCCCTCCCCAGCTGCCGCTGGGAGGTGCCCCCGGGCGGGGCGGGGAGAAGCCCCGCGCAGCGGCACACCCGGCCCCGCCCGGGACCGGCTACTGCCCCGTCAGGTGGCGGACCGTCAGGCCCGCCGTCCAGCCGCCGTCGACGGCCAGCTCGGCCCCCGTCATGTACGAGGCGGCGTCGGAGAGGAGGAAGGCGACGGCCGCCGCGATCTCCTCCGGGACGCCGACCCGCCCCATGGGCGTACCCGGATAGCGCCCCTCCCCCGCCTGGATCCCGACCGGCGCGGTCATCGGCGTCAGCGTCATCCCCGGGTGGACCGAGTTCACCCGGATCCGCGCCTCCGCCAGCTCGACGGCGCCGATCTTCGACAGTCCCCGTACGCCCCACTTGGAGGCGCCGTACCCGGCGGTCAGGGCCAGACCGGTGAGACCGGCGGCGGACGAGATGTTGACGACGGAACCCCCGCCGTTCGCCCGCAGCAGCGGGATGGCCGCCTTGAGGCCGATGAACGTGCCGACCAGGTTGACCTCCACGCACCGGCGGAAGTGCTCGACGCTTTCGTGCTCCAGGAACTGCCCCGTGGCGATACCGGCGTTGTTGACCAGTCCGTCGAGCCGGCCGAACTCGGCGACGGCGTGGTCCAGGACGGCCTGCCAGTCGGCCTCGCTGGTGACGTCGTGGCGCAGGAAGCGGGCCGCGTGGCCGAGCTTCGCGGCGGTCTCGGCGCCCTCCGCCTCCAGCACGTCGGTGATCAGCACCCGCCCGCCGCCGTCCACGACGGCCTGCGCGGCGGCCGCTCCGAGGCCCCGGGCCCCACCGGTGACGACGACGGCCTTGCCGCTCAGATCCACCACACCCACGGTTCCACCCCTGACGCCGCACGCACTCGCATATGACTAATCGGCATATCGCCGATCGCGGCGTCAGTCTGCCAGAGCGGCCAGGGCCCGCGACACCCCCTCCTCCTTGGGTCCGAGGAAGGTCGGCCGCGGCTGGAAGACGGCGTCGACGGCCGCCTTGCCGGCCGCGAAGACCTCGCGGACGCCGCCGTAGTACCAGGTGGCGTCGTGCTTGTTGTCGACGCCGACCCCGTAGGCGTCCACCCCCGCGGCCCGGCACAGCGTGACGGCCCGGTGGACGTGGAAGCTCTGGCTGACCAGGACCGCCCGGCGCACGCCGAAGATCTCGCGCGCGCGGACGCAGCTGTCCCAGGTGTCGAAGCCGGCGAAGTCGCTGACGATCCGGCCGTCCGGCACCCCGTGCCCGGTGAGGTACGTGCGCATCGCGTCGGGCTCGTCGTACTCGGTGCGGCTGTTGTCCCCGGTGACCAGGACGGCCCTCACCTTCCCGGCGCGGTACAGCTCGACGGCCGCGTCCAGGCGGGCCGCGAGGTAGGGGGTGGGCCGGCCGTCCCACAGCCCTGCCCCGAACACGACGGCCACCCCGGCGGCGGGCGCCTGCGCGGTGGTGCGCAGCCGGTCGGCGGCGGCCACGCGGGTCCAGGTGGCGGGCAGCAGGGCCAGCACGCACAGCGCCGTCACGGCCTGTACCGCCCGTCTGCGGGCCCGTACGGTACCGAGGCGCGGTCGGCGCATGGCGGTTCCCCCCTGGTGGTCGTGGGCTCGTCGCCTCCCCGGCGACTCCTCGCAGGTCAGGACGGTCAGGGCCGCGGGGCGGTTCCGCCGTCGGCCGCCGCCGGGGGCGTGAGGAGCCGGCGAACAGCCGTCACCGCGGCGCAACGCCCACGCAATCTGCGGCCCGCAGGATCGGTTCATGACGGAGCCGGTGCACCCTCCCGAAAGCCAGTCCGCCCCCTCCCTTTTCCTTCCGTTCGGCAGCACGGCCGACCTGCTGACCCGGATCACCGATCAGCTCGGCACCCAGCTGAGCGGAGTGCGCCCGCCGCGCGCCCGGCCCCACGGAGCCCCCTCATGCACCCCACCCTCGTCGCCGTGGCCCACGGCAGCCGCGACCCCCGCGCCGCGCTCACCGTCCTCACCCTCCTCGAACGGGTCCGCGAGCTCCGCCCGCGCCTCGACGTCCGGCTCGGGCACATCGAGCTGAACCGGCCGCTGCTCGCCGACGCCCTGGGGGACTGCGCGGGTTCGGCGGTCCTCGTCCCGCTGCTGCTGGGGCGCGGCACGCACGTCAAGCGGGACCTGCCCGCCGCCGCGGCCCGCGCCGGGCGCCTGCGGACGCGGGTCGCGGCTCCCCTCGGCCCGCACCCGCTGCTGGTGGAGGCCCTGTTCGAGCGGCTCCTGGAGGCGGGATGGCAGCCGGGCACGGCCGTCGTCCTGGCCTGCGCCGGCTCCACGGACCCGGACTCCGCCGCCGACTCCCGCCGTACCGCCGCCCTGCTCTCGGAGCGGCTCGGCGGGGTGCCCGTGGCCCCGGCCTACGCCTCGGCGGCCGCGCCGGCCGTCCCGGACGCCGTACGGGCGCTCGCGGCGCGGGGCCACCGGGTGGCAGTGGCCTCGTACTTCACCGCCCCGGGCCGCTTCGCCACCGCGAGCGCCGCCGCCGCACCGGGCCCGGCCGCCGCCCCGCTGGGCGCCCACCCCGCCCTGGCCCGCCTGGTCCTCCACCGCTACGAGGAGGCCCTGTCCCGCCCCGCCCACCCGCGCGAACTGGCCAGCGCCTGAGGAACGGCCCGGACCGTATTGCTCGGATTGTCGGTGTCTCCGGTTAACGTCTGATACATGGAAGGCACCGCGCTCACCCCCGCGTACGACTCCTACGACCCCGCCGCCACCGAGCGGTGGGCCGCCGAGCCCGACAAACGGCCCGGGCGGACGGCCTTCCAGCGCGACCGGGCCCGCGTGCTGCATTCGGCCGCGCTGCGCCGCCTCGCCGGTAAGACCCAGGTGGTCACCCCGGGCACCCGCTCGTTCGACTGGGACGCGAGCCCCCGTACCCGGCTGACCCATTCCCTGGAGTGCGCGCAGGTCGGCCGGGAGCTCGGCGCGGCCCTGGGCTGCGATCCCGACCTGGTCGAGGCGGCCTGCCTGTCGCACGACATGGGCCACCCCCCGTTCGGGCACAACGGCGAGGAGGCGCTCAACGAGTTCGCGAAGGACTGCGGCGGCTTCGAGGGCAACGCCCAGTCGCTGCGCCTGCTGACCCGGCTGGAGCCCAAGCGGTTCGTGCCCGACCCGGCCACGGGCGAGCCGGTCAGCGTCGGCCTCAACCTGACCCGGGCCTGCCTGGACGCCGCCACCAAGTACCCCTGGGCGCGCGGCGGCCACCCCACCGACCCCGACTCGGTGAAGTTCGGCGCCTACGAGGACGACCTGCCGGTCTTCGCGTGGCTGCGGCGCGGCGCGCCCGCCGACCGCAAGTGCTTCGAGGCCCAGGTGATGGACTGGTCGGACGACGTGGCGTACTCGGTGCACGACTTCGAGGACGGCCTGCACGCCGGGCACCTCGACCCCAACCTGCTGTTCGCCGAGCCCGAGCGGACCGCCATCTGGCAGGTCGCCATCGGCCGGTACGTGCCTGCGGACACCGACCCCGAAGAGCTGCGCGAGGCGCTGGACCGGCTGATGGAGGAGGAGTGGTGGCCGCACGGCTACGACGGCTCCGCCGTGGCGCAGGCCCGGCTGAAGGACGCCACCAGCCAGCTGATCGGCCGTTTCTGCCTGGCCGCCGAGAGCGCCACCCGTGAGGCGTACGGGCCCGGGCCGCTGACCCGGTACGCGGCGGAGCTGGTGGTTCCGCGCCGGGCGCGCAACGAGTGCGCCGTCCTGAAGGCGGTCGCCGACCTGTATGTGATGCAGCGCGACGAGCAGGAACGGTTGCGCGCCGACCAGCGCATCGTCCTGGCCGAACTCGCCGAGGCGCTCAGCGCCCGCGCGCCGGAGGGCCTCGACCCCCAGTTCCGGGCGCTCTTCGACGCCGCGCCGGACGACAAGGCCCGTAAGCGCGCGGTCATCGACCAGATCGCCTGCCTCACCGACGCTTCCGCCCGGTCCCTGCACGCCCGCCTCACCCGGCACGGGCGGCGCGCCGAAGGGTGAGCCGATCGGGCCATTCCCCCTTCCCGGGGCAGGCTCGGTGCGGGACGCTCGCATGTGGCCGCACATGGCGGAGAGGTTATGAGGAGGCATCAGGTGGTCGACGCACACCAGACGTTCATCATCGTCGGCGCGGGACTGGCCGGGGCGAAGGCCGCCGAGACGCTGAGGTCGGAGGGGTTCACCGGCCGGGTGATCCTGATCGGCGACGAGCGCGACCATCCCTACGAGCGGCCCCCGCTGTCCAAGGGCTACCTCCTGGGCAAGGAGGAGCGCGACAGCGTCTTCGTACACGAGCCGTCCTGGTACGCGGGCGCCGACATCGAGCTGCACCTGGGCCAGCCCGCGGTGCACCTGGACCGCGAGGCCAAGACGGTGCGCCTGGGGGACGGCACCCTGCTGCACTACGACAAGCTGCTGCTGGCGACCGGGTCCGAGCCGCGGCGCCTGGACATCCCGGGCACCGGCCTGGCCGGGGTGCACCACCTGCGCCGGCTCGCCCACGCCGACCTGCTGCGCAAGGCGCTGGCCTCCCTGGGCCGCGACAACGGCCACCTGCTGATCGCGGGCGCGGGCTGGATCGGCCTGGAGGTGGCGGCCGCTGCCCGCTCCTACGGGGCGGAGGTGACGGTCGTCGAGCCGCTGCCCACGCCGCTGCACGCGGTGCTCGGCCCGGAGGTCGGGCAGTTCTTCGCGGACCTGCACGCCGAGCACGGGGTCCGCTTCCACTTCGGGGCGACGCTGACGGAGATCGTCGGCCAGGACGGCATGGTGCTGGCCGCCCGGACCGACGACGGGGAGGAACACCCGGCGCACGCCGTGCTCGCCGCGATCGGGGCGGCGCCGCGCACCGCGCTCGCGGAGACCTCGGGACTGGCCCTGGTGGACCGGGAGCACGGCGGGGGCATCGCCGTGGACGCCTCGCTGCGCACCTCCGACCCGGACGTCTTCGCCGTCGGCGACGTGGCCGCCGCGCAGCACCCCGGGCTGGGGGCCCGGCTGCGGGTGGAGCACTGGGCCAACGCCCTCAACGGCGGGCCGGCCGCCGCGCGGGCGATGCTGGGGCAGGAGGTCTCGTACGAGCGGGTGCCGTACTTCTTCTCCGACCAGTACGACGTGGGCCTGGAGTACTCGGGGTTCGCCCCGGCGGGCAGCTACGACCAGGTGCTGGTGCGCGGGGACGTGGGCAAGCGCGAGTTCATCGCGTTCTGGCTCTCCGACGGACGGGTGCTGGCCGGAATGAACGTGAACGTGTGGGACGTCACCGAGCACATCCAGAACCTGATCCGCTCCAAGGCCCCGGTGGACCGCGAGAAGCTGGCGGACCCTTCCGTTCCGCTCGACTCCCTGGTGCCGGCCGAGGGGGCCTGACGGGTTTGCCGCCGCCCCACCGTAGAATTCACGGGTGGCAGGACGGATCAACGACGACGACGTGAAGGCGGTACGGGACGCGGTCCCGATCGACGCCGTGGTCTCGGAGTACCTCCAGCTGCGCAACGCCGGCGGCGGCAACCTCAAGGGCCTGTGCCCCTTCCACGACGAGAAGTCCCCGTCCTTCCAGGTCAGCCCGAGCAAGGGGCTGTACCACTGCTTCGGCTGCCAGGCCGGCGGGGACACCCTCGACTTCATCATGAAGATCGACCACCTCTCCTTCTCGGAGGCGGTGGAACGGCTGGCCGGCCAGGCCGGGATCACGCTGCGCTACGAGGAGGGCGGCTACACCGCCGGCACCAGCGGCCGCGGGGAACGCATCCGGCTGGTCGAGGCGCACAAGGCGGCCGCCCAGTTCTACGTGGACCAGCTCGGCGGCGCCGAGGCCGAGATCGCCCGCCGCTTCCTGGCGGAACGCGGCTTCGACCAGGCGGCGGCCGGGCACTTCGGCGTGGGCTACAGCCCGGCGGGCTGGGACCACCTGACCCGGTTCCTGCGCGGGCGGGGCTTCAGCGACAAGGAGCTGATCCTCTCCGGACTGGCCCAGGACAGCCGCAGCGGCAAGCCCATCGACCGCTTCCGGGGCCGGCTGATGTGGCCGATCCGGGACATCAGCGGCGAGGTGGTCGGCTTCGGCGCGCGCAAGCTGCGCGAGGACGACAACGGCCCGAAGTACCTGAACACCCCCGAGACGCCGATCTACAAGAAGTCCCAGGTGCTGTACGGCATCGACC
Organism: Streptomyces racemochromogenes; assembly: GCF_044129415.1. Lineage (GTDB taxonomy): Bacteria > Actinomycetota > Actinomycetes > Streptomycetales > Streptomycetaceae > Streptomyces > Streptomyces racemochromogenes_A. The sequence continues at coordinate 82,135 of NZ_JBBDHD010000018.1, forward strand.
TGGCGAAGAAGGAGATCGCGAGGACCTCCCGGGCCGTGGTGGTCGAGGGCTACACCGATGTGATGGCCTGCCACCTGGCCGGCGTCACCACCGCCATCGCCACCTGTGGCACCGCCTTCGGCGGGGAGCACATCAAGATCCTGCGGCGGCTGCTGATGGACAACGCGACCGCCGAGGTGATCTTCACCTTCGACGGTGACGCCGCCGGGCAGAAGGCGGCGCTGCGGGCCTTCGAGGACGACCAGAAGTTCGCGGCGGAGACCTCGATCGCGATCACCCCTGGCGGCATGGACCCCTGCGACCTGCGCCTCGCTCAGGGTGACGCGGCGGTGTCCGGGCTGGTGGAGTCCCGTACCCCGCTGTTCGAGTTCGCACTGCGGCACATCGTGTCCCGGCACAACCTGGAGAACCCGGCGGGGCGGGCGGCCGCGCTGGACGAGGCGGCCCCGGTGGTCGCCGGGATCAAGAACATCGCCATCCAGCACGAGTCGGCGGTGCAGCTGGCGGGCATGCTGGGCATCCGCGACGAGCAGTTCGTGGTCAAGCGGGTCGCGCAGCAGGCGCGCTGGGCGCGCGAGCGCGGCCAGCAGCCGGACCGGCGGCAGCCCGCCCGCCGCCAGGAGCAGGCCCCGGCCGCCGCACCCGCCGCGGTGCGGCCGAGCGGTCCGGCCCTGAACCTGCGCAGCCCGGCGCACCGCACGGAGCGGGAGCTGCTCAAGCTGGCACTCCAGCGGCCGGCCCTGGTCTCCCCCGCCTTCGACGCGTACGGGGCGGACGAGTTCACGGCCCCGCCGTACGCGGAGGTCCGCCGGGCCATCCAGGACGCGGGCGGCGCCGCCCAGGGCACCGAGGACTACCTGGCCCGGGTGCGGGAGGCGGCCCCGAACGACACGGTCCGGGCGCTGGTGACGGAGCTGGCGGTGGAGGCCATCCACGCGAAGACGGTGGACGAGGTCTACGCGGGGGTGCAGCTGGTACAGGTCCGCCTGCGGGCGGTGGACCGCCGGGTGCACGAGATCCAGGGCCAGCTGGCCCGCCTCGGCCCCCAGGCACCGCCGGAGCAGCACGCGGCGATCCAGCAGGAGCTGTGGGTGCTCCAGCAGTACGGGCAGCGCCTGCGCAACCGCGGCGCGGAAGGCCTGTAGCCCCCTGGGGGCTTCGGCCCCGGGCCCTCCTCCGGCTGCCGCGGAAGTCCGGCCCCGCCTGGGGGCACCTGGCGGCGGTAGCCGGGGGGCGAGGCGCGGGTCCGGGCGGAGCCGGGGGGAACGGCGGGAGGGCGGGTGGGGGACACCGCCCCGCGCAGCGGGCCCCGTGCCGCCGGGCTACCTCCGCAGCCAGTCGCCGCCGGGGATCTCGCGGCCCGACCTCGCCAGGCGGACGGCCAGCGGGGCGGCCGCCAGGTACACCCAGGCCCGTACCCGGCCCCCGTCCCCGCGGACGGCCTCGCGTGCGACCCGGTCGTAGACGTTGCCCGGGCTGCCCGGCCCCGCGTACTCCTCCAGCAGGTCCAGGGAGGCCAGCAGCTCCGCGTACGCCCCGGGGGCGGGGGTGATCAACGACCCGGCTATCTCGGAGCCGGCCCGCTCGACCGCGTACGGGTAGCCCGGACCCTCGTACAGCACCGCGCCCGGCAGCCGGGCCGGCTCCTCGGCGGTGGTGCGGCCCCGCAGGAACAGCCGGTGGTTGACCTCGCCGGGCCGCAGCGTCCCGTACACGAAGAACGGCAGGACGCCGCCCTGTCCCGGCCGATCGACCGATGCCACGAGCCCCTCCTTCGGCTACGCAGGACCTGCGCGGGCCGGGCCCGAAGGCCCCTCTCTCCCGTGCATCCCCCACCGTACGCACCGCTGTTTGACCATCTCCCGGCCCCTGTGACGATCGCCCGCCGGAGGCGCTGGCGGAGGCGCCCGAGGCCGGCCCCGGGGGCCTGGCGGCGGTGCCCCTGCCGCAGGCCCGAGCGGGCCGGGATGTCACCCGGACGGGGTGGGGGCGCACGGATGGCCGTTCAGCGCCTCCGACCTGGGCTGATCCCGTGCCCGAGGGGCGCGGGGACCGGATCTGACGATGGGTCAGCAGGCGGGGGGCGGGCGGGCCGGTTTTCCTCGTGACACGACCCCGTGTCACGAGGAGTGACCCATGCGCCGCAGGACCGCCCACGCGCTGACCGCCGCCGCGCTGACCGCCGCCGCCTTCGCCGGCCCGGTCGCCGGAGCGGTGGCCGCCGCGGACCTGGGCATGCCGCCCTTCGCACCCGGTGACTTCGCCGTGCTGGAGGTGTGGCCGAAGTCGGCGGTGCCGGGCACCACGGTGACCGTGAACACCAAGGCCTGCGGTCCGGGCGGTCACGCCGAGGGCGACGCCACCACCGTGGGCGGGGGCCGCTTCAGGCTCGTCCCGGGTACCCACAAGGAGGTCGTCGTGGGCCAGTTCCAGGTCGCCCGCGACATCCGGCCCGGCACCTACGGCATCGGCGCCACCTGCGCCGACGGCAAGTTCGCCACCGGCGACCTGGTCGTCACCGAACACGGCCCCCAGGGGCACGTGCGCACCGGGGTGGGCGGTGGCACGTCCACCACCACCGACCCGGCCAAGATCACGGCGGGAGCGGCAGTGCTGGCCGCGGCCGCCGTCGGCGGTACCTGGCTCCTGCGTCGCCGGGCGAGCGGCACGCGGAGCTGACGGGCGCCCACCGCGGCCCAGGCCGCGGTCCGACCGGTACCGCCCACCGTCGCCCGCCCCGCGAGGTCCCCCCGTTCGCGGGGCCGGGCGACGGCCACTGCTGACGACGGCGAGGCGAGGGGGTGCGAGGGATGGCCGGCTTCCCGGGAATCCGGGGCATCTGGCCCGGGCGCGACCGCCGCCCAGCGGAGCGGATCCCCGGCGGCGCGCGGCCCCGGACCGTGGACCGGCGGGGGCGGGCCGGGCTGGTGGCGGTGGCCGTCTGCGTCGGGGTCTGGCTCGTCACCAGCGGCTCCGGCGAGACCGTCCGGCCGCCGCTGCCCTCCCCCGCCGACGCCCTGAGCGCGCAGGCCGTCTACCCCGGCAGCATCGACCCGCTCCCCGGCTCTCCGCCGACCCGGATCCGGATCCCGTCCATCCGGGTGGACGCCCCGCTCACCGGGCTCGGCCTGGAGCGCGACGGCAGCCTCGAAGTGCCGCCTCCCGCCCCGGGCGACCTCGCCGGCTGGTACCGGGAGGGGACCACCCCGGGCGCCACGGGGACCGCCCTGATCGCGGGTCACGTGGACAACGCGAGCGGTCCGGCGGTCTTCTACCACCTGGGGGCGCTGCACCGGGGCGCCGTGATCGAGGTCGCCCGCGCGGACGGACGTACCGCGGTGTTCACGGTCCACGCGGTCGAGGTCTACGACGCGAAGTCCTTCCCGGACCGGCGCGTGTACGGGCCGTCGCAGCGCGCGGAGCTGCGGGTGATCACCTGCGGCGGCGGCTTCTCCCCGCGCACGGGCTATCAGGGCAACGTGGTCGTCTTCGCCCATCTCACCGGGACCTACTGAAACCGGGCACCCCGCCACCCCGGCCAAGATCATCCGGTTGCAGAATGACCGGTATGCCGACCACGAACACGCCCAGGCCCGCCACGACCGACGACGCCGACGACATCGGCCGCGGTCTGGCCCGCGCCTTCGCCGACGACCCGATGATGTGCTGGTTCTTCCCCGAGGAGGCCACGCGCGAGGAGGGCATGGTCCGGTACTTCGCCACGCTCCTCACCCGGCACTACGGCCGCCACGGCGTGTGTGAGCGCACGGACCTGGCCGCTTCCTTCTGGGTGGCGCCCGACGGCCGCGCCCTCCCCGACGACGAGACCCTCGACGAGATCGCCACCGTGCTCGGCGACCGGGCGGGGGTGTTCCGGGCGGGCATCGCGGCGGCAGCCGAGCACGCGCCCCCGGAGGACCACTGGTACCTCGCGGTGCTCGGCGCCGACCCGGCCGGCCAGGGCCGGGGGCACGGGGCCGCTCTGCTGCGCTCGGGCCTGGCCCGGGCCGACGCGGCGGGCCTGCCCGTCTACCTGGAGTCCTCCAAGGAGTCCAACGTCCCCTTCTACGAGCACTTCGGCTTCACCGTGCTCGGCGAGGCGCAGCTGCCCGGCGGCGGGCCGACCCTCTGGGTGATGCGCCGCGCCCCGCGGGCCTGACGTCCGGCGGGCGCGCGGCCGGGGGTCCCGCGCCCGCTCGGCGCGGTCAGCCCCACTGCTCCAGGCCGAGCTTGACGACGAGCGCGCCGACCACGGTCAGCAGCACGCCCCGGACGAACCCGCTGCCCTTCTTGAGGGCCATCCGGGCCCCGACCATGCCGCCGGCGAGGTTGAACACGGCCATCAGCGCGGCCAGCTGCCAGAACACCATGCCCTGGTAGGCGAACATCGCGAGCGCCCCGGCGTTGGTGCAGCAGTTGACGATCTTCGCGGTGGCGGAGGCGGTGACCAGGTCGAGGTGGAGCAGGGCGGTGAGGGCCAGCACCAGGAACGTGCCGGTGCCGGGCCCGATGAGGCCGTCGTAGAAGCCGATGCCGAGGCCGGCGAGGGCGATGGTGAGCAGGACCCGCTGCCGGGAGACGGGCGCGGCGGAGGGAGCGGCGCCGAAGCCGGGCTTGAAGATCACCACGGCGGCGACCACCACGAGGACACCCATGATCAGCGGCCGCATGGTGTCCTTGCTGATCCCGCCGGCCAGGGCGGCCCCGCCCATCGACCCGGCGAGCGCGGCCAGCCCGATCCGTACGGCGAGCTTCACGTCCACCGGGGTCTTGCGCGCGTAGGTGACGGCCGCCCCGGCCGTACCGACGATGGCCACCGCCTTGTTGGTCCCGAGGACGGCGGCGGGCTGGGCGTGCGGGAGGCCGAGCAGCAGGGCGGGCAGGAGCAGCAGTCCGCCGCCGCCCACCACCGCGTCGATCCAGCCGGCCGCCGCGGCGGCGACGCACAGCACGATGATCATGGTCGTAGATATGTCAGGCACGGACCCGACCCTAGGGAGCGGATCCGTGCAGGTCCCACCGACCCTCGAAAAGTTGCGCGAAGCTTGAGGTTCACGCCGCCCGCGCTCCGGTCGCCGGAAGCCTCACCGGCCTGCCGCGCGGGCGCTGAGGGCGGCGTTCCGTCCGGGTAACAGGAGCGATGCGGCGGGGAAACAGCCGCCCAGCACGCTCGTTCCATGACCTCGAAGCAGCGTGTGGTGGTGATCGGCGGCGGCCTGGCGGGCCTGCGGCTCGCCGCGCGGCTGGGACCGGCCGCCGCGGTGACCGTCCTCGGCGAGGAGCCCCGCGCACCCTACAACCGGGTCCTGCTGGCGGAGGTGCTGGCCGGGCGGTACGCCCCCGAGGTGGCCGCACTGCCGGCCCCGGGCCCGGTGCTGCGGCGGGGGGTGCGGGCGGTACGGATCGACCGTGACGCACGCCGGGTGCACTGCGACGACGGCACGGCCCCGGAGTACGACGCCCTCGTACTGGCCACCGGCTCGAACCCGGTCCTGCCGGCGCTGCGCGGGCTGCTCCCACCGGGCGGCGGGGAACTCCCCGAAGGGGTGCACGCGTTCCGCACCATGGACGACTGCCTCGCCCTGGACGCGGCGGTACGGCCCGGCGTGCGGGCGGTGGTGATCGGCGGCGGCCTCCTCGGTGTCTCGGCGGCCCGTGCGCTGGCCGCGCGGGGCGCGCAGGTGGTCCTCGCCCAGCAGGCGCAACGGCTGATGGAGCGGCAGCTGGACGGCGACGCGTCCGCACTGCTGCACGCCCATATGACGGCCCTCGGGGTGGAGATCCACACCGAGTGCCGCGTCAGGGGCCTGACCACCACCGGGCAACCGCTGCGCGGGGCTTCCTCCCCGCCCCGCCCCTCCTCCGTTCCCCGGAGCTCCGCCCCGGCTCCCGCGCCTGAAACTCCCCCGGCTACCGCTGGGAGGTGCCCCCAGGCGGGGCTGATTCCAGCACCGCCGGCGTTTGAGGCGCGGGGGTCCGGGGGCGGGGCCCCCGGTTTCGGGAAGGGGCGGGGTGGGGAGCGGCTCCGCGCAGCGGCCACCGCCACCGCCACCGCCACCGCCACCGCCACCGGCACCGGCACGCCGCCCGGCCAGGGCCACCGCGTCACCGGGGTGGAACTCGCGGACGGCTACCGCCTGGCGGCCGACGTCGTCGTCCTCGCCTGCGGCGTCCGCCCCCGCACCGGACTCGCCCGGGCGGCCGGCCTGGAGGTCCGCAAGGGGATCGTGGTGGACGACCGGCTGCGCACCAGCGATCCGTACGTCCACGCCATCGGCGACTGCGCCGAGCACGCCGGCCGGCTCTACGGCCTGGCCGGCCCCGCCCTGGAGCAGGCCGACGCACTCGCCGCCGTCCTCACCGGCTCCCCGACGGAGTACACCGGCACGCGCGCCCTGACCCGGCTCACCCTCGGCGGCGCCGACCGCCCCCTCGACCTCGCCGCCTTCGGCGACCCCACCCCGCTCCCCGGCGACGACGTGGTCCGCCTCGCCGACGCCACGCGCCGCACCTACCGCAAGGTCGTCCTGCGCGGCGACCGGCTGGTCGGCGGGGTCCTGCTCGGCGAGCTCTCCACCGTGGGGGCCCTGGCCCGCACCTGGGAGGGCGACGAGTCCCTGGACGCACCGCACGACCTGTTCCACCTGCTCACCGACGACGGAGGCCACTGACATGACCGAGCCCCTGCCCGCGATCGTGCTCATCGGGCACGGCATGGTCGGCCAGCGCTACCTGGAGGCGCTCGCCGAGCGCGGGGCCACCGCCACGCACCGCGTCACGGTGCTCTGCGAGGAGCCCCGGCCCGCCTACGACCGGGTGCACCTCACCTCGTACTTCTCCGGCACCAGCCCCGAGGAGCTCTCCCTGACCCCGGCCGGGTTCATGGCGGAGCACGGCATCGAGCTGCACCTGGGCGACCCCGCCGAGTCCGTCGACCGGCAGGCCCGTACGGTCACCTCCCGCTCCGGGCGCGTCTTCCCGTACGACGTGCTGGTCCTGGCCACCGGCAGCCACCCGTTCGTCCCGCCCGTCCCCGGCAGGGACGCCCCCGGCTGCTTCGTCTACCGCACCATCGAGGACCTCCTCGCGATCGAGGAGTACGCGAAGACCCGGACGGCCGGCGCCGTCGTCGGCGGCGGGCTCCTCGGGCTGGAGGCGGCCGGGGCACTCCAGGGCCTCGGGCTCACCACCCGCATCGTGGAGTTCGCGCCCCGGCTGATGCCCGTCCAGGTGGACGAGGGCGGCGGCGCGGCCCTGCTGCGCACGATCGAGGACATGGGCCTGACCGTGCACACCGGCGTCGGCACCCGGGCGGTGCTGACCGGCGAGGACGGCTCCGTCACCGGAATGAGCCTCTCCGACGGGTCCACCGTCGACGCCGGCCTCGTCGTCTTCTCCGCCGGGGTCCGCCCCCGCGACCAGCTCGCCCGGGACTGCGGCCTGGCCGTCGGCGAACGCGGCGGGATCAGCGTCGACGCCCGCTGCCGGACCTCCGACCCCCGCGTGTACGCCATCGGCGAATGCGCCCAGGCCGTCGACGGCCGGGTCTACGGCCTGGTCGCGCCCGGCTACGAGATGGCCGAGACGGCCGCCGAGGACCTGCTGGGCCGCGAACGGGAGTTCACCGGCGCCGACCTGTCCACCAAGCTCAAGCTGCTCGGCGTGGACGTGGCCTCCTTCGGCGACGCCCACGGCACGGCCGAGGGCAGCCTGGACGTCGTCTGGTCCGACTCCCGCTCCGGGGTCTACAAGAAGCTCGTCATGTCCGCCGAGGGCGTCCTGCTCGGCGGCGTCCTGGTCGGTGACGCCGACGCCTACGGGCTGCTGCGCCCGCTCACCGGCAGCGTCCCGCCGGTCGCGCCCGAGCACCTGGTCCTGCCCGCCGGGCTCGGCCCCGCCCCGCAGCCGGGCCCGTCCGCGCTGCCCGACACGGCGGTGATCTGCTCCTGCCACAACGTCACCAAGAAGGCGATCACCGCCTGCGCGACCCTGCCCGAGGTCAAGAAGTGCACCAAGGCGGGGACGGGCTGCGGCGGCTGCCTCAAGGTGATCGGGCAGCTGCTGCCGCCCGCCGCCGGCCCGGGGCTGTGCGGCTGCTTCGCGTACACGCGCGCGGAACTGTACGAGATCGTCCGCACCCGCCGCCTGGCCTCGTACCAGGCGCTCCTGGACGGGCACGGCCGGCCGGAGGCCCGGGGCGGCGAGGGCTGCGAGGTCTGCAAGCCCGCCGTCGGGTCGATCATCGCCTCCCTGGCCCCCGCCGTGGGGGCCAGCGGCTACGTCCTCGACGGCGAGCAGGCCGCCCTCCAGGACACCAACGACCACTTCCTGGCGAACCTCCAGCGCAACGGCTCGTACTCGGTCGTCCCGCGCATCCCGGGCGGCGAGATCACCCCGGACAAGCTGATCGTGATCGGCGAGGTGGCCCGCGACTTCGGCCTCTACACGAAGATCACCGGCGGGCAGCGCATCGACCTGTTCGGCGCGCGGGTGGACCAGCTGCCCGCGATCTGGGCCCGGCTGGTCGACGCCGGCTTCGAGTCCGGGCACGCGTACGGGAAGGCCCTGCGGACGGTGAAGTCGTGCGTGGGGCAGACCTGGTGCCGCTACGGGGTCCAGGACAGCGTGCGGATGGCCATCGACCTGGAGCTGCGCTACCGGGGGCTGCGGGCGCCGCACAAGCTGAAGTCGGCGGTGTCCGGGTGCACCCGCGAGTGCGCCGAGGCGCAGAGCAAGGACTTCGGGGTCATCGCGACGGCCAACGGCTGGAACCTCTACGTCGGCGGCAACGGCGGGGCCGTCCCGCGCCACGCCGACCTCCTCGCCCAGGACCTCTCCGACGCCGAACTGGTGCGCCTGATCGACCGGTTCCTGATGTTCTACATCCGCACCGCCGACCGGCTGGAGCGCACCTCCACCTGGCTGGAGCGGCTGGAGGGCGGCCTGGACCACCTGCGGGACGTGGTGGTGCACGACTCGCTCGGGCTGTGCGCGGAGCTGGAGTCGCTGATGGCCCGGCACGTGGCGCACTACCGCGACGAGTGGGCCGAGACCCTCCGGGACCCCGACCGGCTGCGGCGGTTCGTGTCCTTCGTGAACGCGCCCGGCGCCCCCGACCCGACCGTGAGGTTCGTCCCCGAGCGCGGCCAGGTCAAGCCCGACCTGGCCGCCCTGACCCTGGGAGGTCCTGTCCGATGACCGTCGAACTGCGGGTGGCCGAAGGCTGGCTGACGGTGTGCGAGCTGTCCTCGCTCACCCCCGGGCGCGGGGTGGCCGCCCTGCTCCCGGACGGGACCCAGGCCGCGGTGTTCGTCGACCGCGCGGGGCGCCCCTACGCGATCGGCAACCAGGACCCCTTCACCGGCGCGCACGTGCTGTCGCGCGGGCTGGTCGGCTGGTCGGCGGGGCGCCCCTTCGTGGCCTCGCCGCTGCTGAAGCAGCGTTTCGACCTGGAGTCGGGACGCTGCCTGGACGACGAGGAGGTGGCGGTCCGGACGTACCCGGTGCGGACCGCCGCGACCTCGTAGGCGGACGGTCAGCCCTGGACCATGGCCGGGTCCATCCACATGATCTCCCAGGTGTGGCCGTCGAGGTCGTCGAAGGCGCGGCCGTACATGACGCCGTGGTCCTGGGCGGGGCGGGGCTCGGTGGCACCGGCCGCCAGGGCCCCGTCGACCAGCTCGTCCACCGCGGCGCGGCTCTCGGCGCTGAGACAGAGCAGCACCTCGGAGGTGGTCCGCGCGTCCGCGATGGCCTTGTGGGTGAAGTCCTTGTAGCGGGCCTCGGTCAGGAACATCGCGACGATGCTGTCGCTGATGGGCATGGAGGCGCAGTTCTCGTCGGTGAACTGGGCGTTGAAGGAGTAGCCCAGCTTGCCCCAGAACGCCTTGGTGGCCTCCAGGTCGCTGACCGGCAGGTTGACGAAGATCATGGTGGAGGACATCCCGGTGTCTCTTCTCTCTGGTGGGCCCGGCGCCTGCTGCGCCTGCTCCGTTCGTTGCTGTCGAGTGATGGACCGGGGCCGGCGCGGGAACTCATCGCCCCGGCGGCAGATTTTTTCGACTTTTTTCGACGGACCGGGAAAGCCCAGGTCAGAGGGGCGGGGGGGGGGGGGGGGGGGGGGGGGGGGGCGCCGGGGGGCCGCCCCCCCCCCGGGCCCCCGCCGCCGCGGCCTGTGCCGGCCGCCCCGGGCCGGCGGGGCGCGCGGGGTCCTTAGTTCTA
>NZ_JBBDHD010000180.1:0-10028 GCF_044129415.1 Streptomyces racemochromogenes
CTCGACCAGGGGGGACCCCCATGACGCCGCGGGGCCGCCCTCCGGGCGACGACGGGAGTGTGACGACAGGCCCTAGGGGGGACCCGGGGCGTCCACCTCCCGGCAGGCGGCCGTCGCCGACAGCAAGTAGCCGGCCTGGAAGCGGGACTTGGCGCCCACCGCGCGCATGATCTGTGCGATGTGGCGTTGGCAGGTGCGTTCCGACATGCCCAGGCGGCGGGCGATGACCTTGTCTTCCAGGCCCTCCGACAGGAGGCGGACGATGGTCCGGCGGAGTTCGTCCGAGAGGGACTTCGCGGCCTCCGGGCTCACGGTCGTCGGGAAGGGGCGGGCGTCCAGCCAGGAGCGTTCGAAGGCGGCCGTCATGAAGTGGACCACGCTCGGCTCGCGGACCAGCAGGGCCGCGCCCTGGCGGTCCGGGACGGACATCAGGCCGGTCCGGGCGTCGAAGACGAGCATCCGCATCAGGCCGTCGCCCAGGGTCCGCACCTGCGCCCCCAGAGCCGTCACCCGCTCCACGTAGGCTGCCGTCGGGCGGGAGTAGCGGGCCGTGTGCTGGTAGATCGTCCGCATCCGGACCCCTCGCGCCAGCAGGGACTCGTCCCGTCCGACCGCCTCCTCCAGGGCTTCCTGGGGGCGGCCGCCGCCCGGCTGGGACGTCAGCAGTTCCTGCTCGCAGCCCGCCACCAGCTCGGTGATCAGCCCGCGCACGGCCCCCAGGTCGGTGACCAGCTCCAGGCCGCCCGCCCCGCCGTCGGCGCGGTGCGCGGTGCCCGCCTCGTACGCCGGGACCAGCGCCTCCAGCCGCCCCCGCAGCCGGTCCATCTCGTCATGGGTTTCCCGGACGAGCAGGGCCAGCGGGGCCAGGGCCCGGGCCGCCGCCGCGCGGGGCGCGACCGCGCTCCAGCGTTCCGGGCCGTCCCCGGGGGCCCGCTGGAGCAGGTGGGCGGCGGCCAGCTCCTTGACGGCGGCGCCCGCGCGGGCGCCCAGCGCGGTGGTGGCCTCGGCGGGGGTGAAGGCGTACCGCTCCACGGCGAAGGCGTACAGACGCCGGGCGGCGGGGCTCAGATCGGATCCATCGGCTCCGTCGACATCGACCTGCATATGCCTATTCGTCCCTGACTGTGCCCGTTCGTAAACCCCTCGGGTTCCCGCACGGCGACAAGTCGACCCCTGTATCCGTGCATACGGCATATGCCCAACCGGCACAGTAAGGAGCACGGCGCGCCGGGGGCGGTGACGCCGGATCCATCGGTGCCGTCCGACCGTGAGGGGGCGGAGCGGCAGGCACGGACGGACACCGCCCGCCCGCCCCCGCCCGCGCGGCCGCGCTACTGCGGCTTCGCGTAGGTCCCGTAGCCCGTCCAGTCCAGCGCCACGGCCGGCTCGTCGCCCACCACCCACGCGTCGTGGCCGGGCGCGATCTGCATGAAGTCGCCCGGACCGTACTCCTCGGCCTCCCCGTCGTCCATCACGACGTGGATCCGGCCGCTCAGCATGTACCCCGTGTGCGCGGACTGGCAGCTGTCCGTGCCGGCCAGCGGCTTGATGTGCTCCGACCAACGCCAGCCCGGCTCGAAGACGGCCCGTCCGACGGCACCGCCCTCGGTCTCCAGCACGTCCAAGCGGCCCTTGCCGTCCTCGAACGGGCGGGTCTCGTCGGGCTTGTCGAAGTTCCTGCGCACCATTCCGGCCATGACCCATCGCCTCCCGGAGGGAAACGGCCCCGAGTCCACTCCTCACTCTACGCGCGGGCCCTGCCCGCCACCGCTCGGGAAGCCGCCCGCGAAGACCGCCGTCACCCCCGCAGCGACCGGCCGAACCCCGAGGCCAGCGGCATCCGCAGCCCCAGCGGCGGCGGCGCCGCCAGCGCGTCCGTCACGGGTCGCGAGTACCGCCCCGAGCACATCGCGCCGAGGACGAAGTCCACCGCGAGCGCCACCACTTCCGCGCGGTGCTCCCGCAGCCCGTGGCCGTCGGAGTGCACCTCGAACCGGCAAGTAGAACGATTCGCCTTCTTCGCCCGCGCCGCCAGCCGGAAGGAGGACTCGGGGTCGCTGCGGGCGTCGTTCGTCCCGTGCACGATCAGCACCTGCCGCCCGGCGAGCTGTTTCACCGGTTCAGGGGAGCCGCCGCGCACCTCGTCCGGTAACCGAGGGGCCAGCGCCACCACCGAGTTGACGGCGTCGTGCCCCGCCGCCCGCAGCGCCGTCCGACCCCCCGCCCCGTACCCGGCCAGGCACACCGGCACGTCGCCGTACCGGCGCAGCGCCTCGTCCGCCGCCCACCGGGCCGCCTCCTCCCGGTCCAGCGGGCCGTGCAGCACCGTGTGCGCCACCAGCCCCTCCGCCCCGCCCGACCGGGCCAGGGGGGGGGGGGGGGGGGGGGGGGGCGGCGGGGGGGGGGGGGGGGGGGCCGCGGGGGGGGGGGGCCCCCCGGCCGGGGGGGGGGCCCCCCACAGCAGTTTCCAGCCGATCAGGGTCAGCGAGCCGGCGAGGATGATGCCCAGCAGGTTCACCAGGAGCTGCTCGGCCGACCCCCACATCTGGCCGACGTCGCCGTAGCTCAGCGCCACGGCCGCGTTGGCGCCGGCCGGGACCGTGGTGACCGAGATGGCCACGCCCACCAGCGCTCCCGCCCGCGCCGAGGTCAGCGACATCATCCCCGCCACCCCGGCGAGCACGGCCACGACGAAGGAGAACGGGTCGGGCTGCCAGACGAAGCTGGTGTTCGGCCGCGGCCGGTCGAGTATCCCCTCGTGGAACAGCCCGAGCGCGTCCATGACGAGGCTGAACACGGTCGTCGCCAGGATCGCCGCGGCGAAGCCGACCACCAGGGCCAGCGCAGAGCGCCACGCGAGCCTCGGGGCCCGCTGCACCAGGCCCGTACAGATCCCGGCGAGCGGACCGAACTCGGGGCCCACCGCCATCGCTCCGACGATCAGGACGGCGTTGTCCAGGACCACGCCGCAGGCCGCGATCATCGTGGCGACGATCATGAACATGGTGTAGGTGATGGTGAGGGTCGACTCCTCGTGGGTGGACTCGGCGAGCTGCTCCCAGATCACCGCGTCGGCGGCCTCGCCCGGAGCCTCCTCCTCGGCCCGGTCGGCGCGCCGCGAGATCGACAGGTCGATGTTCTCGACGGAGATCGACCCCGCCTCGTCGACGCCGAGCGCGCGCATCTCCGCGAGCAGCTCGTCCGCCGCCTCGCGGGCGACGTCGACGAGGACCAGATCGCCCTCGGGGTCGCGCGCCGCGCCCGGCAGGACCACCAGATGGGTGGTCCCGACCGTCTGGCCGACCAGTTCCACCGCCCGGTCGGTCAACGGGGACGGGATGATCATCCGTAGATGCAGCATGCCCGCACAGTAGCCCTCAGAGCTTGCGCAGGCTGAGCTTGGTGACCTTGTGGTCGGGGCCCTTGCGGACGACGAGCGTGGCGCGGCCGCGCGTGGGGGCCACGTTCTCCAGCAGGTTCGGCTTGTTGATGGTCCGCCACATCGTCTTCGCGTACTCCAGGGCCTCCTCCTCCGAGACCTGGGTGTACTTGCGGAAGTAGGAGAACGGGTTCTGGAACGCGGTCTCGCGCAGCTTCCGGAAGCGGTTGAGGTACCAGCGCTCGATGTCCTCGGGGCGGGCGTCCACGTACACGCTGAAGTCGAAGTAGTCGGCGAGGCCGACCCGGGTCCGGCCGTCCTTGCCGGGCAGGGCCGGCTGGAGGACGTTGAGGCCCTCGACGATGAGGATGTCCGGGCGGCGCACGACGAGCCGCTCGTCCGGGACGATGTCGTAGATCAGGTGCGAGTAGACCGGAGCGGTGACCTCGTCCTTGCCGGCCTTGATGTCGGCGACGAACTTGGTGAGCGCGCGCCGGTCGTAGGACTCCGGGAAGCCCTTGCGGGAGGTCAGGCCGCGGCGCTGGAGCTCCTTCATCGGGTAGAGGAACCCGTCGGTGGTGACCCGCTCGACGCGCGGGTGCTCGGGCCAGCGGGCCAGGAGGGCCTGGAGCAGACGGGCCACGGTGGACTTGCCGACGGCGACCGATCCGGCCACCCCTATGACGAACGGCGTCCCCTGCTGGGCGCCGTGGCCGTTGCCGCCCGCGTCGCCGAGGAAGGTGTTCAGGGTGCCGCGGAGGTTGCTGGTGGCGCCGACGTACAGGTTCAGCAGGCGGGAGAGCGGGAGGTAGACGTCCCGCACCTCGTCGAGGTCGATGACGTCACCGAGGCCCCGTACCTGCTCGACCTCCTCCGCCGTCAGCGGCAGGGGGGTGCGCTCGCGCAGGGCGCTCCACTCGGCCCGCGTGAGGTCCACGTAGGGCGAGGGCTCCGGCACCCGGCGGGAACCGGAACGCTCCATTGCGTGCTCCGGCGTACAGCGTGGCGGCGATGTGATCACACCGCCCATTGTCGGGGCTCGGGGCCGCTCGTGGGTGGTGGGGTCGGTCACGTGGCGGCCGCGGGGGAGGGAACGCCCTGGTGGCGCGGTGGTCCGCGACCGGGTCTCGATCGGAAGCCCGTCACGTCTCGTGCCGATCACGATTCCCCGCTGTGACCGGGAAGATCCCGCGTATGTGCCATTAACACCGGTCACGCGATCGAGCAAGTCGTACATTGTTCGTCACCGCGGCGTTGACCGGCGTCCCGCGGTGATCTGCTTCATGGGGGAGAGCTTTCACGTGGGTACCACGTCTGTCCGTCGCGGCGTCCTGGCCGCTTCCGCCGTATCCCTGTGCCTGCCGGCGGCCGCCTGCGGCTCCGGTGGCGCGGGTGCGCGCGGCGACGGGGGGAAGGACGCGGGCACGGAGGCCGCGGCGCAGGGTACGGCGAGGTCGGCGGCGGCGCAGTCCCGGAAGCTGGGATGAGAGGCGTCCGCGCGCGGCGTGCGGCCGCGCTGATCGTCTCGGGGCTGGCCCTGGCCGTGCTGACCACCGGCTGCGGGACCGGCCGGCCCACCGTGATCGTGGTGGAAGAGGGGGTTCCGGCCGCGGCGGCCGAGCTGCCCGGATCCACCACGGGGACGGCACGCAAGGGGCAGCAGGCGGCCCCGCCGAGGGGCCGGGCCCAGGAGACCCCGGAACACCTGCTGGTGGCGCAGGGCGACCTGCTGGACCACAAGGTCACTCCCGAGGCGCACGAGGGCGTGCCGGTCGGCGCGGACCGGCCCGAGTGCCGCGAACTGGCGCGTGCCGTCTCCGGTTTCCTGCCGGCGGGGCGGACCGGCTGGGCCAGGGCCTCGGTCGTCGCGATGGCGTCGGCGCTGCCGGACGACGCCCCGGAGGGGCAGAAGCGGGCGGCGGCGCTGGACGCCGCCAGCTCGACGGTGACGGTCGTGACCCTCGGCTCGTACGCCGGGGACGGGGCCCACGGGCACTTCGCCGAGGTGCAGGCGTCGGGCCGGGCCTGCGAGGGCGGTTACGCGACCACGGCGGACGGGGAGAGCGTCACGGTGACCCGGGTCGTCCCGCACGCCGCGTCCGGCGGTGACGAGGCGCTGGCGTACACCGTCGAGGCGGAGCGCGACGGGGAGCCGTACCAGACGGAGCTCATGGTGGTCCGCAAGGGCGGCACGCTCGTGAACTTCCACGCGAGCCGCCGCTCCGGCGAGGCGCAGCTGGCCGCGCCCGCGATCGAGGCGCAGGTCAGGAAGCTGGGCTGACGGTCCGACGGGCCCGCGGGTCGCCCGGGAGGGTCAACCCCGATCCGGTGGATTCGCCGGAGCGGGGCCTTCGTCCTGTTCGGGTACCCGACAGCGGTCCAACTCAGGCGTACCCTGCGGCCTATGTGCGGAATTGTGGGATACGTGGGAGCGCAGTCGGCGCTCGATGTGGTCATCGCCGGACTGAAGCGGCTGGAGTACCGGGGCTACGACTCGGCCGGGGTCGCCGTCCTCTCCGACGGCGAGCTGGTCAGCGCCAAGAAGGCCGGCAAACTCGTCAACCTGGAGAAGGAACTGGTCGCGCAGCCGCTGCCGGCCGGTTCCACGGGCCTGGGTCACACCCGGTGGGCGACCCACGGCGGGCCCACCGACGTCAACGCCCATCCCCATCTGGACAACTCCGGCCGGGTGGCCGTCGTCCACAACGGCATCATCGAGAACTTCGCCGCGCTGCGCGCCGAACTGGCCGAGCGCGGGCACCGGCTGGAGTCCGAGACGGACACCGAGGTGGTCGCGCACCTGCTGGCCGAGCGCTTCGAGGCGTCCCGGGGCGTCGGGGGAGCGGCGGGGGCGGGGCTGGCGGAGGCGATGCGGCAGGTGTGCCGGCGGCTGGAGGGCGCGTTCACGCTGGTGGCGGTGCACGCCGACGAGCCGGACGTGGTGGTCGGCGCGCGCCGGAACTCCCCCCTGGTGGTGGGCGTTGGGGAAGGTGAGAACTTCCTCGCCTCGGACGTGGCCGCGTTCATCGCCCACACCCGGTCCGCGATCGAGCTGGGGCAGGACCAGGTCGTCGAGCTCCGCCGCGACGGGGTGTCGGTGACCGGCTTCGACGGTTCGCCCGCGTCGGTGCGGGCGTACCACGTGGACTGGGACGCCTCGGCGGCCGAGAAGGGGGGGTATGACTACTTCATGCTCAAGGAGATCGCCGAGCAGCCGAAGGCCGTCGCCGACACCCTCCTGGGCAGGATCGACGCGAGCGGCCTGCTGACCCTCGACGAGGTGCGCATCCCCGCCTCGGTGCTCCGCGAGGTCGACAAGGTCGTGATCGTGGCGTGCGGTACGGCGTACCACGCGGGCATGATCGCGAAGCTGGCCATCGAGCACTGGACCCGCATCCCGTGCGAGACCGAGCTGGCCAGCGAGTTCCGCTACCGCGACCCGATCCTGGACCAGCGGACGCTGGTGATCGCGATCTCCCAGTCCGGCGAGACCATGGACACCCTGATGGCGCTGCGGCACGCCCGCGAGCAGGGTGCCAGGGTGCTGGCCATCTGCAACACGAACGGCTCGACGATCCCGCGCGAGTCGGACGCCGTGCTGTACACGCACGCCGGGCCGGAGGTGGCCGTCGCCTCGACCAAGGCGTTCCTGACGCAGCTGGTGGCCTGTTACCTCGTCGCCCTGTACCTCGGTCAGGTGCGGGGGACGAAGTGGGGCGACGAGATCGAGGTGGTGATCCGGGAGCTGTCGGACATCGCGGCGGCGGTGGACCGGGTGCTGGAGACGATGGAGCCCGTACGGGCCCTCGCGCGCTCCCTGGCGGACAAGGACACCGTGCTGTTCCTGGGCCGGCACGTCGGCTACCCGGTGGCGCTGGAGGGCGCGCTCAAGCTCAAGGAGCTGGCGTACATGCACGCCGAGGGCTTCGCGGCGGGTGAGCTCAAGCACGGGCCGATCGCGCTGATCGAGGAGGACCTGCCGGTGGTGGTCGTCGTACCGTCGCCGCGCGGCCGCTCCGTCCTGCACGACAAGATCGTCTCGAACATCCAGGAGATCCGGGCGCGCGGGGCGCGGACCATCGTGATCGCCGAGGAGGGCGACGACGCGGTCGTCCCGTACGCCGACCACCTGATCCGCATCCCGGCGACCCCGACGCTGCTCCAGCCGCTGGTGGCCGCGGTCCCGCTCCAGGTGTTCGCGTGCGAGCTGGCGACCGCGCGCGGCAACGAGGTGGACCAGCCGCGTAACCTCGCGAAGTCCGTCACTGTGGAGTAGCTGGGGGTTGTTGCCGTGATTGTCGGTGTGGGGATTGACGTGGCCGAGATCGCGCGGTTCGGCGCGGCGCTGGAGCGGACGCCGCAGATGGCGGAGCGCCTGTTCCTCCCCACCGAGTTGACGCTGCCGAGCGGCGAGCGGCGCGGAGTCGCCTCGCTCGCCGCCCGGTTCGCGGCCAAGGAGGCCCTGGCCAAGGCGCTGGGCGCGCCCGGCGGGCTGCTGTGGACCGACGCCGAGGTGTACGTCGAGGACACCGGGCAGCCCCGGCTGAGGGTTTCCGGCACGGTCGAGGCGCGGGCCCGGATCCTCGGGGTGAAGTCCTGGCACATCTCGCTGAGCCACGACGCCGGCGTCGCGTCGGCGGTGGTGATCGCCGAGGGCTGACGGCCCGGGTGCGGCAGGCTGGTGGCATGCGTACTGCTTACAGCGTGGAGAGCGTACGGGCCGCCGAGCGCGAGCTGATGGCCCGTCTGCCGGAGGGTGCCCTGATGGCGCGGGCCGCGGCCGGGCTGGCCGCCGTGTGCGCGGAGCTGCTGGCCCGCGGCCGGGGCCGGGTCTACGGGTCCCGCGTGGTCCTGCTGGTGGGGCCCGGGGACAACGGCGGTGACGCCCTGTACGCCGGGGCGCGGCTGGCGCGGCGCGGGGCGGGGGTGACGGCGGTCCCCATGGATCCCGCCCGGGTGCACCCGGGCGGGCTGGCCGCCCTGCGGGCCGCCGGCGGACGGGTCGGGGCGTCGGTGCCGGAGCGGGCCGACCTGGTCGTGGACGGGCTGCTCGGGATCGGCGGCCGGGGCGGGCTGCGGCCGGCCGCGGCCGCGCTCGTGGAGCGGATCCCGGCAGGGGCGACCGTGGTCGCGGTGGACCTGCCGAGCGGGGTGGACGCGGACACCGGGGAGGTGGCGGGACCGGCGGTGACGGCCGACGTGACCGTGACCTTCGGGGCGTACAAGCCGGGGCTGCTGACCGACCCGGGCGCCTCGCGGGTGGGGGCTGTGCGGCTGGTGGACATCGGGCTGGAGCCGCCGGAGCACGCCGTCGCGATGGAGGCGCTGCAACACGCCGACGTGGCGCGCCTGCTGCCGGTGCCGTCCGCGTCCAGCGACAAGTACCGGCGGGGCGTCGTCGGTGTCGTCGCCGGGTCGGAGCAGTACCCGGGCGCGGCGGTGCTCGCCGTGGCGGGCGCCCTGCGGGGCGGCGCCGGCGCGGTGCGGTACGTGGGGCCGGCGGCGGAGGCCGTGCTGGCCCGCTTCCCCGAGGTCTTGGTGGGGCGGGGGCGGGTGCAGTCCTGGGTGGTCGGCCCGGGGCTCGGCGCGGGCCGGGCGGAAGAGGTCGGGCGGGCCCTGGCGGACGCCGACGTGCCGGTACTGCTCGACGCGGACGGGCTGCGCGGGCTGGACGGCGCGGTGGTGCGGGGACGCCGGGCCGCGACCCTGCTGACCCCGCACGCGGGGGAGGCGGCGGCGCTGCTGGGCGTGGCGCGGGAGGAGGTGGAGGCCGGCCGGCTGGGCGCCGTACGGGAGTTGGCGCGGCGGTACGGGGCGGCGGTGCTGCTCAAGGGGTCGACGACGCTGGTCGCGCCCGCCGGGGGCGGGGCCGTACGGGTGAATCCGACGGGGACGTCCTGGCTGGCCACCGCCGGGAGCGGGGACGTGCTGTCGGGGCTGGCGGGAGCACTGCTGGCCGGGGGGCTGCCGGGGGTGGACGCGGGCTCGGCGGCGGCGTATCTGCACGGGCTCGCGGGGCGGTTCGCGGCGGGCGGGGCGCCCGTGGTGGCGCAGGAGGTGGCCGCGGCCCTGCCGGAGGCGTGGCGCTCGGTACGGGCGGCCGGGCAGTAGTCGAAGGACACGCCTGCCACCGGACGCGCCTGCCGGACAACCGGGGCGAACCGTGCCGGATCTCCGTCCGGTACGGGTTCTGAGAGACTGTGGGCGATGAACGAGACACCGATGCGCGTGTACGCCGAGATCGATCTTGACGTGGTACGGGCCAACGTACGCGCCCTGCGCGCCCGGGCGCCCCGGTCCGAGCTGATGGCCGTCGTCAAGGCGAACGCCTATGGGCACGGGGCCCTCCCGTGCGCCCGGGCGGCCCAGGAGGCCGGGGCCACCTGGCTCGGTACCGCCACCCCCGAGGAGGCGCTGGAGCTGCGCGCCGCCGGGATCCAGGGGCGGATCATGTGCTGGCTGTGGAGCCCCGGCGGGCCCTGGCGCGAGGCGATCGAGGCGGACATCGACCTGTCCGTCAGCGGGATGTGGGCGCTGGAGGAGGTCCGCGGGGGGGGGGGGGGGGGGGGGGGGGCGGGGCGGCGGCGGCGCCCCGGCCCGCCCCCCCCCCCCCCCCCCCCCCCCCCCCCCCCCCCCCCCCCCCCCCCCC
>NZ_JBBDHD010000181.1:0-10022 GCF_044129415.1 Streptomyces racemochromogenes
CCCCCCCCCCCCCCCGCCCCCCCCCCCCCCCCCCCCCCCCCCCCCCCCCCCCCCCCCCCCCCCCCCCCCCCCCCCCGGGACCTGCCCGGCGCGCATGGACACTCCGCCCCCGGAGCGGCCCCAGCGTCGCGGCGCCCGCGACATCACGCCCGGCCGCCCGCACCCGGATGCGGCATGATCCCCCGCATGAAGCCCCCTCACCTTCCGACGACCGAGTCGGCCGTCCGCGCGATACGCGAGATCGCGCGGGAGTACCGCCTGACGATGACCGTCACCGACGACATCGGTGCGGACCGGGTCTCCCGCCGTACGACCGCCGCCCTCGGCACGGCCGTCGACGCCGACGGATCCCTTCCGCACGAGGCGTTCATCGACCTCGCAGGCAATCCCCCGGTCAGCGTCCGCCTCTTCCCCGAAGACGACGCGCACATCACGGTGGACCGCGTCGACTTCCACGACGTTCCCCGTGACGCGGTTCCCGCCTTCCTGCGCTCCGTCTACGGCGGCCTCGCCCACACGAAGGGCCGGTTCTTCCCGCCCGGACTGTGGCTGGTCGTCCCCCTGCCCGGCGACGCGACGTACAAGGAGCTCGTCACCCTTGGCGACCCCGGCCCCTGGCTGCTGCGGATCGCCCGCGACGCCTGAGAACTCCGGGCGGACACGGCCCGCGTGTCCCGGTGGATCGAGGGTCAGGACGGGCCTCCCGTCAGCGTCGGCCGCGCCGGGCGGCGGTAGCGTGGGCGGCCTGTGCATGGAGGAGGCTGCGATGGACGAGCCGGCGAAGCCCGACGTGGAGGTGCCGGAGGGGGATGCTCCTGCGGAGCTGGCCGTTCGGGACCTCGTCGTCGGGGGCGGGCCCGAGGTGAAGACGGGCATGGTGGTCAAGGTCCACTACGTCGGGGTGACCTTCGAGACGGGGAAGGAGTTCGACGCCTCCTGGGACCGGGGCGAGCCGTACAAGTTCGCCCTGGGCGGCGGCAAGGTCATCAAGGGCTGGGACCGGGGGGTGAGGGGGATGAGGGTCGGCGGCCGGCGCGAGATCATCGTTCCCCCGCGTCTCGGCTACGGGAAGCAGTCGCCCTCGCCGCTGATTCCGGCGGGGTCGACCCTGGTCTTCGTGGTGGACCTCCTCGACGCGTACTCCCCCGCGTCCGGGTGGAGCAGGGACCGGTGAGCGCGGCCGGGCCGCGGGCCGCGAAGGGCGCCTGACGGGGGAAGCCCCCGGCCGGGCGCCTTCGCCCGGGCGCGGTGCGGTCAGTCTCCGAGGAGGGTGCGGGCCTGCGAGAGCAGGCTCAGGAGTTCGGTGCGCGAGGGGGTCTCCTGCGGCGGCTCGGGGGTGTGGGCGGTCAGGACGTGCAGGGCGACGGCGGCCTGGCGGGCGAAGAGGCCCAGCAGGTCGAGTTCCGGCAGGCCGGAGCGGGCCTGCGGGGACGGGTCGAGCACCTCCAGGACGCCGAGGACGCGGTCCCCGCGGATGAGGGGGGCGGCCATCAGCGCGTTCGGGACGTAGCCGGTGGACTCGGCGATGTCCCGGTCGAAGGACGTGCTCTCGTGCAGGTCGTCGACCACCATCGGCTCCCCCGAGGCGGCGACCCAGCCGGCGATCCCCCGGCCCGCCGGGAACCGGCGGCCCACCAGGAACTCCTGTCCCTGCCCGGAGACGGCCTCGAAGACGAGCTCGTCCGCCGCGGCGTCCAGGAGCATGATGGAGCTCGCCTGCGCGCCGAAGATGGCGCGCGCGGTGTCCACCACCGTGCGCAGCAGCTCCGCCACGGCCGGATCGGGCCGGGGGGCTGCGGACGCGGCGGAGGTGATCGTCTGGGTCATGGGGCTTCCCTTCCGGCGGCGGCCGTTACCGGCGCTCGTGGACACGGACGTTGGCTGCGGACAGGTACAGGGCGTTCTTCAGCTGGAACGGCGTCAGCCGGGGGCTGCTGGACAGGATCCGCGCGCAGAGCCCCGCGATGAACGGGGTGGCGTAGCTGTTGCCGGAGCTGCGGATCGAGGTGCCTCCGAGCCACGCCACCTGGACCTTCTGGCCAGGGGCGAAGAACTCCACCGGGGGCTCGGGGTTGTAGAGGTGGAGGTCGGGGTCGTCCTCCTGGTGGCTGCCCACCGAGATCACCGAGGAGAACCGCCAGGGGAAGCTCTCCACCCGTGTGTTGTGCGCGGAGGCGACGATCACGGTCTGCTGGAAGTACGCCTCGTCGGCCAGCCGGCGCAGCTCGTCCACGAAGCGCTCGTGGGTGGTGGACAGGCTGAGGTTGATCACGTCGAAGCGGCGGCGCACGGCCCACCGGATCCCTTCGAGGAGGACGTCCCCGCTGCCGGAGAAGCGGTCGCCGAGCACCCGGACGCTGGACAGCTCGCAGTCCGGCGCGGTGCGCCGGATGATCCCGGCGCAGGCGGTGCCGTGACCGCAGAGGTCGCCTTCCTCTGTCTCCTCCACGTGGATCCCGTGCTCGTCCTTGAAGACCCGCCACGAGCGGTCGACGGGGCCGACCATGGGGTGGTCCCGTTCGACGCCCGAGTCGACGACGCAGACGCGCACGCCGCGTCCGGATCCGCCGGGGAGGCCCTCCTCGGGCAGGTCCGGTGGTCCGTCGGCCTCCACCGGGACGTCTGCGGGGCCCCGGCCCCGCAGGCCCCAGGTGAGCGCGGGCGCCGGTTGCTGCGCGGTGGTCATCGTGGTGTTTCCTTTCCGGCTCCGGTGGCCCGTGCGAGGGCGGGCCCGTGCCAGGGCGAGCGGGTGGAGCAGCGGGAGAGCACGGCCTCGGCCTGGCGTACGGCGGGCAGGTGGCCCTTGGCCGCGAAGCGCCGCCGGGCACGCGTCGCCGCCGCGGCCGCGTCGGCCGGACGGCCCAGTGCGAGGTCGGTACGGGCGAGGTCGAGGGCGGCGGTGCCCTGGACGACGGGCGAGTCGGTGCGGGCGGCGGTGGCGAGCGCCCGGGCGGCCAGCCGGGTGGCGGCCGCGGCCTGTCCCCGCGCGGCGGCGATACGGGCGCGGAGCCCGTCGAGGTCCGCGGACTCGGCGCGCGGCCGGGCGGGCTGGCCCCGGTCCCCGTCGAGTTCGGCGAGGGTGCCGTGGGCGGTGCGCCAGTCGCCGAGGTCCAGCCGGATGCGGGCGGTGTCCAGCAGGGCGCTGCGCAGCAACGCCGTGGCACCCAGGTCCCGTGCGGCGGCGGCGGCCCGCTCCAGGTTCGAGAGCGCTTCCTCGTGGCGGCCGGTCAGGTCGGCCACGGTCGCGGTGAAGATCGGCAGGAAGGCGTCCGCCTCGGCGTAGCCGAGCCGCTGTGCGAGCTGCTCCGCCTCCGCGAGGCAGGCCAGGGCCCCGTCGCGGTCGTCGTGGAGGGCCAGCACCACCGCCAGCGGGCAGTTGAGCGTCAGCCGGACGGCCCGGCGGCCGGCCCCCTGGTCGGCGAGGAGCTCTCGGCAGCGGGCCACCGCGGCCACGACCGGCTGGGGGCCGCGCCAGAGCGAGACCCCCAGCGCGCCGAGGGCCGCGGCCCGTTCCGGCTCGGCATCGGCGCGTACGGCGTGGTCCAGCGCGCCGGCGAGCAGGTGCTCCGCCTCCCGGTGCAGGCCCTGTTCCTGGGCCCGCTGGGCGAGCCGCAGGCAGGCCCTGGCCTGGCCTAGGTCGTCGCCGGCCGCCGCGAAGACCGGCAGGGTGGCGTCGGCGGCCTCCGCCGGTGACTCGTCCGATCCGGCGGGCCGGCCGGCCGAGGCCAGGGCGAGGCGGGCGTGCGCGGTCTCCACCGCGTCCCCGCCGCCGGCCGGGGTCTCGGCCAGCACCTCTTCGAGCAGTGCTCTGCCTTCGGTGCCGCGCCCCAGGTCGAGCAGCGTCTGGCCGAGCCGCCGGCGGGCCGCCGTGCTGCCCGGCTCGCCCGGCGCGTAGCGGGCCGCGGCCCTGGAGAGCACGTCGGCCGCCCACACGGGGTCGGCGTGGGCCAGCGCCAGCCGTCCGGCCTCGGCGAGGGCGTCGGCGGCGTCGCGGCGCAGCCCGTCGGTGTGCGCGTCCTGGGCGCCGAGCTCGATCCGGTACCGGTAGGCCTGTTCCAGATGGCCCCCGACCGCCGCGCTGCCCCGCCGGCGGACCGAGTCCAGCCGGGCGGCCCGTTCGTGCCGGTCGGCCCGGTCCTGCTTGGACTGGCTGGCGTAGACGACCTCCTGGACCAGCCCTCCGGCGAAGCGGAACGCCCCGCCGTCGGGCCGGATCAGGCGGTGCCGGACGAGCCGGTGCAGCAGGGGGCGCAGCTCCGGCCCGGTCCACGCCGGGGCGGGGTCCGCGGCGAGCGACGTCAGTTCGTCGGCGGTGAAGTCTCCGCCCAGGACGGAGGCCAGGCCCAGGGCCCGGTGCTCGGGAGGGTCGAGGGCGTCGATCCGGGCGCCGATCAGGGCTTGGAGCGGGAGCGGGACGGTGTCCGCGTCGACGGGGTCGCCGGCGGCCAGCAACTGCTCCAGGTGCAGCGGGTTCCCGCCCACGCGTGCCAGGACCAGGGGGCCGAGCGGCTCGCCGTGGGCCGTGCCCCCGGTCAGCTCGGCGGCGAGGAGCTGTGCCTCGGTGTCGGAGAGTCCGCCGAGCGTGACGGCGTCCAGGGCCAGTTCGGGGTGTGCGTCGAACAGCTGGGGGCGGGTGAGCAGGACGATGAGGACGGCCGCGTCGGGGAGGGCCCGCAGCAGCCGGTCGAGGGCGTCGAAGAGGGGTTGCGCGGCCCAGTGGCAGTCGTCGATCACCAGGGCCACGGGGTGCGCCGCGGCGAGCTGGGCCAGGACCTTGGCGAGCGCTGCGCTGGTGTCCGCCGGCGACGGGTGGGGCGTGCCGTTGCGGAGCAGGCCCTGGTGCAGCAGGTCCAGTTCGGGCGAGGGCGCGGCCGGGCCGACGCTCCTCAGCAGGTCGGCGACGGCGTCGGCGAGCGGTCCGAGGCTGGGCTGTTCGCCACGGTCCCGGCAGCGCCCGACGCCGTGTCGTGGGCCGCCGGGGGCGGCCGCGGCCCGGTGGAGCCATTCGCGCACCAGCCGGGTCTTGCCCTGGCCGGCCTCCCCGCCGACGACCACGCGATCGGCCCGGCGGGTCCCCACCACGCGGTCCCACGCCCGGTCGAGCAGGGCGAGTTCGCGGGTGCGGCCGATGAAGGCGAGGTCGAAGCGGCGCAGTGCGTCCGGACCCTCCTCCTCGTCGAGGCCGAGCAGGCGGTGGGCGCGGACCCGGTCGCTCTTTCCCTTGAGCAGCAGCGGGCCGGTCTCCGTGGTCCGGACGCCCGGGCCGGCCGCCGCCAGGGTGTCCGGTCCGATGAGGATCTCCCCGGCGGCGGCGTTCTGTTCCAGGCGTGCGGCGATGTTGACGACCTCGCCGGAGACCATCGCCTGCCGCAGGCTGGCCGAACCGGTGACGGCCTGGCCGGTGTTGAGGCCGATGCGCATGTCCAGCCGTACGCCGACGCCCTGCTCCAGCCGGTCGTTGAGCCCGGCGAGGGCCTCGCGCATGGCCAGGGCGGCGGCGACCGCCCGGCGGGCGTCGTCCTCCCGTACGGCCGGCACGCCGAAGACGGCCATCACGGCGTCCCCGATGAACTTCTCGACGGTGCCGCCCTGCTCCTCGATCCGCAGCCGCATCAGGTCGAACCAGCGCAGCGTCACCGAGCGCAGGGTCTCCGCGTCGAGTGCGCCGGAGAGCGCCGTGGAGCCGACCAGGTCGCAGAAGAGGACGGTCACCACCTTGCGGCCGGTCGGCTTGGCGGCGACCGGCGCGGGGGCGCACGGGCTGCCGCAGAAGGGGCAGAACCGGGCGCCGGGCGGCAGTGCGCTCCGGCACGAGGTGCAGGGCATGGGTTCCTCCGGTGGACGGGGCGGCGGGCGGCCGGGGTCAGAAGAGGGCGCCGCCCGCGACGTCGGCGTGGGCCTGCACCTCGGGGGCGGCGGCGTCGAGCCGTCCCCTGATGTCGACGAGCAGGGCGAGTTCCTCCGGGGCCAGCGCGCGCAGGACCTCGTGCTGCTCCTCGGTGAGGGCGTCGAGGTCGAACCCCGCGGCGGCCAGCGCCTCCAGGGTGGGTTCGGCCGGGGCGTCGTCGTTCGGCACGGTGCGGTCGGTCACGGGTGTCCTCCGGGGTCGGCGGCGAGGGAGAGGAAGAGCCGGGTGAGCAGGTTCGCCGTGTGCAGCGCGCTGACGGAGACGGCGGTCTGCCGGTCCGGGGGCGGCGCGAGCGCGTCGAGCACCCGGTACAGGTCGTCGAGGTGGCCGCCGTCGAGCGCGGCGTGTTCCCTGAGGGTGCGGAACGCGGCGTCGGGGAGTCCGGTGACCTCGGCGAGGCGGTCGGCGAGCCGGGGCCCGGGGGCGTTGCCCTCCAGGACCGCGATGTAGCCGAGCAGTGCGACGGGGTGCTGGTGCTCGATGCGGTAGTACTGCGCCCCGGCGAGTTCGACGGCGAGGGGGTGCGGGACGGCGGCCGGCCCGGCGCCGGCGGCGGCGAGGTCCTGGAGCAGCCAGGTGTCGTGGTCGCGTTCTTCCTCGGCGTGGCGCCTGTAGTAGGCGGCGAGGCGCCGCGAGGCCGGATCGTCGCGTTCGGCACACCGTTCGGCGGCCCGTTCCAGCAGGGGCACCGACGCCCGTACGAGCGGGTACATGGCCGCCAGGTAGCGCGGGTACCGCTGCCGTAGCCCCTCCGGTCGCCAGAGGACCGCGGTGGCGGCCCTCAGGGCGGTGGCGGTGGGGGCGAGCTTGGTCCTGAGCGCGAGGGAGGGGCGGGCGGTCATCGGCTGCTCTCCTGCGGGCCGGGGAGGGTTTCGACCAGGTGCGCGTAGCGGGCGCAGCCCATGCGGCGGACCAGGTCGGCGGGACCGGCGGCGAGTTGCCGGCGGGTGCTGAGCCCGTCGAGGAGTTCCCCGACGCGGCCGGCGCCGTCGCGGGCGGCGCCCGCGAGGACGTCGGGGCGGTCGGCGATCGCGTGGCAGCTGCGGCAGTAGTCGGCCGGGGCGGGCGCGGTCCCGTGGCGGGCGTGCAGCCGCAGGGGCCCGACGGAGCGCAGCATGCGCAGCACCGGGGAGCCGAGGGAGCGTTCGCGGACGGCCTGCCAGTCGTCGTCGGCGATGTGTCCGAGCCTCAGGTGCGGGGGAACGGGGCGGCGGTCGACCGTCCACTGGTTGCAGCAGGCGGCCACGGTCCCGTCGAAGGCGACGACCGGCCAGGCCGCGAGGGTGCAGGGGGTCGCGCGGGAGCCGTCCGGTCCGGCCGGTGTCCGCCGGACGAGGCCGGCGGCGCGGCCGAGCGGCCGGACCTCGTTGACGAGGAGGGGCACCCGGCCGCCGAAGGTACGGCGGACGTCCGCGACGGCGTCCGCCAGGTACGGGTCGTCGGGTCCGGTGCCGGTGAGGTGGACGCTGGCGGGGATCCCGGCGTCGAGCACGGTGCGCAGGGCCCGCAGCACGTGCGCGCGGGGGACTTCGCGCTCGTGGTGGACGTCCATGCTCGCCGAGAAGTGGTCGAGGGCGGTGACGGCCCGCATGATCCGGTCGGGTACGCGTCCGTCGCGGGCGAAGAACATTCCGCTGAGCAGGGCCACGCGGGAGCCCGCGGCGCGGGCGAGAGCGGCCAGGCGGGCGGCGAGTTCCGGGAGCAGCAGTGGTTCGCCGCCGGTCAGCATGACCACGTCGGGGCGGTCCTGCGCGCCGAACGAGCCGATGAAGCGCAGCAGGTGCTCCGGGTCGGGCTGCTCCGTGGCCGCCATGGAGGAGCCGGTGGAGCAGTGTGCGCAGCTCATGGGGCAGCGGCGGGTGAGCGCCACGAGCAGGCCGCCACAGGGCACCGGCCGCAGGCCGATGAGCTCCGCGAGCTCCACGTCTGTTCCTCCGTAGCTCGAACCGCGCACGCGGGTCGCGCGCGGGCATGGCCCGGATCGTGCCCGCGCGCGCCAGGCTTCCGGTTCACGAACGCCTGGGGATCGGTTCATCCGCAGGTCAGCGCGGCCGGGGGCGGGGCGCACCAGGGGGTGCGGGCGGGGATTTCGGGTCGTTCCGCGTCCCTGAGCTGGGCGCATACCGGCGCCGAACCGGTGGCCAGGCGTTCCCGTACCCGGCGTCCGTAACTTCTTTCTCAGACGGCGCAGCAACGCCGACCGACCAGAGGAGAAGAACATGAGCGAGAACATCAACCCCGAGGCCGAGACCGAGAACGAGGACATCGAGGTCGTCGCCCACAGCGAGGACGGCGTGACCGACGGCGGCGGCTGCGTCATCAACAACTCGCACGAGATGTGACATTGCGTCATCGAGGCTGAGCACCGCGCGGGCCCCCGGCTCTCGGCAGATCCTGCCCAGGGCCGGGGGCCCGCGGCCACCCCGGCACCGGAACCGGCACCGCGAGGAGCGGCACACCATGAACATCCTTCTCTGCCCGCTCAGTGACGGCGGCTACCTCTACCCGGCGATCGCGGCCGGCCGCGAACTGCGGCGCCGGGGCCACGACGTCGGCGTGCTGGGCCGGTCCGGCGCGGCGGCCGTCGCCGCCGATGCCGGGCTGCCGTTCGCGCCGGCGGAGGAGTACGGCGGCCACCGGGCGTTCTCCGCCACGTGGTGGGGGCCGCACGGCGCCGCGCAGTACCGGGCGACCGTACGCGCGGCCCGGGAGACGGGCGCCGACCTGCTGGTCACCTCCGTACTCTGCAACGGCGCCCTGCTCGCCGCCGAGGCACTGGACCTCCCGGTCGTGGTGATCGGGCTCGCCGCACACCTGTGGGACTACCGGGCCGGCGGCGACGACGAGCCGCACCTGGGCCGGACCCGGCAGAGCCGGACCGAGGGCTGCCTGGGGCTCTACAACGGCCTCCGGGAGGAGGCCGGTCTGGCGGGACGTGCCTCCCGGTGGGGGGACGAGCCTCTGCTGGGCGACGCGCTGCTGCTGCGCGGGGATCCGGAGCTGGAGTATCCGGGCACGCGACTGCCCGAGCGGGTCCGGCACGTGGGGCCGCTGCCCTGGGAGCCGACGCCCGACCCGGCGGAGGTCGAGGCGATCGGGGACCACCTGTCGCGGAACGGCAAGCCCGTCGTCTACGTCCATCTCGGCCGCTTCTTCGAGGGCAGGACCCTGTGGCCGCGGCTCAACGAGGCCTTCACCGACGGTCCGTTCCAGGCCGTCGTCGAGCAGGGCCGGTCCACGGACCCGCAGCCCGCGCCGGGTGCCGACGTCCTGCTGGTCCGCAAGGGCTGGATGGGACCGCTCGTCGACCGCGCCGGCCTGGTGCTGAGCAACGGCACCTCCGCGCCCGTGCTGGCCGCGCTCCTGCGCGGCCGTCCCCTGGCGCTGTCGCCCAACGGCTCCGAGCAGACCCTGCTCACCGGCGCCTGCCTGCGGGCCGGCGTGGCCTCGTACTTCCCGAACGACCCGTCCGTGGCCGCTTCGGCGCTGCTGGAGTCCGCCTGGCGGGACGCCGGTCTGCGCGCCAGCGCCCAGGTGCTCGGCGGCCGGCTGGCAGCGACGGACAGCGCGGCACGCGCGGCCGACGCCGTCGAGCGGGTGGCCGGGACGTCCACCGCGCCTCCGCCGCGCGCCTCCGCCGCCTAGGCGTCCACCCCGCGGCCCAGGCGTCCGCTTTCCCGAAGGAGAACCATGAGTACGCGATCAGTAGGCCTGGACGAGGCCGTGACCGGCCTGGCGGCGGGTGCGCAGCGGTGGATCCAGGCCAACGCGGCCTACCTCGACTCCCCGGCCGCGCACGCCGAACTGCCGGAGATCCCCCGTGCGAAGGCCCTTCTGCAGCTCGCGATGCTCCGCCGCTACTGGGAGAAGCACGCGCCCGCGGACCCCGCCCTCGCCGAGGTGACCGCGGTCGTGGAACAGGTGTGGCAGCGCCCCGACTTCCCCGGGCTCCTCGGCCTCGCGGGCATACACGCACGGCAGTTCCAGCTCATGTACGCGGCGCTGGGGGCGGCCCGCGCCCCCACCCCCCCCCCCCCCCCCCCCGCGCCCCGGCCGGGGGGGGCGGGCGGGCGGCCCCCCCCCCCGCCGCCGCCCCTCCTTGCTATGGCGGGGG
>NZ_JBBDHD010000182.1:0-9870 GCF_044129415.1 Streptomyces racemochromogenes
GGGGGGGGGGGGGGGGGGGGGGGGGGGGGGGGGGGGGGGGGGTGGGGGGGGGGGGCGGGTGGGGGGGGGGGGGGCGGGGCACCGGGGCGGGCGGGGCGGCCACGCCGTGGTCACCGATGCGCACCAGCGGGTGCCCGCAGACGGTGTCCACCCCGTGCCAGAGGTCGCTGCGGCCTTCCAGCCAGGCGGTCAGGGCCTTCTGGTGGGGCTCCGGGTCGTCCCAGGTGGCGTAGAGCTTCGAGGCGGAGACGGCGATCACCCGCAGGCCGCCGACGGCCACGGCCTCCCAGACCGCGGCCGCGACGCCGGGACAGTGCTCGGAGCGGTAGTCGTCGAAGACCACGACGGCGCCGGGGGCGGCGACGAGCTTCGAGGAGGCGATGTCCTGGACCACGTGCTCGTGCAGGTGGGAGGCGTCGATGTGGATGAAGCGGCAGCTGCCGGGGCGCACCCGGTCGGCGACGACGGACGTCGGAGCCTGGATGACGGTCGGCAACTCCTCGTGGAACGCCAGGTAGTTGGCCTCGAACCCGCGCCGGGTGAGGGTCGGGTAGGACTCCCGGACCTCTTCGAGGTTGTCGCCGTCGGGCGCAGGCGAGTCGAAGAGGTCGACGACCGTGAACTCCTCGCCCTCCCTCAGGTACTTGGCGACGAAGATCGCGCTCTTGCCCATGAACGCGCCCAGTTCGAGGAGGTCGCCCTTCGCCTCTCCGGTGTCGTTCTGGCGGGCCAGGAACCAGTCGAAGAGCACCTGGTCATACGCCGAGAACCAGCCCTTCACCTCATCGAACGACCGGGGTGCGGGCGGTGCGGGCTCGACGTCGGCGGTGACGGGAGCCTGTGAAACGTGCGACACGGAGAGTCATCCTCCAGCGGAATGGCATCGGTTCAACGCTGATACCCGGCCGGGTAACCAGACCTTAAACCCCCGAACAGCCGTATGGCGAGCACTCCGGTGTGTTGATCATTCCGATCAGAGGCTGCCGCGCCGGTGCAGCCGCCGCGCGGCGGCGTTGCGCACGGGGCGCGTCCGGGCGGAGGCGGCCAGCAGGGCCAGGGCCTCGTCGGGGGCGGGCGACCGGACGGCGGTGCGCTGGCACCAGTCGGAGGCCGCGGCGAGTTCGGCCGGGGACCAAGTCCCGCCGCCCGCTATGGCCTTGAGCAGGGTCCACTCGCTCAGCCGGCGCGCGGGGAAGGCGTGGCCCTCCAGTACGGAGTGCAGCGCGCGGGCCCAGTCGCGGAACCCGGTGCCGGGCAGCAGCCGCACCGCGCGGCGGTCGAGGTGGGTGACCACGGCGCTCTGCGCCATCACCGGGTCGGGGTCGCGCAGGACGGCGGCCACCGCCCGGGCCTCGCCCGCCACCCCGTCCTCCCCCGCGGCGGCGAGCCGGTCGAGGTGGCGGGCGTAGCGCCACCGGTCGGGGGTGGGGACGACCTTCGGCCGCCCGGCGGGTTCCGGGTGCTCCCCCGGTGCCGGCCGTGCGGCCGGCGTCCGCGGGGCGCCTCCCGGCGCCCCGCCCGTCTGTGTCTCGCTGGTCCCCATGCCCTCCATTCCACACGACCGGCCCGGCCGGACGCGGGGCGGGGTCCGGTCCCGCAGGGTGCCGTCCGGGGCCCGGGACCGCCCCCTCAGACCTGCTCGAAGTGGAAGGACTTGATGAAGCAGTCCCGGGGCTGGCCGATGGCGAAGAACACGCAGTCGACCAGTGACTGGGCGGTGAGGGGATCCTTCGCGGTGCGCGGGGCCTCCTCCCAGGCCGGCGACAGCGGGTCGTGGTTGTCGAAGTCCGGCGGGTAGAGGGAGATCACCCGCACGCCCCGGCCGCGCAGTCGCCGGGAGAGGGTCTCGGTGAAGCCGGCCTGGGCGCTCTTGGCCGCGTAGAAGGCGTCATGGGCGTCGGAGCGGTGGTTACCGTGCTCGCCGCATCCGGAGACCATGGTGACGATGTCCGGCCGGTCCGACTCCAGGAGCAGCGGCAGGAAGGCCTTGGTGACGAGGACGGTGCCGGTGGCGCCGGAGGCGAGGGTCTCGACGACGTCCTCGTCGGAGGCGGAGAGCAGGTCCGGGCCATGCTGGTAGCGGGCACCGTTGTTGACCAGGACGTCGATGTGCCCGCGGGCGGCGACCGCGGCGGCGAAGGCGCGGACCGAGGCCGGGTCCGTGAGGTCGCAGGCATGGGCGTGGACCCGGGCGGGGTCGTGGCCCTGCCCGATGATCTCCTCGCGGACGCGCGCGGCGGCTTCGGGGGTGCGGGCGGAGAGGTGGACCTCCGCGCCCCGCGCGGCGAAGCGCAGGGCCAGGGTCCGGCCGAAGTCCCGCCCCGCCGCGGTGATGACGACCCGGAGGTGTGCGAATGCCATGTCGACGCTCCTGACGTATGGGCGGCCCCCATGCTCGCAGGCGCCGGTCGCGCGACGCCGGGCCCCCGGCCCGGTCCGTCACCTCCGGAAGCGGCCCTCGCGGGCTGCCGCGGGGGCTGCCCCGGGCGCCGGTCACCAGCGCAGGCCCTGTTCGGGGAGCTCGGTGGGCGGGGTGCGGGGCGGGACGGGCAGGCCGAGCTGGGTGCGGGCCGCGTGGACCGCCGCGATCTCCTGCGGGCCCGCCGGCCCCCAGTCGCTGAGCTCCCGCACCTGCTCCGGGGTGGCCAGCAGGCGGGCGTACGCCGGGTCCCCGGCCGGGGCGAGCCCGGTGAGGCGAGCGGCCGTGCGGGCGAGCGCCGCCCGGTCGGCGTAGCGGTAGCCGAGGGGAAGGGCCGCCACGGCGGGCTCCGCCTTCGGGGCGGGGAGGTGCGCGGCGCCGGTGGCGCGGGCGACGAGCAGCAGGACCCGGCCGTCGGGGGCGAAGAGCCAGCCGGAGTGTCCGCGTACGGGCAGGTGCGCGGGGACGGGGCCGGGGTGCCAGGTGCCGTGCTGCGGCACGCGGCGGGTGCGCAGGACCCCGAGCCGGTCGAGTGCGGTCGGGACGGTGGGGCGGCCGTCCTCCAGCAGGGCGGGCCCCGAGCCGTTGATCCGGGCCCGGAGGGCGGCCAGGGCGCGGCGGGCGTCGCCCGGGTCCATCAGGGCGGTCAGGTCGGCGGGCTCGGCGAAGTCGATGCCGGTGATCTCCTGGTCGGGCAGGCGGATGGACTCGATCCGTTCGCGGCTCCAGGTGCCGCCGTCGTACACGTGCAGGATCTCGCCGGGGAAGCCCATTTCGGGCGGGATGCCGGGGGCGTCGGCGGGGATCCAGTCCACGGCGAGCCCGCGCGGGTAACGGCCCTCCACCCCGAGTTCCTCGCGCACCTCGCGGGCGGCGGCCGCAGACGGGGCCTCCCCCGCGTCCACCGCGCCGCCGGGCAGCAGCCGGTCGGGGCGGTAGTCGACGCTCTGGACGAGGACCCGCCCGTCGGCGTCGGTGACGAGGACGACCGCTCCCGTCCAGAGGGCGGCGCGCGAGGCCCCGTACTCCGCCGGGGTCATCCAGGTGCCCGCCCGTCCGGGGTCGTCGGTCAGCTGGGGCATGGGCACTCCGTTCACCGTGGGTGGGTCCGCCGCCTGTGCAACAGCGGGCGCCACGCTCGGGTTACGGCGGGCGGCGGGTGGTCGCAGGCGGCCCGGCTTTACCACCCGCATACCTTCCAGAGCCTCCCGGCCTTCCTTATTGCCCGATTATGTCGATCTTGATACGGTCCGTTGTGCGGGCTGGCGGTGTGAAAGTCGCTGGTCCGACCACGTATGCGGCCCCGCACTCACCCGTCCGTGTGAGCGGGGACGCCGGACGGCGCTCCGGTACGGCAGGGTGGGCGGATGCCGTCGCGCTCCTCCCTCCCGCTGTGGGTCCCCGTCCTCCTGCTGGCCGCCGGGTGTGTGACCGTACGGCCGCCGGCGCCCGCCGAGGCCCCCCGGCAGGAACCCGCGGCGTCCCGGACGGCGTGGACACCCCGGCCGCCGGCGACGGAGGGGCTGCCCCTGGGGCCCGTCCCCGAGCCGCGGGAGGCGCCGCCCGCCGAGGAGGCGGCCCCCGCCGGGGCCCCGGAGACGCGGACCGGAGGGCCGCGCACCCGGCCCGGCGCACCGCCGCGCTCCGACGACCGCCCCCCGCGCCGCGTCTCCCCCGCCAGGACGGCCCACCGCGCCCCCGCCGCGAAGCCGCGCGCCCGCAAGCCCGTCCACGAGGGGCCCCGGCCCGCGCCGCCGCGTTCGTACGACATGTCCGCACTGTGCGAGGCCGCCAAGGGCCGGGTGGACCCCGCGATCGTCGCCCTGTGCCACTAGGACCTGTCGTCGAACTCCCGTCTGCCCCGCGACGCCCGGCACGCTCCCCCGAGCTCCTCCGGGCGACGACGGGAGTGTGACCACAGGCCCCAGGACCCAGGCCCGGGGGACGCGGAAACGCAGGTCGTGCCGGATCGTTACCTCAAGTTTCGCCCAGATCAAGTGACACGGCGGCGGCGGCATTCTTAGCTTCCTCTTACACGCGTCTTGGCGCTTTTACGTACCCCGCGGTTCCACGCGCAGCGGCGATCCCGCACCGCGTCCCGCGTCCCCGAGGAAAGAGTTGCAACATGAAGGTCCCCAAGGCCGGTGCGATGGCCGCTGTGATCGGCCTCGCCCTGACCGCCACCGGCTGCGGCGGCGACGAAGGACCCAAGGGGACCCTCTCCATCGGCATCGCCTTCGACCAGCCCGGCATCGGCCTCCGCGAGGCGGGGGGCACCTTCTCCGGCTTCGACGTGGACGTCTCCAGGTACATCGCCAAGGAGCTCGGCTACAAGCCGGAGCAGATCGAGTTCAAGCGGGTCGACAGCTCCGAACGCGAGCTGCTCCTCCAGTACAACGACGTCAAGTTCGTCGCCGCGACGTACTCGATCAACGACAAGCGCCGGGAGAAGGTCGACTTCGCGGGCCCGTACTTCACGGCCCACCAGGACCTGCTCGTCCGCGCCGACGACGCCACGATCAACAAGGCCGAGGACCTCAACAACAAGAAGCTCTGCTCCACCGCCGGCTCCACCTCGGCGCAGAACATCAAGCAGAGCCTGGCGCCGAAGGCCAGCCTGCTGGAGCTCGACGGGTACTCGGAGTGCGTGGTCGCCCTCCAGGACGGCGTGGTCGACGCCATGACCACGGACAACGCGATCCTGGCCGGATACGCCGCCCAGAAGGGCAACACGGGCAAGTTCCGGCTCGTCGGGCTGAACCTGAGCAACGAGAGCTACGGCATCGGCATCAAGAAGGGCAACCGGGATCTGCAGGCCAAGATCAACGCCGCCCTCAGGAAGATGGTCAAGGACGGCTCCTGGGACGCGGCCGTGAAGAAGAACTTCGGCCAGGCCAACTTCAAGCACGAGGCCGCCCCGCAGGTCACCTCCGCGAGCGGCTGACGACGGCCCGGGAGTCCTCGAAGACCGTCCCCCCTGCTTCCCCGGCAGCACGGGCCGGTGTCCGGCTTCGGCCGGGCCCCCAGGGGTGTTGTCGGTGGCCCGTGGCACAGTGCACCGCATGAACGAGGACATGCACGGCGCCGCGCTGATCGACCGGGTCGTCGAACGGGTCCGGGAACGGGGCTGGCCCACCTGCGAGGCCCCGGACCTCGACGAGCCGGTACCGCTCGCGCCCGAGGTGCTCGACCGGCTGACGCTGCCCGGCGGCCGGCCGCTCCCGCCCAGCCTGCGCCGCTGGCTCGCCTTCGACGGCTCCTGGCTCGCCCGCGTCGGCTGGTACGAGGACCCGGCCGAGCCCGTCCTCGGCGACCGCGGGCTGGGCGCGACGGCGGAGTGGATGTACGGCTCCGGCGACGCCATGGCCCCGGTGTTCGCCGACTTCGAGGAGCTCCTGCCCGCCGTGTGCCTGCCGCTGGTCGGCGGCTGCGACTCGCGCCGCCTGCTCTACCTGGGCTCCCCCGACTCCACCGGCGAGTACCCGGTACTGGTGACCGACACCGACGACCTGCCGTACGTGGGCGTGATGTACCCCGGGCTCGACGTGTACCTCGCGGACCTCGCCGAGGTCCTGGACCTGGACTTCGACACGTACACCTCGCTCGCCGGGCATCCCGAGTACGCCGCGCGGATGGCCGAGCACGCGGAGAACACCGGACTCGGCGCGGACGGGCTGGAGTTCCACGAGCTCGGCCCCTTCGGCTGACGCCCGCCCCCTGCCGCGCCGAAATGGGGTGGATGGCCCCGGCTCCGGATACCTAGAGTGACCGGACACCCCGTCCCCGAGCAGGAGTCCGCCATGCGCACGCACTACCCCCGTACCGCGCACCTGCCGTGGTCCCCCGGCGCCACGCCGGACGACGTGCGCGCCCGCGGGACGGCGGCGTTCGCCGGGCGGGAGGTGGTGGTCACCGAGAAACTCGACGGGGAGAACACCACCCTGTACGCGGACGGGCTGCACGCCCGCTCCCTGGACTCCGGACACCACCCCTCCCGCGCCTGGGTCAAGGGACTCCAGGGCCGGATCGGGACGCGGATCCCGGCGGGCTGGCGCGTCTGCGGGGAGAACCTGTACGCCCGCCACTCCCTCGGCTACGAGGAACTCGACAGCTGGTTCTACGGGTTCTCGGTGTGGGACGCCGACGACCGCTGCCTGGACTGGGACCGCACCGTGCGGTTCCTGCACGGGCTCGGCGTACCGGTGCCGCGGGTGCTCTGGCGCGGGGTCTACGACGAGCGCGCCCTGCGCGGGCTGCGGGTCGACACCTCCCGGCAGGAGGGGTACGTCGTCCGGACCACGGCCAGTTTCGGCCGCGCGGACTTCGGACGGTACGTGGCCAAGTGGGTGCGCGGCGGACACGTGCGGACCGACACGCACTGGATGTACGCGCCCGTGGTGGTCAACGGGCTCGGCCCCGCCGCCCCCCTGTGGGCCGTCCGCTCGGGCTCCGAACCCGACGCCGGCGCCCTGCTGTCCGCCGTCGGGGCGGACGCTCCGGCCGGCCCGGAGCAGGAACGTGCCGTCGCCGGGGTGACGGCGCGACTGGACGGCGCCGGCCGCACCGGGGAGGCCCGGCTGGCCGGCGTGCTGGCCGCCGCCCTGCACCGCGAACCCCGGGCCGCCCTCGCGGCGCGGCTCGCCGCGGGGCGGCTCGGGATGCGGACGGCGCGGCGGGTCGCCGACCTGGTGGGGCTGTACCCCGTACTGCGCAGGCCGTACCCGGACGGGGAGCGGCGGGCCGGGCTGGTCCGGCTGGCGTCGGCCGCCGACCTCGGGGTGCTGCACGCCCTGGCGTCGGCCCTGCCGGGCGCGACGGCCGGGGAGACCGAGTGCGCCGAGTGGTCCGCGCTGTGCGCGGAGGAGGCCGGACTGCTCGGACCGGACCCGCTGGGCCCCCTTCGGACGGGGCTGCGCTCGGCCCTCGGCGGGCTGGACCCCGACGCCGCCGACCGCTGCTGGGCGGAGGCCCGCGAGGCCTTCGGCCGGGGCGCCCTGTCCATCGCCGAGGAGGCCGTGGCCGCGACCTGGCGGTGGCGGGACGGCTCGGCGTACCCGCGGCTGGTCCAGCTGTGCGGGCCCTCCGGCAGCGGGAAGAGCACCTTCGGCCGCGGCCTCCCGGGCGTGGACGCGTACGTCAGCCTCGACGACCTGCGCGAGGCCCGGGGTGCCCGCGCCGACCAGCGGGCCAACCCCGAGGTGCTGCGCGAGGGCCTGGAGCGGCTCGACCGCGCCCTGGCCGCCGGGGGAACGACGGTGTGGGACGCCACCTCCCTGACGGAGCAGCAGCGCGGCCTGGCCGGGGCGGTCGCACGGCGCCGGAACGCCCTGGTCACCCGGGTGGTGGTGCTGGTCGGGGAGGCCGAGCTGCTGCGGCGCAACGCGGTGCGCGCGCATCCGGTGCCGGAGGCGGTCCTGGCCGCGCAGCTGCGCCGGTTCAGCCCGCCCCACCCGGGACAGGCGCACCGCACCTGGTACGTCGGGGCGGGCGGGACGGTGGAGGACGCGGCCGGGTCCCTGCGGACGGCCGACGAGGGGGAGGACCTCTGATGCGTACCAGTGAGCAGCTCTACCACCAGGTCCGCTGGGACCCCCGCTTCGATCCGGCGCGGTTCACCCTCGGACTGCTCCAGCGCGGGGCCGCCCCCAAGCGGGTGCCGCTGCCCTCGTTCGTGCCGGGCGGGGACATCCCGTGGCACCGGGTGCTGTTCGTCGAGGCCGACGGCGAACTGGTGTGGGACCGGGCCACCGGACTCGACCGGATCGACTCGACGCGGGCCGGGCGGGTGCGCGGCCCGCGGCTCCTGCGCGATCCCTTCTTCACCGCCCGGACCCCGCACGCCTGGGATCCGGCGGGCGGCGGCGCCTGGCGGCCCGTGCAGGCGGAACCGGCGGCGCGGCCCCCGGCGCGGGTACGGCTGCTGACCTGGAACACCCTGTGGGACCGGTACGACGCCCCGCGCATCGCCACCGCCCGGCGGCGGCCGGTGCTGCTGGCGGACCTGGCGGTGGCCGACGCCGATGTGATCGCCCTCCAGGAGGTCGAACCGGCCTTGCTGGCCCTGCTGCTGGCCGAGCCGTGGGTGCGGGAGGGCTACGTCCTGGGCACCGATCCGGACGGCGGCGACGTGGCGGACAGCGGGCTGCTGGTGCTGAGCCGGCTGCCGGTGCGGGAGGCGGGGCTGCACGTGCTCGGCCGGCACAAGGCGGTCGCCGCCGTCACCGTGGAGACCGCCGGCGGCCCCCTGGTCGTGGCCGCGACGCACCTCAGCAGCGACCACTCCGAGGACGGCGCCGGCCGCCGGGAGGCCGAACTGGCGCGCCTGGCCGAGGGGCTGGGCGGGATCGACGCCGGGCTCGCGCTGCTCGGCGACTTCAACGACGGCCGTTCCGGGGCCGAGGGGCCGGCGGCCGCGCTGGGGCTGCGGGACGCGTGGAACGAGGTGCACGGGCCTGCCGACGACACGCCGACCTTCGACCCCGGGGCCAATCCGCTGGCCGCGGTGGGCTCCCTGACGGGGCGCGCGGGCCGGCTGGACCGGATCCTGCTGTCCTCGGCCGCCGGGGCACGGGTACGGGAGGCGGCGCTGCGGGGCGACTCCCCCGCGCCCGACGGGCTGTTCGCCTCCGACCACTTCGGGGTGGAGGCCACCGTGGAGTACGGGGCACCGGACGCGGCCGGGCCCCTGCTCGACGTACCGGCGACCGCGCGGACGGCGGTGGCCTGGCTGCCGCCCGACGACCCGGCGGTCGCGGAGCTGCGCCGGGCGCACGACCCCGGGGTGGAGCGCTGGCCGGCCCACGTCAACCTGCTGTTCGGCTTCGTCCCGGAGTCCGCCTTCGCGCGGGCGCTGCCGCTGCTGGCCGGGGCGGCGGCGGGGATCCGGCCGTTCACGGCCCGGCTGGACGGGGTGCACTCCTTCGGGCGGCGCGAGGACGCCACGCTCTGGCTGGACCCGGCGGCCGGCGAGGGCGGCGACGCGCCGTGGCAGGAGCTGCGACGGGCCCTCGCCGAGCGTTTCCCCGGCTGCCGGGGCCGCTCCACGGGCTGGACCCCGCACCTCACCCTGGGCCGGAGCACGGACCCGCAGAGGACGGAACGGGAGTGCGCCCAGCGGCTCGGCGCCGTCCCGCGCACGGCCCGGGTCGCCGAACTCGCGGTCCTGTCCCGCCGGGGGGACGGCCCGATGCGGGTGCGGGCGCTGGTGGACCTGGGCACGGGCACCTGGCAATGGGCCGACCCGGATCCGTCACCCGCCCGGTGTGACCCGGCGGAACATCGCGAGCCGGCGGGGGCCCGAGCGGCCGCGGGTCCCCCGGAGTCCGCCGCCCGGGCGGCCGGGACCCTTCCCGCGGCGGGGGCCCGCGGGAGCGGGGAGGGGCGCAGGAGCCCGGGGGCCCCGGAGGCGGGTGGGAGCGCCGGGGCGGTCGGGGCCGCCGGGTGGCTGACGG
>NZ_JBBDHD010000183.1:0-9811 GCF_044129415.1 Streptomyces racemochromogenes
CCCCCCCCCCCCCCCCCCCCCCCCCCCCCCGCCCCCCCCCCCCCCCCCCCCCCGCCCGCCGCGGGCGGGGGGGGGGCGGGCGCGCCGCGCCCCCCCCCCCCCCCTCCACCCGCTAAGGCCCCCGGGGCCCCTAACCGGCTCACGTCGTACGACGGCGCCGCGCGCCCGGACGGCGCTCGCTCGGCCGGGCCACGGCCTCGCCGGCCTCCTTGGCGGCCTCGCGCCGGGCCTCCCCGTACGCGGCCAGCGCCTCCGCCAGCTTGCTCACGCTCGGCTCCGGCGACAGCACGTCCACGCGCAGGCCGTGCTCCTCCGCCGTCTTGGCCGTCGCCGGCCCGATACAGGCGATGACGGTCACGTTGTGCGGCTTGCCCGCGATGCCGACCAGGTTGCGGACGGTCGAGGACGACGTGAAGAGAACGGCGTCGAAGCCGCCGCCCTTGATCGCCTCACGGGTGTCCGCCGGCGGCGGCGAGGCGCGCACGGTCCGGTACGCGGTGACGTCGTCGACCTCCCAGCCCAGCTCTATCAGCCCGGCGACCAGGGTCTCGGTGGCGATGTCGGCGCGCGGCAGGAAGACGCGGTCGATCGGGTCGAAGACCGGGTCGTACGGCGGCCAGTCCTCCAGCAGACCGGCGGCCGACTGCTCGCCGCTGGGCACCAGGTCCGGCTTCACACCGAACTCGACCAGCGCGGCGGCGGTCTGCTCGCCGACCGCGGCGACCTTGATCCCGGCGAAGGCACGGGCGTCGAGCCCGTACTCCTCGAACTTCTCCCGCACCGCCTTGACGGCGTTCACCGACGTGAAGGCGATCCACTCGTAGCGGCCCGTCACCAGGCCCTTGACCGCCCGCTCCATCTGCTGCGGGGTGCGCGGCGGCTCCACGGCGATGGTCGGCACCTCGTGCGGCACCGCGCCGTACGAACGCAGCTGGTCGGAGAGCGAAGCGGCCTGTTCCTTGGTGCGCGGCACGAGCACCCGCCAGCCGAACAGCGGCTTCGACTCGAACCAGGCCAGCTCCTCGCGGCGCGCGGCGGCGCCCTGCTCACCGACCACGGCTATCACCGGACGGGAGCCCTCGGGGGAGGGGAGCACCTTGCCCTGCTTGAACACCTGGGCGATGGTGCCCAGGGTCGCCGTCCAGGTCCGCTGCCGGGTCGTCGTACCGCCGACGGTCACCGTCAGCGGGGTCTCCGGCTTGCGGCCGGCCGACACCAGCTCGGCAGCCGCTGCGGCCACCGTCTCCAGGGTGGCGGAGACGACCACGACGCTGCCCTCGCCGGCGCCCACCTCGGCCCAGCAGCGCGGCGAGGCGTGCCGGGCGTCCACGAAGCGCACGTCCGCTCCCTTGTCGCCGCGCAGCGGCACACCCGCGTACGCGGGCACGCCGACGGCGGTCGCGACACCGGGCACCACCTCGAAGGGGATCCCCTCGTTGGCGCAGGCCAGCATCTCGGCGGCGGCGTTCCCGTCGAGCCCCGGGTCGCCGGTGACGGCACGCACGACCCGCCTGCCGGAGCGCGCGGCCTCCATGACAAGATTGGCGGCGTCGCGGATCACCGGGACCCCGGCGGCTGCTGACTTCTCGTCAGCGACCGTCAGCTGCGGCGTGTCGACCCCCGCGCGCGCGTGGGTCCGTACGACGTCGAGCACCTCGGGCTCGGCGACCAGCACGTCCGCCGCGGCGAGCGCCTCCACGGCGCGCAGCGTCAGCAGACCCGGGTCGCCGGGGCCGGCACCCAGGAAGGTGACCAGCCCCTGGACCGCGACGGCCGGGAAAGCGGAGGGGGTGGGGCTTGAGGGGTTCAAAGGGATCGCTCCCCCATCAGACCGGCCGCGCCCTTGGCCAGCATCTCGTCCGCGAGTTCGCGGCCGAGCGCCATGGCCTCGTCGTACGACTGGGGCACGGGACCGGTGGTGGACAGCTGCACCAGCGTGGAACCGTCGAGGGTTCCCACGACACCACGCAGGCGCATTTCATTGACAATCTGGCCGTCGGCGAGGGCGCCCACGGGCGCGCTGCAGCCGGCCTCCAGGGCCGCGAGCAGAGCACGCTCCGCGGTCACGGCGGCCCGGGTGTACGGGTCGTCGAGCCGGCCGAGCGCGGTGATCAGCTCCGTGTCGGACGCCAGGCACTCCACGGCCAGGGCTCCCTGGCCGGGCGCGGGCAGCACGTTGTCGACCGACAGCAGGTCGGTCGCCTCGTC
Source organism: Streptomyces racemochromogenes (assembly GCF_044129415.1). GTDB lineage: Bacteria > Actinomycetota > Actinomycetes > Streptomycetales > Streptomycetaceae > Streptomyces > Streptomyces racemochromogenes_A. The sequence continues at coordinate 2,209 of NZ_JBBDHD010000183.1, forward strand.
ACCGCGCCCGATGCGGTTGAGGCCGGCGGCGGCGAGCACGACCGCGTCGAGCTCCCCGTCGCGCACGAACTGGATCCGGGTGTCGACGTTCCCGCGGATGGCCACGCACTCGATGCGCTTCCCGAGCCCCTTGGCGTACGCGTTCAGCTGCGCCATCCGGCGCGGCGAGCCGGTGCCGACCCGGGCCCCGTCCGGCAGCTGCTCGAAGGTCAGCCCGTCGCGCGCCACGAGGGCGTCGCGCGGGTCCTCCCGCTTCGGCATGGCCGCGATGACCAGCTCGTCGGGCTGCGTGGTCGGCAGGTCCTTCAGCGAGTGCACGGCGAAGTCGACCTCGCCGCGCACCAGCGCGTCGCGCAGGGCGGTGACGAACACGCCGGTGCCGCCGATCTGCGCGAGGTGCTCACGGGACACGTCGCCGTACGTCGTGATCTCCACGAGCTCCACGGGCCGGCCGGTGACCGCCCGGACCGCCTCGGCGACGTGCCCGGACTGGGACATGGCCAGCTTGCTGCGCCGCGTGCCAAGCCTGAGGGGCTGGTCGGGACGTGAGTTCATGATGCCCGTCCTGGGTCGTCGTTCTTCGGATCGGCCGCGTCCGCCCGGCTGACGGATGCCACCGTCTGAGGGTCGAGGTCGAAGAGTTCACGCAGCGCCTCGGCGTACCCGGCACCGCCGGGCTCGCTCGCGAGCTGCTTCACGCGCACGGTCGGCGCGTGCAGGAGCTTGTCGACGACGCGGCGCACGGTCTGGGTGACCTCCGCGCGCTGCCGTTCGTCGAGGTCCGGTACCCGTCCGTCGAGGCGTGCCACCTCCATGGCGACGACCTCGGCGGCCATCGCCCGCAGGGCGACGACGGTGGGGGTGATGTGCGCGGCCCGCTGCGCCGCCCCGAAGGCCGCGACCTCTTCGGCCACGATCCCCTTCACGGCGTCGACGTCGGCGGCCATGGGCGCGTCCGCGGAGGCCTCGGCCAGGCTCTCGATGTCGACGAGCCGCACGCCCGGGATCCGGTGCACGGCGGCGTCGATGTCCCGCGGCATGGCCAGGTCGAGCAGCGCGAGCCGGACGGGGACGGCCCCGTCCCCCTGGCTCCGCGCCACCCGGCGGGGCTGCTGCCGCTGCGCGGCGGCCTCCCCCTGGTCGGCCCAGGCCCCGTGCAGTTCGAGCGAGCTCGCGTCCACCCCGGTGAGCGCCGAGCGCCCGTCCCCGACGGGCACGTCCACGGGACAGCCGTCGGCGGCCGGCGCCGAGGGCGTGATGGTCCGGGCGGCCCCGGCATCGGCCAGCCGCCGCTGCCCGCCTTCGGCGGCGATGACGAGCCGCGCCAGAACATCGGCATCGGCGAAATCCAGCCCCGCCCGGGGGCCCCTCCCAGCGGTGGCTGGGGGAGATTGAGGCGCGGGGTCCTGGGGGCGGGGCCCCCAGGGGGTCCGGTGCACGGCCCCGGTTTCGGGAAGGGGCGGGGTGGGGGAATGCCCCGCAGGGCCACCCGCCACCGCAGCGGCCACGTCGTCCCCGGTCAGCACCAGCCCCGTGGCCCCCGTACAGGACACGACGACGTCGGCCCGTCCGAGCTCATCGGCCACGGCGGACATCGGCACGGCCCGCGCCGCCACACCGGTGCCCGAGGCAACCAGGATCTCAGCGAGACGCTCCGCCCGCTCCGCGGTCCGGTTGGCCACGGCGATCTCCGCGACCCCCACCCGCGCCAGCGTGGCGGCGGCCAGCGAGGACATCGACCCGGCGCCGATCACCAGCGCCCGCTTGCCCGCGGCCCAGTCCGCGACCGGCTCGCGCACGGCCAGCTGCTCCAGCCCGAAGGTCACCAGCGACTGCCCGGCCCGGTCGATGCCGGTCTCCGAGTGCGCCCGCTTGCCGACCCGCAGCGCCTGCTGGAACAGGTCGTTGATCAGCCGCCCGGCGGTGTGGAGCTCCTGCCCCAGCGCCAGCGCGTCCTTGATCTGCCCGAGGATCTGCCCCTCGCCGACGACCATCGAGTCCAGCCCGCACGCCACCGAGAACAGGTGGTGCACCGCCCGGTCCTCGTAGTGGACGTACAGGTAGGGGGTGAGCTCCTCCAGGGCGACCCCGCTGTGCTGGGCCAGCAGCGTGGACAGCTCGGCGACACCGGCGTGGAACTTGTCCACGTCGGCGTACAGCTCGATCCGGTTGCAGGTGGCCAGCACGGTCGCCTCGGCCGCCGGCTCGGCGGCCAGGGTGTCGTGCAGCAGCTTGACCTTGGCGTCGGCGGACAGCGAGGCCCGCTCCAGCACGCTCACGGGCGCGCTGCGGTGGCTCAGGCCAACGACGAGCAGACTCATGCCGGCATCACCGCCGGGACGTCGCCCTCGGGCCCGCCCTTGCGCGCGGCGGCCGCGGCCCGCCCGGCCGGCGGCTCGACGGCGGCGGCCGGAGCGGCCCCGGTGCCACCGGCACCGGCCGCGCCCGTGCCCTCGGCGGGAGCGCTCGTCTCCTCGCCTGCCTTGCGCTGCTCGTGGAACGCGAGGATCTGCAGCTCGATCGACAGGTCGACCTTGCGCACGTCCACCCCGTCCGGGACCTGGAGCACGGTGGGCGCGAAGTTCAGGATGGAGGTCACACCGGCGGCGATCAGCCGCTCGCTGACCTGCTGCGCGGCGCCCGCCGGGGTCGCGATGACCCCGATGGAGACGCCGTTCTCCTCGATGATCTTCTCCAGGTCGTCGGTGTGCTGCACGGGGATGCCCGCCACCGGCTTGCCGGCCATGGCCGGATCGGCGTCGATCAGCGCGGCCACGCGGAAGCCGCGCGACGCGAAGCCGCCGTAGTTGGCCAGGGCGGCGCCGAGGTTGCCGATGCCGACGATGACGACGGGCCAGTCCTGGGTCAGCCCGAGTTCGCGGGAGATCTGGTAGACGAGGTACTCGACGTCGTAGCCCACGCCGCGGGTGCCGTAGGAGCCGAGGTAGGAGAAGTCCTTGCGCAGCTTCGCGGAGTTGACTCCGGCGGCGGCCGCGAGCTCCTCCGACGACACCGTGGGGACCGAGCGCTCGGAGAGCGCGGTGAGGGCGCGCAGGTACAGCGGAAGCCGGGCGACAGTGGCCTCGGGAATACCTCGGCTGCGGGTCGCCGGTCGGTGAGTTCGGCCAGTTGCCACGATGCTCCTGCGGGATGAGCGGGGCTGTAGGCGGCCTCGTGTCCCAGGACCGCCCCGTCGAAAGCAGGCTATGTCTTTGTGAACGCGTGCACAAAGATTGTGTCCGCTTTGTCCGAGCAAAGTGACCGGGGTCACGCGGGCCGGGCGCGCGGGGCCTGAGCCACGAACGGGCCGAACCCGTTCAAATCCCGAGGGGGGCAAAGCGGTACACACTCCTCATCGATACGCCCCCGAGACCCCATAAATCGCCCATGATGGTAACGGCCCGGAGGGTCAGGCTCCCAACGCCTTCCGCAGGCGCTCGGGATTCACCCTCCAGAAGGTGTGCTGCTCGCCGTCCACCAGCACGACCGGAATCTGCTCCCAGTGCCGGCGGTAGAGCTCCTCGTCCTGCGAGATGTCCTTCTTCTCCCACTGCGCACCCGTCTCGGCGCACACCTTCTCGATCACTTCCTGGGCGTCGTCGCACAGATGGCACCCGGGCTTCCCGATGAGCGTCACCATCCGCTCTTCGGGACGCTTCTTTTCCTTACGTCGCAGCAAAGGGCTCATGCCGCCATTGTCCCGCGCCGCGGGGCCCGCGCCCGAAGAGTTAACCGCCCTGTTTCCCGGCGGTTCGGGAACTCCCGAACACAGTGGCTATGCTCGCGTCATGGCCGCTCTGGGATGGCTCACCCCCCGTAGACGCTCCGCGACAGCGCGGAGCGTGCTGGCAGGCGAGGCCTCGGCCGAGGCCGCCCGCAAGACCGCGCGGTCCGACGCCCCACCGCACGCCGACGAGGCGGCGCAGGAGGCCCACGGGACCGCAAACGGAACCGGAACCCACACCACCACCGCGCCCGGCGCGGACGGGGCGCACACGACGGGCACCGGCGCCGAGACCGCGGCCGAGCCCGCGTTCCCGGTCCCCGGCGACGACCTCGCCGCCGCCTTCTTCGACCTCGACAACACCGTCATGCAGGGCGCCGCGATCTTCCACTTCGGCCGCGGCCTCTACAAGCGCGAGTTCTTCCGCCGCCGCGAACTGGCCCGCTTCGCCTGGCAGCAGGCCTGGTTCCGGCTCGCGGGCGTCGAGGACCCCGACCACATGCAGGACGCCCGCGACAGCGCCCTGTCCATCGTCAAGGGCCACAAGGTCTCCGAACTGATGTCGATCGGCGAGGAGATCTACGACGAGTACATGGCGGAGCGGATCTGGCCGGGCACCCGCGCCCTCGCACAGGCCCACCTCGACGCCGGCCAGAAGGTCTGGCTGGTCACCGCCGCCCCCGTCGAGACCGCCACGATCATCGCCCGCCGCCTCGGCCTGACCGGCGCCCTGGGCACCGTCGCCGAGTCCGTCGACGGCGTCTACACCGGCCGACTGGTCGGCGAACCGCTCCACGGCCCCGCCAAGGCGGAGGCGGTGCGCGCGCTGGCCGCCGCCGAGGACCTGGACCTCGCGCGGTGCGCCGCGTACAGCGATTCGCACAACGACATCCCGATGCTGTCACTCGTCGGGCATCCGTACGCGATCAATCCCGACACAAAACTGCGCAAGCATGCCCGTGCACACGACTGGCGGCTGCGCGACTATCGGACCGGCCGCAAGGCCGTGAAGGTCGGCGTCCCGGCCGCCGCCGGAGTCGGCGCCCTCGCGGGCGGCGCGGCCGCCGCGATCGCCCTGCACCGCCGCCGCAAGTAGGAACGCCGGGCCCCGCCCCTCCCGCGGGCGGCCCGGCGGCCATTCGCTCCCCTCTACCCGCGCCGTCGGCGCGGCACTCCGGCCTGCCCGACTCGGTCGCCGGACACCCTGGAAGCGTCCATTCCGCGCACCCATGTGATCAATAAGCGATCACCAACCCGCACCGAATATGCCCTGGACACGCAACAGAAGTGTCGGAACCGGTGATTTCAGCAACTGGGTGTAGCGCTGCCTGTACGAAGCGTTATTCTCCTCAAACGCATGCCGCCGCCCGCCTGTCGCCACGACGGGTGAACGGTCCCGCACTGCACGTGATGGAAGCTCTGCCTCTGGGAGTCCCGTGTACCCACCTGTCGGGGTTGACGCCTCGGGCCTGGCTACGCTGCGCGCAACGGTCCTCGACCACCTGCGCGGCTTCGTCCCCACCGCGTACGCCGTCCCCGCCCTCGCCGCCGCGGTCCCTGCCGGCTCCGGCCCGGCCGGTCCCTGCTACGCCCTGACCGACGGCGGAGCGACGGTGGGCAGACGCGGTCGCACCAGCGCGGGGTCCGCCGCCGGCGCCGGCACCAGCGCGCCGACCGCCCGCCGCCCCACCGCGGACAGCGACCAGGCCCGCATGATGGACCTGGTCGAACGCGCCCAGGCGGGCGAGGCCGAGGCCTTCGGCCGCCTCTACGACCAGTACAGCGACACGGTGTACCGCTACATCTACTACCGCGTCGGCGGCAAGGCGACCGCGGAGGACCTCACCAGTGAGACCTTCCTGCGCGCGCTGCGCCGCATCTCCACCTTCACCTGGCAGGGGCGCGACTTCGGCGCCTGGCTGGTGACCATCGCGCGGAACCTGGTGGCGGACCACTTCAAGTCCAGCCGCTTCCGCCTGGAGGTCACCACCGGCGAGATGCTCGACGCCAACGAGGTGGAGCGCAGCCCCGAGGACTCCGTCCTGGAGTCCCTGTCCAACGCGGCCCTGCTCGAAGCCGTCCGCAAGCTCAACCCGCAGCAGCAGGAGTGCGTGACCCTGCGCTTCCTCCAGGGCCTCTCGGTCGCCGAGACCGCCCGGGTCATGGGGAAGAACGAGGGCGCGATCAAAACGCTCCAGTACCGCGCGGTCCGCACCCTGGCCCGCCTGCTCCCGGACGACGCCCGCTGACGCCGCGCCCGACGGCCCGCGAACCCACACGACGACCTCACACCCGGTGACCCCTCGATGACGCTGTGGTCCGATCATCCTTCGTCCGTAACCCAAGTGCCGCGCCGCTCGTTGTGCGGAATGCAGGCTCCCTGTGGACACGCCCTGCCCGAAGCCGCTCACTCGAAAGTGTGGATGTGCTCAAGGAAGGCAACCTTCCGGACACCTGGGGGAGTCGATCGTCATGACGAGAGGAGGTGCCGCCAGTGATCGCGAACGTGACCCCGCACCGGCGGGCGAACGCCTTCGCCCAGGCCCTGGAGGATCGGACCCCTTCCGACCTTTCGGAACCGGAACCGGCGGCCGAGCAGTCCGAGGCACCTGCCGAATCTGCCGACCACGACCGGCTGTTGGCCCTGGCGAACGTGCTCGGCGAAAGAATGCCGCGCCCGGTGCTGGACCCCGAGGTCAAAGTGGTGCAACGAGCACAGCTCGTCGCCGCCATGGAGGCCATGGTGATGGAGGAGAGGGCCGGGGGCGGTGCCGCCGCGGACCCTCAGGTGCCCGAGCAGCGGACCGGCCGCGGCGCCCACCGGGCGACCTCGCTCCGGAAATTGCGGCCCCGCTCCCGCTGGTCCAAGGGCATCGCAGCGGGCGGCCTCACCGTGGGTGTGGCCGCCGGGGCCTTCAGCGGAGTGGCCGCTGCCAGCACCGACGCCCTGCCCGGTGACTCCCTCTACCCGGTCAAGCTGGGCATGGAGGACCTCAAGCTGGGCATGGCCGACGAGGACGCGGACCGGGGCGAGCTCTACCTCGACCAGGCCTCCCACCGCCTGTCGGAAGCGCGCAGGCTGATGGAACGCGGCCGCTCCGGCCCCCTGGACCACGAGGTCCTGGCCGACATCCGGCGCGCCCTGGCGGGCATGAAGCACGACGCGGCCGAAGGCCACCGCCTGCTCCAGGCGGCCTACGAACGGGACGGCTCGCTCGGCCCGATCCAGACGCTGTCCTCGTTCTCCCGCTCCCACCGCGACGCGTGGGGCCGGCTCCGCTCCAACCTGCCCCCGCAGCTCCACGACGTCGGCGACCAGGTGACCTCGGTCTTCCAGGCCATAGACGATGACGTGGAGCCGCTCCAGGGCCTCCTGCCGAAGCCCCCGGAGCAGAACCGCGGCGGACAGGGCCCCGGCTCCTCCACGCCGGGCGCACCGGCCCCGGGCAACCACCAGCAGCCCGCCCCGGCATCCGGCGCGCCCTCGCAGCCCGCCGCGCCCGCCGCACCCAGCTCCTCCGGCAGCCACGCCCCGGCTCCCGGAAGCGGCCTCCTCGGCGGCACGGGCGACCTGCTCCACCCCCCGGCACAGGGCGGCCAGTCCACCCCCACGCCGGCGGCGCCGGGCCTGCCCCAGCCGGACATCACCATCCCGCCGCTCATCCCGAACCTCCTCCCGGGCTTGGGCCTCACGGCGGAAGACGCGGAGTAGGGCCCACGGAGAGGGGGGGGGGGCGCCCCCGCCCCCCCGGCCCCCCCCGGGGGCCCCCCCCCCGCCGGGGGCCCCGCCCCCCCCGGCGGGCGGGGCCCCCCCCCCCCCCCCCGGGACCGCGCGGGTCAGACGTTGAAGCCGAGTGCGCGCAGCTGCTCACGGCCGTC
>NZ_JBBDHD010000184.1:0-9799 GCF_044129415.1 Streptomyces racemochromogenes
CCCCCCCCCCCCCCCCCCCCCCCCCCCCCCCCCCCCCCCCCCCCCCCCCCCCCCCCCCCCCCCCCCCCCCCGGCGCGTCTGGCCCGATCGCGGCGCACCGCCTAGGCTGCGGATCATGCTCGTAGCCGCCGCCGTCTGCCCCGCCCCGCCGCTCCTCGTGCCGGAGGTCGCCGCGGGCGCCGCCGCCGAGCTCGACGAGGCCCGTAACGCCTGCTCCGACGCGCTCGCCGTGCTGGCCGCGTCACGGCCCGACGTGCTCGTCGTGGTCGGCTCCGCCGAGGCCGACCAGCAGGGTCCGTACCCGCAGGGCTCCCGGGGCGGCTTCCACGGCTTCGGCGTCGACGCCGAGGTCCGGCTCGGGGAGGGCGAGGAGGGGCCGCGCCCGCTGCCCGCCTCCCTCGCCGTGGGGGCCTGGCTGCTCGGACGCGCCCGGTGGGGCGCCGCACCGGTGGAGGGGCTCGCCGTGGCCGGCTCGCTGGAGGCCGCGCGCTGCCTGGACACCGGCCGGGAGCTCGCCGCCGCCGACGAGCGCGTCGCGCTGCTGGTCATGGGTGACGGCAGCGCCTGCCGCACCCTGAAGGCCCCGGGCTACCTGGACGACCGCGCCGCCGCCTTCGACGCCGCCGCAGGCCGCGCCCTGGGCGCCGCCGACACCGGCGCGCTGGCCGCGCTGGACCCCGTACTCGCCGACGAGCTGCAGGTGGCCGGGCGGGCGCCCTGGCAGGTCCTGGCGGGCGCCGCCGAGGGCGCGGACCTCGGCGGGCGGCTGCTGTACGAGGACGCCCCGTACGGGGTCGGCTACTTCGTCGCCGCCTGGTCCTGACGGCGCACGGCGAAGGGGCGCGGGCCCCTCGGTCCCACGCCCCTTGATCCCGTCGGCGCCCCGCGGGCGCCCGCCTCAGGAACCCGCCGGCGGCGTCGGCCCGCCGGGGGCGTCCTTGTGCGCGACCTTGCCCAGGGCGTCCTTCGCCTTGTCCGTACCGGTCGTGATCCGGTCCCTGTACTTGCCGTGGGTCTTGGAGTCCACGACCTCGGCGACCTTGTCCAGGCCATGGCCGATCCTGCCCTCGTGCTTCTGCGCGAGGTCGCCGACCTTCTCCTTGGCCGGAGCGAGCTTGGCCTTCAGACTGTCGAGCAGGCCCATGGGTCACCTTCCTGAGGTCCCCCCGGACCGGGGCCCGGGGGAGCGGCGGCTACGTACGGGCGCCCTCGCCGGCCTCGCTGTCCGCGGCGGCCTCCGCCGCCTGCTGCTTGGGGATCTCCACGGCGGCCTCCGGCGCGGGAGCTCCGGCCGCGGCCGCCTCGGCCTCCCCGGCTCCTTCGGCCGGCCCGGTCTCCGCGGCCGGCGTCTCCGGCGGAGCGGCCTCGGCCGCGACCTGCTCGGTCACGGCCGCGCCCTTACGGCGAAAAATCCGGTCAAAAACGCCCATGTCTACTCCCATAACGTTACTCGTGCGGGTGAGGTTCCGCTGCGGCCGGACCGGCCTCCACCAGGTGCGCGCCAGGCGCACGCCCGGCCGGAACCTCTTCAGGGCAACGACCCCGGCCACACCCCGTCACCTCACCCGATCGGGTACATGCCGCGGGGTTTGCGAGACTGGTCCGGTGAGGAATGCAGCCCCCGCCCCGCGGGTCATCGCCGTCGTCGGTCCCACCGCGGCCGGAAAGTCCGACCTGGGCGTCGCCCTGGCCCGCCACTTCGACGGCGAGGTCGTCAACGCCGACTCCATGCAGCTCTACCGGGGGATGGACATCGGCACCGCCAAGCTGACGGTCGACGAGCGCGGCGGTGTTCCCCACCACCTCCTCGACATCTGGGACGTCACCGAGACCGCCAGCGTCGCCGAGTACCAGCGCCTCGCCCGCGCCGAGATCGACAAGCTCCTCGCCCAGGGCCGCACCCCCGTCCTCGTCGGCGGTTCCGGCCTCTACGTCCGCGGGGCCCTCGACGCCATGGAATTCCCCGGCACCGACCCCGAGGTGCGCGCCCGGCTGGAGGAGGAGGCCGCCCTGCGCGGCCCCGGCGCCCTGCACGCCCGCCTCGCCGCCGCCGACCCCGCCGCGGCCGCCGCCATCCTGCCCAGCAACTCCCGGCGCATCGTCCGCGCCCTCGAAGTGATCGAGATCACCGGCAAGCCCTTCACCGCCAACCTGCCCGGCCACGAGTCGGTCTACGACACCGTCCAGATCGGCGTCGACGTGGCCCGCCCCGAGCTCGACGAGCGCATCGCCACCCGCGTCGACCGCATGTGGGAGGCCGGACTGGTCGACGAGGTCCGCGCCCTGGAGGACCAGGGCCTGCGCGAGGGCATCACCGCCTCCCGCGCCCTGGGCTACCAGCAGGTACTCGCCGCCCTCGCCGGAGACTGCACCGAGGACGAGGCCCGGGCCGAGACCGTACGGGCCACCAAGCGCTTCGCCCGCCGCCAGGACTCCTGGTTCCGCCGCGACCCGCGCGTCCACTGGCTCAGCGGAGCCGCCGCCGACCGCGGGGAACTGCCCCGACTCGCGCAGTCGTTGGTCGAACGAGCGGTCACAGCCTGATCACGTGATGGCATCGGGAAGCCCCGAGCGCCCGTCGCGGGGCCGGGACCGTGCCATCATCAAACTTCTGAACAGTGGCGTGCGGAGTCCGAAGTGGGGAGGGCGCGTGGCTATGGAGGCCGGCCCTCGACGAGACACCGGGCGGGACGACACCGAGCGGGCGGCGGACCCGGCCCTGCCCGCCGTCCCCGCACCGGCCGGCGCGCCCGCGGGCCCGGGCCTGCCGGGAGCCCCGGACGGCCCCGACGGGCTCGGCCTGCCCGCCGACCCCGCCCGGCTGACCACCGACGGCCCCGACGCCGCCGAGCCCGGCGGCGAGGCCGCGGACGGCCCCGCCGTCGAGGTCGAGCTGCGCCCCCAGCGCAGGCTGCGCATCTGGCAGATCGCCCCCATCGTGATGCTCGCCGCCGCCGGCTCCCTGATGTTCGCCTTCCCGCTCGCCTTCGAGTTCGGCGACGGCGGCGCCGTCGTCGCCATGCTCGGGTTCCTCATCAGCTCCTGCGCCGGCGGCTGGGGCATGATGGCCGCCCGCCGTGTCGGCTACTCCTGGCCCGGGCTCCCGCCCCGGGGCAGCGGCCGCCGCCCCGACTGGCGTATCGCCGGGCTGTACGCGCTGGTCGCGCTGGTCCTCGTCGCACTGGCCGTCTACCGGGTGGCCCGCCTGCGCTGACCAGCGCCGACATCGCGCTGACCGCACCCTGACCGCATGCTGAGCCGCCCGGCCGGGGCCGCGCCCCGCTCGGTACCATGGGCTCGTGACGCACACCACCCTCCCCTTCCTCAAGGGCCACGGGACCGAGAACGACTTCGTGATCGTCCCCGACCCGGACAACGCCGTCGACCTGCCGCCCACCGCCGTCGCCGCCCTGTGCGACCGCCGGGCCGGCATCGGCGCGGACGGTGTGCTGCATGTCGTGCGCTCCGCCGCCCACCCCGAGGCCGCGCACCTGGCCGACGAGGCCGAGTGGTTCATGGACTACCGCAACAGCGACGGCTCCGTCGCCGAGATGTGCGGCAACGGCGTACGCGTCTTCGCCCGCTACCTGCACCACGCCGGACACGTCGAGCCCGGCGACTTCGCGGTCGCCACCCGCGGCGGCGTCAAGCAGGTCCACCTCGCCAAGACCGGCGACGTCACCGTCTCCATGGGCCGCGCCCGGCTCCCCGAGGGCGAGGTCACCGTCTCCGTCGGCGAGCGCTCCTGGCCCGCGCGCAACGTCAACATGGGGAACCCGCACGCCGTCGCGTTCGTTGAAAGCCTCGACCACGCCGGCGACCTGTACAGCCCGCCGCCGTTCAGCCCGGCCTCCGCCTACCCCACCGGGGTCAACGTCGAGTTCGTGGTCGACCGCGGCCCGCGGCACGTCGCCATGCGCGTCCACGAGCGCGGATCCGGCGAGACCCGCTCCTGCGGCACCGGCGCCTGCGCCGTCGCCGTGGCCGCCATCCGGCGCGATGGGGCCGACCCCGCCGTCACGGGAGAGCCCGTCTCGTACACGGTCGACCTGCCCGGCGGTACCCTCGTCATCACCGAACACCCCGACGGTCGCATCGACATGACCGGACCGGCCGTCATCGTGGCCTCCGGCGAGTTCGAAGCGGACTGGCTCACGGAAACTGCTTTCGCCTGAAGATTCCCTCTCTTGGGTGATCCGTTTCACGCTGAGCGAGAGGCGGACTGCGCCACGTGGTGGGGTCGGTAACATCAGGCACCGGCCCTGAGGGCTCACCCCATGCCCGCCACCGCCGGTCGAAGCCGCCGGAGGTGCCCATGAGTGCAGAGGCCACGAACCCCGAAGCACACGCAGACATGCGCCCTGAGCTGCGCAGACGTGGCCGGACCCGGCTCGATCTGCGCCGCCTGGGCCGAGCCGCCCTGCTCGGGCCCGCGTCCCGGGACCGCCTCCCGGACGCCATCGGACACGTAGCAGAAGCGCACCGCGCCCACCACCCGGACGCGGACCTGGCCGTCCTGCGCCGTGCGTACCTCCTCGCGGAGTCCTCGCACCGCGGCCAGATGCGCAAGAGCGGTGAGCCGTACATCACACACCCGCTCGCCGTCACCCTCATCCTGGCCGAACTCGGCGCCGAGACCACCACCCTGACGGCGTCCCTGCTCCACGACACCGTCGAGGACACCGAGGTGACCCTCGATCAGGTCCGCGCCGAGTTCGGCGACGAGGTCGCCTTCATCGTCGACGGCGTCACCAAGGTCGAGAAGATCGACTACGGCGCCGCCGCCGAACCCGAGACCTTCCGCAAGATGCTCGTCGCCACCGGCAACGACGTCCGCGTCATGTCCATCAAACTCGCCGACCGGCTGCACAACATGCGCACCCTCGGCGTGATGCGCCCCGAGAAACAGGCCCGCATCGCCAAGGTCACCCGCGACGTCCTCATCCCGCTCGCCGAACGCCTCGGCGTCCAGGCCCTCAAGACCGAGCTGGAAGACCTCGTCTTCGCGATCCTGCACCCCGAGGAGTACGAGCGCACCCGCGCGCTCATCGCCTCCCATGCCGGGGCGGACGACCCGCTCCTGGCCATCGCCGAATCCGTACGCACCGTCCTGCGCGAGGCCGGCATCGCCGCCGAGGTGCTCGTCCGCCCCCGGCACTTCGTCTCCGTCCACCGCATCTCCCGCACCCGCGGAGAGCTGCGCGGCCCGGACTTCGGACGCATCCTCGTCCTCGTCGGCGAGAACGCCGACTGCTACGCCGTCCTCGGCGAACTCCACACCTGCTTCACCCCGGTCATCTCGGAGTTCAAGGACTTCATCGCCGTCCCCAAGTTCAACCTCTACCAGTCCCTGCACACCGCCGTCGCCGTCCCCGAGGGCTACGTCGCCGAAGTCATCGTCCGCACCCGGCAGATGCACCGCGTCGCCGAGGCCGGGGTGGTCGCCCTCGGCAACCCGTACGCCACCGGCGAGGGCTCCGACTGCGAGGGCGTCGACCCCACCCGGCCCGGCTGGCTCTCCCGGCTCCTCGACTGGCAGCAGTCCGCGCCCGACCCGGACACCTTCTGGACCGGACTGCGCGCCGAACTCGCCCAGGACCGCGAGATCACCGTCTACCGCGCCGACGGCGGCACCCTCGCCCTGCCCGCCGGGGCCAGCTGTATCGACGCCGCCTACGCCCAGCACGGCGAGGCGGCCCACGGCTGTATCGGCGCCCGCGTCAACGGGCGCCTCACCTCCCTCTCCGCCCCGCTCTCCGACGGGGACACCGTCCAGCTGCTGCTCGCCCAGGACGCCTCCTCCGGGCCCGCCGCCGACTGGCTGGAGCACGCCAAGACCCCGGCCGCCCGGATCGCCATCAGCGGCTGGCTCCAGGCCCACCCCGACGGGGCCGTGGCCGCCACCGCCGTCCCCCGCGCCCCGCTGTCGGTGCCCGGGCTGCGCGGGGGCGGGGGCAACGCCGTCGCCGACCTCCCCGACGCCCACGTACGCCTCGCCGGCTGCTGCACCCCCGTCCCGCCCGACGCGGTCGCCGGGTTCGTCGTCCGGGGCGGGGCCGTCACCGTCCACCGGGTGCACTGCCCGGCCGTCGCCCAGATGCGCTCCCTGGGCCGCACCTCCGTCGCCGTGCACTGGCGGGCCACCGCCGACTGCCGGGTCACCCTGCTCGCCGAATCGTTCGGCCGCCCGCACCTGCTGGCCGACCTGACCGAGGCCATCGCCCGCCAGGGGGTCGAGGTGGTCTCCGCCACCGTCGAGCCGCCCGTCGAACAGCGGGTCCGGCACAGCTACACCCTCCAGCTGCCCGACGCGTCCGTGCTCCCCGCGCTGATGCGGGCGATGCGGGACGTGCCCGGCGTGTACGACGTCGGCCGGGCCTGAGGGGGCCGGGGGGACAGGGGGAGCCGGGGGAGTCTCGTTCGGGTGGATCCGTCGCGCGTCGCGTGCGGGCCCGTCGCGGGCGCTGGTAAGCGGTGGTGGATGCAGCTCTCCTCCCCGCGCCTGCGCGCCGCCCTGCTCGCCGCGGCCTCCCTCACCCTCGTCGCCGCCGTGCTGCCCCCGCCGAAGCCGCTCGGCATCGGCGACCGGCTCTTCCCCGAGCTCGGCAACCCGGGGTACGACGTCCTCTCGTACGACCTCTCCCTCACGTACAAGGACAACCGCACCCCCCTCGACGCGGTGACCGCCATCGAAGCCCGGGCCCTCGCCCCGCTGGAGCGGATCAACCTGGACTTCACCCACGGGACGGTGGCCTCCGCCCAGGTCAACGGCGAACCCGCGCGGTTCGAGAGCGCCGGGGAGGACCTCGTACTGACTCCCGCGCACCCCGTCGCCGCGAACACCCCGCTGCGGATCACCGTCCGGCACTCCAGCGATCCGCGCGGCTCCGCCGACGGCGGCTGGGTCACCACCGAGGACGGCCTGGCCATGGCCAACCAGGCCGACGCCGCGCACCGCGTCTTCCCCTGCAACGACCACCCCGCCGACAAGGCCTACTTCACCTTCCGGATCACCGCGCCCGAGGGCTACACCGCCGTGGCCAACGGCCTGCCCGGCGCCCTCCCGGCCGCCCGGGCGGCGGGCGCCACCGAGTGGACCTACCGGACCCTGCACCCGATGGCCACCGAGCTCGCGCAGGTCTCCATCGGCCGCTCCGCCGTCCTGCACCGCACCGGACCGCACGGGCTGCCGCTGCGCGACGTCGTGCCGGCCGCGGACCGGGAGCGGCTGGAGCCCTGGCTGCTCAAGACCGCCGGGCACATCGAGTGGATGGAGCAGCGGGTCGGCCGCTACCCCTTCGAGAACTACGGGGTGCTGATCGCGCGGGCCCGCACCGGCTTCGAGCTGGAGACCCAGACCCTCTCCCTCTTCGAGAACGGGCTGTTCGCCGGGGAGGCGGAGGGCTACCCCGAGTGGTACGTCGAGGCGGTCATGGTCCACGAGCTCGCCCACCAGTGGTTCGGCGACAGCGTCACCCCGCGCACCTGGTCCGACCTGTGGCTCAACGAGGGGCACGCCACCTGGTACGAGGCCCTCTACGCGGACGGGCTCGGCAAGTACTCCCTGGACCGGCGGATGCGGGAGGCCTACCAGCGCTCCGACCAGTGGCGGGCCGCGGGCGGGCCCCCGGCGGCCCCCAAGGCGGCGGCCCCCGGGCAGAAGATCGGCCTGTTCCGGCCGGTGGTCTACGACGGGGCGGCGCTCATCCTCTACGCCCTGCGGGAGGAGATCGGCACCGCGGCCTTCGACCGCGTCGAGCGGAGGTGGGTGGCGGAGCACAAGGACGCCACCGCGGGCACCGAGGACTTCGTCCGCCTGGCCTCGCAGGAGGCCGGACGCGACCTCACGGCCTTCCTGCGGCCCTGGCTGTACGGCGAGAAGACCCCGCCCATGCCCGGCCACCCGGACTGGAGCGCCCCGGTCAAGCAGAAGGCGGCCCCCGGGACGGCCGGGAAAACGGCCCCCGGGACGGCACCCAAGCCCGCTCCCGCTCAGGAAGCGGACGGAAAAACGGTATGACGGCCCCGGAACGGGCATGTCACCATCGACGAGGCCGACGACGGCGCGGTCCGGGGAATCTCCGGACGGGGTCCGACGTTGCACGTGACAGAGTCAGTCACGCACGGCGGTACCTTTGGCCCTAGCCGGCGCGCACGCAATCGAATCGACGTAAGGATCCAATGACCTCCTCTTCATCCCCTTCCCAGGACCCGCGGGACGCGCAGGACGTGCGCGAGCCGCAGCGCTTCACCGAGAGCCTTCGGGCCGATGCCCTGATGGAAGAGGACGTCGCCTGGAGCCACGAGATCGACGGAGACCGGGACGGCGACCAGTTCGACCGCTCCGAGCGCGCGGCCCTGCGCCGCGTGGCCGGTCTCTCCACCGAGCTCGAAGACGTCACCGAGGTCGAGTACCGCCAGCTCCGCCTGGAGCGCGTGGTCCTCGTCGGTGTCTGGACCTCCGGCACGGTGGGTGACGCCGAGAACTCCCTGGCGGAGCTCGCCGCCCTCGCCGAGACGGCGGGCGCCCTCGTCCTCGACGGTGTCATCCAGCGCCGCGACAAGCCCGACCCGGCCACCTTCATCGGTTCCGGCAAGGCCCGCGAGCTGCGCGACATCGTGCTGGAGAGCGGCGCCGACACCGTCGTCTGCGACGGCGAGCTCAGCCCCGGCCAGCTCATCGCCCTGGAAGACGTCGTCAAGGTCAAGGTCGTCGACCGGACCGCCCTCATCCTGGACATCTTCGCCCAGCACGCCAAGTCCCGAGAGGGCAAGGCGCAGGTCGCCCTCGCGCAGATGCAGTACATGCTGCCGCGTCTGCGCGGCTGGGGTCAGTCGCTGTCCCGGCAGATGGGTGGCGGCGGCGGTGGCGGCATGGCCACCCGAGGCCCCGGTGAGACCAAGATCGAGACCGACCGGCGCCGCATCCGCGAGAAGATGGCGAAGATGCGCCGGGAGATCGCCGAGATGAAGACCGGCCGCGACATCAAGCGGCAGGAACGGCGCCGCAACAAGGTGCCCTCGGTCGCCATCGCCGGCTACACCAACGCCGGAAAGTCCTCCCTGCTCAACCGCCTCACGGGCGCGGGCGTCCTGGTGGAGAACGCACTGTTCGCCACCCTCGACCCGACCGTGCGCCGCGCCGAGACCCCGTCCGGCCGGGTCTACACCCTGGCCGACACCGTGGGCTTCGTCCGGCACCTGCCCCACCACCTCGTAGAGGCCTTCCGCTCCACGATGGAGGAGGTCGGCGACTCCGACCTCATCCTGCACATCGTGGACGGCTCGCACCCGGCGCCGGAGGAGCAGCTGGCGGCCGTCCGCGAGGTCATCCGCGAGGTCGGCGCGGTCAACGTGCCCGAGATCGTGGTGGTCAACAAGGCCGACGCCGCGGACCCGCTCGTCCTGCAGCGCCTGCTGCGCATCGAGCGGCATTCCATCGCCGTCTCGGCACGCACCGGCCAGGGCATCGAGGAGCTCCTCGCGCTCATCGACAGCGAGCTGCCCCGGCCCGCCGTCGAGGTGGAGGCCCTGGTGCCGTACACCCGCGGCGGCCTGATCGCCCGGGCGCACGCCGAGGGCGAGGTGATCTCCGAGGAGCACACCCCGGAGGGCACCCTGCTCAAGGCGCGGGTCCACCGGGAACTCGCTGCGGAACTGGCGCCGTACGTCCCCGCCAAGCAGTAACGCCGTTCGAACACGGCCGAGGGGGGGCGCCGGGGGGGGGGGGGGCGCGCCCGGGGGGGGGGCCCCCCGGGCGCCCCGCCCCCCCCCCGGGGCCGGGGCGGCGCGGGGGCCC
>NZ_JBBDHD010000185.1:0-9756 GCF_044129415.1 Streptomyces racemochromogenes
CCTCCCTCTTCGAAGGGACCGGCGCGCGTCGCGTCGACCTGCCGACGTACGCCTTCCAGCGCGAGCACCACTGGCTGCCCGCGGCCCCCACCGTCACGCCCGCCACCGCACCCGCCGCCACCGGGCCGGAGGCGGGCCTCGGCTACCGGGTCACCTGGAAGAACCTGCGCGCCGACGATCCGGCCGACCGGCTCTCCGGCCGTTGGCTGCTCGTCGCCGACGACTCCCTCTCCGGCTCCGCGCACACCGAAGCCGCCCGCCGGGCCCTCGCCGCCCGGGGAGCCACCGTCGAGGCCCTCGCCGTCGACCCCGTCCGCGCCGACCGGTCCCTCCTGCGGGCCCTCCTCGCCGAAGCAGCCGACCGGGCCGACGCCCCGCCGCTCAGCGGGATCCTGTCCCTGCTGCCCCTCGTCCAGGGCGAGCACCCCGACCACCCCGGCCTGCCGCTCGGTCTCGCCGCAACCCTGGCCCTCGCACAGGCCTGCGCCGACGCCGGCAGCGGGGCCCGCCTGTGGGCCGCCACGGCCGGGGCCGTCGCCGTCTCGCCCGCCGAGTCCCCGTCCCCCGAGGCCGCCCAGACCTGGGGCTTCGGCCGGGTCGCCGCCCTCGAACTGCCCTCCCTGTGGGGCGGCCTCGTCGACCTGCCCGCGCAGCCCGACGCCCGCGCCTTCCAGCGCCTGGCCGCCGCCCTCGCCGCGCCCGCCGCCGACGACCAGATCGCCGTCCGGGGCTCCGGAACCTACGGCCGCCGCCTCGTCCCGGCCGCCGCCGGCGCGCCCGCCCCCCGTACGCCCGCCCCGCGCGGCACCGTCCTGATCCTCGGCGACCTCGCCACCGCGGCCGGACCGCTGGCCCGCCGGCTGCTCACCGCCGGCGCGGACCGCGTGGTCCTCGCCGGTGCGGCCGACACCTTGGGCGACGACACCGGCGCCGGACGCCCCGACGACCGGATCACCGTCGTACCGTGCGACCCCGCCGACGACGGCCGGCTGCGCGAACTCCTCGACCGCTACGCGCCGTCCGCCGTCTACGTCGCCCCGCCCACCGCCCCCCTCACCACCCTCGCCGAGACCACGATCGAGGGCTTCGCGGCGGCCGTCACCGCCAAGACGGGCCTGGCCGCCCGCCTCCACGCCCTCCTCGGCGCCACCGGCAGGGAACTCGACGCCCTCGTCCTGTTCTCCTCCGTCGCCGGCGTGTGGGGCGGCGCCGGCCAGGGCGGATACGCCGCCGGCACCGCCTACCTCGACGCCCTCGCCGAAGCCCGCCGCGGCCTCGGCCTGCCCGCCGCCTCCATCGCCTGGACCCCCTGGGAAGGCTCCCTCACCGGCCCCGCCGCCGAGCAGACGCTCCGCGCGGGCCTGCGGTTCCTGGACCCGGACCGGGCCCTCGACGCCCTCGACGCGGTGCTGGCCGGCAGGGACACCGCCGTCGCCGTCGCCGACGTCGACTGGGCGCGGTTCTCCGCCGCCTACACCGCCGCCCGCCCCTCCGCACTGCTCGACGACCTGCCCGCCGTACGTGCCCTGCGTGCCGCCGAGCGCGCGGCCGCCGAAGCCGCCGGGGCCGCCGGAGGACCGTCCGCGACCCGGATCGCGGGCGCCCTGCGCGGACGGCCGGAACAGGAGCAGCGGCGCGAGCTGCTGCGCCTCGTCCGCACCCACGCCGCGGCCGTCCTCGGCCACGCCTCGCCCGGAGGCATCGACCCCGAGCGGGCGTTCAGGGAACTCGGCCTGAACTCGGTGACCGCCGTCGAACTGCGCAACCGGCTCCGCGAGGCCACCGGACTGGACCTGGCCGCCTCCCTCGTCTTCGACCACCCCACCAGCGCGGCCGTCGCCCGCCACCTCCACGAGCTGGCCTCCGGCACCGGGCCCGAAGGGCAGGCGGACGGGCCGTTCGCCACCGTCCCCGCCGGCGGGGACGCCGAGCCCGTCGCCGTCGTCGCCATGGCCTGCCGCTTCCCCGGCGGCGTCAACACCCCCGACGACCTGTGGCGGCTGCTGCGCGGCGGCGGCGACGCCATCACCACCTTCCCCACCAACCGCGGCTGGGACCTCGACGGCCTCTACGACCCCGACCCCGAGGCGAAGGGCCGCACGTACGTCCGCGAGGGCGGGTTCCTGCACGAGGCCCCCGACTTCGACCCCGAGTTCTTCGGGATCTCCCCGCGCGAGGCCCTCGCCATGGACCCGCAGCAGCGGCTCCTGCTGGAGACCTCCTGGGAGGCCCTCGAACGCGCCGGCCTCGACCCGGCCACCCTGCGCGGCAGCCGCACCGGCGTGTTCGTCGGCACCAACGGCCAGCACTACATGCCGCTGCTCCAGAACGGCGACGAGGACTTCGACGGCTACCTCGGCACCGGCAACTCCGCCAGTGTCATGTCCGGCCGGCTCTCCTACGTCTTCGGCCTCGAAGGCCCCGCCGTCACCGTCGACACCGCCTGCTCGGCGTCCCTGGTCGCCCTCCACCTGGCCGTGCAGTCGCTGCGCCGCGGCGAATGCGGGATGGCCCTCGTCGGCGGCGCCACCGTCATGTCCACCCCCGAGATGCTCGTCGAGTTCTCCCGCCAGCGCGTCATGTCCCCCACCGGCCGCACCCGGGCCTTCGCCGCCGGCGCCGACGGCGTGGCCCTCGGCGAGGGCGCCGGCATGCTGCTCGTCGAGCGGCTCTCCGACGCCGAACGCCTCGGACACCCCGTCCTCGCCGTGATCCGCGGGTCGGCCGTCAACCAGGACGGCGCCAGCAACGGCCTCACCGCCCCCAGCGGCCCCTCCCAGCAGCGGGTCATCCGCCAGGCCCTCGCCGACGCCGGCCTGGAACCCCAGGACGTCGACGCCGTCGAGGCGCACGGCACCGGCACCGCACTCGGCGACCCCATCGAGGCCCAGGCCGTCCTCGCCACCTACGGCCGGGACCGCGACCCAGCGCGGCCGCTGCGCCTGGGCTCCGTGAAGTCCAACATCGGCCACACCCAGGCCGCCGCGGGCGTCGCCGGCGTCATCAAGATGGTCCTCGCCCTGCGCGGCGGGACCCTGCCCCGCACCCTGCACGTCGACGCGCCCACCCCGCGCGTCGACTGGAGCTCCGGAGCGGTCTCCCTCCTCACCGAGGACCTGGAGTGGCGGGGGGACGGGACCCCGCGCCGCGCCGCCGTCTCCGCCTTCGGCATCAGCGGGACCAACGCCCACGTCATCCTCGAAGAGGCGCCCCACCCGGCCGCACCGGCCCCCGCCACCGCACCGGAGGACGACCCCGACGCCTGGGCGGACGTCACCGTCCCGCTGCTGCTGTCCGCCCGCTCCGAGACCGCCCTGCGCGCCCAGGCGGCCCGGCTGCGCGCCGGACTCGTCGAACACCCCGGCACGCACCCCGCCGACGCCGGATACACCCTGCTGACGGCCCGCTCCCGCTTCGAACGGCGCGCCGCAGTCATCGGCGAGAGCCGCGAGGAGATCCTCGAAGCCCTGGGCGCCCTCGCCCAGGACCGGCCGCACCTCGCCGTGCTCCGCGGCTCCGCCGGACCCGGCGACCGCATCGCGTTCGTCTTCCCCGGCCAGGGCTCCCAGTGGCCCGCCATGGCCGAAGGCCTCCTGGACCGCTCCGCGGCCTTCCGGGAGACCGCAGCCGCCTGCGACGAGGCCCTGCGCCCCTACCTGGACTGGTCCGTCATGGACGTCCTGCGCCAGGTCCCCGGAGCGCCCTCGCTCGCCCGCGTCGACGTCGTCCAGCCCGTCCTGTTCACCATGATGGTGTCGCTCGCCGCCACCTGGCGCTCCCTCGGCGTCCACCCGTCGGCCGTCGTCGGCCACTCCCAGGGCGAGATCGCCGCCGCCTACGTCTGCGGCGGCCTCTCCCTCGACGACGCCGCCCGGATCGTCGCCCTGCGCAGCCAGGCCTGGCTCACCCTCGCCGGCAAGGGCGGCATGATCGCCGCATCGCTGCCCCCCGCCGAACTGCGCGCCCGCCTGGAGCGGTTCGGCGACCGGCTGTCCGTCGCCGCCGTCAACAGCCCCGGCACCGCCGCCGTCGCCGGCGAGCCCGCCGCCCTGCGCGAACTCCTCGACGAGCTCACCGCCGAAGGCGTCCACGCCCGGGCCATCCCCGGTGTCGACACCGCCGGGCACTCCGCCCAGGTCGACGCCCTCAAGGAGCACCTCCTGGAGGTCCTCGCCCCGGTCGCCCCGCGCAGCGGCGACATCCCCTTCTACTCCACCGTCACCGGCGGCCTCCTCGACACCGCCGCCCTGGACCGCGACTACTGGTACCGCAACATGCGCGAACCCGTCGAGTTCGAGCGTGCCACCCGGGCGCTGATCGCCGACGGCCACGAGGTCTTCCTCGAACCCAGCCCCCACCCGATGCTCTCCGCCTCCCTCCAGGAGACCGTCGCCGACGCCGGCGCCCACGCCGCCGTCCTCGCCACCCTGCGCCGGGAGAAGGGGGGCGCCCGCTGGTTCGCCGCCGCCCTCGGCATGGCCCACGTCAGCGGCGTCGAGATCGACGCCGACGCCCTCTTCGGCAAGGACTCGCGCCGCGTCGACCTCCCGACCTACCCCTTCCAGCGGGAACGCTACTGGTACAACGCGCCCGCCCGGCGCGGCGACGCCGCCTCCATCGGCCTCCACGAGGCAGGCCACCCGCTGCTCGGCGGCGGCGTCGAACTCCCCGAGTCCGGGTCCGTCGTCTACACCGCCCGCGTCGGCGCCGACACCCACCCCTGGCTCGCCGACCACGCCCTGCTGGGCACCGTCCTGCTGCCCGGCGCCGCCCTCGTCGAGCTGGCCCTGTGGGCCAGCCGGCAGTCCGGCTGCGGCCGCCTCGACGAACTGATCCTCCAGGCACCCGTCGTCCTGCCCGACGACGGCGCCGTCGAACTCCGCGTCCAGGTCACCGCCGCCGACGCCGACGGCCGGCGCACCCTCACCGTCCACTCCCGCGAGGCCGGCGCCGCCCCCGGCTCCCCCTGGCAGCGGCACGCCGAAGCCACCCTCGCCCCCGACGCCGACACCCCGCCCGCCCCGCGGCCCCTGCCCTGGCCGGCCGCCGCGGACCGGCCCGCCGGACGCCCCGGACCCGACGCGTTCTACGAGGAGTTCACCGCCCGCGGCTACGACTACGGGCCGCACTTCCGCGGCTTCCACGACGGCTGGCGCGACGACACCGCCGTCCACGCCGAGATCGCCCTCCCGCCCCGCACCCGCGAGGCCTCCGCCGGCTACGGCATCCACCCCGCCCTCCTCGACGCCGCCCTCCAGACGATGAGCCTCGGCGCCTTCTTCCCCGACGACGGCAAGGCCCGCATGCCCTTCGCCGTCCGCGGCGTACGCCTGTACGGCGAGGGCGCCGACCGGCTGCGGGTGACCCTCACCCCCGCCGGCGAGGACGCCGTCACCCTCCACGCCACCGACGACACCGGCCGGCCCGTCCTCGACATCGGCGAACTCCGCGTCCGCACCGTCTCCGACGAACAGCTCGCCGCCGCGTCCGGTCCCGCCGGCGGCCGCCACGGCGGCTCCCTGTACGAGGTCACCTGGCCGAAGCAGCACACTCCCGCGGCCCCGCTGCCCGTGCGGACCGCCGTCGTCGGCGAGGACCACGCCAAGGTCCTCGCCGCCCTGGAGACCGCCGGCACCCCCGCCGACTGGTACCCCGACCTGCCCGCGCTCCTCGCCGCCACCGCCGACGGACCGGCCCCCGACACCGTCGCCGTGTCCTTCCCGCACCACCCCCGCCCCGACGCCGCGACCGCCCACACGACCGCCCACCGGGCCCTGGACCTCGCCCGGGCCTGGCTCGACGCGGGCGACCGGCTCGCCGGCACCACCCTCACCCTGATCACCCGCGGCGCCGTCGCCACCACCCCCGGCGAACACGTCACCGACCCGGCCACCGCCACCGTCTGGGGCCTCGTCCGCTCCGCCCAGTCCGAGGAACCGGGCCGCTTCACCCTCCTCGACCTCGACCCGGCCGGCGACCCGGACACCGCCGCCCTCTCCGCCGCCCTCGCCTCCGGCGAACCCCAGCTCGCCGTCCGCGGCGCCACCGTGCGGGCCCCCCGCCTGGCCCGCTCCGGCGACCACCCCGGCGACCTCCTGCTCCCGCCCCCCGGCACCCCCGCCTGGCGGCTCGCCACCAGCGGCACCGGCACCCTGGAGGGCCTGCGCCTCGCCCCCGCCCCCGACACCCTGGCACCCCTGGAGGAGGGCCAGGTCCGCATCGCCGTACGTGCCGCCGGCATCAACTTCCGCGACACCCTCATCGCCCTCGGCATGTACCCCGGCGACCCCGTCATGGGCGCCGAAGGCGCGGGCGTCGTCGCCGAGGTCGGCCCCGGCGTCACCACCGTCGCCCCCGGCGACCGGGTCCTCGGCATGTGGACGGGCGGCTTCGGCCCCTACGCCGTCGCCGACCACCGCATGCTCGCCCCCGTCCCGGCCGGCTGGACCTTCGCCCAGGCCGCGTCCGTACCCGCCGTCTTCCTCACCGCCCACTACGCGCTGACCCGCCTCGCCCGAGCCACCCCCGGCCAGTCCCTCCTCGTCCACGCGGCCGCCGGCGGCGTCGGCATGGCCGCCCTCCAGCTGGCCCGCCACCACGGCCTCACCGTCTACGCCACCGCGAGCACCGGCAAATGGGACACCCTGCGCGCCCGCGGCCTCACCGACGACGCCATCGCCGACTCCCGCACCACCGGCTTCGCCGACGCCTTCCTCGCCGCCACCGGCGGCCGGGGCGTGGACATCGTCCTCAACTCCCTCACCGGGGAGTTCGTCGACGCCTCCCTGCGCCTCCTGCCCCGCGGCGGCCACTTCCTGGAACTCGGCAAGGCCGACGTCCGCGACCCCGAAGCCGTCGCCGCGGCCCACCCCGGTACCCGCTACCAGGCGTTCGACCTGGTCCAGGCCGGCCCCGACACCGTCGGCGAGATGCTCCGCGAACTCCTCGCCCTCTTCGAAGCGGGCGTGCTGGAGCCGCTGCCGCTCACCGTCCACGAGGTCCGCCACGCCCGCGAGGCGTTCCGCACCCTCAGCCAGGCCCGGCACACCGGCAAGCTCGTCCTCACCCTGCCGCCCGCCTTCGGCCCCCACGGCACCGTCCTCGTCACCGGCGGCACCGGCACCCTCGGCAGCGCCGTCGCCCGCCACCTCGTCACCGCGCACGGCGTCCGCCACCTCGTCCTCGCCGGCCGCCAGGGCCCCGACGCCGAAGGCGCCCCCGAACTCGCCGCCGAACTCGGCGCGCTCGGCGCCCGCGTCACCCTCGCCGCCTGCGACGCCGGAGACCGGGCCCAGCTCGCCGCGCTCCTCGCCGCGATCCCCGCGGACGCCCCCCTCACCGGCGTCGTCCACACCGCCGGCGTCCTCGCGGACGCCACCCTGCCCACCCTCACCCCCGAAGCCCTGGACACCGTCCTGCACCCCAAGGTCGACGCCGTCCTCAACCTGCACGAACTGACCCGCGACCACGACCTGTCCGCGTTCGTCCTCTACTCCTCCTCGTCCGCCCTGTTCGGCAGCCCCGGCCAAGGCGGCTACGCGGCCGCCAACGCCTTCCTCGACGCCTTCGCCGGCTACCGCCGCTCCCTCGGCCTGCCCGGCGTCTCCCTCGCCTGGGGCCTGTGGGCGACCGACAGCCGCATGGCCGGACACCTCGACCAGGACGGCATGCACCGCCGCCTCGCCCGGGGCGGGATCATGCCCCTCACCGACACCGAGGGCCTCGCCCTCTTCGACGCCGCCCAGGCCGTCGACAGCCCCCTCCAGGTCCCCATCCGCCTCAACCCCGCGGCCCTGCGCGCCGCCGGCCCCGTCCCCGCCTTCCTCACCGACCTCGTCGGCGGCGGCCGGGAGACCACCGGCACCCGGCAGCACACCGGCCCCGCCGAAACCCTCGCCGACCGGATCGCCGGCCTGCCCGCCGACGAACGCGAGGAACTGCTCCTCGACGCCGTACGGGCCCACGCCGCCGCCGTACTCGGCCACGGAGCAGCGGAGGACGTCCTCACCGACCGGGCCTTCAAGGAACTCGGCTTCGACTCCCTCACCGCCGTCGAGATGCGCAACCGGCTGGCCGCCGCCACCGGGCTGCGCCTGGCCGCCACCCTGGTCTTCGACCACCCCACCCCGGCCGCCCTCGCCGCCCACCTCAGCGGCGCCCTGGCCCCCGCCGACGACCAGGCCGCCCCGGCCCCAGCGGGCACCGACGCGCGCGCGGCCTCCGTCCTCGCCGAACTCGACCGCCTGGAATCCCTCTTCGGCGCCCTCTCCGGCCGGGCCGCGGAAGGCGGCGGACCCGACGAGACGGCGCACAAGGAGATCGCCGGCCGCCTCGCGGCCCTCACCGGCCTGTGGAACGGCCTCGGCGGCACACCGGCCGGCGGCGACGACCCGGCGGCCGGGTCGGTGGCCGAAGCCATCGAGGACGCCGACGACGACGAGATCTTCGCATTCATCGACGAGCGGTTCTGAACCGCCGCACAGCACGTGACGGGTGACGAGACATGGCGAACGCGAACGAAGACAAGCTCCGCGCATACCTGAAGCGGGCCACGACCGAACTGCACCGCACCGGCGAACGCCTCAAGGAACTGGAGGGACGGGCCCACGAGCCGATCGCGATCGTCGGCATGGCCTGCCGCTTCCCCGGCGGCGCCGACACCCCCGAGGACCTGTGGGAGCTGGTGTCCACCGGAACCGACACCGTCTCGCCATTCCCCGCCGACCGCGGCTGGGACGTCGAGGGCCTCTACGACCCCGACCCGGACGCGGCCGGCCGCTCGTACTGCCGCGAAGGGGGCTTCCTGAACGCCGCCGGAGCCTTCGACCCCGGCTTCTTCGGAATCTCCCCCCGCGAGGCCGTCGCCATGGACCCCCAGCAGCGGCTGCTGCTGGAAACCTCCTGGGAGGCCCTGGAACGGGCCGGCATCGACCCCCGCTCCCTGCACGGCAGCCGCACCGGCGTCTTCGTCGGCGCCTGGGACGGCGGCTACACCAGCGGGGTCCGCGCACCCTCCGCCCAGCTCGAAGGCGACCTCCTCACCGGCAGCGTCGTCAGCTTCACCTCGGGCCGCATCTCCTACACCCTCGGCCTGGAGGGCCCCGCCGTCACCGTCGACACCGCCTGCTCCTCCTCGCTGGTCGCCCTCCACCAGGCCGCCCAGTCCCTGCGCCGCGGCGAATGCGACCTCGCCCTGGCCGGCGGCGTCACCGTCATGTCGACCCCGGCCGTGTTCGTCCAGTTCTCCCGCCAGCGCGGTGTCGCCGCCGACGGCCGCTGCAAGGCCTTCGCCGACACCGCCGACGGCTTCGGCCCGGGCGAGGGCGCCGGGATCCTCCTCGTGGAACGCCTCTCCGACGCCGTACGCAAGGGACACCGGGTCCTGGCCGTCCTGCGCGGCTCGGCCGTCAACCAGGACGGCGCCAGCAACGGCCTCACCGCCCCCAGCGGCGCGGCCCAGCAGCGCGTCATCCGCCAGGCCCTCGCCGACGCCCAGGTCACCGCCGCCGACGTGGACGCGGTCGAGGCACACGGCACCGGCACGAAGCTGGGCGACCCCATCGAGGTCCAGGCCCTCATGGACACCTACGGCAGCGCCCGCACGGCCGGACGGCCGCTGTGGCTGGGCTCCCTCAAGTCCAACATCGGGCACGCGCAGGCCGCCGCCGGGGTCGCCGGCGTCATCAAGATGGTGATGGCGCTGGAACACGGGCGTCTTCCGAAGACGCTGCACGTGGATGCGCCGTCTTCGCAGGT
>NZ_JBBDHD010000186.1:0-9753 GCF_044129415.1 Streptomyces racemochromogenes
GGGAACGAGCCCCACCACGTCGACTGGACGCGCGGGAGTTCGTCGCGTCGCCACCGCGTCACAAGTGGCAGGTTCCTGCGGCTGATCATTCATGAACGGAATTCTGCCAAGCAGAACCGAGCAGGACCGAGCCGGAGCCGTCACGGGGAACAGAGGGGCCGGCCTCGGCCAGACGTTCCAAGAGGCCCACTGCTCGCATGGCGACGACGCCCAGCTGCCCGGGTGAGGCGTGTATCTGGACCGTATGGGCAGCTTCGTGCCGGCCTGGTGGGCGGCGAGCAGAGACGTGAATGTCACCGGCCAGCCGACCGGCGAGTCCAGGCCGGTTTTGTCGGCACTGCACATGGCCGCCAGCAGGTCGTCGTCGTTCCGGAGTATCCGGCCAGGTCAATACCCACTGTCACCATCGGCAGCTTTGTGGCAGCGCTCTCGGGGCACTCGTCCGCGCTCACGACGTACAACCTGGTTCCCGCTTCCTTTCCCAGATGCCGATAACGGCGTTACTGTCGGCATCGCCACCGAACTGGCGACCTTCGGCGCCGGACCGGCCCCGGAGACCGCCACCGCCCACCACGGGGGCGACCTGCACAGCTACACCGTCCGCGGAGACCGGAGTCGTGCCCCGCCCGCTGCCGGTCCGTGCCGAGAACCTGCTGGAAGCCTTGTTAGACCCCGCGGACACCGTACCGGTGTTCGCCGATCTCTCTCCTGGGCGCCGGGAGTTGGTGAGGGTCCTGGCCGAGCTGCTGACCGCCGCGGACTTCCAGCCCGTGCCGTTCGGCTCCGACCTCCACGAGTGGTTCACCCAGTACGGCCTCCCCGGTACCCGCCCCGCCCTACGCGCCTACGTCGGACTGTCCATCGAGGGTGATGACCCGAGCGCTCCCCGTTACGCAACCACTGATCCCACGGCGCCGCACCGAGCGCCGGCCGCCGGCACAGGAACCCAGCAGCGGCCGAAGTCGCCTGGAACGGTCAACATCACCTGTCAGAGGACACGTGCGGGGCACGGCGCCAGCTCTCGATAGGCTCGCTGGCGCGACAGCTCCAACCCCCACCTCTTCGTCACCCGCAACACTGCAGTCGACGATTCCGGCCCGCCGATCAGCGCCGGCGTGGTCCAGCAGCTCTATTGATCAGCAACTGATGGGGTTCTCGTCCAGGACGTGGCGGACGTGCGGGCCGCCGAAGTAGCCGCGGACGATATGGGCCGGGGGTAGGTGAATCGGCATAGGCTCGCCCGCGTGGCTGATGACATAGCTGAACTCGTGCGGGATCTGCCGGGTCTGGAGAGTGTGACGGGGGTGTGGCGGCTCGCCGAGCAGTGGTTGGCGGCCGGGGACAGCGAGCGGGTCGCCGAGCTGGGTGTCCGGCTCGTTGGGGAGTACCGCGGCCGAGAGCAGGAGTTGTGGCAGTACGTCACGATGCGGGACGGGCTGCTGCGGCTGCTCGCCCGCACGCCCGGCGCCGGCCAGGTCCTCGCCACGGGTCGGCTGGCCCAGGCTCTTGGCGGCAGTCACTTCCCGAGCCTGGCCGCCTCCCTGCTGGTCTCGGCACAGCAACCAGCTGACCTGGCAGTCCTGTTCAGTGACGGGGCGGATGGACCGGACGAGTTGCGGGCCTGCCTGGTACGGGAGTTGGTGGTCCGAGGCGTCGACCTCGCCGGGCTGTCGCAGGTGGCCAACTGGGCGGGCGCTTCGCGTCAAAGACACGGTCGGTTCGTCTGGCTGCCGCTCACTCGTGCCGAGTTCGAGCTCGGCTACCCCGTGCCGGCCCGCTTCCCGGACGGGGAGAGCCGCACCGGGCAAGAGGCTCTCATGTGGCACTCCGGTGCCGCTGCCCGGCGTGAGGGAGACCACCACGGCAGCGACCGGCGAGCTGATCGCTGCCGCCGCGCGGAACTGGGCCGAGGACTCGAACGGCCGGCATTAGGCCCGGGTGTTCGAGTTCGTCGAGCCCATGACGGCGGCCGGCCTGCCTGCCGCCCTGGGGGCGATCGGTCTGGCACGCACGGCCGCGGCGGCCCAGGTGAGCCTCAGCCGCTGCTTTCCGGTGGAGATCTGGGAGGTCCTGTTCGACGCCGCGGCCGAGGGAGGAGCGTATGAATCGGCGGAGTACGGCGCCTATGGCCGTCTTGCGGCCTGGCGTTCCCTGGCCGGACTGACGGGAGTGGAAGAGGGCACCCCGGTGGCCGAGGTCGAGGCGTTGGCGGCGGCCTACCGGTGGTACGGCTTCGGCACCGACAGCGGGTGGTTCTTCCGCCAGCGCTGGGACCTCGCCATCGTGGCCCTCTCACCGAACGGCCGCCGACTGGCTGTGCTGGCAGGCACGGACACCTACTGAGCGCCAGCGCATCCGAGGCAGACGGTCAGCTCCCCCCTCACCTGGTGGTCACTCGCCACGACGGTCCCGCCGATCCGGGCCACGACGGGACCACGGGCGGACTGTCTGACGTACTGGTCGTCGCCGTTCTTTCCGATGCGACCCAGTCCGCCGCGAGCCAGGAGTGCGAGGCGGCGTCGACGCCGACGGCCACGGAGCCACGACGGACGTCACTCACGCCGACTCGCCGAACGAGCGCTCCAGGGATCCTGCCTAAGGATCAGGCCCGGCGCGTCACATGATCCATGATCAGCTCACCTACGGCATTCCAGCGCCTTCTCGACATCTCCCGACCGTTCTCATCGAAAACGACCACTTCCGACGGCCGGCCGTTGGCGTGCCAGTACCGCCACTCACCAACCGCGGCACCCATGATGGTCACGCCCTCGGCCCGCTTGGTCCCGTCCGGCCACCACTCCTGCTGCCGCCCGTGCTCGATGCCCGAGCAGTAGGTGCCGAGCAGCTCGGTGTGCCCGTTGTCCGCGACTTCCTCGACCTCCCCAGTGAACAATTCCCCTGCGTGACAGGTGCGTCCGTACTCGTCCAAGTAGGTCTGATCGCCTTTGATACGCATCGCCCGTACTGAAGTCGGCGTCGCCCCGAACGGTTTCGCCGGCGGCTCGGCACCACCACGAGCCTCGGTGGTGGGCCCTGACTCGCGCTCGGCGGCGCGCTGCCCGCGCGCTGCCAACTTGCGCCTGAGCTCTGCGCGCCAGCGCGCGGCGTTGCTGCCGTCCAGTTGCCCGGTGAAGGCGGCACGGGCGGCGTCGACAAGTTCGGCAGGGGCGCCCGGACCATACTTGGCGATCTCCCACAGCGCGTCATCCGTTGCCATATCGAGCCCAGTGCAGGTCCGCAAACCCTGGCCACTGAGCACCTCTTCCAGCACGGCGCCGAAAGTCCTCGTCAACTGGTCCTCGGTCGGCCAATCACCGCGCATGGACCCACCCCTCCCTGAAGCGAACGAACTGTGCCGTCCCTGTACGACGCCCGGCGCGATCGGGCGGGTTCCCGCCGCCGTCACCGCTCGCATCCTGCCGAACGATCCACCAGGCGACAACAACGCCGTCGAGCCGAAGCTCGGTATTTGTCACATATTGATCTGAAATAGTTCGAGTTCCGGGTTGTTGGTGGGGTGTGAGCGATCTGGGGGGGTGCCCCTATCTCTTTGGTCAAGGGAAACGGGGCTGCGTTGGGTCGTGGAGCCGGGCAGCATGGTGGTGTGGCTGATCTGCTGTGGGATGACGTCAAGGGCTTCGATCTTGAGTGGGAGGGCTGCTGGTCTGCTCGTCCAGGGCGGCGAAGATCTCCTCGACCAGCCGCTCGGCCATCCTCGGCGCCTTCGGACGTAACAGGGTGATCAGGCGGCGCCGTCCGGCCTTGCGGATCTGGGCCGGCGACCCGAACCGCTCCAGCAAGGTCAGAACGGCCGGGTGCTGCATTCGCGGCCCCAGCACCCGCTCTAACGACGGATGGATCTGCGTCAGCAGGCCGTGGAGCCGGTTGGCGACCCTGGTGGCCTCGCCGGCCAGGTCGTCGTCGAAGCCGACGATCATCTCCAGCTCGGCGATGGTCTCGTCCTCGCCGTTGATCGCCCGCAGCGTGTGAGGCATCGCGCGGGCCGCGTCCGCGATGATGAACGCGTCCACTGCGTCGCCATCGTCCCGCCTGCCGGGTCACGGTCTGCTGCCTCCGCCGCCCCGTTGTGCGTGTCGTCCGCGGCCCGGCTGCGCTCTGCGTCACCGGCGCGCCTGGCGGCCGAGGTCCGGCTCCGCTTGACCAGCCGGGTCCACGCCCCGGCCGCGTACTCGGCCACCGCCAGCGGGCCGCCCTCCTCGGTGGCCCGGAAGTACGGTCCCACCTGCACCGGCAGTCCCGGATGCCGCAGCGGCCCGGCCGGCGCGATCGCCGGCGCCCGCAGTCCGCGTGGCCCGAAGTGCGCCAGCAGCTCCGCCGCCACCTCGTCGTCCGTCTGCGCGCTCACGCCCGAACCAGCCCTCTCACATCATGTGGTAAGAGTCCATGAAGGCCTCCCAGAAGTGCGTGCCGTCCCCGAACGGCACGTCGTCCCAGCGGTTCATGCCCTCCCGGACGAACTCCTCCGCGTCCGCCCAGTCATAGGGCGTCGGCCGCTCCTCGGGCGAGGGCTTCTCCGCCTCGATCTTGTACAGCAGGTAGGAGAACGACGAGATGTCCCGGTGGATCAGCTCGTACTCCTCGTCGGCGTCCGGGTCGCACACCCAGATCGTGCCGTCGTCGAGGCTGAGGTAGACGAAGCCGCTGTACAGCTCGCCCAGCTGCCTCAGCCGGCCGTGCTCCGTCTCGACCGACCACTCGATCAGCGGCTTGGCGAACGCCCGGTCCGGGTTCTCCGGCCGCCGGTCGGCGAGCTCCTCCAGCATCCGGAACAACCCGTTGGAGAACGGCACCCCGACCTCGGTCACGAATTCTACGGCCTCCTCGTTCCCCGCCCAGAGCTCCGCGGCCACCTCGGGCCGGAACCTCAGCAGGTCACCGGGCGCCGCCTGCTCCACGAGCAGCGGCCAGTCAATCCCTACCAGCACCAGTCAGCCATCCTGTCGTTCCACGCCTACATGCCCTTGGGCTTATTCGTCGCCTGATTGCACCATCAGAACCACCGTCAAGTCCCCCTCACCCGAACGGATTGCTGTCACTCGGTGATCTCCTACGCTTCGTGGGCGTGACGTACCGTTTGCGGACCGCGCCTGCCCAGGGGAGGGCGGGGTGGCCGGACCGGGGAGAGGACGGCATCGGGGTGGTCGGGGAAGACCGGGAGACCTGGGGTGAGGGAGCGGCCTGCCGCACCGCTGATCCGGACGCGCTGTTCGTCGAAGGCGCGGCACAGAACAAGGCCAAGGCCGTGTGCACCGGCTGCCCGGTGCGCACCGAGTGCCTGGCCCACGCCCTCGACCATCGCATCGAACACGGCATCTGGGCGGGATGACCGAGCGGGAACGGCGGAGGTCTGCCCCCCCGCCCCGGGGAGAGAGTCATGCCAACTACGGAGGCCGGGCGCCCCATTGCGGGGCCACCAAAACGGTAATGGGGGGGCGGGCCGACACCCGGGCCGTTGCACCGCCGCGAGCCCGCCGCACGTGCCGACCCGGCGGCTGCCGCAGGCGCGCACGCGGCAGCCGCCGCCGCAGCGAGGGTCCGATCGACCAGGTCCGGTCAGGTCCGCCGCAGCACGCGGCCCCGACCGTGGTCGGTGACCGGGGGCCGACCGGAGCGCCCCACCCGCGCCCGACCGTGTGACATCACGGTAGCCGAAGCCCATCCGTGCCGGGCGGCGCGAAGCCCAGTCCGGCGAGCGCCCGCTCGCCGGCGGCCGTGTGGTCGCCCCCGGCCAGCACCAGGGTGAGCGCCGCCTGGTACGGGCAGTCCGCAGCCTCGAAGGCGGCCACGACGGCGAGCAGCCGCTCCCGGTCGCCGTCCGCCAGGGCCTCGGCGCGGTCCACGTGGGCGGTGGCGGCCGCGTTGCCGGCGACAGCCACCCGTGCGGCGTCCAGCTGCTCGCGGGCCCCCGGACGCCCCGCGAGCACCGAGGCCTCCGCCCGGAGCACCACGGACCAGTGCAGCCAGAACGATGAGACCGGCGTGCCGGCCTCGCCCGGCCGCGCCGCCAGACGCCCCAGCGCCGCGTCGGGCCGGCCGTGGTGGAGCAGCACCACGGCGTCGAACACCGCCTCGTAGCCGTGACTGTGCTTCGGTGTGCCGGCCCGGCCGGCGAGGGCCAGCCAGGTCGCCCGGGCCTCGTGGTCGCCTCGCAGACCGTGCACCATGGCGACCGCGGCGGCGGCCGGGCCGAGCGAGAACGACCGCTGGAACCCGATCCGTTCCCAGGTCTCCAGCAGGTGGTCACCGGTCTCCAGGGCCTTCTCGACCCGGCCGGCCAGCACGTCGGCGACCAGCAGCCAGGACCGCGCGCACGCTCCTGCCTCGACCAGCAGCCGATGCTCGGCGAGCTGTCCGGCACACCGGCCGGCCCATTCCAGGTCGCCCACACCGAAGCCGTTCCCGATGCCCGTGGCGAGGGCGTCGAGCAGCTCGTGCGTGACGGCCGGGGCCTGCGGCAGCGTCCGCAGCAGGTCGATCCGGCGTCGGGTCGCGGCCGCCGCGGCGAAGGCGTCACCGCCACGGCTCCAGGCTCCGGCGAGGGCGTCCAGCGCGGCGGACTCCGCCACCGGGTCGCCCGCGCGCCGGGCGAGGGCGACGGCGCGTTCGGCGCGCGCGACGACGTCCGGCGCGGGAACGGCAGCCGTTGACGCGCTCGTCACGGAGGCAGCCGCCAGGGGGACGCTCGCGCAGGAATCGGCCGGGCCGACGGGGGCCGTACCGAAGGCGTCACCGTGCACGGCCACCTCGGCCAGCGCGAGGGCCGCGCCTCCGGCCGGGGAGTCGTCGGAGAGCGAACGGGCCTCGGCGAGCAGGGCGTCCATCACCTCGGCGGGGGGTGCCTGTTCGAACTCGCCGGCGAAGCGGACCGCCACCGTGGCGGCAGTGGCCAGGTCGCGGCCGGCGGCGGCCCTGTGTCCCGCGTCGAGCGCGGCGGCCGCGGCGGCGCGATGCAGGCGGTACATCTCGTCGCCGAGTCGTCGGCAGCCGGCCACGGCTGCCGCCCGGCGCAGGGCCTCGGCCGCGTCGGTCCCGTCGGCGGCGAGGACGGCGGCCTGCTCGTACCGCTGCTGGGACTCGCCGAGCAGGTTGCGTTCGAAGGCCGCCCCCGCGAGCGCCAGGGCGAGCCGTCGGGCGTCCGCGCGCCGCTCCGGCCGCCCGGCGGCCCAGGCCAGCGCGGACCGCAGCTCGTCCGCCAGCACGTCGAACCCGGCCCGCCCGTCCTCGTCCGCCGTCCGCACCAGCTCGTGCGCGCCGTCCAGGCACCACCCCAGGTGGCGGGAGCGCACGTCGGCCGACTCACCGGCCTCGTTGAGCCGTTCGGCACCGTACTGGCGGATCGTCTCCAGCGCCCGGTACCGGGTGCCGTGCGCGGACGGGACGGCGGTGAGCAGGCTCTGCTCGGCGAGCCGGCCCAGTCCGTCGGCGACGGCGACCGGGTCCAGCGGGGCGAAGCCCGCCACCTCGACCGCCGCCCCGGCCGTGAACGGCAGGACGAACACCGACACCCGCCGCAGCAGCGCCCGGTCGACGGGCTCCAGCAGTTCGTGACTCCAGTCCAGCACCGCCCGTACCGACCGGTGGCGGTCGTCCGCGCGCGGGCCGCCGGCCAGGAACCGCAACTGGTCGGACAGCCCCGCCCCGAGACCGTCCAGGCCCAGCGTCGGCCAGCGCGCCGCCGCCAGCTCGATCGCCAGCGCCATGCCGTCCAGCCGCTCGCAGATGTCCACGACGCCGTCGAGCTCGGCCGGACCGGGCGGCAGCCCGAGCCCACCCGCCCGGGCGGTGAAGAGGGCGACGGCGTCGGATCCCCAGCCACCCTCCCGGGACAACGGGGCCACCGGGAAGACCCGCTCGAAAGGAACCAGCAGCCGGGACCGGCTCGTCGCCAGCACCCGAAGCCCGGGACAGGCCGTCAGCAGCCGCTCGAGGAAGGGCGCCACGCCGTCCCGGACCTGTTCGCAGTTGTCCAGCACCAGCAGGACCCGCCGGTCCGCCAGCGACTCCAGCAGTGACAGGTCGATGTCTCGGCCGGGTTCCTCGGCGACGCCGAGGGTCGCCGCGACCTCGGCCGCCACCCGGTCCGGCTCGGTCACCGGGACCAGGTCGACGAACCACACCCCGTCGGGGAACTCACCGGCGACGTCCGCCGCCACTTCCAGCGCCAGCCGGGTCTTCCCCACCCCGCCGGGGCCGAGGACGGTCAGCTGCCGATGCGCCGTCATCGCGGCGGCCAGGTCCGCGCGTTCCCGCGCGCGCCCGACAAACGCCGTCAACGGCACCGGCAGTAAGGGTCCCGGGCGTTCGGCCACCGGACGCCCGGACGCGGGCCGGCCATCCGGGCGTAGGACCGACGGGAGCCGCCCTGGCGCAGGCCGGTCGGACGCGCCCGGTTCCCGGCCCAGCGCGTGGCGCGAGAGCGCCCGCCGGTCGGGCTGGGCCAACTTGCGCAACAGGGAGGAGACGTGGGACTCCACCGTGCGGACCGAGATGGACAGGCGTACGGCGATCTCCGCGTTGCTGAGGTGCTGTCCGAGCAGGACGAGTACGTCGGTTTCCCGCGTCGATATCAATGGTGTGGACACGGACTCATTATCGGTGGCACAGCTCCGCGGTGGTCCGTGTTTCTCCTCCGTGGTGATCCGTGGTGATCCGGGCTGACCAGGACGGATCCCTGACGGCCAGTGGTGATCCGTACTGATCCGTGGCCGCCGCGCCCGCCGGCTTTCCGTGGTCGGCACGGAGGCGGCCCGTGCCGTCGCCCGGCCAGGCTGAGCCGGCGGCGAACGGGGCCGGGCCGAGCCGTTCGGCACCCGACTGCCGCTCCCGGTAGACCTCACCCGCCACCGGGCGGCCCGTACGGGACACGTCGCCGTGTCCGCGGGCACCGCCGGGGCGGCCCACGAACCCTCCTCAGGAGACGCTGATGCGCATCGCCACACCCACCGTCCGAGCCGCCTCGGCCCTGCTCGCGGCCGGGCTCGTCTCGCTCGCCCTCGGCACCGCGCCGGTGCACGCCCTGTCGGGCGACGGCGTCCGCGCCGTCAACCCCGGGCAGGGCACGTCCGCTCCGCTGGTGGCCCAGACCGGGCCCGCGATCAGCCGCTCCGAGGTGCTGGCGAGGGCCCAGTCCTGGGTGTCGCTCGGCCTGGTGTACAGCGGCAGCGGCTACTACAACGGGTACCGGCGGGACTGCTCCGGCTACGCCTCGATGGCCTGGAAGCTGGGCACGCCCGGTCTGGACACCACCCGCTTCATCCCGGCCGGGGTGGCGCAGCGGATCGACAAGAACGAACTCCGGGCAGGGGACGCGCTGCTGAACGACGCGGCGGACAGGGACGGCCACATCGTGCTGTTCGACCGCTGGGCCGACGCCGCCCACACCTCCTACGTCGGGTACGAGTTCAGCGGCACCGGCGTGCACCACCGGACGATCCCGTACCCGTACTTCCCGGACTACATCAAGGGCAACGGCTACACCCCCGTCCGCAACACCAGCGTCGTCGACGACGCGACCGTACCGGTCGAGCCGACCCCGGCGCCGTCGACGTCCGCGCCCTCGGCCGCCACCCTCTACAACCCCGACACCGCGACGGCGGAGGCGTTCGGCATCAACGCCGACGGGATCATGGTCCACGCGTACAACACCAAGGGGGGCCCGGGCTGGACGCCCTGGGAGTCGCTGGACAACTCCTTCCGCTTCACCGGCAGCCCCACCGCGGTCTACAACCCGGT
>NZ_JBBDHD010000187.1:0-9713 GCF_044129415.1 Streptomyces racemochromogenes
ACTACATGAACGAGCGCTACGGCAGCCCGGTCGGCGCCTGGAACTTCTGGCAGGCCAACCACTGGTACTAAGCCGCCGCGACAGCACGGCAGACACACGAGGGCCCCGGTGGCCGGCCTCCCCAGGTCCGGCCACCGGGGCCTCTCGCATCCCATCCCACGGGTTCGGTGGGCGCGCTCCGGCGCGCTCCGCGCTCAGAGGCGCTGGATGATCGTGCCGGTGGCCAGTGCGCCGCCCGCGCACATGGTGATCAGCGCGAACTCCTTGTCGCGCCGCTCCAGCTCGTGGAGCGCGGTGGTGATCAGCCGGGCGCCGGTGGCGCCGACGGGGTGGCCGAGCGCGATGGCGCCGCCGTTGACGTTGACCTTCTCCAGGTCCTGTCCGAAGACCTGGGCCCAGCTGAGGACCACGGAGGCGAAGGCCTCGTTGATCTCGACGAGGTCGATGTCCCTGAGGGACATGCCGGCCTTGCCCAGTACGGCCCGCGTGGCGTCGATGGGTCCGTCCAGGTGGTAGTGCGGGTCGGCGCCGACCAGGGCCTGGGCGACGATGCGGGCGCGCGGCCTGAGCTTGAGGGCGCGGGCCATCTTGCGCGAGGCCCACATCACGGCGGCGGCGCCGTCGGATATCTGGGAGGAGTTCCCGGCGGTGTGCACGGCCGTCGGCATCACCGGCTTGAGCCGGGCCAGGCCCTCCATACTGGTGTCGCGCAGGCCCTCGTCCCGGTCGACCAGCCGCCACATGCCCTGTCCGGCGGCCTGTTCCTCCTCCGTGGTGGGGACCTGGACGGCGAAGGTCTCGCGCTTGAAGCGCTCCTCGGCCCAGGCGGCGGCGGCCCGCTCCTGCGAGAGGACGCCGAGGCGGTCGACGTCCTCGCGGGTCAGGCCGCGGTGGCGGGCGATCCGCTCGGCCGCCTCGAACTGGTTGGGGAGGTCGACGTTCCACTCGTCCGGGAAGGGCTTGCCGGGGCCGTGCTTGGAGCCGGAGCCGAGCGGGACCCGGCTCATGGCCTCGACGCCGCAGGCGATGCCGATGTCGATGACCCCGCCGGAGACCATGTTGGCCACCATGTGGTTGGCCTGCTGGGAGCTGCCGCACTGGCAGTCGACGGTGGTGGCCGCGGTCTCGTAGGGGAGCCCCATGGCGAGCCAGGCGTTGCGGGCGGGGTTCATGGACTGCTCGCCGGCGTGGGTGACGGTGCCGCCGACGATCTGTTCGACGCAGTCGGGCTGGATTCCGGTACGGGCGAGGAGTTCGCGGTAGGTCTCGCCGAGCAGGTAGGCGGGATGGAGGTTGGCCAGGGCGCCCCCGCGTTTCCCGATGGGCGTGCGTACGGCTTCGACGATGACGGGTTCCGCGGCCATGAGCTCGTCCTCTCCTGCACACTCTGCACAGCGCCTGCGCGACGGACCGCCCCAGCGGCCGCCGCGCTCGAACTAGTACGCGTTCTAGTTATCTACCGCAGTCTTATGACCCGGACCCCCGCCACGCAAGGGTCTTGCACGCGCCCTCCACGGATTCCACACGCAACGGTTGACGCGGAGGCCCTTGTCACTTCTAGAACTCGTTACTACCTTCAAGCCAGCTTCTGATGGATCGTCAGACCTCTTGTCAGACCTTGGAGCCGCCCGATGTCCTGTCCCGCGCTGCCCGAAGGCTTCGACGCCACCGACCCCGACCTCCTCCGGGAACGGGTGCCGCTCCCGGAGTTCGCGCGGCTCCGGCAGACCGCTCCCGTGTGGTGGTGCGCCCAGCCTCGCGGGATCACCGGGTTCGACGACGAGGGCTACTGGGCCGTCACCCGGCACGCGGACGTCAAGTACGTCTCCACCCACCCGGAGTTGTTCTCCTCCACCACCAATACGGCGATCATCCGCTTCAACGCGCACGTCCAGCGCGAGCAGATCGAGGCGCAGCGCCTGATCATGCTGAACATGGACCCCCCGGAACACACCCGCGTACGGCAGATCGTGCAGCGCGGATTCACCCCGCGCGCCATCCGCGGCCTGGAGCAGGCCCTGCGCGACCGGGCCCGCAGGATCGTCGAGGAGGCCCGGGCGGTATCGGCCGACGGCGGCTTCGACTTCGTCACGCAGGTCGCCTGCGAACTCCCCCTCCAGGCCATCGCCGAGCTGATCGGCGTACCGCAGCGCGACCGGTCCAAGATCTTCGACTGGTCGAACAAGATGGTCGCGTACGACGACCCGGAGTACGCGATCACCGAGGAGGTCGGCGCCAACGCGGCCGTCGAGCTCATCGGGTACGCGATGAACCTGGCCGCCGAGCGCAAGGAGTGCCCCGCCAAGGACATCGTCACCCAGCTGGTGGCGGCGGAGGGCGAGGGCAACCTGCGCTCCGACGAGTTCGGCTTCTTCGTGCTGCTGCTGGCCGTCGCGGGCAACGAGACCACGCGCAACGCCATCAGCCACGGCATGCACGCCTTCCTCACCCACCCCGAGCAGTGGGAGCTCTACAAGGCGACCCGGCCCCCGACGGCCGCGGAGGAGATCGTGCGCTGGGCCACGCCCGTGGTCTCCTTCCAGCGCACCGCCACCCAGGACACCGAGCTGGGCGGGCAGAAGATCAAGGCGGGCGACCGGGTGGGGATGTTCTACTCCTCCGCCAACCACGACCCCGAGGTCTTCTCCGACCCGGAGGTCTTCGACATCACCCGCGACCCCAACCCGCACCTGGGCTTCGGCGGCGGGGGCCCGCACTTCTGCCTCGGCAAGTCCCTGGCCGTCATGGAGATCGACCTCATCTTCAACGCCCTCGCCGACACCCTGCCCGACCTGCGGCTCGCCCCCGAGGGGGCCGGGCCGCGCCGGCTGCGGGCGGCCTGGCTCAACGGCATCAAGGAGCTCCGGGTCAGCGCCGGTTGACCCGTGACCCGGGGCGGCAGGGGCCGTCACCACCCACGCCCCGGCCCCTGCCGTCCACGGGACCGGTCCGGGCCACGAGCCCGCCCGAGTGGCGGGATCCCGAGACCGGGCCGATCATTGCAGGACGCGACGATCCACCGGAGGGGCGCCGGGGCCGACGTGCCCCGGCGCCCCTCCGGCCTGCGGACCCGTCAGGGCATGCGCAGACGGCCGGGTACCGGCGCCTGCGGGAGCCGGTACCCGGCCGCCTCTTCCGCCCCGGCCGGAACGCTCCGCCGGCCGCCGCGCCCTGACTCCCCGCCCTACCGGCGTGCGGCCGCCACCCGGTCGGGCTCCCCCGCCTCCGTCCGGCGCTGCACGGGCAGGCTCACCCGCAGCCCGCGCGGCCCCGACAGGACGTGGACCAGCCCGAAACCCGCCCCGACGACGGCCGCGCCGCCGACCGCGTCCAACACCCAGTGGTTGGCGGTGGCCACGATCGCGCACACCGTGAACAGCGGGTGCAGCGCGCCCAGCAGCTTCTGCCAGCCCTTCGGCGCCAGCACGACCACCACGATCCCGCACCACAGCGACCACCCGAAGTGCAACGAGGGCATCGCCGCGTACTGGTTGGAGATCGCGGTCATCGCCCCGTACGAGGGGTTCGCCAGGTCCTGCGCCCCGTGCACTGTGTCG
Organism: Streptomyces racemochromogenes; assembly: GCF_044129415.1. GTDB lineage: Bacteria > Actinomycetota > Actinomycetes > Streptomycetales > Streptomycetaceae > Streptomyces > Streptomyces racemochromogenes_A. The sequence goes on from NZ_JBBDHD010000187.1 coordinate 3,558, forward strand.
ACGAAGCCGAGGCCCGGCATGAGCCGCGGCGGCGCCAGCGGGAACAGCCAGAACCCGGCCAGTGCGATGACGGTCGCCAGGCCCAGGGAGGCCCGCGCCCAGCGGTAGTCGGCGGGGCGGCGCCAGTAGAGGACCGCCAGGATCCCGAGCGGCACCACGAAGTGGAAGGAGGAGTAGTAGAAGTCGAAGAACGCCTCCAGCCACGGCGCGTCGACCACGGCCCCGTTCACGGCCCGCTCGATGTCGATGCCGAGCAGCCGCTCGATGCCGTGGATCCGGCTCCCGTTGCGCTCGGCGAGGGAGCGGCTGGCGGGGGCCGCGGCGCGGATGTGCGAGTAGATCGAGTAACCGACCCGTATCAGCAGGAGTTCCAGCAGCAGGTTGGGGCGCGACAGCGCGCGCCGCCAGAACGGCAGCAGCGGGATCCGCGCCCAGCGGGCGGCGGCGGGGTGCCCGTGCACGGTCGGGACGGGCTCGCGCCAGTACGGGGAGGAGCGCGGCAGGAACGGCACGGCGCAGGCCGCCGCGACGGCCGCGAGGAGCGGCACGTTGTCCCGTACGGGGGCCAGGGCGGCCATGTTGGGCAGCAGGACCGCGCTCGGCAGGGTGATGGCCAGGACCACGGCCACCGGCCACACGCGCCGGTCGGCGGCCCGCTTCCCCACCCTGCCCGCCACCGCCAGCAGCACCCACAGCAGCTGGTGGCGCCAGCCGGTCGGGGAGACGGCGACGGCCGCGCAGCCGGTGACGGCGACGGCGAGCAGCAGCTGGCCGTCACGGGCGTAGCGGGCGGCGCGGCGCAGGGCGGCCCAGGTGACCGCGGCGGCGAGGGCGGCGTAGAGGAGGATCTCGGCGGGGCCGGTGAGGCCGAAGCGCAGCAGGGCGCCGTGGACGGACTGGTTGGCGGGGCCGTCGGGGGAGCCGCCGAGCCCGGTGCCGGCCAGGTGGTGGATCCAGTACGTCCACGAGTCGCGCGGCAGGGCGGCCCAGGCCAGCGCGGTGGCCGCGGCGAAGGTCGCGGCGGCGGCGCGGGCGGTGGGACGGCGGCCGGTCAGCCACAGCAGCGGGGCGAAGAGCAGGAGAGCCGGCTGGAGGGCGGCGGCGAGGCCGACGAGGAAGCCGGCCGGCCTCGCACCGGGCACCCGGAAGACGGCGAGCAGCACCAGCAGGACGGGCAGGACGGCGGTCTGGCCCGGGAAGGCGGCGGCGCGGACCGGCAGGGAGACCATCATCAGCGCGACCAGCACGGGAGCCGCGAGCAGCGCGGTGCGGCGCGGCACGGGGTCGGGCAGCCCGCGCGCGGCGACCACCCCGACGGCGGCCACCAGCAGCAGGGTCAGGCAGGTCCAGGCCACCTCCAGGGAGGAGGGCGCGGCGAGGCCGGCCAGGGGCTTGAGCACCAGGCCGGCGAAGGGGGTGCCGGTGAACTGCCCTGCGTCGTAGAGGGTGCCGGGGGCGGCGGTGCTCGCCGAGAGGTGGAGGTCGCCGAACCACTCGCCCGGGGGCACGCGCAGGACGGAGGCGGCCTGCCTGACGGCGAGCACCGCCGCGAGCGCCCACAGCAGGAGGCGCGCCGCCCCGAGCCTGCCGCCACCGCCTATGACCCCGGCATGTCCGTTGGCACCGCCGTGCTCCACCGCGTCAGCCACGCCTCGCCGTCCTCACTGGAGATCACTGCCGGGACGACGATATCCCCCGCGGGATCCCTAGGATGGCGGCATGAGCATCGTGAAGATCAACGCCCTGACGGTTCCCGACGAGCAGCGCGAGGTGCTGGAGCAGCGGTTCGCCTCGCGGGCGGGGGCCGTGGAGAACTCGGACGGGTTCGAGTGGTTCGAGCTGCTGCGGCCGATCGAGGGCACGGACCAGTACCTCGTGTACACGCGCTGGCGCTCGGAGGAGGACTTCCAGGCGTGGATGGAGGGGCCGATGAAGGCGGCTCACCAGGGCGGCGGGGACCGGCCGAAGCCGGCGGCCTCGGGGTCGCAGGTGTGGTCGTTCGAGGTCGTGCAGCAGGCGGCGCCGAAGAAGGCGTGAGGACGGGCGGGGCCCGGGGCGGGTGCGCCCCGGGCCCTTCCGTTCCGGCTCTCAGCTCCAGAAGGCGTCGCTCTCGTCGATGTCCTGGGTGCACTGGTCGATGTCGGTGATCTTGCCGCCGACGATGGTGAAGAAGAGCCCCTCGTGGATCTCGATGCCCCGGTCGCCGCGGTCCGCCATGGCGGTGTGGAAGGACATCGCGTGGCCCCGGCCGTCGACCAGGACGCGCTCCAGGGTGACCCGGAAGGTGCCGCCCGTCTCCTCCCCCAGGCGGCGGTAGAGGTCGAGGACCGCCTCCCGCCCCTTGTGGTGCCCGGACAGGGGGCTGGTACCGGGCATGTGGTGGATGACGTCAGCCGTCATGAGGCTGCCCAGGGACTCCATGTCGCCCTTGCCGAAGGCCTCGTAGCCGCGGCGGATCAGGGCACAGTCCGGATGCTCCGACATGACCGTCCACCCTTCATTCGTGGGATTTACGCCTTTTCTCATCATCGGCCCGTGCCTGTGGATATTCCACGCGGGGGACGGGGGTGGGTCTCCACAATGGCGGCATGGACAGGAATTCGATCACGTCGATCACTTCGACAGGCAGTGCGGGCACCGCGGCGGACCGGGCCGGCGTCTCCGGCTGGGTCGTCGCCCCGGAACGGTTCACGACGGCGGACGCCACCGCCCTGCGGCGCGCGTACTACGCGGAGGTCGCGGGGCGGTACTGGGAGCGGTCCGTCACGGAGGCGGAGATCGACCAGGGGATGCTGGACGACCCGGCCGACGGGCTCGAACCGCCGACGGGGCAGTTCGTGGTCGGCCGGCTCGACGGACGGCCCCTGGCCTGCGGCGGCATACGGCTCCTCGACCCCGGAACCGCGGAACTCACGAGGATCTACGTCGACGGCGGCGCTCGGGGCTCGGGGGGCGGGGCGGCCCTGCTGGCCGTACTGGAGGAGGAGGCCCGCGCGCTGGGAGCGGTGCGGATACGGCTGGACACCCGGACCGACCTGGTGGAGGCCCGCGCGCTGTACACGCGTCACGGGTACCGGGAGATACCGGCGTACAACTCCGGCCCGTACGCCCAGCACTGGTTCGAGAAGCCGCTGGTCTGATCCGACGCGCTCCGGCCCCGCCCGCCCCGCGTCCCCGCCCGTCAGGGCGCCGCGTGGTCGCGGCGTGGGGAGGCCGTGTAGGGCTCCTCGGCGTCGGAACCGCACAACTCCCGGTTGAGCTCCTCGACCAGCTTGACGAGGTCGGTGGGGCGCTCCGGACCCCACCAGTCGCCGAGGAGTTCGGCGAGGGATTCCCGGCGGGCCTCGGCCAGCCGGTCCGCGGCCTCGCGGCCCCGGTCGGTCAGGACGAGGGAGAGCCCCTCCCGGACGGCGAGCCCCCGCTCTTCCACCTGGCGGGCGGCGTCGGTGACGACCCTGAGCGGGACGGTGGTGCGCTCGGCGAGCAGGGCCGGGTCGGCCGAGCCGTACTTCCTGATCCGCAGCAGCAGCCAGCTCGCGGCGGGCAGCAGGTCGAAGCCCGCCTTGGCGGTGATCTTCTCGTAGACGTGGACGCGGCCCTCACGGGTGCCGAGCACCGACAGGGCGCGCGCCACCTCGTCGTGTGAGGAGCGCTCGACGGGGTTGGAGGCGAGGGTCTCCGTCACGTCGGGTGCGGTGACGGAGCCGCGCAGCTTGTCCTCCTTGAGGAACCAGGCGATCAGGAAGGCGAGCAGGACCACGGGTACCGCGTAGAGGAAGACGTCGGTGATGGCGCTGGCGAAGGCGTCCAGCACCCGGGCCCGGAGGGCGGGCGGGAGGGCGCCGATGGCCCGGGGGTCGGCCTCGATGCGTTCCGCGCTCACCGCGTGCGGGAGCGGGACGCCGGCGAGGGTGGCGGTGAGCTTCTCGCCGAGGCGGCTGGTGAAGATCGTGCCGAAGATGGCGACGCCGAAGGAGGCGCCGATGGAACGGAAGAAGGTGGCTCCGGAGGTGGCGACGCCGAGGTCGGCGTAGCTGACGGCGTTCTGCACCACCAGGACGAGCACCTGCATGACCAGGCCGAGGCCGGCGCCGAAGACGAAGAAGTAGGCGCTCATCTCCAGGTCGGAACTGGTGCGCTCCAGCTGGTGCAGGAGGAGCAGTCCGACGGCGGTGAGGGCGGTGCCGGCGAGGGGGAAGACCTTCCAGCGGCCGGTGCGGCTGACGATCTGCCCGGAGGCGGTGGAGGCGATCAGCAGGCCGAGCACCATCGGCAGCATGTGGACGCCCGACATGGTCGGGGAGACGCCCCGGACGACCTGGAGGAAGGTCGGCAGGTAGACCATCGCGCCGAACATGGCGAAGCCGACGATGAAGCTGATCACCGAGCAGAGGGTGAAGGTGCGAATCCGGAACAGCTTGAGCGGCAGGACGGGTTCGGCGGCCCGCCGCTCGACGAACAGGAAGGCGACGAGGAGGACGGCGCCGAGGACGGCCAGGCCCACGATCCGGGTCGAGCCCCAGCCCCAGCTGCCGCCGAGGGAGGCGACGAGGACGAGGCAGGTGGCGACGCCGGCGATCAGGACGGTGCCGAGGTAGTCGATGGTGTGCCGGGAGGGGCGGGCCGGGATCCGCAGGACCGCCGCGATGACGACGAGGGCGACGAGACCGATGGGGAGGTTGATGTAGAACACCCAGCGCCAGGAGAGGTGGTCCACGAACAGGCCGCCCAGCAGGGGCCCGAGCACGCTCGTGGCGCCGAAGACGGCACCGAAGAGGCCCTGGTACTTGCCGCGTTCGCGGGGCGGGACGATGTCTCCGACGATCGCCATCGACAGCACCATCAGCCCGCCGCCGCCCAGGCCCTGGAGGGCTCGGAAGCCGATCAGCTGCGGCATGTCCTGCGCGAGGCCGCAGAGCGCGGAGCCGATGAGGAAGATGACGATGGCGTACTGGAAGAGCTTCTTGCGCCCGTACTGGTCGCCGAGCTTGCCCCACAGGGGGGTGGCGGCGGTGGAGGCCAGCATGTAGGCGGTGACCACCCAGGACAGGTGCTCCATGCCGCCGAGCTCGCTCACGATCGTGGGGAGGGCGGTGGAGACGATGGTCTGGTCGAGTGCGGCGATCAGCAGGCCCAGCAACAGGGCGCCGATCGAGACGAGAACCTCGCGCGAGGCGCGTTCGGCGCCCTGGGCGGGGTTCACAGGCGATGCGGTCACATCCTGAGCCATCGGCTCCTCCTCACGCCGGATCGACATCTCCATCCTGAGCGGTCTGTCCGGTTATGGCCTCCCGGAAGGGTTGGGTGGGACAGGAGGGGTCTGCATAATCGCTGGCAGTGTCCAGGGGAGGGGTTACCAGTGAGCGCTGAGCGCTGTCCGGAATGCGGCGCCGTGGGCGCCGACTGCGCGTGCGCGCGGGGCGTGGGGTTCAACCCGTTGCGCATCCGCCCGTACATGGCGGCGGCCGAGGCCGACGGGACGGTGGCGGCCACGCCGCCCCAGCCGGTCCTGGGCGCCGTGGCCCAGCCCGGCACCACCACGGCCACCCCCTTCCCGACGTTCCCGCCCAACCCACCGCAGCCGGCCCCCGGCGACCCCGGAGCCCCGACAACCGCGATCCCGCACCTCCCGCCCGACCCGACAGCCTGGCCCGCCGGGGCCGCCGAAACCGCCGGGGCGCCCACGGCCGTGGTCCCGTCCGTCCCGGGCGGGTCGCACCCCACCGCCTGGTCCCACGGGCACGCCGACGCCCCGACGGCCATGATCCAGCCCCTCGCGGGCTCGGGGAACGGGGGGCCGGGGGGCGTCGACGCGCCCACGACCGTGATCCCCCCGGTTCCGCCCGCTCCCGCCCCGGGGGCGTGGCAGGGGCCCGCCGACGAGGCGCCCACCGCCATGATTCCGCCCGTCCTCGACGGTCCCACCGGTCCCACCGCGCCGCCGGCCGCGGGCACGGACGCCCCGACGGCCGCGTTCCCGCCCGTCGCGGCACCGCCCCACACCCCCGGCTCCGCGATACCCGGGCCGCCGGCGTCCGACCGGACCATGCGGCTGCGGGCCGTACCGCCGCAGGGGCCCGGCCCGCGCGGAGCGCGCGCGCCGGGGGATTTGGCGGGGGGGCGGCGGGGGTAAAACTCCCCTTGGGTGCTCTGGTT
>NZ_JBBDHD010000188.1:0-9662 GCF_044129415.1 Streptomyces racemochromogenes
CATCCGCTCCTGGGTGCGCACCCGGCGCACCATCGCGGCGTGAAACGGCGGCGGGGGGGGGGGGGGGGGGCGGGGGGGGGGGGGGGGGGGCGGGGGGGGGGGGCGCGGGCGCGGCGGGGGGGGGGGGGGGGGCGCCGGCCGCCCCCGCGGGGCCCCCCTGCCGCCGGGCCGCGGCCACCAGCGGCGAGTGCCGCAGCGCGAGCGAGATGCGGACGAGGTCGCGCGGCCCGTCGGCGGTGAGCTGCACCCGGCACCCGTCCGCGTCCTCCTCCTCGGTCGCGGCAGCCGCCTCCGGGTCGGCGGCGCAGACCCGCACCGCGGCGGCCACCATCGCCGCGTCGGCGACGGCGCGGGCCGTCTCCTCGTCCGCGCCGTCCGCGCGGGCGCACGCGTAGGCGGTGTCGCGGTGGCGGCGGTCGAAGCAGGGGCCCAGCCTGAGGAACCCGTCGTGGATGTCGGACTCCCGCTGGATCACCCGGATCGCGGCCGGCGACCACCAGGACATCCGCACCCCCGGCGTGCCGCTCGGCGCGGTGCTCTGCACCTCGTGCCACAGCGCCCCCAGGTTCCGGTACGTGCTCCAGGTGCGCCAGCTGTCCGACACCCGCTGGTACACCAGGGGCAGCACGAACCCCACCGAACTGACCAGCGCGCCGGCGGAGGCCAGCGGCGGGGCGACGAAGGTGCTCAGGAAGTCCAGGTCGCGCCCCAGCCAGCGGGCGGCGACGGCGGACACCTTCGCGGCGTCGTAGGCCAGGCTGATGGCGTAGCCGGTGATGATGATCAGCAGTCCGGCCCGGAGCCAGCCGCAGACCTGGAGGGACCACCGCCAGCACATCGACACCATCACCATCACGGCCACGTTGTGCGCCAGCAGGTAGGCGAGGATCATCAGCCGGATGTACGGGGTGTTCGCGTAGTACGTGTCGAAGTCGCGCAGCCGCTCGACGGGCGCCGACCCGACGGCGAACAGGACGACGATCGCGGCGATGACGACGGCGTAGCCGGCGATCCAGCGCAGCGAGGTGTGCCGGATCTCCTCGGCCGGCCCGCCGCGCCAGTTGAACACCAGGACCAGGCAGGAGGCGCTGAAGGCGGTCATCAGCGAGTAGACGAGCGGGGCGGAGAAGTTGGGGATCCCGGTCCAGCGGTTGACGGCCGCGATGGTGGGAGGGGCGGCGAAGGCGAAGACCGCGCCGGCGAGGAGGAGCAGGAAGCAGACCGACCGCAGGAGCGGATCGCGCCAGTTGGTGCGCAGGGCCGGCAGCTTGCAGACGAGGGAGATCGCCATCGCCGCCGCCGGGATGTAGTAGTCCGGTCCTTTCAACGGTCGTTCCTGTGCCCCCGGTAGCCGAGGGAGGTCTCGATCCGGCCCGCCAGCTCGTCCCGGCCGCCCGCGGGACGCGGACCGGAGGAACCGGCGAGCCAGGAGCGGCACCTGCTGCCGAGCAGCAGCCCGAAGGTCTCGGCCTCCGTCTCCTCCTGGACGTCGGCGCGGGTGCGCGCCGCGACGCTGCGCACCGTCTCGCCCAGGTCGGCCCCGTCGCTCAGCAGCCGGGCGGCGACCGCGGCGCCGTCCACGTGGTGGCTGCAGTGGCCGGCCTTCATGTGCCAGAGCTCGTGCCCCAGGATGACCAGCTGATGGTCCGGCGCGGTCCGCTCCTCGATCACCACCAGGTCCCGGTCCGCCATGTCGAGCCACAGGCCGCTCGCCGTCCCCTGCGGGAACGCCGCCATCCGGAACTGCACCGGGCGGCCCCGGTGCCTGCTCATGCCGTCGCAGAGCGCGGTGTAGAGGTCCACGGGTTCCACGGGGGCGGCCAGCTTGATGCCGGACACCAGCTCCGCGCACAATCGCCGCTGCGCTCTGCCTATGCTCACCGTTCTCCCCGTCGACGCGGATCCGGATCAGGACTCAAGGATCAGATCCAGACTTTCGACTGGGTCATGATTCGTTCGGTTTGACGCTTTCGAGAAGCATGTCCAGCCATTCGGTCACCTTGTCCCGGTGCTTGTCGCTGGGCAGTTGGGCAGCACGCCAGGCGATGCCCCGGACGCCGTGGTTCTGCAGGAGCCGGGCGAGCGGGTCGCCGGCCGCCGCGGCCTCGGCCGGTACGGGCTGCCGCTCGCGCCCCGCGAAGTCCTGGAGGAGCTGCTGCTCGGTCCGCTGGAGGGCGTCCGTGAGCGCGTCGGCGTCATGGGCGGTGAGGAAGCCCGCGTGCACCCCGAAGAAGCGCTGGATGGCGTCGCAGTGCTCCATGGTGGGCCGCCGGTCGCCGTTGATGAGCGCTCCCGCCTGCTGCCGCGACATCCCGGCGCCGTCCGCGATCTCCTGCTGGGTGTAGCGGCGCCCGTTGGGTTTCACCCGGGTCCGCCTGAGCAGGTCGAGGCGCTGGAGGAAGCGCGCCTGGAGGTCGGGTTCGCCGGCCCGCCGGCCGTCGAGCAGGGATCTGATCACGTCGGTGGGAACTCCGGACGCCTCCGAGAGGCGGCGGAGGTCGAAGACCTGGTTCGGGTCGCGGCCCATTTTGTTCGCCAGCTCGGCGACCCGCGTGACGGTTGCCGCCAGGGGCGCGTTGGCCACCGCGACGGGAGCCGGGAAGCCGTCTGTCACCAGTGGTTCTCCTAGATCGCGCGAGGTCAGTGGGCACGTGGTCGGCCTCGGGAAATCTATCCGGTTTGTTTTGGGAGAGCCAGAACTTGCCACAGCTGTGGCGCGAATGAGCTGTCGCCAGGCTGGAATTGCCACAATAGTTGACACTCGAATGAAGTCGGTAGCAGGATCGCCACACGGAAATGAAGATCCAGACCGTTGAGGAGGGGGAGCTCTCGGTGCCACATCTCGCAGCGGTGGGCCCGTCTGATGGCCTCGTCCGAGCCGGTGAGGAGCGCCTGGCGGGCGACGAGTCCGCCCGTGGCGCAGTGCGGTCGGAACGGCGCAAGGAGATTTTGCGCCAACGCCGCGAAGAACTGGGCCTGAGCCAGGAAGACCTCGCGGCGCGCCTGCGCATCAGCGTACGCGCGTACGGGAACTGGGAGCGCGGGCTCGTCAAGGAATGGACGGACCGCAAGCTCCTCGCCCTGGCCGAGGCCCTGGAGATGAGCGAGCGGCAGTGCTTCTGGCTCTTCAGGATCATGGTCGACCGCGAACCGCCGCCCACCTGGCGCGCGGCCGAGGAGAACCGGCTGCCCCAGGACCCGGCCCAGCGCGACTACCTGGTCGACTACGCGGCCCTCATGGAGGCCGTCCCCTACCCCAGCTTCCTGGTGGACCACCGCTGGGACGTCGCCCTGACCAACTCGGCCTTCGACCGCCTCTTCCAGACGGTGCGGCCGCACCCCACGGCCCTGCCGGACGACAACTTCCTGCGCTTCGTGCTCTTCCACCCGGATGCCGCGGCCGTCCTGGAGGACCACGAGCCGGCCTGGTGCGTGCCCCTGCTGGCCCAGTTCGCGACCGCCCTGGCGGCGGCCCCCGAGGACGAGGGCCTGCGGAGCATCCGTCAGGAGGTGGCCCGCGACCCGTTCATGGAGGCGGCCTACCGCTACGGGGTCCCGCACTGGCTGACCACCCACGGGCAGGAGGCCGCCGAACAGGACGGCGCGGTGCGGACGGTGCGCCACCCCGACCCGGGCCGCGGCCTGGTGCGCTGCCGGATGGTGGCCGAAACCAGCCGGATGCTCGACGGGATGGGACTGACCCGGATCACCCTGGTGCTGTCGGCCCCGCAGGGCCTGCCGACCGGTCCGGTGCGCGGCGGCGCGGGCTTCCCCCAGGCGCAGGGGGCCCGCCTGCGGGCGGTTCCCGCGCTGGGGGACTGACCCGGCGGGGGACACTGTTCCCCGAGTGCCTGCCACGGCGCGGGCGGCGGCGGGAACCGGTGATGCTCCGGTACGCCACCGCCGGACGCCGAGGAGTCGATGCCACGATCGGCGACCTTCACCGGGTTTCCCCCGACGGGGGGTTGAACCGGCGCGCCCCCCCCACCCCCCCCCGCCACCCCCCGCCCCCCCCCCCCACCCCCCCCCCCCCCCCCCGCCCCCCCCCCCCCCCCCCCCCCCCCCCCCCCGCCCGCCCCCCCCCCCCCCCGCCCCCCCCCCCCCCCCCCCCCCCCCCCCCCCCCCCCCCCCCCCCCGCCCCGGGCCGTGGCGGCGACGGGTACCTCGAAAGGCCGGAAGGACGGTAGGGGCGTGCGGTTGACCATCCTCGGCGGGGGCGGATTCCGCGTCCCGCTCGTCTACGGAGCACTCCTCGGCGACCATGCCGAGGGCAGGGTGTCCCGGGTGACCCTCTACGACGAGGACCCCGTGCGGCTCGCCGCCATGGCCCGGGTGCTCGCGGACCAGGCCGCCGCCTCCGGGGCGGCGGACGCCCCCGAGGTCACCGCGACCCGGGACCTGGACGAGGCCCTGCGCGGCGCCGACTTCGTCTTCTCCGCCATCCGCGTCGGCGGCCTGGAGGGCCGCGCGGCGGACGAGCGGATCGCCCTGGCCGAAGGAGTGCTCGGCCAGGAGACCGTCGGCGCGGGCGGCGTCGCCTACGGTCTGCGGACCGTGCCCGTGGCCCGCGAACTGGCCCGCAGGATCGCCCGCAGCGCCCCCGGCGCCTGGGTCATCAACTTCACCAACCCGGCCGGGGTGGTCACCGAGGCCATGTCCGAAGAGCTGGGCGGACGGGTCATCGGCATCTGTGACTCACCGGTCGGCCTCGGCCGCAGGATCGCCCGGCTGCTGGGCGTCGCCCGCCCCGAGGAGGCCTGGATCGACTACGTCGGCCTCAACCACCTGGGCTGGGTGCGCGGGCTGCGGGTCGGCGGCCGCGACGAGCTGCCCCGGCTGCTGGCCGACGACCGGGCGCTGGAGTCCTTCGAGGAGGGACGCCTCTTCGGCGCGCAGTGGCTGCGCTCGCTGGGCGCGATCCCCAACGAGTACCTGCACTACTACTACTTCAACCGCGAGACCGTACGGGCCTACCAGGAGGCGAAGCAGACCCGCGGGGCCTTCCTGCGCGACCAGCAGCGCGGCTTCTACGCCGAGGCGGGCCGGGCGGCGCAGCCTCCGGGCGCGGCGCTGGCCGCCTGGGACCGGACGCGGGCCGAGCGCGAGGCCACGTACATGTCCGAGAACCGCGAGGTGGCGGGCGTCGGGGAGCGCGAGGAGAGTGACCTGGAGTCCGGCGGCTACGAGAAGGTGGCCCTCGCGCTGATGCGGGCCATCGCCCGGAACGAGCGGACCACGCTGATCCTCAACGTCCGCAACGGCGCGACCCTCTCCGTGCTGGACGCGGACGCGGTGATCGAGGTGCCCTGCCTGGTCGACGCGAACGGCGCCCACCCGGTGTCGGTGGCCCCGCTGCCGCTGCACGCGGTGGGGCTGGTGACCTCGGTGAAGGCCGCCGAGCGGGCCGTCCTGGCCGCCGCGGCGAGCGGCTCGCGGGCCGACGCGGTCAAGGCCTTCGCGCTGCACCCCCTCGTGGACTCCGTGTCCGTGGCCCGCCGCCTGCTGGACGGGTACGCCGCCGAGCACCCGGGGCTGGCCTACCTGCGCTGAGCGGGACCCGCGGCGGATTCCCCCGCACGGCGGCTTGCGGCATGCGGGGCGGGTGAGCGGCTGTGACAGTGCGAGGGTGACCACTGCCCCCGCCGCGGCCGCGCCGCCGCCCGTGCTCGACCGGCGGCGGCGCCACATCGTCTTCGGGACGATCATGCTGGGCGTGCTGCTCGCCGCCCTCGACCAGACGATCGTGGGCACCGCGCTGCCCACGATCGTGGGGGACCTGGGCGGCGGGGACCACATGGCCTGGGTGGTGACCTCGTACCTGCTCGCGGAGACCGTCGCGACCGTGCTGGTCGGCAAGTTCGGCGACCTCTTCGGCCGCAAGAGGGTCTTCCAGGTCTCCGCGATGGTGTTCATCACCGGCTCCTTCCTCTGCGGACTCGCCGGGAACATGTCCCTGCTGATCCTGTGGCGCGGGGTCCAGGGCTTCGGCGCCGGCGGCCTCATGGTCACCTCCATGGCGCTCATCGCGGACGTGGTCCCGCTGCGCGAGCGCGGCACGTACCAGGGCGCGATCGGCGCCGTCTTCGGCGTGGCCACCGTCATCGGACCCCTGCTCGGCGGACTGTTCACCGACCACCTGAGCTGGCGCTGGGCCTTCTACGTCAACGTCCCCGTCGCGGTGCTGGTGGTCGCGATGGCCGCCCGCACCATCCCCTCGGTACGGGCGGCGGGCCGGCCCCGCATCGACTACCCGGGCATCGCCCTGGTCGCGGTGGGGTCCAGCGCACTGATCCTGGCCACCAGCTGGGGCGGGAACGAATACCCCTGGACCTCCGGGGTGATCATCGGACTGCTGGCGGGCGGCGTGGTGGCGCTCGCCCTCTTCTGCCTGGTGGAGACGCGGGCCGCCGAACCGATGCTGCCGATGCGGCTGTTCCGCAACCCCGTCTTCACCGTGTGCTCGGTGCTCAGCTTCGTCGTCGGGTTCGCCATGCTCGGCGCGATGACCTTCCTGCCGACCTACCTCCAGTACGTGGACGGGGACTCGGCCACCCTGTCCGGGGTACGCACCCTGCCGCTGGTCGTCGGCCTGCTGATCGCGTCCGTCTTCAGTGGCAACGTCACCGCCAGGACCGGCCGCTACCGCGTCTTCCCCATCGTGGGCTGTGCGGTGATGGGCGCCGGCCTCTACCTGCTCTCGCGGATGGACGCGCAGACCGGCGCCTGGCTGGAATCCCTGTACATGTTCGTGCTCGGCGCCGGGATCGGCCTGTGCATGCAGGTGCTCACCATCGCCGTGCAGAACACGGTGGACTACGCCGACCTGGGCACGGCCACCTCCGGAGTCACCTTCTTCCGGACGCTGGGGAGCTCGTTCGGGACGGCCGTGTTCGGGACGATCTACGCCAACAGCCTCGGGCCCGCTCTGGAGGGCGCCGTGGCCGAGGCCGCCCGGGCCACCGGCGGGGACCCGGCCCGGCTCGCGGCCGCCGCCCAGAGCCCCCGAGGGGTGCACGCGCTCGCGCCGGCGGCGTCCGGCCCGATCGTCGGCGCGTACACCGAGGCCCTGCACACCGTGTTCCTGTGGACCGTTCCGGTGGCGGCCGTCGGTTTCGTCGTCGGCCTCTTCCTCAAGCAGGTCCGGCTGCGCGACAGCGCCCGCGCCGCGTCCACGGACATGGGCGACGGCTTCGCCTCGCCGGCCACGGCCTCGGGGGACTCGGCCAAGCTGCTGGAGCTCGCGGTGGGCAAGCTCGTACGGGCCATGGGGCCGCAGGAGGCACGGGGCATCGTGGAGGCCTCCGACACCCGGCTGGACATGGCCGGCGCGTGGGCCGTCATGCAGGTGGACCTGCTCACCCGTACGGTCGGGCACGCGGGCCTGGGGCTGATCGCCTCGCGCCGGTCACTGCCGCCGGAGGTGCTGCTGCCGGTCTTCGACCGGATGGTGGAGGAGGGCTACCTGACCCGGCAGAACGGGTTCTTCAGCCTGACCCGGGGCGGGCAGCGGGAGGCCGACGTCATCTCCGCGGCGTGGGCGCGGTGGCTGGGCGACCAACTGGAGCGGGACCGGGGCCGGCCGCGCAGCGCGGAGCTGCGGGCGGCCGCCGACGCGATCGCCAAGCGGCTGCTGGCGGAGGACCTCCGCGAGGGCGGTTTCGCACCGCGGCAGGGGGTCTAGAAGGGGCTGCCCGACCGTGCTCCCGGACCGTGCTCCCTGACCGGGCTCCCCGGTCAGGCTCCAGGACCGGGCTCCCGGGTCAGGCAGGGGCGGCGACGGGGTAGTCGTGCCGGGGTACGGCCGGGAGGGTGGGCAGGTCGCGGCGCCAGGCGTGCAGGACCGCCGCCGAGGGGGCGTACAGGCCCTCGGGGATCTCCGCCGGGGCGAACCAGCGCCACTGGGCGATCTTGTGCGGCTCGGTCACGGCCGGGGTGCCCTCGGCGGAGCGGGTGAGGGCGGCCGCCGTCAGGCGGGTCACGCCGGTGTCGAGTGACGAGATCTGGACGGCCAGCACCTCGACGGCCTCCGGCGCGGTACGCAGGCCCGTCTCCTCGGCGAGCTCCCGCGCGGCGGCCTCTTCGAAGCCCTCCCCGGGGTCGACCTTGCCGCCGGGCAGCTCCCAGCGGCCGTCGTGCGCCCGGCCGAGCAGCACCCGGCCGTCGGCGCCCAGCACGATCAGTCCGACGCCGACGACGGCGTTGGGCTGGGGGACGGCCCTCGGGGCGCCGCTGGCTTCGGGGTTCCGGTTCCGGTCGGTCACGCGGGGCCGTCCTGTTCTTCGTCTCGTGTGCCGGTGGGGGCGCACGGGTGGGCGGACGGCCATTGTCCCATCCGCCGGGGCGAGGAGACGGTGCGTCAAGGCGCTGCCGCCCGACCCCTCGGACGGGTGTACGAGTTTCGGCCAGGGGCCGGGCGTGCAGGATCTGTCGGTCTGATCGTCGTACGTTACGTCGGCTCGGGGGCGCGCAATGGCACATGTGCTGGTCATCGGCGGTGGGGTCGCGGGACTGGCGACGGCCCTGCTCGCGGCCCGGCGGGGGCACACCGCCGAGGTCTTCGAGCGCGACACCCGGGCCCCCGGAACCGCCCTCGACCGGGACTTCTTCGACTGGCGCCGCCCGGGCGTCCCCCAGGCGGCCCAGCCGCACGTGCTGCTCGGCGCCGCCCGGGCGGTGCTCCGGGCCGAGCTGCCGGACGTCCACGCGGAGATGCTCCGGCTCGGCGCCCGCGAGCGGCACGAGCTGGACTGGTTCGAGGTACGGCCGCCCGCGCGGCCCGGCGATGAGGACCTGGTGCTGCTCCAGGCCCGGCGCGTCGTACTGGAGAGCGCGCTGACCACCGCCCTGCGCGCGGAGCCGGGCGCGGTGGTGCGGTACGGGGAGCCGGTCACCGGGCTGACCACGGCCGGGGGCCCGCGGCCCGCGGTCACCGGCCTGACCACGCCGGGCGGCGGGTACGCGGGCGACCTGGTGGTGGACGCCGCCGGGCGGCGCGGGGGCTGCGCGGCGCTGCTGGCGCGGGCCGGCTGCCGGCCCGCCGCCGTCGAGCGGCACCGTACGGGCCTCGCGTACTTCTGCCGCTGGTACCGGCTGCCCGAGGGGGTGGACGAGGGACCGCGCAGGCCCTGGACGGTGACGGGCGGCGCCTTCGCGGGCTGCGCGGTCTTCCCGTCCGACAACCGGGTCTTCGCCGTGACCGTCTTCGCGCACACCGGGGACCCCACCCGGGCCGCCCTGCGCGATCCGGCCGTCTTCGAGGCGGCCGCCCGGGCCTTCCCGCCCGGCGCCGCCTGGCTCGGCCTGGGCGCCGCACCGCTGTCGGGGGTCCTGGCCATCGCGGGGCTGGACAACCGCTGGAGCCCCCTGGCCGACGGGCGCGGTCCGGTGGTGAGCGGGATGGTCCCCGTCGGGGACGCCCTCACCCACACCAACCCGACCCTGGGCCAGGGGACCTCGCTCGCGCTGTGGGCGGCCGACCGGGTGGCCCGGACGGCCCACCGGGACCCGGGTTCCCCCGACTTCGCCGCCGGCTACCACGCCTGGTCGCTGCGCACGCTGAAGCCCTGGTTCGACTTCCAGGCGGGCGCGGACACCGCCGTCGGGGAACGGCTCGCGGCGGGCGCGGGCGCGGGCGCGGGGGCCGGCGCCGCCGGGGCGGGGCG
>NZ_JBBDHD010000189.1:0-9651 GCF_044129415.1 Streptomyces racemochromogenes
AGGGCGAGGTCCGCTACGCCCGTGACGCCTTCGAGGGCCTGCGGCTGATGGACGCACTGATCGCCGTCAAGCGCGGCGTCCCCGGCGCCACCCTGCCCGAGCTCAAGCAGCGCCGCGTCGCCAAGCGGGACACGCCCGACCTCCAGGTGGAGGAGCCCGAGCAGCCGGGCGCCCGCTCCGACGTGGCCGTCGACAACCCGGTGCCCACCCCGCCCTTCTGGGGGACCCGGGTCGTCAAGGGCATCCCGCTCAAGGACTACGCCTCCTGGCTGGACGAGGGCGCACTGTTCAAGGGCCAGTGGGGTCTGAAGCAGGCCCGCGCCGGCGGGGCCACGTACGAGGAGCTCGTCGAGACCGAGGGCCGTCCGCGCCTGCGCGGCCTGCTGGAGAAGCTGCACACCGAGAACCTCCTCGAAGCGGCCGTGGTCTACGGCTACTTCCCCTGCGTCTCCAAGGGCGACGACCTGATCATCCTGGACGAGCAGGGCAACGAGCGGACCCGGTTCACCTTCCCGCGCCAGCGCCGGGGACGGCGCCTGTGCCTCGCGGACTTCTTCCGCCCGGAGGAGTCCGGCGAGACCGACGTCATCGGCCTCCAGGTGGTCACCGTCGGCTCGAAGATCGGCGAGGCCACCGCCAAGCTCTTCGAGTCCGACTCCTACCGCGAGTACCTGGAGCTGCACGGCCTGTCCGTCCAGCTGGCCGAGGCCCTGGCCGAGTACTGGCACGCCCGAGTCCGCGCCGAGCTCGGCTTCGGCGGGGAGGACCCGGCCGCCATCGAGGACATGTTCGACCTCAAGTACCGGGGCGCCCGCTTCTCCCTCGGCTACGGCGCCTGCCCCGACCTGGAGGACCGCGCGAAGATCGCGGACCTGCTCCAGCCGGAGCGGATCGGTGTCCACCTCTCGGAGGAGTTCCAGCTCCACCCTGAGCAGTCCACCGACGCTCTGGTGATCCACCACCCCGAAGCGAAGTATTTCAACGCACGCTGACACGGACCGGCGTACACTGGTCGGTCCCAAACAGGCCGGTCACCTGTTCCCGAGGGGATGCCCCACGGGTCCGAGGTGACCGGCCTTGTCGTCCCCGGAGAGAGGCGTACGCATGACCAGCACCGTTCCCGCCCCCGTCGTCCGTACGGCCGACGGGCACGCCCTGCAGGCGGTGCTGCTCGACATGGACGGCACCCTCGTCGACACCGAAGGGTTCTGGTGGGAGATCGAGGCGCAGATCTTCCTGGAGCTGGGCCACCGTCTCGACGATGCCTGGCGCGACGTGGTCGTCGGCGGGCCCATGAGCCGCAGCGCCTCCTTCCTGATCGAGGCGACCGGCGCCGACATCGGCCTCGCCGAGCTGAGCGTCCTGCTGAACGAGCGCTTCGAGGCCCGCATCGCCGAGCAGGTCCCCCTGATGCCCGGAGCCGAGCGCCTGCTGAGCGAGCTGGCCCGGCACAACGTGCCCACCGCCCTGGTCTCGGCCTCCCACCGCCGGGTCATCGACCACGTCCTGCTCACCCTCGGCCGCGACCGCTTCCACCTGACCGTCGCCGGCGACGAGGTACCCCGTACGAAGCCCCACCCGGACCCCTACCTGTTCGCCGCGAGCAGCCTCGGCGCGCACCCCTCGCGGTGCGCCGTCATCGAGGACACGGCGACCGGGGTGGCGGCCGCCGAGGCGGCCGGCTGCCGGGTCGTGGCCGTGCCCTCGGTGGGCCTGATCGAGCCCGCCCCCGGCCGGACCGTCGTCCGCTCGCTGGAGGACGTGGACCTGGCTTTCCTGCGCTCCCTCATCACTCCGATGAACTGAGCGCACACCGTGAGTGCCGAACGGAACGGGGGCCTGTCCCCACTCCGGCGGAAGGATCTTCCGCGCCCGGCCCCGGAGGCCGAAATTCCATCCTGGCGAGAGGGGCTGCAACGGGTGACTTTGGTCACCCGCGCAGCCTTCGCCGGACCTGCCCCGAGCCTCCAGGGGCTTCCCATGTGTCCGATTGATCATCTCCTGACACCATCTGCGAAGACTCCGGCATAAGCGGTCAGTCCGCACCCATCACAGTGCGATTACGCCCCAACTCCTACTGGTTCCAGCCACCCCGTCCCGGGCCACTAATGTCGTCGCGGGCACTCCGCACGCACCTCTGCCGTACCGGCCGCACACCCTTGCACCGGCACGCGCGTGGACCGATCGTCAAACACCGGCCCGATCGTTCCGCCCTGAACGGGCGACCGCAGCGAAGTGCCCTCTACGCCGCTTAACAAGTGCCGGGTGAGGGAGTACTTCCAGCATGAACCGCAAGACCATGGTGCTGACGGCCGCGATGGGCCTGCTCACCCCCGCGCTGGCCGCATGCGGCAGCGCGAGCGGAACGGGAGCGGCGTCCGGAGCGATCGTCGTCGGCACCACCGACCGGTTCGAGGCAGCCGACTACGCCCCCGCCCCCTTCGACCCCGCCTACGCCTACGACGCCTCCTCCTGGAACGTCCTGCGCCAGACCGTCCAGACGCTGATGCACACCCCGCGAGGCGGCGGCCAGCCCGTCCCCGAGGCGGCCTCCGACTGCCGCTTCACCGACAACGACAACGAGAGCTACCGCTGCACCCTGCGGCCCGGCCTCAAGTTCGCCAGCGGCGACCCGCTCACCGCCAAGGACGTCAAGTTCTCCATCGACCGGGTCCGCGCCATCAAGGACGAGAACGGCCCCTCCTCCCTCCTCTCCACCCTCGACACCGTCGAGGTCAAGGGCGCCGACACCGTCGTCTTCCACCTGAAGACCCCGGACGCGACCTTCCCGTACAAGCTCTCCACCCCCGCCGCCGGCATCGTCAGCGAGAAGAACTACGAGGCCAAGAGGCTCCGCACCGGCTTCTCCGTCGACGGCTCCGGCCCGTACACGATGAAGCCCGAGGTCAAGGACAACCACCTCGTCCGGGCCGTCTTCACCAAGAACCCGAACTACAAGGGCGACCTCAAGCTGCAGAACGACAAGGTCGAACTGCGCACCTTCCCCGACTCCGCCGCCGCCACCAAGGCGCTGTCGGACGGCTCCATCAGCATGGTCTCCCGCACCCTGTCCCCGGCCCAGATCACCGAGCTCGCGGCCAAGCCCCCCAAGGGCGTCAAGCTCGTCCCCATGCCGGGCCTGGAGATCCGCTACATCGGCTTCAACACCGACGCCCCGGTCACCAAGGAGAAGGCCGTACGCCAGGCCCTCGCCGCCGCCGTCGACCGCAACAACGTCATCTCCAAGGTCTACGGCAAGTCCGCGCAGCCCCTGTACTCGCTGGTCCCCACCACCGTCCCCGGCCACGTCAACTCCTTCTTCAACAAGTACGGCGAGGCCAACACCGCCAAGGCCGCCGACCTGCTGAAGGCCGCCGGAATCAAGACCCCCGTCAAGCTGACGCTGAACTACACCAGCGACCACTACGGCGACGGCACCGCGGCCGAGTTCGCGGCCCTCAAGGCCCAGCTGAACTCCACCCAGCTCTTCGACATCACCGTCCAGGGCAACGAATGGGGCGACTTCCGCCCCGCCCAGAAGAAGGGCGACTACGCCGCCTACGGGCTCGGCTGGTTCCCCGACTACCCGGACGCCGACAACTTCCTCGCCCCGTTCCTGGAGCAGGACAACTTCCTGGGCACGCCGTACGCCAACAACACGGTGCGCACCAAGCTCATCCCCGAGTCCCGCAAGGCCGCCGACCGCAACGTCGCCGTCCCCGCGATCACGGAGATGCAGGACATCGTCGCCGAGGACGTGCCCGTCCTGCCCCTGTGGCAGGGCAAGCAGTACGTCGCCGCACGCGACGGGATCACCGGAGTGGAATGGTCGGTCAACGCCATCTCCGACCTCCAGCTGTGGGAACTCGGCCGAGGTGTCAGCGGCTGAGACCGGCAGTAACCGGCGGCGGACGTCGCAGGCCGGCGCAAAGATCAGACAAGAACTGTGAAGGACATCGCGTGAAGAGACGTAACCAGTGGCTGGTAGCCCCGCTCGGGGCGGCAACCGCCGCCGCGCTGCTCAGCGGCTGCGGCTCGCAGGACGGCTCGGCCGCCGGCGACGGCAAGGGCGTGGTCATGGGCATATCCGACAAGGTGAATTCCACCGACCCGGCATCCGGCTACGACCCGGGCTCCTGGCTGCTCTTCAACAACGTCTTCCAGTCGCTCCTGAGCTTCCCCAAGGGCGGCACCACGCCCGAACCGGACGCCGCGCAGACCTGCAACTTCGAGGGCGGCGACAGCAAGGTGTTCAAGTGCACCCTGCGCTCCGGCCTGAAGTTCAGCAACGGCCACAGCCTCACCTCGAAGGACGTCAAGTTCTCCTTCGAGCGCACGCTGAAGATCAACGACCCGAGCGGCCCGGCCGTCCTGCTCTCCGCCATCGGGAGCATCGACACCCCCGACGAGAAGACCGTCGTCTTCAAGCTGAAGACGCCCGACGCCACCTTCCCCAGCAAGATCGCGTCCGGCGCGGGCGCCATCGTCGACCACAGCGAATACCCGGCCGACAAGCTCCGCACCGACAACAAGGCCATCGGCTCCGGCGTCTACAAGCTGGACTCCTTCAGCGAGAAGAGCGCCAACTTCTCCGTCAACGACTCCTACAGCGGCAAGGCCAAGGCCAAGAACACCGGCGTCACGCTGAAGTTCTTCAACGGCGACCAGGCCGGCCTCAAGACCGTCCTGGAGAGCGGCGACGTCGACTTCGCCTTCCGCGGCCTCGCCGCCAAGGACATCGCCGGCCTCGCCGCCACCAAGACCGGCGACAACAAGGTCGACGTCGTCCAGGGCACCGGCGCCGAAGTCCAGCACCTGGTCTTCAACGTCAACGACCCCGTCGTCGGCAAGCTCCCCGTCCGCAAGGCCATCGCGTACCTCGTCGACCGCGAGGCGCTCGTCAAGGACGTGTACTCCGGCACCGCCATCCCGCTGTACTCCATCGTCCCCGCCGGCATCGCCGGACACACCACCCCCTTCTTCGACCGCTACGGCGGCAGCCCGCAGCTGGAGAAGGCCAAGGCCGTCCTCAAGGCCGCCAACATCAACGGCAAGATCAAGCTCACGCTGTACTCGACGCCCACCCGCTACGGCCCCTCCACCGACCAGCAGTTCCAGGTCATCGCCAAGCAGCTCAACGACAGCGGCCTCTTCGACGCCGACGTGAAGTCCGTCGAGTTCGAGCAGTACGAGAAGGACATCAAGGCCGGCAAGTACGGCGTCTACGTCAAGGGCTGGGTCCCCGACTACCCGGACGCCGACAACTTCACCCAGCCGTTCTTCGGGCCGGACAACGTCCTGATGAACAACTACGACAACAAGGAGATCAGCGGGACCATCATCCCCACGACCTCCACCAAGGCCGACCGCACCGCGGCCAACCCGGACTACACCCGCCTCCAGGACATCGTCGCCGACGAGCTCCCCATCCTCCCGCTCTGGCAGAGCAAGCAGTACGCCGTCGCCCGCCAGAACATCACCGGCCTCCAGTGGTCCCTGGACGCCTCCACCGTCTTCCGCTTCTGGGAGATCAGCAAGGGCTGACCCGCCCCGGACACACCTCCGCCCCGGCACCCCACGAGGGAGCCGGGGCGGACCCGTACCGGCACACCGCGGCTACTGCGCCCCCGGCCGCACCAGACCGCTCTCGTACGCGTACACCGCCGCCTGCACCCGGTCCCGCAGGCCCAGCTTCGTCAGCACATGACCCACATGCGTCTTCACCGTCGTCTCGCTCACGAACAGGTCCGCCGCGATCTCCGCGTTCGACAGCCCCCGCGCCACCAGCTTCAGCACCTCGACCTCACGCTCCGTCAGCGTCCCCAACACGTCCGGGACGCTCTCCTCACCCGACGGCAGATGACCGGCGTACTTGTCCAGCAGCCGACGCGTGATGCTCGGCGCGAGCATCGCCTCGCCCGCCGCCACCACCCGGATCGCCTGCACCAGCTCATCGGCCGGAGCGTCCTTCAACAGGAACCCGCTCGCCCCCGCCCGCAACGCCTCCACCACGTACTCGTCCAGATCGAACGTCGTCAGCACCAGCACCTTCGCCGGACCGTTCCGCTCCGGACCCGTGATCTGCCGCGTCGCCTCCACCCCGTCCATACGGGGCATCCGGATGTCCATCAGCACCACGTCCGGCTGCAGCGCCCGCACCCGCTCCAGCGCCTGGAGACCGTCCCCGGCCTCACCCACCACCACCAGGTCCTGCTCCGCCTCCAGGATCATCCGGAAGCCGGTGCGCAGCAGTGGCTGGTCGTCGACCAGCAGGACGCGGATCGCCACAGGAACCACCTCGTATTTCGTCGGACGCTTCGACCCGCCCATTCTGCCCGGCCGCGATCAGGAGCCCGCCGGCCGGTCCGGCCTCGGAACGACCACCAGCGGATACACCGGGGGAGTGCCGCCGAACTCCGGACACACCGCCCGGTGATCGCACCAGCCGCACAGCTTCGTCGGCCGCGGCCGCCAGTCACCCGTCTCCGTCGCCTCCGAGATCGCCTCCCACAACGCGTGCAGCTTCCGCTCCACCCGCTCCAGGTCCGCCACCACCGGGTCGTACGTCAGCACGTCACCACTGCCCAGGTACACCAGCTGGAGCCGCCGCGGCACCACACCCTTCAGCCGCCACACCACCAGCGCGTAGAACTTCATCTGGAACAGCGCGCCCTCCGCGTACTCAGGCCGCGGCGCCTTGCCCGTCTTGTAGTCGACGATCCGCACCTCACCCGTCGGCGCCACGTCCACCCGGTCGATGATCCCGCGCAACCGCAGCCCCGACGCCAGCTCCGTCTCCACGAAGAACTCCCGCTCCACCGGCTCCAGCCGCGTCGGGTCCTCCAGCGTGAACCAGCGCTCCACCAGCGCCTCGGCCTCCGCCAGCCACGCCGCCAGCCCCGCGCCACCGTCCCCCTCCGGGAACAGCCCCGCCAGCTCCGGCTTCGCCTCCAGCAGCCGCTCCCACTGCCCCGGAAGCAGCTCCTTCGCCCGCGGCACCGTCCGCTCCGCCGCCGGATGATCGAACAGACGCTCCAGCACCGCGTGCACCAGCGTCCCCCGCGTCGCCGCCGCACTCGGCTTCTCCGGCAGCCGGTCGATCACCCGGAACCGGTACAGCAACGGGCACTGCATGAAATCGCCCGCCCGCGAAGGCGACAGCGAGGCGGGCCGGGCAGCACCCGGGGAAGCGTCGGCGGAACCGGCGCCGGGGATCGTCGTCATGCGTAAAACCCTACGACCCGGCACCGACAGCACGCGCATACCATCGACTCCGGGCCCATCGCCCTGCATGATCGGAGCATCACACCGCGCGACAGCGCCCCACGCCGCCCCACCCGACGTGGCCCACACTGGAAGCACACGCACCGAACGAAGGAAAGCCGTGGCAGACACCGACGAAACCGGCGAGCGCCCCGCCAAGCGCTCCGAACCGGGCGGTGGCATCCTCATGGGCCGCCCCTTCGGCGTACCCGTCTACGTCTCGCCCAGCTGGTTCCTCGTCGCCGCCCTCATCACCTGGGTCTTCGGCGACCAGCTCGACCGGATCCTCCCCGAGCTCGGCCCCGCCCGCTACCTCGTCTCCCTCTTCTTCGCCGTCGCCTTCTACGCCTCCGTCCTCGTCCACGAACTCGCACACACCGTCGCCGCACTCCGCTTCAAGCTCCCCGTGCGCCGCATCCAGCTCCAGTTCTTCGGCGGCGTCTCCGAGATCGAGAAGGAGTCCGAAACCCCCGGCCGCGAATTCGTCCTCGCCTTCGTCGGCCCCCTCCTCTCCCTCGCCCTCGCCGGGATCTTCTACCTCGGCATGAAAGCCGTCGACCCCGCCACCGTCCCCGGCGTCCTCCTCGCCGGCCTCATGGTGTCCAACCTGCTCGTCGCCGCCTTCAACCTGCTCCCCGGCCTCCCCCTCGACGGCGGCCGCATGCTCCGCGCCCTCATCTGGGGAATCACCGGCAAACCCATGGCCGGCACCGTCGCCGCCGCCTGGGTCGGCCGCGCCCTCGCCATCACCGTCCTCATCGGCCTGCCCCTCATCACCCAGACCGGCGTCCTCGGCAACCCCACCCAGGACATCGGCGGCATGGACACCGTCATGGACGCGCTCCTCGCCGCCATCCTCGCCGCGATCATCTGGACCGGCGCCGGCAACAGCCTGCGCATGGCCCGCCTGCGCGAACACCTCCCCGAACTCCGCGCCCGCACCCTCACCCGGCGCGCCATCCCCGTCCAGAGCACCACCCCCCTCTCCGAGGCCCTGCGCCGCGCCAACGAAGCCGGAGCCCGCGCCCTCGTCGTCGTCGACGGCCAGGGCGACCCCACCGCCATCGTCCGCGAGACCGCCATCGCCTCCGTCCCCGAACACCGCCGGCCCTGGGTCGCCGTCAGCACCCTCGCCCAGGACCTCACCGACGGAATGAAGGTTTCCGCGGAGCTCACCGGCGAAGCCCTCCTCGACCACCTCCGCACCACCCCCGCCACCGAATACCTCGTCGTCGAGACCGGCGGCGAGATCTACGGCGTCCTGTCCACCCTCGACGTCGAAAAGGCCTTCGTGAAGGCCATGGCGCGGCCCCAGTCCTGAAGCCAATACACTGGTCACATGTCCGAACCGACCGGTGCCGCCCGCCGACGCGGGCCCTTCGAGGTCGGGGACCAGGTACAGCTGACCGACCCCAAGGGCCGCCACTACACGTTCACGCTCGAAGCCGGGAAGAACTTCCACACCCACAAGGGTTCCTTCCCGCACGACGAGCTGATCGGCGCTCCCGAGGGCAGCGTTGTCCGCACCACCGGCAACGTCGCCTACCTCGCGCTGCGCCCCCTGCTCCCCGACTATGTCCTGTCCATGCCCCGCGGCGCCGCCGTGGTCTACCCCAAGGACGCGGGCCAGATCCTGGCCTTCGCCGACATCTTCCCCGGCGCCCGCGTCGTGGAGGCGGGGGTGGGCTCCGGCTCCCTGAGCAGCTTCCTGCTGCGCGCCATCGGCGACCAGGGCATGCTCCACAGCTACGAGCGCCGCGCGGACTTCGCCGAGATCGCCACCGCCAACGTCGAACGCTATTTCGGCGGCCCCCACCCGGCCTGGAAGCTGACCGTGGGCGACCTTCAGGACAACCTGGACGAGACCGACGTCGACCGCGTCATCCTCGACATGCTCGCCCCCTGGGAATGCCTGGAAGCCGTCAAGAAGGCCCTCGTGCCCGGCGGCATCCTCTGCTGCTACGTGGCCACCACCACCCAGCTGTCCAAGACCGTCGAATCCATCCGCGAGATCGGCTGCTTCGCCGAGCCGCAGCCCTGGGAATCGATGATCCGCAACTGGCACGTGGAAGGCCTCGCCGTCCGCCCGGACCACCGCATGATCGGCCACACCGGCTTCCTCGTCACCGCCCGCCGCCTCGCGGACGGCGTCGAACCCCCCATGCGCCGCCGCCGCCCCGCCAAGGGCGCCTACGGCGAGGACTACGAAGGCCCCGGCAGCGACCGCTCCGCGTAGCCACCCCCCACGCCCCGACCGGGGCGCGGACCCAACACGAAAGCGGGGGGGGGGGGGGGGGGGGGGGGGGGGGGGGGGGGGGGGCGGGGGCGGCGGGGGGGGGGGGGGGCGGGCGGCGCGGGCGCGGCGCGCGCCCGCCCCCGCCCCCCGCC
>NZ_JBBDHD010000019.1:0-91296 GCF_044129415.1 Streptomyces racemochromogenes
CGCGGGGGGGGGGGGGGGGGGCGGGGGGGGGGGCGCCCCCGCGGCGGGGGGGGGGGGGGCCGGGGGGGGGGCGTTGGGGGGCCCGGGCCCGGCCCGGGGGGGGGCCCGGGGGCCCGGGTGGGTCAGGGTTCGATGATGATCTTGCCTGCCGTGTGGCCCGCCTGGCTGAGGGTGAAGGCCTCCGCGAGGGCCGAGAGGGGGAAGGTCTCGGCGACGGTGACCGTCAGGCGGCCCTCGTCGGCGAGGCGGGCCAGGGCCGTGAGGTCCTCGCCGACGGGGCGGACCCACATCCACTGGCCGCCCGCCCCGAGGACCGTGTGGTCGGCGATGGAGGCGTGCCGGCCGCCCTCGGCGAGCACGGCCGTGGTGACGTCCAGGACCCCGCCGACGAAGTCCGCGACGACGCTCACACCGTCGGGGGCGAGCGCGCGCACCCGTTCGGTGAGCCCGTCCCCGTAGGCGACGGGCTCGCAGCCCAGCTCCCGCAGCCGGTCGTGGTTGCGGGGCGAGGCGGTGCCGATGACCCGGGCGCCGAGCGCGCGGGCGATCTGCACGCCGAGCGAGCCGACCCCGCCCGCCGCGCCGTGGACCAGGACGGTGTCGTCCCCGCCCGTGCCGAGGCGGGTCAGCAGCTGGTAGGCGGTGAGCCCGGCCAGCGGCAGGCCGGCCGCCTGCCGCCAGTCGAGCGAGGCGGGCTTGCGCGCGAGGGCCCGTACGGGGACGGAGACGAACTCGGCGAAGGTGCCGCCGTGCACGTAGTCCTTGCGGGCGTACGCCATCACCTCGTCGCCCTCGGCGAACTCGGGGACGTCGATGCCGACCCGCTCGACGGTGCCGGACACGTCCCAGCCCGGGACCACCGGGTACACGACGTCCATGAGGCCGTCGAGCCCGCCCGCCATGATCTTCCAGTCGACCGGGTTGACCGACGCGCACCGCACCCGGACGAGGACCTCGCCCGGAGCGACCTTGGGGACCGGGAGCCTGGTCTCGGCCAGCACCTCCGGTCCGCCGTACTTCTCGTACGCCATGGCCCGCATGGTGGGCCGGCCGTCCTGGGGGTCCTGTGACATGGGTGTGCCCTCTCGGTGAAGATGAACCGGCGCCGCTCCCCCCATCCCACCACGAACGGCCCGCCGCGCCCCGCCCGCAACGCGGGCGGCGGCGATGCGCGCGGCCGGCTCACTCGTACTCGGTGCCGCCCTTGCGGGTCAGGTAGGCCGGGCTGACCGCCTTCGCGATGGCCCGGCCGCCGACGACCGGGCTGTAGCGCTCCACGGCCGGGCGGATGACGACGCCCTCGCGCAGGTGCAGGCCCCGCCCGGAGACGGTCTCCCGTCCGCCGGCCAGCTCCAGCACGGCATCCAGGGCGTACGGGCCCTCGTAGAGCCGCGGCACCAGCGGGAGTTCGCCCTCCTCCAGCACCCGCGCCGGATCGAACCAGCGCACCCGGCCGTCGATCTCGGCGGACACGTCGAACACGGCGAACCCGGGCGGGGTGTCGGCGTCGCCGGCCCGGGCCCCGTAGGACAGGTCCTGTACGCCCGCCCCGTAGACCTCGCCGAAGACGCCGACCCGGGTGGCGCCGAGCCGCTCGGCCAGCCGGGCGGCGGCCCGCT
Source organism: Streptomyces racemochromogenes (assembly GCF_044129415.1). Classification (GTDB taxonomy): domain Bacteria; phylum Actinomycetota; class Actinomycetes; order Streptomycetales; family Streptomycetaceae; genus Streptomyces; species Streptomyces racemochromogenes_A. The sequence goes on from NZ_JBBDHD010000019.1 coordinate 1,620, forward strand.
CGACACCGTGGCCGCGGACGGCCCGCCAGTACACGTTGCGCCCGTCCTCCTTGAGCGCCAGGCCGCGCGCGCCGAAGCCCTTGGAGGAGACGAGGACGCGGTCCTCGCCGGCCAGGTAGGTCACCAGGCAGGCCGTGCCGTGGAGCTTCTCCGTGAGGACGACGGGCTCCCCCGGCTCGAAGACCCCCGGGTAGCGCTGGAGGTTCTCGATGTCCACCCACGGCAGGAGGTCGGGGGCCGCCTCGACGTCGCCGTCCATCGTCGTCGGGACCGGTGGCGACCATTTGACGATGCCCAGGGCCTCCGCGAAGTCGGTGCCCTCCTTGGCGGCGAGCTCCAGGTCGACGCCGTCGAGGGCGCGGGGCCGGCACACCAGGCCCTGCGACAGCTCCCCGCGCAGCCGGACGGCCTTGACCCGGTCGTGGGCGCTCCCGGCCAGCCGGCCGGTGAGCCCGAGCTCCTCGATCAGGGCTGCGGGCAGGACGGCCTGTTCGGGTATGTAGAGGGCGAACTCCCCCGTCCGGTACGCACCCTTGGCGACGACGGCCCGGTAGAGGCCCACCTGGGCCAGCTCCAGGGCGTCGGCGTTCGGATGGGCGTGGACGATCAGTTCCTCGACGGTGACGCGCAGCGTGGACATGGCGGCTCCTCGGTTCGGTTGTGGATGGCCGGACCACTGTCGGGCCCCCTATTTCCGCTGGTCCAGCGGAAATAGGGGTGTTAGCCTGCGCCCGCCCCGGCAACCGGCCGCGCGGCCGTCCGACTCGGAGGACCCCTATGGAGCAGCGCCCCGTCACCGTCGTCACCGGAGGGAGCAGGGGCATCGGCGCGGCCACCTGCGTCCGGCTCGCGGCGGAGGGCCACGACCTGGCGCTGGGCTACGCGCGCGAGGAAGCGGCCGCCGAGGCCGTGGCGGAGCGGGTGCGGGCGGCGGGCGCGCGGTGCGTGACGGTGCGGGGCGACACCTCGCGGGAGCATGACGTCGAGCGGCTCTTCGACGTGGCCGGGGCCGAACTGGGCCGGGTCACCGGGCTGGTCAACAACGCGGGGGTGACGGGCCCGCTGGGGCGTCTCGCCGATGCCCGGACAGAGGACCTGCGGCGGGTGGTGGAGGTGAACCTGCTCGGCTACCTGCTGTGCTGCCGCCGCGCCGCACGGGACATGGCGCGGGGGGACGGCGGGGCCATCGTGAACGTCTCCTCCGCGGCCGCCACCCTGGGCAGCCCCGGGGAGTACGTGCACTACGCGGCGGCCAAGGCGGGCGTCGACGCCCTCACCGTCGGGCTGTCCAAGGAGCTGGGGCCGGACGGCATCCGGGTCAACGCCGTGGCGCCCGGCATCATCGAGACGGACATGCACGCCGCGATGGGCGACGCGGACCGCCCCGCCCGTACGGCCGGCGCGACCCCGCTCGGGCGGCCCGGGCGGCCGGAGGAGATCGCGGGGGCCGTCGCGTGGCTGCTCTCGCCGGACGCCTCGTTCACCACGGGTGCGGTCCTGCGCGTCTCCGGCGGCCGCTGACCGCCCGCGTCAGCCGAAGGCGGCGCGCGTCGCCGGGCCGTAGACGCCGCTCGGGTCGCCCTTGATGTCGCGGTCCCGCTGGAGCTGGGCGACCCCGCGCTTGGTCTGACCGTCGTAGACCCCGGTCACCCGGACGTAGGTGAAACCCTGCGCGTAGAGCCGCTGCTGGAGGTCCGCGACCTCGGGCCCCTTGTCGCCCGAGCGCAGGGTTCCGGAGTTCTTGGGCGGTTGCTTCGCGGACGCCTCGGGGGTGCCCTGCGGACTCGTCGCGGGCTTCGCGGAGGAGGAGGGCGACGGGCCGCGCGTGAGCCCGGAGGACGACGGTTTCGCGGTGGCGGCCTGGCTGCGCACCTCGGGCTCCCCGGCGCCCGGGCTGCGGGCGGGCAGCACCGGCATCGCCAGGTCCGGGCGGGCGGTGGCCTCGGCGGTCTCCGGCTCGGACCCGCTCAGCAGGAACGCCAGCGTGCCCGCTCCGGCCGCCAGCACCACCAGCCCGAGGACCACCAGGGGCAGCCGGCTCCCCCGCGGCTCGGGCGCGTGGCGGGGCGCCGCGGCCACCGGGCCGGCCGGAGGTCCGGACGGCACCCGCGGCAGGGGTTCGGTCAGCGCCTCGGACGGTTCCGCGAGCGTCGGCCAGGCGGGGTAGGCCGCGTCGGACGGGCTCTCGGGGACGCCCACGTAGGGGCGGACGAACAGGCGGTCGTCGGGCTCGGGCCCGCTCTCATCGGGGTGTGGGGACACAGTTGTCTCCCGGCAGGGTCGGGGGGGGGGGGGGGGGGGGGGGGGGGGGCCCCCCCCCCCCCCGCCCCCCCCCCCCCCGCCCGCCGGCCGCGCCGCGGGCCCGCCCCCCCCCCGGCGGGGGGGGGGGGGGGGGGGGGGGGGGGGGGGGCCCCCCCCCCCCACCCGCCGGTCAGGCCCTGCGCCGCCGGGCGAACGGGGCCTGACCCGCTCCAGTGGCGGGCGGGGCGAGCGGGGCGCGGACGGGTATCGGCATCTGGGGCGTCTCCGGAGTGCGGCTCATACGGTCGTTCTTGAGCGGACTCTTTCCGTCCGGGGCGGTTCCGGTCAAGCCCGCTGTCCGATCCGCCCCATCCATCCGCTCTCCGTCCGCCGCACCGGGGCCCGGCTCCCCGCTCCGGGCCCGCCGGAGGTGCACGGCCAGCGTGAGGGCGGCGGCGCACATCAGGGCGGCGCCGGTCAGCGGGGCGGCCGGCACGCGGACGCGGTCCACGGCGAGCCCGCCGGCGAGCGCACCCGCGGCGATGGCGACGTTGAACATGGCCACCATCAGCGAGGAGGCGGCCTCGGCGTCCCGCGGCGCGGCCCTCAGCATCCATCTCTGGAGGCTGACGGACACCCCGCCGTAGAACAGGCCCCAGACCAGCAGCAGGCAGGTCCCGGCGACGGCGCCCGGCAGGACGGCCGTCAGGGCCAGCACCCCGGCGAGAGCGGTGCTGATGGTGAGCAGCGTACGGCGGGGGTCGCGCGGACCGGCCAGGAAGTTGCCGGCGACCCCGGCGAGGCCGTAGCCGAGGAGGAGGGTGCTGACGGACCCGGCGTCGACGCCGGAGACGTCCCGCAGGATCGGCCGGACGAAGGTGTAGGCGGCGAACTGGCCGGTGACCACCAGGAAGGTCACGGCCACCCCGGTGCGCACCCCCGCGTTGGCCCGCAGCAGGGACGGGAGTTCGGCGAAGGTGACGGGCGCGGCCGGCGGCAGTGCGGGCAGCAGCAGGAGCAGCGCGGCCAGGGCGAGCGCGCCGAGGGCGCCCACGGCGGCGAAGGCCGCCCGCCAGCCGCCGAGTTCGCCGAGGAGGGTGCCTGCGGGGACACCGAGCACGGAGGCGGTCGGGACGCCGCCGAATATCAGGGCCGTGGCCCGGCCGACGCGGTGCGCGGGGACCAGCCGGACGGCGAGGCCTCCCGCGATGGCCCAGAACCCGCCGACGCTGATGCCGACGAGCAGCCGGGCGGCCAGGACGACGGTGAAACCGGGGGCGAGGGCGGCGGCGAGGTTGGCGGCGGCCATCAGGCCGATCAGCGCGCACAGCACGCGCCGCCGGTCGATGCGGGCGGCTCCGACGGTGACGAGGGGCGCGCAGAGGCCGGCGACGATTCCGGGGACGGTCACCATCAGGCCGGCGGTGCCGTCGGAGACGTGGAGGTCGGCACCGACGGGGGTGAGCAGTCCGATGGGCAGGAGTTCGGAGGTGATCAGGCAGAAGATCCCGAGGGAGACGGCGGCGACGGCCGCCCATCCCCTCAGGGGACGGTCGCCGGTTCGGGGAACGCTGGACGCGGCGGGTTCGGTCATGCTCGGCACTCCGTACGGGGTGAAGGCGGACGGGCGGTGAACGGGGCCCGGCGGCACCGGGCGCCGGGGGTCGCGCCTCCCCCGCCGCCCGCACTGCCGTGCCGCGCCGATCGCGTTCGTGCCCATTCTGCGGCCGTCCGGGCCCTTCTCGGCCGACCCTGTGGAGAATCGGTTCACCACGGTGGCGGGTGGTTCCCCCGTCCCGGCCGCGTCACCCGGAAGCGTGAGCGGGGCGGCCGGGCCGACCCGGACTGCGGCATGGTGGTCGGGTGCTGTTGCGCCGGGCCGCCCTGCCCCTCTCCCTCCTGGCCCTCCTGGCGAGCGCCGGCTGTGTCTCCGTCGCCCCGGCGCACCACGGCCCGGGCCCCGCCCAGGGGTCCGCGCCGCCCGCCGGCGCCCTGGACGCCGACCGCCCCGATCCCACCCCGCCGCCGCCCCCGCCCCTCCCACTGGGCGAGGTCCCGGACGCGACGCCGGACCCCGCTCCGGCCCCCTCCGTCCGGACGGCGCGCCCGCCGGCCGAACGCCCGCCGAAGCCGGCCCCGCCGCGCCGCTCCCGGCCCCTCAAGCCCGCGCCGGCGCGCCGCCCCGCACCGCCCCCGGCGCGCGGGGAGGAGCTGTGCCAGGCCGCGGAGGGAGTGGTCCCGCCCTCGATCGTCGACCTCTGCGTCCGCCAGTACGCGCACTGACCGGTACGCACGGGGCCACGGGTCACCGGGCTCCCGGATCCGCCGTTCCCCTGAGCGCCCCGCACCGGCCGCGGACCGTCCGACGGGCCGCCCGCAGCCGGCGCACCGCGCTGTGGCCGCGCCGGCTCCACTCGGCGCGCGGCAGTCCGGCGCGCTGGCCGCCACCGGTGATCAGGGCGTTGACCGGGGCGTGCGGGTCGGCGGCCATCCCCTTGGCGACCAGGACGCCCACCACGAGCGGGACGAGGGCCACGGCGAGGGCGGAGCCGGCGCAGGTCACCCGGTGCAGGCGCGGGCGGGGGGATTCCGAGGTCATGGCGCCATTCCAGCAGCGGTGCCGGGGCGGGGAATCGGTGCGGGTACTCAGGCCGTTGGACCGGGGTACTCAGACGGCGGAGGGCGGGCGTGGTGGCGGATCCCCAGGGGCAGGGCTTCGAACCGGCGACGGGTGACGGCCCGCCCCCCTCGGGTCCGGCGCGGGCGGGCGAGCTGGCCACCGCGTACGAGGGGCTGGTGCAGATCCGCCGCCTGCTGACCGGGGGCGTCGGCGTGCCCGCCCCCTGGGAGCTGCGGATGATGCCGCGCGCGGTGGCCCTCGTCCTGGAGGCGGCGGGGTTCCCGCCCTCCGCGGTGGACGCCGACGGCCGGCGCAGCCGTACCGGCTACCGGGTGGCGGCCGGGGCGGAGGGGCTGGTGGAGGTCACCTGGGCCGGCCCGCCCGGGAGCGGGGCCGCCGGTGAGGAGCGGGAACGCCTGTCGGCCTGCGCGGCGGAACTGGAGCGCCACGGCTGGGACTGCCTGCTGTACCGGGGCCCGCGCGGGCGCCGGTTCCTGGAGGTGGGCGCGCCCCACCCGGCAGGGTGAGGCGCGCCCCTCAGGCCGGTGACCCCTCAGGCCGGTGACCCCTCAAGCCGGTGACCGCTCAGGCCGGGTCCCGGCGGTGCGGGAGGCGCAGGGCGCGGCGACCGCCCCGGGGGCGGGGGCCCGGTCACGGCGCCCCGAAGGTGAGGGCCAGGCGCGGGGTGGCCTCCGCGGCCGCCGCCTCCGAGGACCACAGCCACAGGGCGTCGGTCCCGGCGCTGGTCAGGGCCAGGCTGTAGGAGCCGCCCAGCGCGGCGGCCACGGCGGCCGTGTTCAGCCCGGCGGTGTGCACCGCCGAGCCGTCCGGCACCCCCGGGAACGCGCCGAGCGCCGGAGCGCCCGTGCCCGGGCGGTTGTTGTACGTGGTGCCGGCCTCCGACCAGGCGCCGCTGACGGGGACCACCGAGACGGTGTCCGTGGTGCCGGCGCCCGCCATGGTGCTGGTCTTCACGCTGAGCGCCGCCGACTTGAGCACCTTGCCCGCCGGGGCGGCCGGCAGGTCGAAGCGAAGGTAGCTCGTGTACAGCGACGTCCCGCGGACGGCCAGGGAGCCCGAGGTGCCGTAGTTGGCGTCCGGGGCGCCCGCGTTGGCGTACGTGTCCTCGGCCGCGGTGACCTGGACGGTGGAGTCCGCCGGGGCGGAGGCGAGGGCGAAGTGGTTCTGCACCTGCGCCGCGCTCAGGACCGTCGGGTAGACGGCCGTCTCGTCCAGCAGGCCCGCCCAGTGCTCGCTCGTCGGGCGGTCCGGCCAGCCGCCGAGTCCGTCGAAGCCGGCGCGCCAGTAGCCCGTGTAGTCCTCGTGGGTGGTGACGTTCAGGGTGCCCCGCTGGACTCCGTCCACGTAGAGGGCCATCCCGCCGGGGCCCTGGGTGGCGACGACGTGGTGCCACTTGTCGTCGTTGAACGCGGCGGCGGTGGTGATGGTGCGGGTGGCGCCGGTGTAGACCCCGTAGACCAGCCGGCCGTCGTCGGTCATGTAGACGTGCTTGTCGTAGTGGCCGCTGCCGTTGGTCTGCTGGCTGCCGAAGCCGACGAGCTTGCCGCCGCGGGTGGTGTTCGTCCTGAACCAGGTCTCGATGCTGTACGTGGCGCCCACCGTCTGGCGGCGGTCGCCGTACACGTGCGCGTCCGTGCCGTTGAAGCCGATCGCGGTGCTCGCACCGGCCACCGCCCCCGGGCTCTGGCGCAGGGCCGGGCCGTAGTGGTGCACGCCGGCCTGGTTGCCGTCCGAGGAGTCGGCGACGTACGGCAGCACCGTGTCGTCGTAGCGCCAGTACAGCTGGGCGCCGTCCGCCCGGACCTGGTTCGCGTACGCCTCCGGCGAGGTCGGGACGGTCACGCTCGCCGGCGCGGACGGGGCGCTGGTGTTGCCCGCCGCGTCGGTGGCCGTCACCCGGTAGGTGTACGACTGCCCGGGCTGGGCGGTGGTGTCCGTCCAGGAGGCCTGCGGGCGCTTGAAGAACAGCGAGTCCGCGGTGACCGTGCCGATCGGCGTGGCCGCTCCGTTGCGGTAGACGCGGTAGGTGAGCGCGCTGTCGTCCAGGTCGAGGCTGGTGCGCCAGCGCACCTGGACCTCGCCGGGCTTGACGCTCGCCGCGCTGGCGAGGGGAACCGTCGGCGCGCCCGTGTCGCCCGTGGAGGAGAAGCGCGTCAGGCTCTGCTGCGCCGTCCCGTTGACGGTGGTGAACTCACCGCCGACCCACAGGTACGGGATCCCGCCCTTGGAGCCGACGGTCATCACGCGCGGGCCGATGCCCTCGCCGACGCCGTCGTTGGTGTCGGGCGCCCAGCCCAGCTTGCCGACGCTCGTGGTGGGCTGCGCCAGCAGGTGGTGGCGCTGCCCGTCGGGGTACTCGCCGACGCTGGAGCAGTCGTGCGCGTGCGAGGCGCTGTAGAGCACGTTCTGGTACGGCAGGACCGCCTGGGTGGCGCCCAGGCAGGTGTCGCGCCAGCGCTGGCCGAAGCCGGAGAGGTCGAGGGCGATACGGCCGTCGAAGACCCCGCCTCCGGTGCCCTCGTTGGCGGTGTAGAAGCCCGTGGCGTCTGTCGCGATGTCCTTGACCACGGAGTTGGTCTCGATGAAGCCCGGGTAGCCCTTGGTGAGGGCGCCGGTGGCGGAGTCGACGACGGCCAGGGCGTGCGTGTTCGTCCCGTTGACGGTGAAGAAGTCGCCGCCGAGCAGCACGTTCTTCCCGTCCGGGGTGACCTCGACGGCGCGGCCCGGCTCGTCGGCGTCGGCCCGGAAGGGGCGCAGCGCGCCGTCCGCCGCGGCGACGGCGGCGAAGCGCTGCCGGGGCTGGCCGCTGACGGTCAGGAAGTCGCCGCCGGCGTAGACGGTGTCGCCGGCGACGGCGATGGCCCGTACCGTGGCGGCGAAGGCGGGGCGGAAGGACGGCTTCACGGTGCAGGTGGCCACGTCGACGGCGGCCATGCTGGAGACGGGGGTGCCGTTGACGGCGCCGAAGTAGCCGCCCGCGTAGAGCGTCTTCTTGTCCGGGGAGAGGGTGAGCGCGCGGACCGTGGCGGTGCCGGCGGCGACGGTGAAGGACAGGGTGCAGGAGGTCGGGGCGCCGGTCGCCGCGTCGAGGGCGGCGAAGTTCACGGCCGGCTGCTCGCCGCCCGCGCCGCCCGCGGGCGGGCGGACGGTGGAGAAGGTGCCGCCGACGAAGACGGTGCCCCCGGCCTCGGCGAGGGCCCAGACGATGCCGTTGGGCTGCCAGGTGGGCAGCGCGTCGGCGGTGAAGGCCACGGGCGGGGTGACGGCCGCGGCCTGCGGGACGAGCCCGAGTCCCACGACCGCGCCGGTGCCGGCCAGGGACAGGGCGAGAGCGGCTGCCAGACCTCTGGATCTACGCATGAACCCCCCAGTTCGGTATCCGTTGTCCGTACGGGCGCACCCTAGGGCGGATTGCCCCGGCGGTCAGCACACTTGACGTACCGCATGCCGAACGGCCGCCGCGCCGGGAGGGCCGGCGGCCGCGGGCCCGGGGGCCTCAGCCCGTCGGCAGCGCCCGGCACAGCAGGGACGCCGGGGAGGGGCGGAAGCCGGCGCGGGCGGTGAAGGCGATGCCCGCCGCGTACTCGGTGGGCAGGCACTGGCCCTTGTAGTGGCCCCAGGCGTAGTCCCCGCCCGGGGTCCCGGCCGGGCGGTCGTCGCCGCGGTCGAACCAGACCGTACGGCCGGAGCCCGCGAGGGGGACGCGGGCCGGGGCGCACAGGGCCGCCGACACCCGGTCACCGCGCAGGCTGTACCCGATGAGGAACCTGCCGGCCGGGCACTGGAGCTTGGTGTAGCCGGTGGCCCAGTCGCCGCCCGCCGGGACGTACGACTCGTCACGGACCACCGTCTGGCCGCCGCCGGGGGCCCGCAGGTCCGAGGTGGAGCACAGCCCGCGCCCTCCGGTGTGGCTCAGGCCCGCCAGGCGGGCGCCGTCGGGGCAGACGGCCTTGCGGGCGCCCGCGTCCCAGTCTCCGGCGGCCCGGGAGAGCAGCGAGGCGATGTGGTCCCGGTGGTCGGTGCTGAGCTGGTACCAGGCGGGGGTGGCCGGGACCGGCCCGGTGCGGCCCGCGGCCGAGGTGAGGGCGGTCCAGGGGGCGGTGCGCCAGTCGGCGGGGTCGAGGACGCCCGTCCGCTGCCCGGTGTGGCCGTAGCGGAGCAGCGCCCAGCTGTCGCCGCCGGGGGTGCCCTGTGCGGTGGTGCTCCAGCCGACGAGCGGCCAGTAGGCGAAGTCGGCGTCGGCGGCGGCCAGGTAGGCGGTCGTGTTCTGGAACCAGGCGCGCGGGGCGGCGCCGGTCTCGTCGGCGCCGGTGCCGAACTCGCTGATCCACACCGGGGCGGTGAAGTGCTTGCCCGTCTCGGCGGAGACGAAGAACGCCTGGTCGTAGAGGGCCTGTTCGAGTTCGGCCCGGCTCAGGTCCTGGTAGCGCGGGTCATGGGTCTCGCCGAGGCCGGTCGCGCCGCTGTGGTGGGGTCCGGTGTAGCCGTAGAAGTGTGCCGAGTAGACCAGTTTGTCCGAGACGACCAGGGTGTGGGAGAGGGTACGGGCGGGGGTGAGGACGGGGCGGCCGTGCGGGAGGCCGTCGGCGGGGATGCCCGTCCAGTTGATGCCCTCGATGACGATGAGCAGGTTCGGGTTGGCCTCGGTCAGGATCCGGTCCGCGGCTTCCTCGGAGGCGGCCTGCCAGTCGTGGCTGTCGCCGAGGCCCCAGTTGGGGTCGTCCCAGGTGTCGCGTCGGACCTCGTTGTAGAGGTCGGCGCCGACCACACGGGGGTTGTCGCGGTAGCGGCGGGCCAGGAAGACCCAGTCGTCGGCCCACTGGGCGGTGGAACGGGTGCTGTTCCAGCGCTCGTTGCCGTCGAGGCCGCAGCACCAGCGGGTGGTCCCGGTGTGGTTGTTGAGGATGACGGCGAAGCCCGCGTCCGTGAGGGCGGCCACGACGGCGTCGTAGACCTGGAGCGGGGTGCGGCCGCGCAGCGCCGGGTTGGCGGCGACGGCCGCGTCCGGGACGGGGGCGGTGGTGTGCAGCATCTCGTTGGAGAAGGGGAGCCGGACGCTGTTCAGCCCGAGCGCGCGGAAGTCGGCGAGCAGGGACGCCAGCGGCACCCGGTCCAGGCCGAGGGGGATGCCGTGGGAGTCCTGGCCCGCGTGGTGGGTGGCGGGGTCGGCGATGTCCCCTGAGCCGTTCCAGGAGCCCTGGGCGCCGTCCCAGTTTCCGGAGCGCAGCCGGAAGCGGTTGCCCTGGGCGTCGACGATGTAGCGGCCCCGGGTGGAGAGCGGGGGCGCCCACGGCGCGGGGTCGGCGGCCGCCCGGGCGGGGGCCGGTGCGGGCGCCGCGGCGGCGGGAGCGGGGGCGGCGGCCGGCAGGAGGCCGCCCGCGAGGAGCAGCACGCCCGCCAGCACCCGTACGAGGCTCTTCATCTGGCTCCCACCCGGTTCGGCCGCCCCGGCCGGGCGGCTGCGGCGGACAAGTTACCGGCCGGTCGCACGGGAGGGAAGGCGCCTGCGCGACCCCGTTCCCGGCGCGTCAACCCGCGGGCACGCGCCGCCCCTCCCCGCGGGCGAGCCGGGGGAAAACCGCCCCGTGCGGGGCGGGGCGGCTCTACCGTGCCCTGAGGGGTCGGGCGACGGTACCGGAGGGCGGGGCTGATGGACGAGGAAGAGGACATGCGGCTGGCGGAGATCACCCCGGAGATCTCCCGCCGCACCCTGGCGATGCTGCGCGGGCTGGCGGGGCTGGAGCCGCCCGAGCGGGTGCCCGAGGACGCGATGGCCGTCGCCGACGCGATCCTGGCCGAGCACGGGACGGACGGGCTGCGCGTGCTGGTGATGACCCTGGCCGCCTGGGCGACGGCCCAGATCGAGAACGTCGCCGAGCTCAGCGGACGCAGCCACGAGGCCGTGCTCGACGCGATGGAGCTGGCCTGTCTGGAGGCCGGCGCCGAGGAGTAGCCGCCGGGCGGGGGGCGCCCGCCGCCCGGGCGGGCAGCGGGCGGCTGGCGGGCGGTTCGAGGTGCCCGGTCCGCGCCGTGCCGCGTTCCGGCCCGGGTCGGCGACACTGGGGGGACCAGAAGGTTGCGGGGGGTCCTGAACGGAGGCCGTCGTGAGCACACCTTCCCCCATCCGGATCGCCGCCGTGCTGTCCGCCGAGCACCGCGGCCGGCTGATGTCCCACGCCCATGAGGTCAATTTCCCCGAGGGCGCCCGGATCTTCGAAGAGGGCGGCCGGGCGGAGGCCTTCTGGATCGTGCGCTCCGGCACGGTGACCCTGGAGGTCCCGCTGCCCTCCGGCGGCCACCGGGGCGCCGTGGCCGTCGAGAGCCTCGGGCCCGGGGAGCTCGTCGGCTGGTCCTGGCTCTTCCCGCCGTACACCTGGCAGCTGAGCGCCGAGGCGATGACCCCGGTGCGGGCCTACGAGTTCGACGGGCAGGCCGTGCGGCTGCTCATGGACGCCGACCCCGCCTTCGGCTCCGCCATCGGGCACTGGGTCGGCCGGATCCTCGCGGTACGCCTCCAGCAGACCCGCACCCGGCTCCTGGACCTCTACGCTCCCCGGCCGACGCCCACCCGCTGACCGCCCCGGCTCCGCCTCCCACACGCCCCACCGGCCCCAGGCCGGTCGCGTGCGGGGGGCGTGTTCGGCCGATTCCCGGAACCCCTCCTTCACAGGTCACGACGGCCCCGCCCACTGCGGACTGCACTCATGCGCTCACGATCAGTGACGAGAAATCGAGGTGTGAACGAGCGTTCCCGCCCCGGATCGGCAAGACTCCCGTCCGCTATCCGAAACACCGACCCCGAGGAGTGTTCGAAATGCGGTCCATCACCAGGAGTCTGGGACTGGCTTCCGGAGCAATGGCGCTCACCGCCTTCACCGCCCTGGCCGGGACCGGAGCCGCCGACGCGGCGCCGACCGGAGCGCAGAGCCTGTACGCGCCGTCCGCGCTCGTGGTCAGCGTGACGGCCGGTCAGAACGCCGCCACCGGAACCGTGCTGCGCGCGGCGACCCTCGTGTGCGCACCGCGCCCGGGCGGCACCCATCCGTCACCGGCCGCCGCCTGCGCCGAGCTGAAGGCGCACGGGGCTTCGCTGGACGTGCTGGCCGCCCCCCGCCCCGACACCGCGTGCACCCGGGAGTGGAACCCGGTGACGGTCACCGCCGAGGGCGTCTGGCAGGGCCGGCGGATGAGCTACACCTACACCTTCGGCAACCCCTGCGGCCTGCGCAGCAGCACCGGCACGCTCTTCGGCGTCTGAGCGCGCCGGCGGGCCCGACCCGCGGACCGGCCGGGCGGCGCCGCCGACCGCCGCCCGGCCCCACGGCCCCGGCCGTCAGCCCAGTTCGAGGCTCGTGACCCCGTACAGCCCGCCCCACTCCAGCTCCGGGGCCGGACCCGTGTACATGCGGGCGGTCTCGAAGGACGGGGCCAGCCCCAGACCGGCCGCCACGGCGGCCGCGGCCGGGTTCACGTCGGGCACGTCCACCGACACCTCCCCGTCGGGGGCGTGCCCGGCGAGCCGCCGCACCAGGGCCGAGGCCACCTCCGGCCTGGCCGCGTACAGGGGGCCGATCCGGGAGGCGGAGCTGCAGGGGCGGATCACGCCGAAGCCCTCGATCCGGCCGTCGCGGACCGCGGCGAGGGCGGTCCGGCCCGGCAGGGCGGTCCAGGCGGAGAGGAAGGCGTCGCGCGCCTCGGGGAAGAACCTGCGGTCGTAGGCGGCGAGCCGGGCGAAGGGCAGCGAGGCCGCGTCGACGATCTCCACCCCCGCGTCGTCACCCGGCTGCGGGACCCCCTCGTAGCGCATGTTCGTCCAGGCGGAGCGGAAGCCGGACTTGCGGTAGTTGTCCTGCTGCTCGACCACCCCGTCCAGTCCGACGAGCCTCCCGTCGAGCCGCTCCGTCCCGGCCCGCCACAGCCGGATCCCGTAGCCGTGGCCGCGGACCTCGGGGCGGGCGATGTAGAAGCCGATGAACCCGAAGCCGCTGCCGTAGCGCACGGCGGAGATGCAGGCGACGGGCTTCCCGTCGAGCCGGCCGACGAGGAAGCCGTCCGGGTCGGCGACCGCGAAGGCGAAGCGGTCGCTGTCCCCCGGGTTCCAGCCCTCCTCGTCGGCCCAGGTGCGCAGCATCTCCATGTCGGCGGCGCTCGCGCCGGTGATTTCGAAACGTGTCATGCGGGCTGTTCTACCCCGGAAATCACCCCGCGCAGATCACGTCGTCGAGGACGATCGGACGGGAGTCGGTGCGGACGTACGCGGTGAAGGTGTCCGTGACCCCGGAGGGCCAGGTGGTGGTGACGGTGGCCCAGCCGACGAACGCGGACGGCATGGCGGTGGCCTGGCCGACGGTGACGGACCGCGGCGTGCCGGGTCGGCACAGCAGGACGTCGGTCTCCGGGGCGTGCGCCTGTTTGTCCTTGAGCAGCTGCGAGACGCGGTACTCCCGGTCCTGCGCGGAGGGGCCGTGGCTGCCGTAGAAGGTCCGCAGGAAGCGGGTGATCTCCTCCGTGGTGTGCCGCTGGTACCAGCGGGGCAGGGGGTCGCTCAGGGTGCGGGCCGCGGAACGGCGGGGCTGTGGATCGGCGTGGGCGGCCGCCGGTGCCGACGACGCGACCAGGGGGAGCAGCAGGGACACGGCGGCGGCCAGCAGCAGGGCGCCGGAGCGGGGCGGGGTGAGCGTCATGTCCGGTATGTAACCGACGGCCCGCGGGGTCAGCCGGGGGCGCGGCGCGTTCTCACTCCGGTGGAGGGGGAGATTCACCGCAGAAACGCCCCTCCGCTTGCGCCGGCCGGCCCCGGGTGCTGTGCCGGAGCCGCCCCGGCGGGGCGGAAATCGTTCGCGGGCCGGGACGCCCGCCGCCTAGGGTCGGCGCATGGGAAAGCAGCTTGTCGCAGTGTTCAGCGGGGCCGGTATGTCCACCGATTCCGGGATCCCGGACTACCGGGGGCCGCAGGGGCTGTGGCGCCGTGATCCGGAGGCCGAGAAGCTCGTGACGTACGAGCACTACATGGCCGATCCCGGGATCCGCCGGCGCTCCTGGCTGATGCGCGCCGAGATCGCCGCTCTCGGGGCCCGCCCCAACGCGGCCCACGCGGCCGTGGCGGAACTGGAGCGCGCCGGCACCCCGGTGCGGGTCATCACGCAGAACGTCGACGGGCTGCACCAGCTCGCCGGAATGCCCGCGCGGAAGGTATTCGAGCTGCACGGGACGGCCAGGTCGGTGGTGTGCACCCGCTGCCACGCCCGCTCGGGGATGGACGAGGCGCTGGCCCGGGTCGCCGCCGGGGAGCCCGACCCGGACTGTGCGTCCTGCGGCGGGATCCTCAAGGCGGCGACCGTGATGTTCGGCGAGCGGCTGGACCCGGAGGTGCTCGCCCAGGCCGTGGCCGTGGCCAAGGGATGCCAGGTGTTCATCGCCGTCGGCACGACGCTCCAGGTACAGCCCGCGGCCTCGCTCGCCGGGATGGCGGCCGAGGCCGGGGCGCGGCTGATCATCGTCAACGCGGAGGAGACCCCGTACGACTCCCTGGCCGCCGAGGTGATCCGCGAACCGATCGGCACCGCCCTCCCGGCCCTCCTGGCCCGCTTCGCCTAGGGCCTGTCGTCACACTCCCGTCGTCGCCCGGAGGGCGGCCCCGCGGCGTCATGGGGGTCCCCCCTGGTCGAGCGAAGTCGAGAGCTTGGGGGAGCGTGCTCTCGGTGCGCCGGGCGGAAGCACGCGTACTGGACGTACTCGGCTTTCGCCCGGTGCGGCGAGAGCACGTGCCAGGCGTCGCGGGGCAGACGGGAGTGTGACGACAGGCCCTAGGAGGCCCTGGAGCCGGCCTCAGGCCGTCCCCTCGTCGGCGGCCCGGCGCATGGCCGCCACGTCGAGCTTCTTCATCCGCAGCATCGCCTCGGTGGCGCGGGCTGCCCGGCCCGGGTCCGGGTCGCTGATCAGGTCGATGGCGCCGGGCGGGATCACCTGCCAGGAGACCCCGAAGCGGTCCTTGACCCAGCCGCAGGCCGATTCCTGTCCGCCGTCCGCGGTGAGGGCGTCGTAGTAGTAGTCCGCCTCGGGCTCGTCGGAGCAGTGGATCTGGAAGGAGACGGCCTCGGTGAAGGGGAACTGGGGGCCGCCGTTGAGGCCGATGAACCTCTGGCCGTTGATCTCGAACTCGACCACCATCACCTCGCCGGCCGGACCGGGGCCCGCCTCGGTGTAGCGGGCCGTCCGCAGGATCCGGCCGTCCTTGAAGACGGAGAGGTAGTAGTCGGCGGCGGCCTCCGCGTCGCCGTCGAACCACAGGCACGTGGTGAAGCCGTTGCTGGTCATGGCTGCTGCCTCCAGGGGGACGAGGGGGCCGGGCGGCCCTCCTCACATACGGACCGGCCCCGCGCCCGAATCTCATCGGTGGGCGCGGGGCCGGTCCGCAGGTTCACCCGTTCGGGCGGCCCGGCTACTTCCCGAGCATGCGGTCGACGACCCGCTCGGCGGCGTGGCCGTCGTCCAGGTCGCAGAACTCGGCGCGGAACGCCTCCCGTGCCGCGGCGAACCGGGCGCCCACGGCGTCGGCGTCGCGGACGGCCTCGATCAGGCTCGCGGAGTCCTTCAGCAGCGGGCCGGGCGCCTTCTCCTCCAGGTCGAAGGTGAAGCCGCGCAGGGTGTCGCGGTAGTGCTCCAGGTCGTACGTGAACAGCAGGATCGGCTTGTCGGTCAGCGCGAAGTCGAAGAGCGCGGACGAGTAGTCCGAGATCAGCACGTCGGCGACGAGCAGCAGGTCCGTGGCGTCGGGCCAGCGGGAGACGTCCACGACGAAGCCGTCGCGCACGCCGTCGCGCAGCTGCTCCCCCACCAGGTGGTGGCCGCGGACGAGCAGGACGTGGTCCTCGCCCAGCTCGCGGCGGGCCGCGTCCAGGTCGATCCGCAGGTCGAGCTTGTAGCCGCCGCTCCAGCCCTCGCGGTTCTCGCGCCAGGTCGGCAGGTAGAGGACGACCTTCTTGCCCTCGGGCAGGCCGAGACGGCGGCGGACCTCGGCGATCCGCTCCGCGTCGGGACGCAGCAGCGCGTCGGTGCGCGGGCTGCCGGACTCGATGACCTCGCCCTCGTAGCCGAGGGCCCGCTTGAGGATGGGGGTGGCGTACGAGCTCGGCGAGGCGAGCAGCGTCCACTGGGCGCTGTCGTGCGCCAGGCCCTCCAGCACCTCGGGGCTGGTGTAGTAGTCGTGCGTGAAGTCGTAGCCGATCTGCTTGAGCGGCGTCCCGTGCCAGGTCTGGACGACCGTCTGGCCGGGGCGGCGCCGGAAGTGCGACGGCACGCTGTCGTTGACGACGTAGAAGCGGGCGCGGGCCAGGACGTCCCAGGCCTCCAGGCTGTCGTACTGGACGGCGCGGGCGGTCGCGGGGACCTCGACGCGGCCGTCGCGGACCAGCCAGACGTGCTCCAGCTTCTCGCCGCGGCGCAGCAGCTCCTCGTGGATGGCGCGGGGCGCGTCACCGGCGCCGTTGCCCTGGAAGACGTCGTACACGACCAGGTCCTTGACCGGGAGCCGCCGCTGCGCGGGGTAGGTCTCGTCGCGGGCGACGCGCTGGGCGTAGCGGGAGCGGTCGTGCGGGCTCAGCAGCGGGTCGCTGACCAGGGCCATCCGGTCGTGGTGGCGGGCTTCGACGCGCATGCGGCGGCCCAGCACGGTGACCGGGTGGGGCCCGGTGTTCAAGGCCGCGCCGACGAGCTGGACGGGGGCGCCGCGGTCGACGCCGAGCAGGCCGGCGGTGGTGCCGCCCTGGCTCACCGGGCGCAGGGTGGGCCACCAGCGGCCCTGCGGGAGGGTGGTGCGGCCGGCGTAGGCCTCGGGGAGCACGGGCTCGAAGGAGGCCTCGAAGCGGTCCCCGTCGCGGGTGACGGGGTAGCTGAACTCGGTGCCGTGCTGGTCGTGCAGGACCAGCTCGTAGGGTTCGTCGGCGCTCTCCGCGGGGGCCCGGAAGGTGCCGCGCAGGGTCAGCGTGCCGGCCTCGGCGGAGACGGCGTCGACGAGCGGCGGGGAGGGCTGGACGGAGAGGACGAGGTGGCCGTTCCTGGCGCGCTTGGCGAAGACGGCGAGGTCCGCGTCCCCACCGGGGAGCAGGGCGGCCAGGCCGGTGAAGCCGCCGCGTTCGTCGTGGACCAGGGGGTGGCGGGTGCCGTCGGCACGCACCGCGGCCAGGGTCCACGCCTGCGGGCTCCACTCGCCGGGCTCGCGGCGGGCGGGTGCGACGGCGCCGAGCCCGGCGAGCGGGACGAGGGCGGTGAAGGGGATCCGGCCGCCCGCGGCGGCGGTGCCCAGGGTGAGCGGGACGTCGAGGGTGGTGCCGCTGGCGGCGTGTTCGGCGCGCAGGACGACGCCCTCGCCGGCCCCGGGGGCCAGCTCGCCGGTCAGCTCCAGGGCGTCGTCGCCGCTGGTGCGGACGTCGAGCACGCGGGCACGGACGATCTCTACCTGGACGGTGAGGGAGCCCGCGACGGTCGGCACGATCCGGACGTCGGGGGTGGCCCAGTGGGCGGGCGGGTTCATGCCGCTGTCGTGCTCGCCGCCCCTGAGGCGGGCCCGGTGCAGGCCGCCGGGGCCGGTGACGGCGATGGAGGTGGTCCATATCCCCTCGCGCCACGTGCCGCCCGACTGGAAGACCGTGGGGTCGACGACGGCGGTGAAGCCCGCCCAGTCGGCGTGCCGCAGGGCGAGGTGCGGGGAGTTCACGGTGGCCATCGGCGAGGCCACCGTGCGGGTGGGGACGACCGTGCGGCGGCGCTTGCCCTGCTCGCGGAAGACGAGCATCTTGCGGGAGCCCAGGCGGCTCTCGGCACCCATGTGCCCGGGCAGGGCGTAGCCGCGCAGCAGCAGCTTGCCGTCGCTCCAGGCGGCCTGCTCCAGCCGGCTGACGACGCGGCGCTCGCGCGGGCCGAGGGTCAGCAGCTTCGGGGGGACGGGCGCCTTGAGGAAGGGGTAGTCGGCCTGCGGGCGGGCCAGGCCCTTGACCGGCACGCTGTAGCTGAAGTCCCGCTGGTGGTGCAGGAGGGCGATGAACTCCTCGACGCGGCCCTCGCGGGCCAGGTACGCCTTGAGCCGGTCGGCGACGGTGAGGTCGGTCCACGGACCGGTGCCGATCTCGCGGATGAGGCCGCCGACCTCCTTGACGAAGGCGGCGCGGAAGTCCTCGCCGCCCTCGGCGACGTACTTGTAGATGAGCGGGAGCTCCTCGCTCAACACGTTGTAGTCGTAGTCGCGCAGGTAGCGGGCGTACTTCTCGCCGGTCTTGGCGAGCAGGGCCTCGCGCACCAGCCGAACGGAGGTGACGCGGTCGATGACGGAGACCGGGTCGGTGGAGCGCTGGGTGATGGAGCGCTCGCCGGTCTCGCGCACGCGCCAGTGGTAGACGCAGTCGCTGATCACGTCGACGCTCTGGGCGAAGTAGTGCGCGGGGATGCTGACGGGGGCGTCCTCGTAGAGGATGCCCTCCGGGTACTGGAAGCCGTGCTCTTCCCAGAAGCCGCGCCGGTAGACCTTGTTCCAGGCGGTGCGGTCGGTGACCAGTGCCGGGAACTTCGAGATGTGGGTCTTCAGGCGCGTGTTCGCGAACGCGACGCGGTGGCCCCAGGACTGCTGCATGCCGACGGAGCGGAAGCGCTTGACGTTGCCGGCGGCGAAATCGGAGCCGCTCTCGTCCAGGGCGTCGATCAGCTTCTGGTAGGCGTCCGCCGGCATGGTGTCGTCGCTGTCGACGAAAGCGATGTACTCGCTGTCCGGGGAAGCGTGCCGGAAGCCTACGTTCCGCGCGGCACCGAGGCCGGCGTTCTCCTGTAGGACCACCCGGAAGCGCTTGTCACGCTCAGCGAAGGCCTTGGCGATGGCCGCGCTGTTGTCCGTGGACCCGTCATCGACGATGACGACTTCGAAGTCGTCGAACGTCTGAGCTGCTAGGGATTCCAGGCACTCGTCGAGGTAGAGCTCGACGTTGTAGGAGGGTACGACGATGCTCAGGCGCGGGGGCATGGGTGACGGGTTCTCCAGCGTTTTTATCTTTGTCGACCGGGTTGATGATCAGCCAATTACAGCATCTTACTCTGTAACAGGATGATAAAGTTGACCCATCCCGGACATATGGGACGGTCCGCCGGGGCGAGCGGCAAAGAATTCAGCCGCCCGCCACCGTGCCGTCGCGACCCCGGCGGGGCCGCCGCCAGGACCGTCAGACCTCCAGGCTCTCCTCGATCTTCTTCAACTGGTGACGCGCCATGGCAAGGTTGGCCCTGCCGCGGTCGAGGGCGAGATAGAGGAAGAAGCCCTCGCTGTTGCGCCCCTTCATCAGCCTGATCAGGTGGTACTGACTGCCGAGAGTGATCAGGATGTCCTCGATCTCGTCCTTCAGACCGAGCATCTCCATGGTGCGGACCTTGGCCCGCACCACGTCCGTGTTGCCGGCCGCGGCGACCGTCAGGTCCAGGTCCTTGCCGCCTCCGACGTGGCCGAGGGCCATCCCGCTGCCGTAGTCGACGAGGGCGGCGCCGATCGCGCCCTCGATGCTGGTGGTGGCTTCCTTGAGGGCGGTTTCCACGTTGACCATGAGGCTTCCTTTGCAGTCGTTTGCGATGGGCGTGTTCTGTCGGGTCCGTCAGGAACGGTCGGGGCGCTCCGCCACGGGCGCCTCCGGGCCGGACCTGCGGCCCAGGCTGTGCTCTATGAGTTCGGCGATCCGGACGCTGGAGCGGCGGGCCTCCAGGTGGAGGCGGCCGACGTTGACGCGCGGCTCGGCGATCAGGGTGAGGACCGCCGCCTCGCCCGCCGCGTAGGTGGCGACGTAGCCGTTCTCGCCGCGCACGAGCAGCTCCCGGAAGCCGCCCTGCCCGGTGCAGTCGCTGAGCCGCTGGGCCACCCCGAGGGCGGCGGCGGTCAGTGCCGCGACGGACTCGGCCTCCGCGGCCGCGCTGTCCTGGGCCAGGACCAGGCCGTCGACACTGGCGGCCAGGGCCCCGCCGAGCTGGGGCACCCGGGCCCGCAGCCGGCGGAGCTCGGCGAGTATCTCGGCTTCGGCCTCGGCGGGCAGCATCACCATGCTCATGTCGGCTTTCCTCCCTTCGGGCGGCCTCCGCTCGAAACGGTCGGCTCGCAGAACCGGTCGGAGCGGGAGCCTCACAGGCTTGCCTCCAGTGCGTCGCGTAACCGGCGGAGCAGCGCCACGTCCGGGGATTGGGCCTGGGTGATCCAGTCGGGCAGGGGCGGGACCGGCACCTGGACCGGCCGGTCGTGCGGTGTCTCGACGAGCCCGGCGGCTGCGAGTCTTCGTACGTCGAGCAGGGTGTGGAAGGCGGGCCGGCCCAGCACCCACGCCAGGTCGGCCGGGGTCCGCACGCCGTCCGCCTGTCCGAGCAGCGCCCGCTGCCGGGCGGTGACGATCTGCCCGGGCGCGGCCTGCCGCGGCACGACCGGCGCGGTGTCGAGCTGCGGGTACGGCCACACGGCGTCCAGCAGTTCGCGGCGGCGGCGGGTCTCGCGTTCCACGGCGGCCGCCGGGACGGACCGCACGGAGCCGATCCAGTGGGTGGCGCCGCGGCGGAACCGGGAGGGGCCGCTGCCGGGCGAGAGCGCGAAGAAGGCGGCGTCGAAGATCGCGGCGATGTGGCAGATCTCCAGTTCCCCGCCGGCCAGGCCCCCGCTGTCCACCAGGAACCGGGCGACCTGCCGGCTGGCCCCGGCCTCGTTGACGGCCTCGTTCCAGCGCTCGGGGGCCAGGCCGCCGCCGGTGGTGAGCAGTACGTCCAGGCCCGGGGTGGAGGGGCTCTCGGCGTGCACGACGCGGCCGTCCTCCAGGAAGAGGGTGCCGCGGTCGCGCAGCAGGGCGCCGGTGGCCCGCTCGGCGGCGAGCCGGGTCAGCAGGGGGGAGACGGCGGCGAGGCTCTGAACGGCGGCGGTCATCGGAGCACCAGCCCTTCGGCCAGGGTGCGCAGTCTGAGCCGGGCCAGCGCGAGGTTCCCCTCGGCCCGGTCGAGCCACAGGTGGAGGAAGACGCTGCTGTCGAAGCTGGTCTCGACGAACCGGAGCACGTGGTAGCCGGTGCGGGTGGTGACGATCAGGTCCTCGACGGGCGGGCCCGCGAGCGCGGCCACGGCCGTCGCCGCGGGGACGGGCTGGGCGAAGGACTCGTACTCGGCCGCCGCCCGGGCCAGTTCGGCGGTCTCCGCGGCGGTGGTCTCGTGGTCGCCGACGGGCGACTCCCCGGCGGTGCCGAGGGCCAGTCCGCTGCTCCAGTCGACCAGCGCGGCGCCACGGGCACCCGGCAGGGCCATGGCTTCGAGCAGGCATTCGTCGATCCCGGGCACGCGGGCTCCCCTCCCGGTCGAACGTGCTGCGCACGGTCGTCGTACGGCGTGACAGGAGGGAACTTACTCAAGTTCCACCCTGCGAAAGGGTGTTCTGGCATTTTCCGCTGGAACATGCGCGGTAGCGCGTGACAGCTTGGCCGGAACCCGTCCGTTTTTGATCAAGGCTGTCATCGTGTGCGCGTCACGAACGCCGGAAGAGGAGCGTCCTCGACCAGATGCCGCGGCAGTGACAGTCCGAAGCGCTCCTCCAGGACGGCGAGGGTCAGCCGGTCGCGCCGCCCGTCCGGCACGTCGTCGGGGTACGGGAAGGTGCCGTCGGGCGCCAGGATCCGCGCCGCGACGAGCTCGGGGAGCAGGAAGTCGGGGCGGTGGCCGCCGCGCCAGCACTCCTCGCCGAGGCCGAAGCAGCACACCAGCTCGCCGTCGCGGGCGTAGGCGAACTGCTTGGGGGGATGGTCGGGCTGCGGGTCGAGGTGGACGGCCTCGACGCCCGCGCGGGAGACGTCGGTGAGGCGTTCGGCCCCGGCGGGTATGCCGTGCTCCACGGCGAAGGACCAGCCTCCCCAGCGGCCGACCCGGGCCACGCCGTCCCCGTCGCGGGTCTCGGCGGCCATGCTCCAGGCGGCGGAGCCGCCCATCGGCCCCGGGTGGACGCCGGGCGCGGCCCCGAGCCGGGCGGCGAGCTGGTGCGGTCCTATGCCCCGGGCGAAGGTGAGCCCGGCGTACCAGCCGTCCCACCCGGCCAGCCATCGGATGCCGCCGCCGTCGGAGGCGGCGCCGCCGGCCGCCCGGTCGTCTCCCGTTCCGTCACCGGCCGTCCGTTCCGCACTGTCCACGGTCTCCCCCCGCGCCCTCGGTGCTTCCCCGTGGCCACGGTAGTCAGTCCGCGGGCCGCCGGGGGAGCAGACGCTCGACCATCACCCCGAGGAGGGGCTCCACCGGGTGGGCGTCGAGCAGGGCGGGCACGGTGAGGTCGTCCACGATCAGGCCCTGCATCGCGAAGTAGAGCAGGGCCACGCCCTGCCGGTCCCCCGGGAGTCCGGCCTCCAGGTGCCCGGCGATGTTCGCCTCCAGCTCGTCCGCCAGGAACCGCGCCAGTTCCTCGCGGAGTTCGGGCCTGCGCGTGGCCTCCAGACGCAGCTCCAGGACGGCGATCTGCACGCTGGGCTCGCGCCGCAGCCGGCCGAGGAGGCGGCGGAGCAGTTCCACGGTGTCGAGGGGGCCGGAGAGCTCGGCCGGGTCGGGGGTGAGGCGCTCGCGGGTGCGGCGCAGGATCTGCGCCAGCAGCTGGCCGCGGTGGGCGAAGTAGTTGGAGGCGGTGCCGGTCGGGACGCCGGCCTCCTTGTCCACGGCGCGCAGGGTCAGTCCGCGGGAGCCCTCGCGGGCCAGGACCTCGATGGCGGCGTCGAGCAGCGCGGCCCGGCGTTCCGGATTCTGGCGCATGGGCGTTCCCTGGGGGTCTTGCGGAGGGGCTGGCGTGAGCACTGCACCTACAGTGCTCCGGCCACGCTAGCCGACCCGTCCGCGCCGGGCCCCGCCCGCCGCCCCTCTCCCCACCGCCCCCTCACCCGTGTCACCCTGCCCGTCATGGAGCGGATCGTCGAGGAGATACGCGAGGACCTGGACCGCCGGATCGCCCTCGCGGCGGACCGGCTCACCGACCGGACCCTGGCCGAGGACCCCGCCTGGGCCGCGCTGCCCGACCGGGCCGAGCTGCGCGAGCGGATGCACCACACCCTGCGCCAGGCGGTCGAGGGCCTGGCCCGCACCGTGCGCGGGGAGCCGGTGGAGCTGGCGGGCGCCCGGGCCGCCGGGGCCCTGCGGGCGGGACAGGGGCTGCCGCTCGCCTCCCTGCGGAACGCCTACCGGTACGGCGGGCGGCTGGTGTGGCAGTGCCTGGCCGAGGCGGTGGCGGCCCACGATCGGGCGGCGCTGCCGCGGCTGCTGGCCGGGGCGGGCGCGCTGTGGGACGTACTGGACCAGCTGACGGACGCCGCCTCGGAGGCGTACCGGCGGGCCGGGGCGGAGCGGGGCGAGCGGGAACGGGAGCGGCGGGCGGCCCTGCTGGACGTCCTGCTCGACGCCACCGCGGCGGCCGCGCGGACCCCGGAGTCGGTGGCCTCCGCCGCCGCACGGCTGGGCCTGCCCGACCGGGGCCGCTTCGCGGTGGTGGTGCTGGGCCCGGCCGGCCCGGGCGGGGGCGGGATGCCGGGGCCGTCCCGCGCGGATGGCGGCGTGACGGGGGCGCCCCTTCCCGGCGGCGGCGCTGCCGGTCCGTCCCTCCCGGGCGACACGTACGGGGACGACGGCACGGGCGGCGCGTCCGGCCCCGGCGCGGGCGGCCCACGCGTGCTGTGGCGGATCGGGGCCGACGGGGAGACCGGGCTCGCCGAGCTGGGCCGCCACCCGCTGGAGGCCCTGCGCGCACTGCTCGCCCCGCTCCCGGTCCGCGCCGGGATCAGCCCGGTCGTCGCCTCGCCGGGCGAGCTGGCCGGGGCCCGCAGGCTGGCGGCGCTCGCGCTGCGGACGGCGGCCCCGTCTCCGGCCGGGTCCGGCGGGGCCGTCCTGCTGGACGAGCGGCTCCCGGTGGCGCTGGTGGCGGCCGACCCGGAACTGGCGGCCCGGCTGCGGGAGGTGGTGCTGGGTCCGGTGCTGGCGCTGCCGCCGCAGGAGGCACGGGTGCTGCTGGCCACCCTGGGCACCTGGCTGGCCTGCCGGGGCTCGACCACGTTCGCCGCCCAGCGGCTCTACTGCCACCGCAACACCGTCTCCAACCGGCTGCGGCGCCTGGAGCAGCTCACCGGCCGGGCCCTGTCGGACCCGGCGCACGTGGTGGAGCTCGCCCTGGCCCACGCTGCGGTGGCCCAGCGGGCTACGGCGCCGCCGCCTCCCGCGGCTGCGTCGGCTCCGGCGGTGGCGGCTGCGGGCGACGGGCCGAATCCAGCAGGTACGGCACGTCGATCACCGCGATCCCCGGGGTGAACAGCAGGCGCGCCTTGAGCCGCAGCGCGTTCTGGTTGTGCAGGGGCTGCTCCCACCAGTGCCCGACGACGAACTCGGGGATGACCACCGAGAGCATGTCGGTCCCCTCGGCGGCGGCCTCCTCCTCCACGTACGCCACCACGGGGCCGACCACCTCCCGGTACGGCGAGTGCAGCACCTTCAGCGGAATGCCGGGGTCGATCTCCGCCCAGGCCCGGCGCAGCCGTTCCGCCTCCTGCTCCTCGGCGGCCACGGACAGCGCGGTGAGGGTGTCGGGCCGCAGCCCCTGGGCGTAGCCGAGGGCCTTGAGCGTCGGCGCGTGCACGTTGGCGACGAGGACGACGACGTGGTGGCGGGCGGGTTTGCGCGGCCGGTCGCCGGGGGCGACGGCCACCTGTCCGGCGACCCGGTCGTAGTGCCGGCGCACCCCCTTCATGCCGAGGAAGAGGAGGGGCATGGCGATGACGACCAGCCAGGCGCCGTGCGTGAACTTGGTGGTCAGGACGATGACCAGGACCACGGCGGTCATGAGGGCGCCGACCGCGTTGATGGCGAGCCGGCGGTGGATGTGGACCCGTCCGGCGCGCGCGGTGGCGGGGGAGGCGAGTTCGCGCCGCCAGTGCCGGACCATGCCGGCCTGGGAGAGGGTGAAGGAGACGAAGACGCCGATGATGTAGAGCTGGATGAGGCGGGTCAGCTGGGCGTCGAAGGCGACGATGAGGGCGATGGCGACGAGCGCGAGCAGGACCACGCCGTTGGAGTAGACGAGCCGGTCGCCCCGGTTGTAGAGCTGGCGGGGGGCGTAGTGGTCCTTGGCGAGGATGGAGGCGAGCATCGGGAAGCCGTTGAAGGCGGTGTTGGCGGCGAGGATGAGGACTCCCGCGGTGGCCGCCTGGAGCAGGTAGAAGAGGAGGTCCAGGTCCCCGAAGGTGGCCCGGCCGATCTGGGCGAGGGCGGTGGACATGGGGGTGCCCGGCGGCAGGCCGAGTTCGGTGGGGTCGGCGGCGACGTGCACCCGGTAGGCCATGGCGAGGGTGGTGATGCCGGCGAACATGGTCACCGACAGGGCGCCCATGGCGGCGAGGGTGGTCGCCGCGTTCTTCGCCTTGGGCTTGCGGAAGGCGGGGACGCCGTTGCTGATGGCCTCGACGCCGGTGAGGGCGGTGCAGCCGGAGGCGAAGGCGCGCAGGGCGAGGAAGACGAGGGCGATGCCGGTGTAGGTGCCGGCGGCGTCGATCGGGAGGTCGGCGGACTCGGCGCGGATGGTGGCCCCGGTCCCGAGGCGGACGGCGGCCACGGCGAACATGACGTAGATGATGAGCACGAACCCGTAGGTCGGGACGGCGAAGAGGCGCCCCGACTCGCGTACCCCGCGCAGGTTCATCAGCGTCAGCAGGACCACGAAGGCGACGGACAGGCCCACTTGGTGGTCGCTGAGGGAGGGGATCGCCGAGGTGATGGCGGCGACCCCGGAGACCACGGACACGGCGACGGTCATCACGTAGTCGACGAGCAGGGCGCTCGCGGCCGTGAGGGCCGCGGTGGAGCCGAGGTTCTCGGAGCTGACGACGTACGCGCCGCCGCCACCGGGGTAGGCGTGGCAGGTCTGCCGGTAGGAGGCGACGACGACCACCAGCAGGAAGACGATCGCGGCGGCCGCGTACCACGCGAGGTGGAGCAGCGCGACTCCGCCGAGGGCGAGGATCAGCAGGATCTCCTCGGTGGCGTAGGCCACGGAGGAGAGCGGGTCGCTGCAGAAGATGGGCAGGGCGAGCCGTTTGGGCAGCAGGGTCTCGCCCAGGCGCGCGGTGTCGAGCGGCTCACCGACCAGCAGCCGTTTCGCATTGATTCGCCTCATTCCATGATGGATATCCTTTTCCATCGGCTTCAAGACGTTTGCGTACCGCACTACGCCGGGTCGGCGTCCCCCGTACGGCCCAGTGCCGTCGGTGGACCGGCACGGCGGCGGCAGTCGTGCCGACCGGCGGTCACATGCGCGCGGCCGCGCTGCGGATGGCCTCGCGGATGCGGAAGTAGGTGCCGCAGCGGCAGATGTTGGCGATGGCGTCGATGTCCTCGTCGGTGGGCTCGCTCGTCCGCTGGAGCAGGGCCACGGCGGCCATGATCTGCCCGGGCTGGCAGAAGCCGCACTGGGCGACGTCCTGTTCGAGCCAGGCCTCCTGGACGGGATGCAGCCGGTCGCCGTCCGCGAGCCCCTCGATGGTCGTGACCCGCTTGCCCGCGCAGGCGGAGACCGGCACCACGCAGGGACGGACGTCCACCCCGTCGAGGTGGCTGGTGCAGGCCTTGCAGACGTCCACCCCGCAGCCGTACTTGGGCCCAGTGACCCCCAGCATGTCGCGGAGCACCCACAGCAGGGGCAGGTTGTCGGGCGCGTCGACGGTGACGCTCCGCCCGTTGAGGGTGAAGGTGTGCGAGGGCACGGCGGCGTACTCCAGGGGTCAGCGGGGGTAGGGGGTGAAGTCGACGTCGAAGTCGAGGGGGAAGCTACGGGGCTTGGAACCGGTGGCCCGGGCCCAGGCGTTGGCGATCGCCCCCACGGCGGCGGGCACACCGAGCTCGCCGGCGCCGCCCGGTTCGGTACCGGTGGCCGGGAGCACGAAGACCCGTACGTCCTGCGGGGTGTCGCGCTGCCTCGCCCAGTGGAACTGGCTGTAACTGCCCTCCAGCGGCAGTCCCTTGTCCAGGTGCAGCCCGGCGCGCAGGGTGGTGGAGATCGCGTCGGTGAGGCCGCCGATCATCTGGGCCTCCAGCCCGCGCGGGTTGACGGGCAGGCCCACGTCGACGGCGATGACCGCCCGGGTGACGCGGACGCGCTCCGGGTCTCGGGTGTCGATCTCCACCAGGCAGGCGGTGCGCGACCTGTACTCCTCGTGGAAGGCGATGCCCTGCGCGCAGCCGGCCGGCAGGGGGCGGCCCCACTGGCCCTCGGCGGCGGCCTTGTCGAGCACGGCGCGCTGGGCGTCGGTCTTGAGGAAGGTGCGCCGGAAGCGGTACGGGTCCTTTCCGGTGGCGGCGGCCAGTTCGTCGACCACGATCTCCTCGGCGCCCCGGGTGTTGGCCGAGTAGACCGAGCGCCAGGACCCGGTGGGGATCCCGGTGGGCACCTCGGTCAGCGCCTGGGTGGTGAGCCCGAAGTGGTACGGGGACTTCACCGTGGTGAGGAACAGGGTCTGGGCGAGGGTGGCGTTGCCGATGCCGGAGGGCAGGCTCGCGGCGGTGGCGGTGATGATCTCGCCGAGGCCGTGCCGGAAGTCGGTCTCGGCGGCGGCGACCCGGTGCTCGAAGCCGAGCACCTCGCCGAGGAGGTGGGTGGCCCGGATGCGGTGGTGGGTGGCGGGGCGCATGCGGCCGTGCCGGGTGTCGTCCACACGGGTCCACATCAGCTTCACCGGGCGGCGGCAGGCCTTCGAGACGCGGGCGGCCTCCAGGGCGGCGTCGAAGAACAGGCGCCGGCCGAAGGAGCCGCCGGCCTGGACCACGTGCACCGTCACCTTGTCCAGGGGCAGTCCGAGGTCGGCGGCGATGGTCTCGCGGGCGACGATCGGGGACTTGAGGCCCGACCAGATCTCGGCCCGGTCGTCCCGGACGTCGGCGACGGCCGAGTTGGTCTCCATCGGGGCGTGGCTGACGAAGGCGAAGTCGAACTCGGCCTCCACGTACGGGGTGAGCAGCGGCGGCACGAGCAGCGGCGGGGTGGCGGCGCGGAGCTTGGCGCGGACCTGCTCGTCGGAGAGCTGGTCGGCGGGGCCGGGACCCCACTCGAC
The DNA here is from genome assembly GCF_044129415.1 of Streptomyces racemochromogenes. Lineage (GTDB taxonomy): Bacteria > Actinomycetota > Actinomycetes > Streptomycetales > Streptomycetaceae > Streptomyces > Streptomyces racemochromogenes_A. The sequence continues at coordinate 29,607 of NZ_JBBDHD010000019.1, forward strand.
CTGGAGGGCGGCCTTGGCGTCCAGGGCCTGCCCGAACGTGTCCGCGACCACGGCGACCCCGGTGGGGACCGTCACCACGTGCAGGACCCCCGGCATGGCCAGGACGGCCGCGCGGTTGGCCACGGAGCGGACGGTGCCGCCGAGGCTGGGCGGACGGCGCAGCACGCAGGGCTTGGCTCCCGGGACGTCGAGGTCGAGGGTGTAGCGCTGGGCGCCGGTGACCATCGCGCGGGCGTCGATGCGGCCGGTGGGGGTGCCGACGAGGGTGTGCCGGGCGGCCGGCTTGGGTGTGGCGCCGGAAACCACGAGCCCGGGTGCGGCGGCGGCCGCGGCGAGGCTCCCGTACCCGGCGGTGCGGCCGTCCGGGGCGCGCACCGAGCCGTTCGCGGTGGTCAGCGAGGCGGCGGAGAGGTTCCAGCGGGCCGCGGCGGCCGCGACGAGGCGGGCCCGGGCGGTGGCGGCGCACTGGCGGACCGGCCCGTACAGGGAGCGGATGGAGTTGGAGGATCCGGTGAGCTGGTTGAACAGCAGCTCGGGGCGGGCGTCGTCCAGCTCCACCCGGACGCTGCCGAGCGGGGCGTCGAGTTCCTCGGCGACCAGCATGGCCACCGCGGTGGTGAGGCCCTGGCCGACCTCTTCGCGGGGCAGCCGGAAGCGGATGGTGCCGTCGTCCTCGACGACGAGCGCGAGGAGGGACGAGGTCGGAGCGCCGGCCAGGATGAAGAGGTCCCCGAGGTCGACCAGGTCGGCCACCTCGGGCAGGCTCGGCACGACGGCGTGCGCGGACTGCGGGGCCAGCGCGTCGGCCCCGGCCCGGGTGACGAGGGCCAGGGTCGGGGCCGCGACCAGGTAGGTCAGGAACGACCGGCGGCTGTGGCCGCTCCCGTCCCGCCCCTCCGGCGTACTGCTCTCCACTGCCATCCGCCCCTGCCCACCCTCCCCCGGCCCGCCTGTGAAGACGCGGACCGCACCGGCTCGTTACCGACACGTAGGGTAGCGATCGGCTGGTGGGGTGGGAAGCGGAAGTGACGCGGGGGGTCCTTCGTTCGAGTGGTGCCCCTGACGCGCCCCGGGCCCCGCCTCCCGAGGGGCCCGAGGGCCGCAGGGCCTCGCACGTCTCGCCCGTACGATCGAACCATCCCGTCCGGAAGGCCGATTTCCGGCCGCGGGCGGACGATGGAACCACAGTCGTACGCGTTTGCGACACGTGAGGAGGTGTACGGCGATGGCCCAGTTCATGGATGTCCACCACGGTATGAAAGGCATCACCGCGGACCAGCTGATGGAGGCCCACAAGGCGGACCTCGCCATCCAGTCGGACGAGAAGGTCACGTTCCAGCGCGCCTGGGCCGACCCGGCGTCCGGCGAGGTCTACTGCCTGTCCGAGGCCCCCTCGGCGGCGGCGGTCCAGAAGATCCACGAGCGGGCCGGACACCCCGCCGACGAGATCCACCCGGTCCCCCTGAGCGTCTGACGGGACCGGCACCCGGAGGGAGCACCCCGATACTGACCGGAAATGTTCGCACGGACGGGAGGCAAACGGGAGGCCTTCGGCATATGCCGTGAGCAAGAACGTTACGGATGTTGCCAAACGCCTTACAGGCCGTCCCGGCCTGTGCCACAGTCGTAGCCGGTCCTTCTTTCAGACCTGGCCGTGCCGCGCCTGTATCGCCGCGCCTGTATCGGAGTGCTCATGCCGTCCCATCTGTACGCGGACCGTTCCGCACAGCCGCCCGAGCCGGGATCCGTGGACGCGCTGATCTCGCAGACCCGCCGGCTGCGCGGCGAGGTGGACGCCGTGCGCCGCGACACCGTCGTGGACGACGACGACGCCCAGGGCCGCTGGCAGCGCGCGCTCTGCGACCTCGCCGTGCACCACCTGGACGACCTGGGCCAGCACCTGGGCCAGCTCAAGGAGGGGCTGCCGCCCGCACCCGAGCAGGTCGAACTCCCCCCTGCTCCCCCGGAGACCACCGCCGAGGACCGCCAGACCCGCGTGGGCAGCGCCGAGTGGAACCTGCTGACGGACGAGGTCACGTGGTCCGAGGAGCTCTTCCAGATCTTCGGCCGCTCCCCCGAGGCGGGACCGCTCCCCCTCGACGAGCTGGGCTCCACCCTGTTCTCCGAAGACCAGCCGCTGCTGACCTCGATGGTCACCGACTGCCTGGTCGACGGCAAGCCGATAGACGGCGAGTTCCGCATCGTCCGGGCCGACGGCCGCGTCCGGACGCTGCACATGAGGGGCGAGCCGGTGCTCGACGCCGACGGCTGCACGGCCTCGATGTGGGCCGTGCTGCGTGACGTCAGCGAACTGCGCAGAAGCCAGCGGGCGGAGCGCGAGTCACGGGACTCGCTCCAGCGCCGGCGGGAGATCGCGCAGACCGAGCACCGGCTGGCGGTCGAGCTGCAGGAAGCCGTGCTCCCCCCGTGGCGCGGCTCCCTGCGGTTCCCGCACGACCACGCCGGAACGATGGACGTGGCCGCGCACTACCTCCCCTCCGCCACCAGCACGCTGATCGGCGGCGACTGGTACGACGCGCTCGAACTGGCCGACGGCCGCTCGCTGCTGACGGTCGGCGACCTGACGGGGCACGGGGTCAGCGCCACCTCAGGCATGGCCATGCTGCTCGGCGCCCTGCGCGGGATGGCCATGGCCGGCATCGAGCCGGGCCCCCTGATGGGCTGGCTCAACCAGCTGCTGGAGACCTCCGCGCAACCGGCCCTCGGCTCCGCCGTCTGCTGCCGCTACGACCCGTCCCGCCGGCTGCTCTCCTGGGCCCAGGCCGGACACCCCGCGCCGCTGCTCTTCCGCCGCGGCCAGGGGCGCGCGCTCCAGCCGCCGGAGGGGGTCCTGCTCGGCGCCACGTCGGGCGCCGTGTACGGCCAGGCCGAGGAACTGCTCGAACTGGGCGACGTACTCGTCCTGTACACCGACGGGCTGACCTCGCGCGGCATCGAGTTCGGCCGGGCTGACGGCACGGAGCGGCTGCTGGCGCTCGCGCCGCGCTTCTCGGCGGCCCGGTCGGCGCGCGACTGCGTGCGCATGGTCACGGAGGAGTTCGGCGAGAGCGAGCGCGAGGACGACGCCTGCGTCCTGGTGGCCCGCATCGGCGGCTAGCGGTCGCCCGACGCCACCAGGGTCCGGTTCGAGGGGCCGCGCCCACGGCGCGGCCCCGTTCGTCGTCCGCTCCCGTCCCCGTCCTCCACCGCGTGCGGCACCGGCGCCCTAGACCTCCGCCCCCGCGCCGCGGGGGGCGCGCGGGGCGGGGCTGTCGGGGAGGGCCTGCTCGATCTCCTCGCGGAGGTCCTCGATGCGCGCGTACCCGGCGTACTGGCCGGTGAGCCGGTACATCTCGCGGAGCCGGTCCCACGTCCGGTGCGAGGAGGTCTCGTTCATCGAGACCAGGGCCAGCCGGGCGTAGCGGTCCGCCTGTTCCGGGTCGTCCGCGATGAAGCAGGCCGAGGCCATGGAGATGTAGTCGAAGATCTGCGAGCGCTGGTAGCCGTCACCGCGCAGCCGCAGGGCCTCCCGCGCGTGCCGCGCCGCGACCGGGGCCGCCGAGGCGTCGTGGTCGGCGAGCGTGCGGTAGGCCAGGGCCTGCATCCCGTGCAGGTCAGCCTCGTCGAAGTGCTGCATCCACGACGGCGGCGGCACGTCGCCCTTGTCGGACACGAACAGGTCCTCGGCCTCGCCCAGGGTGCGGCGCATGGCCTGGCCCTTGCCCATGGCGGCCTGGGCCCAGGCCTCGATGGTGTGCAGCATGGCGCGGGTGCGCGGGAGCGTCTGGTCCCCCGAGCCGGCCTGGGCCAGCTTCATCAGGTCCAGGGCTTCGTTCGGCTTGCCCAGGTGGACCATCTGGCGGGCCGCCCGCGACAGCGCCTCGCCGGCGCGGGGGCGGTCGCCTCCCTCGCGGGCGGCGTGGGCGGCGATGACGAAGTACTTCTGGGCGGTGGGTTCGAGGCCGACGTCGTGCGACATCCAGCCCGCCAGCACCGCCAGGTTGGCCGCCACCCCCCACAGCCGGCGCTGGAGGTGGTCGGGGTGGTGGTAGGCGAGCATGCCGCCCACCTCGTTCAGCTGCCCGACGACGGCCTTGCGCTGGAGCCCGCCGCCTCTGGAGGCGTCCCAGGCCCGGAAGACCTCCACCGAGCGCTCCAGCGCCTCGATCTCCTGCGAGCCGATGGGGGCGGCCTCGTAGCGGTCGTAGCCCGCCGGGTCGGCCTGGTAGGGGTCACCGAACCGCTGCGGGTCCTTGGCGGTGGCGGGGTCGCCTTGCAGCCAGTCGTACATGGCGTTGCTGAGGGCTGAGCCGGCGGTGAGCGCGGCTCCCGCGCCCATCAGGCCGCGACGGTTGAGCATGAGGTCCATTCCCGTGAATTCGGTGAGGACCGCGGCTGTGCGTTCGGGCGCCCAGGGCACTCCGTCGGGGTTCTCCTTCGCCCCGTCCGGCTGCCGTCTGGCGGTGCGCCGCTGTCGTACGAACCCGAGGTCCTCGATGGTCACGACACGACCGAGCCGCTCGGTGAACAGTGCTGCCAGTACCGTGGGCACCGGTTCGCGCGGGGTCTCCCCCATGTCGATCCAGCGCCGCACCCGCGAGGTGTCGGTGGCCAGTTGGTGGTGGCCCATCGCGGCCGCCTGCCGGTTGACCATCCTCGCGAGTTCGCCCTTGGACCAGCCGGCCAGGCCGAACAGGTCGTTCAGACGGGTGTTTGGACCCTTGCTCACGTCAAGCCCCCAGGTTCTCGGCTGAGTTGACAGTAGCCCCCTGTCAGTTCCCCGTGGACTATTCGCCAGGGTTCGCCAGGGCACGCCCCGTGGTTCGCCACCTGCCGCCGGGTGTCAGGTAGGAATGCGCCTCCCCGACCCGGTTCACCGGCGGAACTCCCCAGGGTGAAGTACGGGATCCGGCGGGGCGGCGTACGCAACTCGTCGGCGCACGAAGGGAACCGTAAACGCCATGTACGCAGCAACGTCCTCCGTGTCCGCCCCGGTCCGCCCGCACCGCACCCTCCAGGCGGGGGGCGGGGGCATCTCCCTCGAAGCCGGCCGTCAGCCCCTCCCGGCGCAGGGCGCCGTCAGGGCGCGGCGGATGCCGGCGGCCGGAACGCAGCCGCTCAGCGGAAGAATCGACCTGTCCGGGCCGCAGGGGGCGCAGCTGCGCACCGCGCTCGCGTCCGTCCAGCGGATCTGTCCGGAGTTCGCGCCGGTCCAGGTGCTGCGGCGCAGCGGCCGGTCGGTCCTCCTCGTGGGGACGACCGGTCGGATGACCGCGGTCGCGAAGGTTTTACTGGACCACTCGCCCGAGTGGCGCGAGCGGTACCGGCACGAAATAGCGACGTACCGGACCTTCGTCCGGCACCGCCCGCCGGTCCGTGTGCCCCGGCTGATCGCCGCCGACCCGGAGAACTGCGTCCTGGTGGTGGAGCGGATGGCCGGCCGGGTGGCCGCCCTCCAGCGGCATCCGGTGGAGGCCCCGCCGCGGCCGGACGTGCGGGCGGCGCTGGGCGCGGTGTGCCGGCTCAACCAGTGGCGTCCGCCGGCCGATCTGTTCGGCCACCCGGTGGACTACGCGCGGCGGATCTCCCGGGACCACGACCTGGGGCTGCTGACCGACCGGGACTTCGGCGACCTGCAGAAGCTGCTGCACGGACTGCGGCTGACCCCGTGGCAGTTCAACCACGGTGACGCGCTGCTGTCGAACCTGCTGCTGTCCCCGGCCGGTCCGGTGATGCTGGACTGGGAGCACGCGGGCTGGTACCTGCCGGGCTACGACCTGGCCACGCTGTGGGCGGTGCTGGGTGACGCCCCGGCGGCGCGCAGCCAGATCAGCCGGCTCGCGCAGTCGGCCGGTCCGGCGGCCCGGGACGCCTTCCTGGTGAACCTGATGCTGGTGCTGACCCGGGAGATCCGGATGTGCGAGACGGCCGTCCAGCGATCCATGCTGGCGGCTCCGGCGACCCAGCCGCTGCCCGCGGGGGCCCTCTCCTCCGGGGAGGAGCAGCGCCTGCTGCTGCGCCGCCTGCACGACGACGCGGGGATGGCCCGCAGAGCGGTCCGGGCGGCGGTCGGCACCCGCTGACCCCGCCCCGGTCCCTCCCTCCGTACGAAATCCCGTGGTCCCCACACCTGGTGGGGACCACGGGATTTCGGCCGTCCTGGACGGATCGCCCCGCTGCGCGTGCCTTGACATCACATGATCCCCCGAACACCTTTTCCGATCAGCATCAGGTGTCCGCGCCCCTGCCGTCCCCACACCACTGGAGCCCGCCCATGACCGAGGCCGTGTCCATACCCGCGAACGCCCAGCCCGTCCTCCCCTCCCGCCGGACGGTCCTCGCGGGGGCGGGGGCCGGGGTGCTCGCGGCCGCCGTCCTGCCGGCGGCCGCGGCACGGGCCGACGGGACGCCGCTGGGCGAGTACGACGTCGTGGTCGTCGGGTCGGGGGCGGCGGGGATGACCGCCGCGCTCACCGCCGCCGGGCGGGGGCTGAGCGTGCTGGTGGTGGAGAAGGCCGCGACCTTCGGCGGTTCCGCGGCCCGCTCCGGGGCGGGGATCTGGCTGCCGAACAACTCGGTGATCCTGGACGCGGGGGTGCCGGACACCCCCGAGAAGGCGGCGCGGTACCTGTCGGCGGTGGTGGGTCCGGAGGTGCCGGCCGACCGGCAGCGGGCCTTCCTGGCCAACGGCCCCCGGATGCTGGACTTCGTCATGGCCCGCAGCCCGCTGCGGTTCCGCTTCATGGACGGCTACAGCGACTACTACCCCGACCTGCCGGGCGGTCTGCCGAACGGCCGCTCCATCGAGCCGGACCAGATCGACGGGAACGTCCTGGGCGCCGAACTGGCCCACCTGAACCCGGCGTACATGCCGGTGCCGGCCGGGATGGTGGTGTTCAGCCAGGACTACAAGTGGCTGAACCTGGCGGCGGTCACCGCGAAGGGCCTGGCGGTGTCCACGGAGTGCCTGGCGCGCGGCACGAAAGCGGCGCTGCTGGGGCAGAAGCCACTGACGATGGGGCAGGCGCTGGCCGCGGGGCTGCGGGCCGGGCTGATGCGGGCGGGGGTGCCGGTGTGGCTGAACAGCCCGCTGGTGGACCTGGTCCTGGAGGGCGGGGCGGTCACCGGCGTGGTGGTGGAGCGGGAGGGCGTACGGGGCGTCGTGCGGGCCCGCCGCGGTGTGGTGATCGGCTCGGGCGGCTTCGAGCACAACGCGGCGATGCGGGAGCGGTACCAGCAGCAGCCGATCGGCACCGCGTGGTCGGTGGGCGCGAAGGAGAACACCGGCGACGGGATCCTGGCGGGGCAGCGGGCGGGGGCGGCGCTGGCGCTGATGGAGGACGCCTGGTGGGGGCCGTCGATCCCGCTGCCCGGGGAGCCGTACTTCTGCCTGGCGGAGCGGACCCTCCCGGGCGGTCTGCTCGTCAACGCGGCGGGGACGCGGTTCGTCAACGAGGCGGCGCCGTACAGCGACGTGGTGCACGTGATGTACGAGAAGGACCGGGGGGCGCCGGGGTCGCACATCCCGGCCTGGCTGATCGTGGACCAGAACTACCGCAACCGGTACCTGTTCAAGGACGTCCTGCCGACGCTGCCCTTCCCGGACGCGTGGTACGAGGCGGGCGCGGCGAAGAAGGCGTGGACCTGGGACGCGCTGGCCGGACAGATCGGGGTGCCGGCGGCGGCGCTGCGGGCGACGCTGAACCGCTTCAACGCGCAGGCGTGGAGCGGCTCCGACCCGGACTTCCACCGGGGGGACACCGCGTACGACCACTACTACACGGATCCGAACGTGGTGCCGAACTCCTGCCTGGCGCCGGTCTGGGCGCCGCCCTTCCACGCCTTCCGGATCGTGCCGGGCGACCTGGGGACCAAGGGCGGGATCGTCACCGACGCCCGGGCCCGGGCCCTGCGGGCGGACGGATCGGTGATCCGGGGCCTGTGGGCGGCGGGCAACGCGAGCGCGGCGGTGATGGGCCACAGCTACGCGGGGGCCGGGTCGACGATCGGGCCCGCGATGACGTTCGGCTACGTGGCGGCGAACGACATCGCGGACACCCCCTAGCCCTGCTGGAAGAGCTCGGCGGGGAGCGGCTTCAGGAGCGCGTAGAGGTCGTCGGTGATCGGGCGGTCCCAGCTGGCGATCGTCACGAGGACGTTGTCGCTGCGGTCGAACTGCACGCAGGAGATCCGGCTCTCGGAGAGCTTGACCTTGCGCACGATGAGGAGGTTGTCGCCCTGCATGACGGGGCAGTCCTCGGTGCCGGTGACCTCGACCTCCTCGTCGTTCTCCAGGGCGTCGAGGAGCTGGGCCACCTCGAAGGGCACCTGGCCTTCGGCGAGGTCACGGGCCGGAGAGCCCTCGGGGAGGTTGCCGATGATCATCGCGGGACCGCGTCCGCCGAAGAGGTCGTAGCGGAGGAAGACGCCCTGGCAGCTGCCGTCGGGTGCGGGCAGCAGCCCGGCCCCGAGGTTGCCCGGCCAGTCCCCCGGGTCCATGGCCAGGACGTCGAAGTCCGGGCCGGCGGGTGTGGCGGCGCGGTGGCGGCGGAGGAAGGACATGCGGCCCATGGTACGTGGCCGCGCGGGTTTTCCGGCCCCGGGGTGCTCCCGGCCGCCGGGGCCGGGCGGAAGCGGTTCACACCTCCCGGACCTGGGGGTATGGGGTGTGCGTCCGCGATGCTCCTTACTCTCCGCGGGGCGCCGGGCATGCTCGCTTTTCTGCCACCACCAGCCCTCCTGGCTGTATCTTGCTGTCCGTCCCCGCCGCCGGTCCGCGATCGTTTTCGAATCGACGACTACGATCCGAAGGTGGGGAACTTGATGGCCGGGGGGGCCTACCGCCGTCCCGGGCGCGCAACCGGCCTTCGGACGTATGGGAGCACAGACGGATGACCGTGTCTGTTGGCGATCCGCCGCTTCCCCTCGCCATGACGCTCGACCGGATACGGGCGCTCGCCGACGAGGGGCGGCTGGACATGGACGAGATCCTGGACCCGGTGGCCCTCTCCGAGCGGGCCGGTGTGCCGCTGGCGGTGACCCTGGCGCTGCTGCGCGGGGAGGAGTGCGCGCGGCCGGCCCCCGGCGGGGCCGAGGAGAGGGTCCGCCGGCGCGCGGCGTTCCTGTACGCGGTCTCCCGCGACGTCCACGGCCGCCCCTACCCCGTCGGGGAGATCGCGGCGGCGATCGGCGCGCCGCCGCGCTGGGTCGACGCCCTGGTGTCCGGGCGCAAGCCGCCGCACCTGCGGCACTGCAAGGCGTTCGCCGCCTTCTTCGGGCGGGACGCCTCCTTCCTGACGGACACCCCGGCGCAGGCGGTGAGCCGGGCCCTGCGGCCCACCCTCGAATCCCTCGACTACCGATCGGGCACCCTGATGGCCGACCTCGCGGACCAGTACGGCCTGGTCGCCGTCTCCACCCGGGGCAGGCCCCTGACCCGTACGCAGGAGGCCCTGTTGCTGGGCATGATCACGAGGATGCTGTCCGCCGAGCCGCGCGCCGAGGTGGCCCGGTGAACCTGTCCCGCTCGATGCGCAAGCTGTGCACCGCGCTGACCTCCTCGCTCGACCTGGAGGCTCCGGTCGATCCGCAGGTCCTCTTCCGCGCCCTGTGCGACGCCATGAGCCGTACGCGCGGCGGCCGCCCGATCGTGCTGCGCTTCGAGCGGTTCCCCACCGAGCTGACCACGTCGGGCCTGTGGCTGAACATGGAGAAGTACGACATCGTCGTGGTGGAGAAGCACACGACCCCGGACCACCAACTGGTCATCCTCGGGCACGAGCTGTGGCACATGAACGCGGGCCACTGCGGCGAGCACGGGCGCCGGGCGGCCGACGCCGCGCGGTCGCTGCCGGACGCCTCGTCGCTGACGTACGCGAGCGTCGCCGCGCGGTCCCACTACGAGGACGCCCAGGAGATCGAGGCCGAGCGATTCGGGCTGATGCTCGGCGACCGCTGCCGGCCCTGGCTGCTGGGGGGCGAGGGCCCGGGGGGCGGGCGCGGGCACGGTGTCGCGGGCCGGATAGGCAACGCGCTGGGATACCGCGGGCCGATCGGTTGACGTTGACCTCGGACAAGTACTACATCCCGCTGCTCATCCCGGCGGTGATCCTCACCCTGGCCTTCGTCCTGCGCCTGCCGGTGATCATGAGGTTCTGGCGGAACGACCCGAACGTGCGGTCCCTCGGCGGCCTGCTCCTGCTGGGCTCGGCCGTCTTCTACTGCGGCAGGCCCAAGACCCTGGCCCTGGTGAACCGCTCCACGGGCGTCAGCAACGTCGCGGCGCCGCTCGTCTACTCGCTGATCACGATGTTCTGCGCCTCCTGCCTGATCCTGATCATCCACTGGCGCGGCGGCGACCCCCGGCGGGTGCGCCGCACCAACTGGAGCATCGGGGCCGTGTACGCAGCCGTGGTCGCCGGCCTGTGGATCACGTTCGCCCTCGCGGACGTGCCGGTCGAACGGCTGCGGGACCTGGACACGTACTACGCCAACGCCCCCTGGATGCGCGAGCACATCCTGCTCTACCTGGGGGCCCACACGGTCGCCTGCCTGATCACCTCGGTCGTCACCTGGGCCTGGCTGCGCGAGGTGTCCGGCTGGCTGCGGGCGGGCCTGGTGTTCCTGGTGCTCGGCTTCGTCCTGAACCTCTGCTACGACACGGTGAAGCTCGTCGCGGTGTCCGCCCGCTGGACCGGGCACGACCTGGACTGGCTCAGCACGTTCGTCGCACCGCCCATCGCCTCGGTGGGCGCCCTGTTCATCGCCGTGGGCTTCATCCTGCCGCACGCCGGGCAGGCGGCGCAGGCGCTGTGGGCGGACTACCGCCAGTACCGGTCCCTCGCGCCGTTCGTCCGCGAGCTGGACGGGCTGGACACCGGGTCGCTGCGGCTGCCGCGGCGGTCCCCCGTGAGCCGGCGGCTGGTCCAGCGCCGGACGCAGATCAGCGACGGGCTGCTGCGGCTGCAGCCGTACATGGATCCCGCCGTCCGCGACCGGGCGTTCGCCGAGGCCCTGGCCCTCGACGAGGCGCCCGCCCAGGCTGCGGCCACGGCCGAGGCGGTCGCGGTGGTCGCGGCGGTGCGCAGCCTGCGCCTGGGCCTCGCCGCGGCCCCCGGCGAGGCCGCGGGGGCTCCGGGCGAGGCCGGGGCCGTCCCGGTGCCGGCCCGCTCCCCCGACCTCGTCGCGGTGTCCCGGGCGCTGCGCCGCTCCCCCGTGGTGGGGTCCTTCCGCGCCCGGTCGGGGGCGCCTGGCCGGCCGCAGGGCGTACGCCCCTGAGGCGTTCCCCGGCCCGGTTCAGGCCGGGGGGACCAGGGTGAACCAGCGGTCGAGCAGGGCCGGGTCCCCGGTGACCTCCAGCCCGGCGGCGGGGAGGCGCTGCCAGAGGAAGAGGGTGAGGTCGGAGGCCGTGCCCGCGGCTTCGACGGCCACGGGGCCGGTGCCGCCCGGCTCCAGGCGGACCTCGTCCCCGGTGAACTCCACCGTCCAGGACCCGGGGCCGTCGGCGCGCCGGAAGCGGTAGCGCTCTCCCGTTCCGGGCGGGGCGGGGTTCCAGCGGCGCCGGGCCGGGACCATGACCTCGAAGGTCTGTGCGACGGCGTCGGTGGCGAAGGCCGGGTCGAAGGGGGCCGGGTCTGCGGTGACGGACTCGGCGTCCCAGCGGTGGACGGCCTGTTCGACGGTCTGCGTCCGCGTCCAGAAGCCGCTGGTCCGCTCGGCCGACCAGCTCCACACCGGTACGTCCGGACCGAGCTCCTCCAGGGTCCGCACGAGTGTGCGGGCGGCCTCGGCCGACCAGTCGAGGAGCTCTGCGGGGACGGGGCCTCGGTACGGGGTCGCGTCCTGCCGGGGCCAGGCGGCCCTTACGGCGGGGTCCTCGGGCAGGGCGTAGAGGGCGGGGTCGGTGGGGTCGGGGGGTTCGGTGTGGCGGCCGCGGAGGACGTGGGTGAGGTAGCGCTGGACGCTGCCGAGGTGGCCCGCGAGGTCGGCGAGGGTCCAGCCGGGGCAGGACGGCACGGGCGGGCTGTCCCGGCCTCCGTCGGCCGCCCGCCGCAGGGCCCTGTCGTAGGCGGCCGCCTCGCTGCGGAACACGTTGAGCCTGGTGAGGTGGTCCATGGGTCCCACCTTGCCCGGGGGTGGCACGGTACGCGTCAGCGCGCGCCGCGGGCGAAGGCCTCCAGGGCCCGCCCGGTGTCCGCCTCCAGGGCGTCGGCGCCGCAGGTGCGGGCGGTCAGGTGGGCGCGGGTGAGCAGGTCGGGGTCGCGGAGCTCGGTGGCGAGGGCGGCGAGGGCGCGGGCCAGCTCGTACGCCGCCGGGGAGTCCTCCAGGAGGGTGACCGCCTCGCTCAGCAGGGCCGCGCGCTGCTCCGGCGGCGCCACCTCGGCCGCGACGCGCAGGGCCTGCCCGATGGCGGAGGGGGCGCCGAAGGTCCGCGCCCGGTGGACCGCCCCGTCGGCCAGGGCGCGGGCCCGGGCGGGGTCCTCTGGGGCCACGGCGCGGGCCAGGTGCAGCCGCCAGGGGCACCAGGCGGGGTTCTGGATGCCGCGCGGGGTCAGCCGCCGGTCCACCGCCTCCAGTTCGACGACGGCCGCCTTGCGGTCCCCGGCGGCCAGGAGCAGTTCGGCGTAGACGGTCTGGGAGTCGGGGAAGACGACGGCGGCGGGGAAGGGCTCCCCGTACGCGTGCTCCCGGGCGAGCCCCCAGGCCTCCTCGGTGCGGCCCCGGGCGAGCAGGGTGGTGATGAGGATGGTGATGGCGTACCAGTGCACGGGGGTGCGGCGGCCCACCCGCTCGGCGAGCCGCAGGCCGGCCCGGGCCAGTTCCTCGGCCTCGGCGAGGCGGCCGCGCCGGTAGCGGACGTAGGCGCGCAGGCTGTAGGCGAAGGACAGGTGGGCGCCGTGCCAGCCCTGGCGTTCGAACTCGGCGGTGCCGGCCTCGAAGAGCTCCTCGGCACGGCCCGGCCGGTCGGCGTACATGTGGACCATGGCGGCGAGCACCGGGACCTCGAAGCCCCGGTCCTCGTGCGCCCAGCTGAAGGGCTGTTCCAGGACCCGTCCGGCGTGGTGGAGGGAGACCTCCAGGGGTTCGCCGCGCAGGCAGGCGTCCCAGGCGCGCAGTCCGATGACGTACCGCTCGGTGAGGTCCCGGCCGGTGAGCCGGTCGGCGAGTTTGGCGAGGCGCCGGGAGCGGGCCGGGGAGTCGGGTTCGGCGGCGTCGAAGGCGTCCCACATGAACTGCTCGGACTGCAGGCGCAGCCGGGCGCGCGGGTCGTGGGTCCGGGGTATCTCCGCGGCGAGGAGTTCGGAGGCGGCCCGCAGGTGGTCGCTGTGGGCCAGGACCTGGGCGAGCCGGATGACGATGCCCTGGCGGAGCGCCGGGTCGTCGGAGGGTTCGGCGAGGGCGGCGCGCAGGTGGTTGACGGTGGTGGCGGGTTCGGTGAGCAGGGAGGCGCAGCCCAGTTCGTAGAGCACGGCGGCGCGTTCGCCGAAGTCCGGGGGTTCCTGGAGGGCGCGGGCGAGCTGGCGGCGGGCGGCTTCGGGGGCGCCGGCGCGGAGGTTCTCGGCGGCGGCCTCGCGCAGGGTGCGCACCACCCAGGGGTCGTTCTCGGGGTGGGTCTCCAGGAGGTGGCGGGCGGCGGCGGAGGATCCGAGTCCGGCGTCGACCACGGCGGCCGCGGCCTTGCCGTGCAGGGCGACCCGCAGGGCGTCGGGGATGGCCCGGTAGATGGCGGTGGCGATGAGCGGGTGGACGAACTCCAGCCCGGTGTCCTCGTCGTCGGCGTCCGCCGGGGGCGCCGACAGGATGCGGGCGTCACGCAGCCGCCAGGTGGCCCCGGCGGCCTCCTCGGCGCCGAGTCCGGCGACGCGGGCGGCGATCCGCCGGGGGATGGCGGTGCCCAGGACGGCGCACGCCCAGGCGAAGCGGACGGTGGAGGGGCCGAGGCTGTGGAGGCGGGCGACGAGGCCGCTGCCCCGCTGGGCGGCGGCGAGGTCGTGCAGCAGCGGGGCGCTGGACCCGACGGGGGTGATGCCGCTGCTGCGGACCTTGGCGGTGAGTTCGACGGCCTCGAAGGGGTTGCCGGTGGTGACGGCCCAGGCTTCGTGGCAGAAGGCGTCCTCGGCGTGGGCCCCGACCGTCTCGCGGACCAGGGTGGCGACGGCGGCCTCGGTGAGCGGGGCGAGGTGGAGCGGGCGCCGGCCCGCCCGGCCGGGCAGGGTGCGGAAGGCCTCGGCGTGCGCCGGGAGTTCGTCGGGGCGGTAGGCGACGACGAGGAGCAGCGGGAGCTGCTCGGCGCGCGGGGCGAAGGCGGCGAGCCAGCCGAGGGACTCGGGGTCGGCCCAGTGGGCGTCGTCGAGGACGAGGACGACGGGGGCGCGGTGGACGGTGAGGTGGGTGAGCACCCAGTCGAGCCCGTCGCGCAGGCCCTGGGGGTCGGGCGGGGCGCCCTGTTCGGGGGCGCACAGGCCCAGGGCGGGGCCGACGATGGCGTACCAGCCGCCGAGCGCCTCGCGCAGCTCGGCCTCGGGGCGGCCGGCGAGGTGGGGCTGGATGAGCTGCCGGGCGACGTGGAAGGGCTGGCTCTGCTCCTGTTCGCCGCCGCGTGCGGCCAGGAGGGTGCAGGAGCGGGCGAGGGAGCGGCGGCGCACTTCGGCGAGGAGGGTGGTCTTGCCGAGGCCGGCCGGGCCGGAGAGGGCGAGCAGCCCGCCGGACGCGTCGGGGCCGCCGCCGGTGAGCCGGTCCAGGGCCTCGTCGACGATGACGAGTTCGTTTTCGCGTTCGAAGAGCGTGCGCCGCGTGCGGGTCCGGCGGTCCGTCATGGCTGGTACCCCCCAGGCCGGTTCGGGAGATCAGCGTACGCCCGCGCGCGGTGCGGGGGCTGCCCCTCCCGGGAAAGAATCCGATCTTCTCTTCCGGATGTCGCCCCGTACGGGCGGGGCCGGGTGCGGGTGGCGGGTTTGCGGCGGCCGTCCGGGGACAGTCGCCAGGTGAGGCACCCTGACGTGCCGGTCCACGGCCGGCCCCGGGCTCCGCGCGGGACCGTGCCCCGACCCGGAGGCGAAGGATGGACACGAACCGCGGCCACGAGCAACCGGAGCGGGGCGCCGCGCCGCTCCCGGACAGGGGGGCGATGGTGGACGAGCACGGCCGGCCGCCCGGGGTGCCCTCCCGCACGGGGACGGGCGCGGGCCCGTCGGCCGACCCGGCCCGCGTGGACGCGGCGCGGTCGGCCGCGGAAGGCTCGCAGCCGGCGGGGACCCCGGAGGGGTCGAGGGCGGAGCGGCCCGTCGCGGAGTCGCCCGCAGCGGAGGCGCCCGTAGCGGAGTCGCCCGCAGCGGAGGGGCCCGTAGCGCAAGGGGCCGTGCCGGAGGGGGCCGTAGGGGAAGGGTCCCTGCCGGAGGGGGCCGTCGCGGGAGGGTCTCTGCCGGAGGGGGCCGTGCCGGAGGGGGCCTCGGCCGAGGCCGAGGTGAACGTGCTGGTCAGCCACTGTGAGCCGGAGGGGGCCGAGGCCGTGCTGGGTGTGCTGGCGGAGGCGTTCCCCGGGATGTCCCCGCCGGCCGCCGTCCCGGCCCGGGCCACCGCCGGCCCCGCCGCGCCCCCGAGCATCTGGGCGGTGACGGTCGACGTCCGCCGGCGCGCACCCGGCGCACCGGCTCCGGCGGTCCGTCCGGCATCGTCCGTGACGGCCGAGCTGGACGGCGCCGCCGAGCCGGTGCGCCGGGTGCGCGCCGTCCTGGAGGAGGCCTTCGCCGGGGAGCACCTCGGCACCGTGTCCGGCGAGCACGAGCTCCAGGTGGCCCTGCGGCTGACCGCCCGCGGGGACGCCCGAAGCCGTGACGCGGCCGTCTAGCCGGGGGACGTCGCGAAAGCCCCGCACGGCGCCCGGCGCGTACGCCCGCCGCAGGGGCCGTACGTCCGGTACGAGGGCCTCCGGCCGGCACGCCGGGAGCACGCACCGGACACCGCGGGCACCGGACACGAGCTCGGCAACAGCCCCTAGGCCAGGTCGAAGCGGCCGGCCCTGGCGCCGAGGACGAACTTGCGCCACCCGTTGGGGGCGAAGACCAGGGACGGCTCGCCGGGGCGGTCGCTGTCGCGCATGGCGATGAACCCCTCCACGAAGGCGACCTGCAGGTCGCCCGCGCCCCGCCTGCTCGGCTGCCAGTCGGCCCCGCTGAGATCGAGCTCGGGCCTGCCCACGTCAGCGAGGGTCCGCGTCGTCGTCCTGTCGGCCATCTGCCTGCTCCTCCCGGTACGTCGTCGTCCGGGGGCCCAGGGTAGCCATCGCGGCGCGTGCCGCACAGACCACGGACCGTAACCCGTGGTCGTGCGGCGCGCCCGCCCCGCTCAGCTGTCCGGTCGTTCGGCCCCGACCAGCCACATGGCGAAGAACTGCGCGCCGCCGCCGTACGCGTGGCCCATGGCCCGGCGGGCGTCCGGCACCTGGTGCTCCCCCGCCAGGCCGCGGACCTGGAGGGCCGCCTCCGCGAAGCGGATCATGCCGGAGGCACCGATGGGGTTGGTGGACAGGACGCCCCCGGAGGGGTTGACGGGGAGGTCGCCGTCGAGTTCGGTGACCCCGGCCTCGGTGAGCTTCCAGCCCTCCCCCTCCTGCGCGAAGCCGAGGTTCTCCAGCCACATGGGCTCGTACCAGGAGAAGGGGACGTACATCTCGACCGCGTCGATCTCCCGGCGCGGGTCGGTGACGCCGGCCTGGCGGTAGACGTCGGCGGCGCAGTCCTTGCCGGCCTGCGGGGAGACGAAGTCCTTGCCCGCGAAGAGCGTCGGTTCGCTGCGCATGGCCCCGCCGTGCACCCAGGCGGGGGGACGGGGAGAACGGGCCGCGCCCGCCCGGTCGGTGAGGACCATCGCGCAGGCCCCGTCCGAGGAGGGGCAGGTCTCGGAGTAGCGGATCGGGTCCCACAGCATGGGCGAGGCCTGGACCTTCTCCAGGGTGATGTCGTGCTCGTGCAGGTGCGCGTACGGGTTCTTCAGAGCGTTGCGCCGGTCCTTGTACGCCACCAGCGAGCCCACCGTGTCCGGCGCGCCGGTGCGCCGCATGTAGGCGCGCACGTGCGGGGCGAAGAACCCGCCGGCCCCGGCCAGCAGCGGCTGCTGGAACGGGACGGGCAGGGACAGCCCCCACATGGCGTTCGATTCGGACTGCTTCTCGAAGGCCAGGGTCAGGACGGTACGGTGGACCCGGGCGGCGACGAGGTTGGCGGCGACGAGCGCCGTGGACCCGCCGACCGAGCCGGCCGTGTGCACGCGGAGCATCGGCTTGCCGACGGCCCCCAGGGCGTCGGCGAGGTAGAGCTCCGGCATCATCACCCCCTCGAAGAAGTCGGGGGCCTTGCCGATGACGACCGCGTCGACGTCCGCCCAGGTCAGTTCCGCGTCGGCGAGGGCGCGGACCGCCGCCTCGCGGACCAGGCCGGCGAGGGAGACGTCGTGGCGGGCGGCGACGTGCTTGGTCTGGCCGACGCCGACGACGGCCACCGGCTCCTTGCCGGACGTCGCGTCCGATCCGCTCATGCTCGGTCCCCTTCCAGGACGGCGACCAGGTTCTGCTGGAGGCAGGGGCCGGAGGTGGCGTGGGCGACGGCCCGGTCGGACTCCCCGCGGTGGATCCGGGCGGCGGCCTCGCCGATGCGGATCAGGCCGGCGGCCATGACGGGGTTGGCGGCGAGGGCGCCGCCCGAGGGGTTGACGGTGACGTCCTCGCCCAGGGCGAGCGCCTTGCGCAGGACGACCTCCTGGGAGGAGAACGGCGCGTGCAGTTCGGCGGTGTCCACCGGGGCGTCGAAGAGCCCGGCGTGCTCGGCGGCGGTCCGGGTGGACGGGGAGTCGGTGAGGTCGCGCAGGCCCAGGGCGTGGGCCTCGATGCGGTGGTCGATGCCGGTGATCCAGGCGGGCCGCCCGCACAGCCGGCGGGCGGTGTCGCCGGCGGCCAGGATGACGGCGGCGGCCCCGTCGCCGATGGGCGGGCAGTCCCCGGTGCGCAGGGGCGCCACCTGGTAGCCGCCCTGCGGGATGGTTCCGCGGAGCTGGGCGTGCGGGTTGTCCGCGGCGTCGGCCCGGCTGCGGGCGCCGATGGCGGCGAGGGCCCGCTCGTCGGTCTCGCCCGCGTCGATGAGCGCCCGGGCCTGGAGGGCGGCCAGGGCCACGGAGTCGGGCCAGAGGGGGGCGAGGTAGTAGGGGTCGAGCTGGCGGGTGAGGACGTCGCGCACGGAGCCCGGGGAGGACTTTCCGTACGCGTAGACGAGCGCGGTGTCGGCCTCGCCCGTCTGGATCTTGACCCAGGCCTCGTGGAGCGCCCAGGCGCCGTCCATCTCGACGTGCGACTCGGAGATCGGCGGCCACGCGCCGACGCCGTCGAGGGTCATGGTGAAGGAGAAGGCCCGGCCGGCGAGGTAGTCGCTGGAACCGGAGCAGGTGAAGCCGATCTCGCCGGTCTTCAGGCCGGTCGCGTCCAGCACCCGGTGCAGCACCGGCATGACCATCTCGACTTCGCTGAGTTCGTCGGTGCGGCGCCGGTGGTCGCTCTGGGCGAAGGCGACGACGGCCACCTCGCGCGCGTGCCTGCTCGTCCTGGGCATCAGATGAGCTCCTTGTACGCGTCGTAGTCCGCGTCCGGTTCGCCGGTGGGGCGGTAGTGGTCGGGGTAGCGGCCGCCCTCGGTCCACACCGGTTCGACGCGCAGGCCCATGCGGACCTGGTCGTACGGGATGCCGCCGATCCGGCCGTGGAGGGCGAGGCCGGCGCCGTCGAGGGCGATGTGGGCGTACACGTACGGCACTTCGATGTCGAGGTTCTTCGCCTTGATGTTGACGATGCAGAAGGTGGTGACGGTGCCGGCCGGACCGACCTCCACCCGGTCGGTGGTGGCGACCCCGCAGGTGGGGCAGGCTCCGCGCGGAGGGACGTACACCTTGTGGCAGGAGGGGCAGCGCTCGCCGACGGTCCGCCGCTCGGAGAGGGCGTTGATGTAGGCGGTCTGGGCACGGCCGGGGCTGTAGGTGTAGTCCAGGCGGGCCTCGGCGACGATTCCGGTGACGGGGTCGTCGAACACGCCGTCGTGCGGGACGGCGCCGCCCCGCCGCTCCCCTCGCCCTTCCTCTTCCTCTTCCGGCTCGAAGCAGGCGATGTCCGTGATGGCGCCGGTGCGTTCGGCCGCCCAGCGCACGCGGACCCGCATGCCGGTGCGGACGGCGTCGGGGCCGGGGGCGTCGAGGGCGTGCAGGAGGGCGGTGTCGGCGCCGTCGAGCCGCACCAGCACCCAGGCGAAGGGGGTGCCGAGGGGCTGCTGGGGGCGGGGCTCGCCGTTCCAGGCCCAGGTGGTGACGGTCCCGGTGGGTGCGACCTCGACGAGCTCGCGGAGCTCCTCGGCGGTGGCGGGGTCGTACTCGACGGGCGGCACCATCACCGTGCCGGCGGAGGTCCGTACGCCGAGGACGACGCGTTCGCGGAGCCCGGTGAGGAAGGCGCTCTGAACGGGCCCGAGGGACCGGGTGAACGGGAACTCGACGACGAGGGGCGCACGCAGCACCTCGGGCGGCGAAGCGGCTGCTGTCATGAACGGTCTCCGATACTGGAAGGGTCGGAAGCGAAACGACTGCCCCCGGGGGCCGAAGCCCCGCCGGATGCGGGGACCCAGCCCCGGAACGCACCCCGCGCGGGTCCGGAGATGCGACCCAACGGGGTGCGGGCCGCACCCCCGAGGGGTCGGAAGCGGAGCCCCACGGGGTCCGGGGCGCAGCCCCGGCGGTCGGGCACCGCAGGGGGTCGAGGGCGAATCCCCCACCGGGTCGCGGGTGGCCCCGGGAGGGAGTCGGGGTGCGCCCCAGGGTCGGGGTGCACCCCGAGGGGACGGGAGCGGAACCCCAACAGGTCTGGGGCGCCACCGGCGGTCGGGCACCACAGGGGGTCGAGAGCGGAGCCCCCACCGGTAACGGAGTGGCCCCTGGGAGGAGTCGGGGCGCAGCCCCCGGGGTCGGGGCACGCCCCGAGGGGTCGAGGGCGGAGCCCCCACGGGTCCGGGGCGCAGCCCGGGGGCCGGAGCGCAACGCACCGGGCCGCAGCCCCGGGAGGGGCGGGGCGCGCCCCTCGCGGGGTTCGGGGGCGCAGCCACCGGGGGGTTGGGCCGCGGGGGGCCGGGCATCGGGCCGTCAGGCCCTTCGGTACAGGGGTGGCCGCTTCTCCGCGAACGCCCGCGCTCCCTCCTTCGCGTCGGCGGTGTCGAAGACCGGCCAGCCCCGGGCCAGTTCGGACGCCAGTCCCTCCTCCTCCGTCATCCCGGCCGTCTCGTAGACGGAGGCCTTCACCGCCTCCACCGCCAACGGCCCGCACGCGTTCACCCGTTCGGCGATCTCCAGCGCCGCGTCCAGTGCCGTCCCGTCGGGCACCAGCCGCCCCACGAGCCCGATCCGCGCCGCCTCCTCCGCCGTGTACGGGCGGCCGGTGAGCAGCATCTCCAGCGCGTGCGTGCGCGGTATCTGCCGTGGCAGCCGGACCGTGGAGCCGCCGATCGGGAACAGCCCGCGCCTGACCTCGAACAGCCCGAACGTGGCCCCGGCGCCCGCGACCCGGATGTCGGTCCCCTGGAGGATCTCCGTGCCGCCGGCCACGCAGTACCCCTCCACCGCCGCGATCACCGGCTTGCGCGGCCGGTGGTGGCGCAGCATCGCCTTCCAGTGGAGGTCGGGGTCGGCCTTGAGCCGGTCGCGGTACCGGTCGCCCGCCATGCCCTTCCCGGCCAGCGCCTTGAGGTCCATCCCGGCGCAGAAGTCCCCGCCGGCGCCCGTGAGGACCACCGAGCGGATCCCGTCGTCCGCGTCCGCCTCCAGCCAGCCGTCGTACAGCCCGACCAGCAGGGGGAGCGAGAGCGCGTTCTTCGCCTCCGGCCTGTTCATGGTGAGCACCAGCGTGGCGCCCCGGCGGTCCACGGTGAGGTGTTCCGTCCCACCCATTGCCGTCCTCCCGTCTTGAGACCTAGAACAGGTTGCAGGAGGGCAGGGTGCAGTTCAAGAGTTTTCTGACGCCCAGTCAGTTTTCTTGCCCGCGCGCCCTTCCCAGTTGCGCCGGGCGACGCTCTAATGACCGCCGAGCAGACCGGCCGCCCGGTCCGGGTCAGGAGGAGGAACGGTGGAGTACAACCTTGCCGACCTGTTCGAGTCGGTCGTGGACGTGGTCCCCGACCGCGAGGCGCTGGTGTACGTGGACCACCCCGGGACCGGCGCCGAGCGCCGCCTGACGTACGCCGAGCTGGACGCCGCCGCGAACCGCGTCGCGCACCACCTCACCGACAGCGGCCTGCTGCCCGGCGAACACGTGGGGCTGCACCTCTACAACGGCGT
This sequence comes from Streptomyces racemochromogenes, assembly GCF_044129415.1. Taxonomy (GTDB): domain Bacteria; phylum Actinomycetota; class Actinomycetes; order Streptomycetales; family Streptomycetaceae; genus Streptomyces; species Streptomyces racemochromogenes_A. Next base: position 50,960 of record NZ_JBBDHD010000019.1, read on the forward strand.
CGAGTACCTCCAGACGGTGCTGGCCTGCCTCAAGGCCCGCCTGGTCCCGGTGAACGTCAACTACCGTTACGTGGAGGAGGAGCTGGTCTACCTCTACAACGACGCCGACCTCGCCGCCCTCGTCTTCGAGGGCGAGTTCACGGAGCGGGTCACCGCCGCGCTGCCGCGGACACCGAAACTGCGCCACCTGCTCCGTGTCGGCGCCACGCCCCCCGGCGCACCGGAGCCGGCCATCGCCCCCGTGGCGTACGGGGACGCCGAGGCGTCCGGGTCCCCGGAGCGCGGCTTCCCCCCGCGCAGCCCCGACGACCTGTTCATCATCTACACCGGCGGCACCACCGGCATGCCCAAGGGGGTGATGTGGCGGGCCGAAGACCTGTTCTTCGCCGGGCTGTTCGGCGGAGAGCCCTCGGGCGAACCCGTCAAGCGGCCGGAGGAGCTCGCGGAGCGGGTCGCGGCGCGCGGCGCGGGCCTGACCTTCTTCCCGGCTCCGCCGCTGATGCACGGCACCTCGACCCTGACCTCGTTCATCGCCTTCAACTACGGCCAGCGCGTGGTGATCCACCGCAAGTACGCGCCCGAGGAGGTGCTGCGCACCATCGAGAAGGAGAAGGTGTCGAGCGTGTCGCTGGTGGGCGACGCGATGCTCCGGCCGCTGATCGACGCCCTGAACGGGCCGCTGAAGGGGACGGACCTGTCCTCGTTGTTCAGCGTCTCCTCGTCGGGGGCGATCATGTCGGAGTCGGTGCGCGCCGAGTTCCGTCGGCTCGTGCCGAACGTGGTGCTGCTGAACAACTTCGGTTCTTCGGAGTCGGGTTCGAACGGGCGGGCCACGGACGACTCCGGCCCGGAGAAGGGGTTCCGGCTCCAGGTCAACGACCGGACACAGGTGGTGGACCCGGTGACGCACGAGCCGGTGGCGGTGGGCGTGCCGGGGCGGCTCGCGCAGCGCGGGCACGTTCCGCTGGGCTACTACAACGACCCGGTGAAGACGGCGGAGACGTTCTTCCGGAAGGGTTCGGAGCGCTGGGTGCTGCTGGGTGACATGGCGACGGTCGACGAGGAGGGGATCGTCACCGTCCTCGGGCGGGGTTCGCAGTGCATCAACACCGGCGGCGAGAAGGTGTACCCGGAGGAGGTCGAGCAGGCCCTGAAGTCCCATCCGGACGTGTACGACGCCCTGGTGGCGGGGGTCCCGGACCCGACCTGGGGCAGCCGTGTCGCGGCGGTGGTGCAGGTACGGGCGGGCGCGCCGGAGCCCTCGCTGGAGGAGATCCAGCGGCACTGCCGGACCCGGCTGGCGGGGTACAAGATCCCGCGCCAGTTGGTCGTCGCCCCGGCGATCCAGCGCTCGCCGAGCGGCAAGGCGGACTACCGCTGGGCGAAGGCGGTGGCCACGGAGGCCGACGCGGGCTCCTGACCGCCGCACCACCCCGGGGGCCGGCCCCGGGGCGGCGTCGCCCCCCGTCGGGCTCCCCCGCCGGCACGAGCGCCTCTCCCGTGAACCGCGCCCGGCGGAGGCCGCGGGGCGGCGAGGTTCCGGTCCTCGTCGGCGGCCGGGCCCGGGAGGAGCCTGCCGAGGGCCTCGGTCGCCGTGTCGTACGGCGCGGCGCCCGCCCCTCGGCGCCGGCCGCCGACCGGCCGAGGACGTCCATGGCTCCGGGCCGAGGTGGACACGGAGCGCCTCCACGTCCGCGACCTGGCGGACGATCACTCGTTCGAGTCATTGATTTGCGTGCCGGGGTCCGGCAATCTACCGAATGAACGTTCGGTTGGGTTGGCTCGGTCCTTGGTGTGTGAGGTGACGGCGATGGCGGCGTACACGGAGCTCGACGGTCAGGAAGACCCCGGAGATCCCGGCAGCGGCGACGAGGGGGAACGGCTCGGCCGCGACGAGCTGGCGGCCCTCCAGCTCACGCGGCTGCGGGCGACCCTGCACCGGGTCTACGACCGCGTGCCCTTCTACCGCGAGGCCTTCGACAAGGCGGGGGTGCATCCCGACGACTGCCACTCCCTGGCCGACCTGGCGCTCTTCCCCCTGACCACCAAGGCCGACCTGCGCGGCCAGTACCCCTTCGGGATGTTCGCCGTCCCGCGCGCCGACGTCCGCCGCCTGCACGCCTCCAGCGGCACCACCGGCCGCCCCACCGTGGTGGGCTACACCGACGGGGACCTCACCGCCTGGTCCGGCCTGGTCGCGCGGTCCCTGCGCGCGGCGGGTGCCCGGCCGGGCCAGATCGTGCACATCGCGTACGGCTACGGGCTGTTCACCGGGGGCCTCGGCGCCCACTACGGGGCGGAGCGGCTGGGCTGTACCGTCGTCCCGGCCTCGGGGGGCATGACGGACCGCCAGGTCCGGCTGATCCAGGACCTGCGGCCGGAGGTCATCATGGTGACCCCCTCCTACATGCTCACGCTGCTCGACGAGATGGAGCGCCAGGGGATGGACCCGCGCTCGACCTCCCTGCGGACGGGCGTGTTCGGCGCGGAACCCTGGACCGAGGAGATGCGCCGGGAGATCGAGGACCGGCTGGGCATCGACGCCGTCGACATCTACGGCCTCTCGGAGGTCATGGGGCCGGGCGTGGCGCAGGAATTCGCCTCGCACAAGGACGGGCTCCACATCTGGGAGGACCACTTCTACCCCGAGATCGTCGACCCGCTGACCGGGGCGGTGCTGCCGGACGGCGAGCCCGGCGAGCTGGTGTTCACCTCCCTCACCAAGGAGGCCATGCCCCTCGTCAGATACCGCACCCGGGATCTGACGCGGCTGCTGCCGGGCACCGCCCGGCCGGCCTTCCGCCGGATGGAGAAGGTGACGGGCCGCAGCGACGACATGATCATCCTGCGGGGGGTGAACCTCTACCCCACGCAGATCGAGGAGATGATCCTGCGCACCCCCGCCCTCGCCCCGCACTTCCAGCTGCGGCTGACCCGGCAGGGACGGATGGACGCCCTGACCGTACGGGTGGAGGCGCGCCGGGAGGCCGATGCCGGACAGCGCCGGGCAGCGGCCTCGGAGCTGGCCCGGGCCGTCAAGGAGGGGGTCGGGGTGTCCGTCGGGGTGGAGGTGGTGGAGCCGGAGAGCCTGGAGCGCTCGGTCGGCAAGATCAAGCGGGTGAGGGACCTGCGCGCGGCCGGGGCGGATGCCGTGGAGGGCTGAGACGCGGGCGGTGCGGGGACGCGCCGTCCGGCGGGCCGCACCACCCCTTCGGCCCCACTTCGGCGCGGCTTCCGGGAACCGCCCGCCCGGCCCGGGTAGGGGATGGGGTGTGATCTCGATCCTCCGGCAGCTGCACCACCGGCTCCTGGCCTCCCCCGCGGGCCTCGCCTGGAGCCGGGGCCGCGAGATCGAGCTGATGCACCGGGCGATGGGCTTCGCCGCCCTCGGGTTCCTCACCCTGGTGCCTCTGCTGGTGGTCGTCGCGGCCGCGGCGCCGGGCAGCGGTTCGGGGTTCGGGCGCTGGCTGGGGCAGGCCCTCGGGGTCACCGCGGCCTCCCGCGCCAAGGTCGAGATGCTGTTCGGTGCGGCCGACCTGGCGCTGGAGCGGACGACCGCCTTCGGGCTGGCGGCCCTCGCGGTGTTCGGGCTGACCTTCGGTTCCGCCGTGCAGACCGGCTACGAGAAGGTGTGGGACCTGCCCACGGCCCGCTGGCACACCATGTGGCGGCACGTGGTGTGGCTGGCGTTGCTGGTCTGCTACCTGGCGCTGCTCGTCGGGATCCCCGCGCCTTCCACCAGCAGGGCGGGGGCGGTCCTGGGCACCATCAGCGACCTGGTCGGCACCTGTCTGTTCTTCTGGAGCTCCGGACGGCTGCTGCTGGGCGGGCGGGTGCGCTGGGTCGCCCTGTTCCCGGGGGCGGTGGCGACCAGTGTCGGCCTGCTCGGCCTGCGGGTCTTCTCGCAGCTGGTGTTCTCGCCGCTGATCGCCTCGAACGCGGTGACGTACGGCCCGTTCGGCACGCTGCTGGTCGTCCAGTCCTGGCTGGTCGGCGTCGGCTTCGTGGTCTACGGCGGGGCGCTGGTGGGCCGTCTCGTCCACGAGCACCGCACCCTGCGGCGGCTGCGGGCCGGCGGACTCCTCGGCTCCGCCGAGGGCCCTTCTCATGATCCGGGACAGGACTGAGCCCGGCGGGCCCGAACATGGCAGGATCACACCTGCACCACCCACAACACCGTTTGATATCAGGGGGATTGATGTCTGCACAGGATCTCGCCGCAGGCCGGGTATGGCTGATCACCGGGGCTTCCTCGGGCTTCGGGCGGACGCTCGCGGAGGCCGCGCTCGCGGCCGGGGACACGGTCGTCGCGACGGCCCGCCGGACCGCCGCCCTCGACGGCCTGGCGGCCGCCCACCCGGAGCGGCTGGTACCGGTCGCGGCGGACGTGACGGACACGGCGCGCGCCGGGGAGGTCGTCGCCGAGGCCGTGGACCGGTTCGGCCGGATCGACGTCCTGGTCAACAACGCGGGCCGGGGCCTGATCGGAGCGGTCGAGGAGACCTCCGAGGCCGAGCTCCGCGACCTGATGGAGCTGCACTTCTTCGGCCCGGCCGCGCTGATCCGCGCCGCGCTGCCGCACATGCGCGAGCGCGGCTCCGGGGCGATCGTGCAGATGAGCAGCATGGGCGGCCGGCTGTCCTTCCCGGGCGTCGGCGCCTACTCGGCGACCAAGTTCGCCCTGGAGGGCCTCACGGAGGCGCTGCGCGGCGAGGTCGCCCCCTTCGGGATCAGGACGCTGATCGTGGAGCCCGGCGCCTTCCGTACCGGGTTCGCGGGCGGCTCCGCCCTCCAGCAGTCGGCCGACGTCCTGCCCGCCTACGCGGACACCGTCGGCGCGGTGCGCAGCGGCCTGCCCGACAGCGACGGCAAGCAGCCCGGCGACCCGGTCAAGGCCGCCGCCGCGATCCTGGCCGCGCTGGACGCGAAGGAGACCCCGCTGCGGCTGGCCCTGGGCAACGACGCCCTCGACGCGATCCTCGCGCACGCCGACGCGGCCCGCGAGGAGGCCCTTGCCTGGGAGTCCGTCAGCCGGGGCACCGACTTCGACGCCTGAGCCGCCCCGCCTCTGCCGCCGGCCGGGTCCGTACCGCGCGGGACCCGGCCGGCGCGGGGTTCAGGGGCTGCCGAGGCGGTCGCGGAGCTCCCGCTTGAGGATCTTGCCGCTGGCGTTGCGCGGCAGGGCCTCCACGAACAGCACCCGCTTCGGAGCCTTGAAGTGGGCGAGCCGCTCGCGGGCGTACGCCATCAGCTCGGCCTCCGTGACCTCCCCGCGCGGGACGACCACGGCCGTGACCGCCTCGATCCACCGCGCGTCGGAGAGCCCCACGACGGCCGCCTCGGCCACCCCCGGATGGGTGTAGAGCACGTCCTCCACCTGCCGGGAGGCGACGAGCACCCCGCCCGAGTTGATGACGTCCTTGACCCGGTCGACGACGGTGAAGTAGCCCTCCGCGTCCCGCACGGCGAGGTCACCGGAGCGGAACCAGCCGTCCCGGAAGGCCGTGCGGGTGGCCTCCCCGTCGTTCCAGTAGCCCAGGCACAGCTGCGGCGAGCGGTAGACCACCTCGCCCGCCGTGCCGTCGGGGACCTCGGCTCCGTCCTCGTCGACCACCTTGGCCTCCACGTGCAGCACCGGCCGGCCGCAGGACTGCATCCGCCCCTCGTGCTCGTCCGGCCCCAGCACGGTGGCCAGCGGGCCGATCTCGCTCTGCCCGAAGCAGTTGTAGAAGCCCAGCCCCGGCAGCCGCTCCCGCAGCCGTTCCAGGACCGGGACCGGCATGACGGAGGCCCCGTAGTAGGCCTTGCGCAGGGCGCCCAGCCGCCGTTCGGCGAACTGCGGATGGTTCGCCAGCGCGATCCACACGGTGGGCGGCGCGAACAGGCTGTCGGCCCGGCCCGACTCCACCAGGTCGAAGAGCTCCTCGGCGGCCGGCCCGTCCAGGACGGTGTTGTCCGCGCCCACCGCCAGGTACGGCAGCAGGAACACGTGCATCTGCGCGGAGTGGTACAGCGGCAGCGAGTGGACCGGGCGGTCCTCCTGCGCGAGGTCCAGGGCGTCGATCGCGCTCTCGTACTCGTGCGCCAGCGCCCGGTGCGTCATCATCGCGCCCTTGGGCAGGGCCGTGGTCCCCGAGGTGTACAGCAGCTGCACCACCGCGGAGGGGTCGCAGGAGGCCTCGTGGGGCCGGGGGCCGGCCAGCTCGGCGAGGAAGGAGCCGGGCGCGTCGCGCAGGGCCCGTACGGGGTGCCCGCCGGGGACCCGGTCCGCCAGGGCCGGGTCCGCCAGGACCAGGGCACTCGCGCAGTCGCCGAGGATGTGCGCCAGGTCGTCGCCGGTGAGGTTCTGGTTGACCGGGACGTGGGTGAGCCCGGCCCGGGCGCAGGCGAGGAAGGCGATCAGGTAGGCGTCCGAGTTGTGGGCGAAGGCCGCGACCCGGTCGCCGGGGGCCAGCCCGTACCGCTGCCGCAGAACGGCGGCGCCGGTGGAGACCGCCGCGTCGAGTTCCCGGTACGTCCAGGTCCGCTCCCGGTAGCGCAGGGCCGTCCTGTCGGGGTGGCGCCGGGCGGCGGCGCGCAGGAGTCCGTCGACCGTGTGGTGCCGTACTGCCGTCATGGCGCGATCCTCGTCCCGCGGCGCGGCCTGGTCAAGATCGGTGCGGCGGCCTGCCGCAGCGGGGTGTTGACAGTCCGTCGGGGCGGCTGCAAAGGGCCGCCGGCCCCCGCGGGCTCCTCGGCGTCCGGCGGCGGGCTCTCGGCCGTCATCCGGTACACCGAGTACGGCATCCCGCACGCGTGGGCCCGCGGCGGGCGCTCGCCGACTCGGCCGCCGAGCCGCGGGCGGCCGGGATCGCGCTGTACGCGGCGCCGACCCCGGCGGGCGCTACGGGCTGACGGCCAGGAAGAGGTAGGCGGCCAGCAGGACGAGGTGCACCCCGCCCTGGAGGAGCGTGGCGCGGCCGGGCACGAGGGTGAGGGCGCCGACCACCACGGTCAGGGTGAGCAGCACCATGTGGGTGGGGCCGAGGCCGAGGAGCAGCGGGCCCTTCAGCCAGACGGAGGCCAGGGCGATGGCCGGGATGGTCAGGCCGATGCTGGCGATGGCGGAGCCGTAGCCGAGGTTGAGGCTGGTCTGGACCCGGTCCCGGCGGGCGGCGCGGACGGCGGCGAGGGTCTCCGGGAGCAGGACGAGCAGGGCGATGATGACGCCGACGACGGCCTGGGGGAGTCCGGCGTCGGCGACGCCCTTCTCGATGGTCGGGGAGACGGCCTTGGCGTTGCCGACGACCGCGACGAGGGCGACGAGCAGCAGGCCGAGGCTGGTGAGGGCGGCTCGGGCGGTGGGCGGATCGGCGTGCCCGTCCTCGCCGTCGGGGGTGTTCGCGGTGGCCACGGGCAGGAAGTAGTCCCGGTGGCGGACCGTCTGGACGGCGATGAACAGCCCGTACAGGGCGAGGGAGGCGACGGCGGCGAAGGTCAGCTGGGCGCTGGAGAACTCGGGGCCCGGCTTGCTGGTGGTGAAGGTCGGCAGGACCAGGCTGAGTGTGGCCAGGGTGGCGACGGTGGCGAGGGCCGCGCCGGACCCCTCGGCGTTGAACACGGCGACCCGGTTGCGCAGGGCGCCCACGAGCAGGGACAGGCCGACGATGCCGTTGCAGGTGATCATGACGGCGGCGAAGACGGTGTCGCGGGCGAGGGAGGCGGTCTTGTCCCCGCCTCCGGCCATCAGGGTGACGATGAGGGCCACTTCGATGACGGTGACGGCGACCGCGAGGACGAGCGAGCCGAAGGGTTCGCCGACCCGATGGGCGACGACCTCGGCGTGGTGGACGGCCGCGAGGACCGCGCCCGCGAGGCAGAGGGCGACCAGGCCCACCAGGACTCCGGGCAGGTCGCGGCCCCAGCTGAGGACGAGCGCGGCGAGCGCCGCCACGGGGACCAGGACGGTCCAGTCGGTCAGGGGGGATCTGCGCGTTGCCGTACTCATGTCAGCCAAGGTGCCAGACCGGCCGCCCGGACGTGGTGCGGGGCGCGCGGCCGGGGCGCCGGAGTGGCACTTCTCACGACATGACGGATCTGTCCGCCGGCCGGTCCGGCGCGCTCCCGCGGGCGGCGGGGGTTCCGGGCGGCCCCGGCGATGAATCATGATCCGTACATGACGAGTGACCGTACGAGACGAGTGGAACTGATCGAGGCCGCGCGGAGCGGGAACCGGTTCGAGGGCCCGGCGACGGGCGACGAGCGGCCGATGCTGCTGGCGATGCTGGCGGCCCAGCGCACGACGCTGGAGCTCAAGTGCGCCGGGCTGGACGAGGAGTTGTCCCGGCGGTCGGTGGAGCCGTCGACGCTCTCGCTGCTGGGCCTGGTCCGCCATCTGGCCGATATGGAGCGGAACTGGTTCCGGCGGGTGCTGGACGGGCAGGACGTGGAGCCGCGCTTCTCCTCGGCGGCGGATCCGGACGGGGACTTCGACGGCGCGGTGTCCGGTCCGGGGGCCGCGGCGCGGGCCTGGGCGGCCTGGCGCGAGGAGGTGGAGTTCGCGGACCGGTTCACCGCCGCGGCCCCCGACCTGGACGTGGAGGGCGAGTCCCCGTGGCGGGGGAAGGTGTCGCTGCGGTGGGTGCTGATCCACATGATCGAGGAGTACGCGCGGCACAACGGCCACGCCGATCTGCTGCGGGAGCGGATCGACGGGACCGTCGGCATGTGACGTCGGCCGCGTCCTACACCGCGCGCTCGCGGCCCTCCCAGTAGGGGTCGCGCAGGCGGCGCTTGTAGAGCTTGCCGTTGGGGTCGCGGGGCATCGTCTCGATGAAGTCGACCGACTTCGGGCGCTTGTAGCCGGCCAGCCGCCCTTCGCAGTGGCGCAGGATCTCGGCGGCGAGTTCCTCGCCCGCCTCGTGACCCTCGGCGGGTTCGACGACGGCCTTGACCTCCTCGCCCCAGCCGTCGTGCGGGATCCCGAAGGCCGCGGCGTCCGCGACCGCCGGATGGGTGAGGAGGGCGGACTCGATCTCGGCCGGGTAGATGTTCACCCCGCCCGAGATGATCATGTCGATCTTGCGGTCGCGGAGGAAGAGGTAGCCCTCGTCGTCGAGCAGGCCGAGGTCGCCGACGGTGAAGAAGTCGCCGATGCGGTTCCTGCGGGTCTTGCCCTCGTCCTTGTGGTAGCTGAATCCGCCCGTGTTCATCTTGATGTAGACGGTGCCCAGCTCTCCGGGCGGCAGCCGGTTGCCGTCGTCGTCGAAGATCGCGAGCTCGCTGATCGGCCAGGCCCTGCCGACGGTTCCCGGCTTCTTCAGCCAGTCCTCGGCGGTGGCGAAGGCCCCGCCCCCCTCGCTGGCCGCGTAGTACTCCTCGACGCACCGGCCCCACCAGTCGATCATCGCCCGTTTGACGTGGTCGGGGCAGGGGGCGGCGCCGTGGATGGCGTGCCGCATGGAGGAGACGTCGTAGGCGTCCCTCGTCTCCTGGGGGAGGGCGAGGAGGCGGTGGAACTGGGTCGGCACCATGTGGGTGTGCGTGCAGGCGTGCCGGTCGATCAGGCGCAGCATCTCCTCGGGGCCCCACTTGTCCATCAGCACCAGCGGGTGGCCGATGTGCAGGGACGCGCCCGCGAACTGGAGCACGGCGGTGTGGTAGAGCGGCGAGCAGACGAGGTGGACGTTGCCGTCGAAGGGGCGGATGCCGAAGATGCCGAGGAAGCCGCCGAGGTAGGTCTCCTCCGGGAGTTTGCCGGGCAGGGGGCGGCGGATGCCCCGAGGGCGGCCGGTGGTGCCGGAGGTGTAGTTCATGACCCAGCCGAGGGTGCGGTCGGCGGGGGGCTCCGCGCTCTGGCCGCCGAGGAGTTCGGCGTACCGGCGGAAGCCCGGGACGGTTCCGACGGCGTAGCGGTGGCCGGCCGGGAGTCCGGCCTCGTCGGCGGCGGCGGTGGCGGCTTGCGCGAAGCGCTCGTGGGCGATGAGGACCTTGGCGCCGGAGTCGGAGACGATCCAGGCGATCTCGGGGCCGACGAGGTGGTGGTTGACCGGGACCAGGTAGAAGCCGGCCTGGGAGGCGGCGAGGTAGGCGGTGAAGAACTCGACGCCGTTGGGCAGGACGACGGCGAAGGCGTCACCCTTCTCCATCCCGGCGGCGCGCAGCCCGTGGACCAGGCGGTTGACGTCGGCGTGCAGCCGTCCGGCCGACCACTCCTCGCCCTCGGGGGTGACGAGGACGGTGCGCCCGGGGTCGGCGGCGGCCTGCGCCCAGAAGCCGTTGGGGGGCTGGGACGGGTCGGTCATGCTGATCACACCTCTCGGGAGCGGCCGGCGATGCGGATGACGCGGTCGATGGCGCGCTCGAAGCCGGCGGTGAGCTCGTCGAAGACGGCCTGGACGCTGCGTTCGGAGTTCATCCGGCCGACGATCTGGCCGACGGGGGTGCCGAGCAGCGGGCGGACCTCGTACTTCTGGATCCGGGAGACGGCTTCGGCCACCAGCAGGCCCTGGAGGGGCATGGGGAGGGCGCCGGGGCCGGCCGGGTCGTCCCAGGCGTCGGTCCACTCGGTGCGCAGCTGGCGGGCGGGTTTGCCGGTGAGGGCGCGGGAGCGGACGGTGTCGCCGGAACCGGCGGCGAGGAGCTTCTCGGTGAGGGCGCGGGAGTGCAGTTCGGCCTCGGTGGTGGTCAGCCACAGGGAGCCGAGCCAGACGCCCTGGGCCCCGAGGGCCAGCCCGGCGGCGATCTGCTCGCCGCTGCCGATGCCGCCCGCGGCGAGGACGGGGAGCGGGGCGACGGCGTCGGCGATCTCGGGGACCAGGACCATGGTGGCGATGTCCCCGGTGTGGCCGCCGGCCTCGTAGCCCTGGGCGACGACGACGTCGATGCCGGCCTCGGCGTGGCGGCGGGCGTGCTTGGCGCTGCCGGCGAGGGCGGCCACGAGGACCCCGTGGTCGTGGGCGCGCGCGATGACGTCGGCGGGCGGGGAACCGAGGGCGTTCGCCAGGAGTTTGATGGGGTAGTCGAAGGCGACGTCGAGCTGGCTCCGGGCGACCTGCTCCATCCAGCCGGTGATCCGCCAGCCCGAGGCCTCGCCCTCGGCGAGCTCGGGGACGTGGTGCTTGGCGAGGGTGTCGCGGACGAAGGCGCGGTGGGCGGCCGGGATCATCGCCTCGATGTCGGCCTCGCCGACGCCGTCGACGGCCTTCTTGGCGGGCATGACGACGTCGAGGCCGTAGGGCTTGCCGTCGGTGTGCGCCTGCATCCAGTCGAGGTCGCGTTCCAGGTCGCCGGGAGCGGTGTAGCGGACCGCGCCGAGGACGCCGAAGCCGCCGGCGCGGGTGATGGCAGCGGCGACCGCCGGGAAGGGCGTGAAGCCGAAGATGGCGTGCTCGACTCCCAGTTTCTTGCTGAGCTCCGTCTCCATGGGCGTGAGGATGCCGTAGCGGGGCGGCCGAGGGAAGAGAATTTCTGATGCAGTGTCAGATTCTTCCGGCCCGGCCCGTGCGGAGGGTACGCGGCGGAGGGGCAGATACCCAGTAGCGTGCGGAACGCCTGCGGCGGGCTCGGCGGATCCGGGGTCCGTGCGGGGGCGCACCCGGCACACACCGGCCCGGACCGCGCCGACCCCACCGGCGCCGGCCCGACGACAGGCGGCGGGCGGCGGCAGGCGCCGAGCGGCGCGGCCGGTGAACGGCGCGGGCGGTGAACGGCGGGCAGCACGGCGGCCGGCGGCATACGGCAAGCGGCGCGGGAGCTGCGCGCGGAGGGCAGTGCGAAGCGGACAGGAGGGCCGATCATGACGGCAGCGACGGGGGCGGGCGCGACGGGAGACGGCGGGGCGGCCGACGGCGGAGCCGCCCGCGCCGCGGGCGGGAACGGCACCGGGCCGTGGGCCGGAACGGGGCACGGGGCGAGGAAGGCCGCCGGTCGCGAAGCCGGGCCGGAAACCGGATCCGCCGCCCGGAGCACGGCCACGCCCCCGACACCGGCCGGGACCAGGGCGCCGGACGACGCCGCGGCCGGGGAGGCGGCCCCGTCACCGGCCGGAACCCCCGCACGGGGCGGGACCGAAACCCCGACACCGGGCGGAACCCCGGGGGCGGACGGGACCGGAACCCCTGCACCGGTCGGGACCCCGGCACCGGGCGGGAGCGGGGCGACAGACAGCGCCGCGGCGGGGGCGGCGGGCGGGACCGGGCCGGCGGCCACAGCCGGGACAGCGGACGGGAGCCTGGCACGCGCCGGGACCGGCAACCCGACACCGGGCGGGGCCGGGGTGGCGGGTGTTGCGGTTGGGGTCGGGGGCGGTGGTGGCGCCGTCGTTCCCGTTCTCGCCGGGGCCGGAGAGGGTGACGGGGATCCGGCCGGCGCCGGACCCAGTCGGCGGCGGCTCGGGGCCCGGTTGCTGGCGCTGGCGGGGGTGCTCGCGCTGCACGCGGCCCTGCCGGGCGGGCCGGCGGCGGCCGCGGGCGGGCCGGCCGAGCGGCGGGCCCTCCAGGGGCTGCGCCTGCGGTACGGGTCCGCCCGGCAGGCCGGGCTGCTGGAGCGGCACCTGGAGGCCGTGGCGGAGGAGGCCCGGCGCTTCCTCGGCCCCTCCCCCGAACACCCCTACTACGCCGGGGCGGTGGTCCTCGCGGGCCGGGGCCGCACGGTCGCCCTGCACCGGGCCATGGGCGACGCCGTCCGGTACGCGGACTACGACGGGCGCACCGACCGGCCCAGGGAGTTCCCGGCCGCCGAGCGGATCGCGATGGCCGAGGACACCGTCTTCGACCTGGCCTCCCTCAGCAAGCTGTTCACCTCCGTCGTCGCCGTGCAGCAGATGGAGCGGGGCCGGCTGGAGCTGGAGGCGCCCGTGGACCGGTACCTGCCGGAGTTCACGGGCGGCGGCAAGGAGGCCGTCACCGTCCGGCAGCTGCTGACGCACACCTCGGGGCTGCGTTCCTGGGCGCCCTTCTACCAGGAGTCCACCCGCGAGGGGCAGTTGAGGCTCCTGTGGTCGGTGCGTCCGCAGGACACCCCCGGAACGGTGTACCGGTACTCCGACCTGAACCTGATCACGCTCCAGCTGCTCCTGGAACGGATCACCGGCCGCACCCTGGACACCCTGGTCCACGACGGGATCACCGCTCCGCTCGGCATGCACCGCACGCGCTACAACCCCCCGCGCGCCTGGCGCCGCTCCACCGCCGCCACCGAGGTGCAGCGTCCGCCCTGGTCGGGGCTGGACCGGGGGCTCGTCTGGGGCGAGGTCCACGACGAGAACGCGTACGCCCTCGGCGGGATCGCCGGCCACGCCGGCGTCTTCGGCACCGCCTGGGACCTGGCCGTCCTCTCCCGCGCCCTCCTCGACGGCGGCTCCTACGCCGGGCGCCGCATCCTGCGTCCCGCCTCCGTCGAACTCCTCTTCACCGACTTCAACACCGCCTTCCCCGGCGACGACCACGGCCTCGGCTTCGAGCTCTACCAGCACTGGTACATGGGCGCCATGGCCACCCCCCACTCGGCCGGCCACACCGGCTTCACCGGCACCTCCCTGGTCCTCGACCCCTCCACCGACTCCTTCCTCGTCCTCCTCGGCAACTCCGTGCACCCCGTCCGCACCTGGCGGGCCGGCAGCGCCCCCCGCGTGGCCACCGGCAACCGCTTCGCCCGGGCCGTGCCCGTCCGCACGAAGCACGGCGGCCCGGCCTGGTTCTCCGGCATGGAGACCGGCGGGTCGGGCACCCTCACCCTCCCCCCGCTGACCCCCGCGACCGACGGGGCCCGGCTGCGCTGCGCGGTCTGGTGGGACACCGTCCCCGGCGCCGGGGCCTTCCACCTGGAGGCCTCGGCGGACGGCACCGCCTGGCAGCCCGTCCCCTTCTCCACGGTCCGCACCACGGGCGGCGCCGCCGAGCAGTGGCCGCAGGGCTCCGCGGGCGGCTGGTCGGGCCGCGTCTGGCACCGCCTGGAGGCCCCCCTGCCGACCTGGGCCGGCCGCGAGGTCAGACTCCGCTTCCGCCACGCGGCGACGGGCCGCTACGTGGGCCGCGGTGTCTACGTGGACGTCATCAGCGTCTCCGAACCCCGGGCCCTGCTCTTCTCAGAGGACCGCCCCCGGGACGCCACCCGCCTCGAACCCACGGGCTGGACCCGCTCGTCGGACTAGGCTCGACGACCCCTGCGCGCACCCCCGGCCGCCCCGGTCAGGCCGCGTCGTCGCAGCGGCCCGTCACCACCAGGTCGCCGTCCGGCGTGCGGTGGGCGAGGTGGCCCGTGCGGAGGTAGCCGTCGGGGGTGAAGGCGCGGGCGTCGTGGTCGGGGGCCCGGTAGTAGCCGCGGATCGTGTGCGGTCCCCGGGCGAGGAGTTCGCCGGGCGTGCCGTCGGGGACGGGGTCGCCCCCGTCGTCGACCAGGCGGATCTGGTCGTCGGGCGAGAGCGGGCGGCCGTGGGTGGCGAGGACCGCGTCGTCCGGGTCGGCGGGCCGGGTGAGGGTGAGCAGGCCCTCGGGCGTGCCGAAGACCTGCTGGACACGGCAGTCGAGGGCCGTGCCGATCCGCTCGGCGACCGTACGGTCCGGGGGCGTCCCGGCGATCTGCGCGAGGCGCAGGGCGGAGGGGGCCGGCCCGGTGGCCGGGAGGGCGTCGAGCCGGCGCCGGGCGGTGTCGGGGGTCAGCGCGGTCACGGTCACCCCCTCCCGGGCGAGGGCGGCGAACCAGGCGGCGGGGTCGGTCGCATCGGCCAGGACCACGGTGGCGCCGGCCGACAGGGCGCCGATGACGCCGGGGGCGCCCAGGGCGAGATCGGCCTCGGCGGGCAGTGCGGCGAGGTAGACGTCGTCCTCCCCGAGCGCCACCGACCGCGCCGCGGCGGTCGCCTGGTGGGCGAAGTCGTCGTGGGTGCGCGGGACGAGCACGCCGGTGCCCGACACCAGCAGGAAGGCCACCTGGCCGGCGCTCTGCGGGAGCGCCGGCTCGGGCGGGGCGTCGAGGGAGCCCAGCGGGGCGTACTGGCAGTTGGACGGGTCGGTGGTGAGGCCGCCGTACGGGGACTCGGAGCCCGGCGTCTCGTACGTGAACACCCGCCGCAGGAACGGCCATCGGGCGGCGATGCGCGCGGCCATCGCCGTGTGGTCGAAGCCCTGGTGCGTGGAGGGGCCGACGTAGCCGACCGCCTGGGCGGTGCGTACGACGCCGGCCACCTCGGGCTCCCGGGAGGAGAGCGGGCAGAACACGGGGACCAGCCCGGCGCGCATCAGCGCGAAGGCGGTGACGACGAACTCGGGGACGTTCGGCAGCTGGAGGACCACCCGCATCCCGGGCCGCAGCCCACGCCCCCGGAACCCGGCGGCCATGCGGTCCGCGCGCCGGTTGAGCTGCGCGTACGTGAGGCGGGTGCCGTCGTGCACGAGCGCGGTGCGCGGCCCGTACCTCAGGGCCCAGCCGCGCAGCAGGTTGTCCAGGGTGTTGCCCTGCCAGTGCCCGGCCGCCCAGTAGTGGTCGACGAACTCCTCCGGCCAGGGCGTACACCCGTCGAGCAGCGATGCCATGTTGCCGTCCCTCCCCCTTGATCCCGCCCAGCCAAGCCGCCCTCCCCCGGCCCGGGCAATGCGCCGTCCCGACCATCGGGGAAGGCCCGCTTCGGCGGAACGTCCAACCGGTCAGTCGCACCTGTCGCCGCTGAGGCAGAGCGTGAACTCCAGGCGCGGGCGGGGCTCGGGAGTGGGGTGGGAGCGGTCACGGTCGTGCTGGTCGAGGACGAGCAGGGCGGCGACCCCGGCGGCGAGCAGGAGGTGGGCCACCACCGTCCAGCGGGCCCGCGACACCATCGCGACCACGGCGAGGACCAGCACGGCGACGAGGCACCGCGACAGCCACACCCGCCCCGCGAGCTCGGCCGCCTCGATCCGCTCCCGGTCCCCCTGCGCGGCCCACCCCTCCATGCCGTGCCCGAAGAGGCCGAGCACGAGCACGACGGCTTCGAGGAGGAACAGCAGGACGGCGACGGTGACGTCGGCGCCGGTGGAGGTCCGGCGGGACCACGGCCAGTGCCGGCGCGGACGCGGGCCGGGGGTGTCGCGCGGTGCGTGTGTCATGCCGCCACCCTGCCGGGGCGGTGCCGCGGAACACATGAGTACGGGTACTCAGAGGCCCCGCGGGTCCGCCCGCCCTTGTCCCGTACGGCACAGGCGGGTTCGGCGATCAGGCAGAAGGGGTGGCCCGCGGGGTCCGCGTAGACGCGCCAGCCCCGGGCGGACGGGGTGGGGTCCAGGAGGGTGGCGCCGAGGGCGAGGACCTGGTGCTGGGCGGCGTCGAGGTCCGGGACGGTGAGGTCCAGGTGGGCCTGCTGGGGGTGGGCGGGGTCGGGCCAGCGCGGCGGCCGGTGGCCGGGGACCTGCTGGAACGCGAGGACCGCGCCGGTGGGGGTGTGGAGCGTGGCCCAGTGCTCGTCGCAGGTCCAGCGCCGGTCGGGGCGGTTGACCTCACCGCTCGGCAACGCCGCGTAGAAACGGGCGAGTTCGAGGGGCTCCGGGCAGTCCAGCACCACGCACTGCAGTTCGGCGATCATGACGGGAGAGTTCAGAGGGCGGTGTCCAGTACCGCGTCGAGCATGCGGCGGACCGTGGCGGTGAGTTCGGCCGGGTCCGGGGCGGGGCGGGCGTGGGCGAGGGCGCCCGCGAGGCGGTCGTAGAGCAGGCCGTCCGTCCAGGCGGCCAGCAGTTCGGCGCTCTCCTGCGGCTCCCGCGCGCCCAGCGCGGCCAGGACGGCCGCCGCCCGCGCCCGGACGGCGAGGCCCGCCTCGCGCAGGTCCGGCTCCAGTTCGGGGTTGCGCGCCGCCTCCAGGCTCAACTCGAAGCGGGCCAGCTGGCGTTCGCGGCCCGCCGTCATCCAGTGGTGCAGCAGGGCACCGAAGGCACGGGCCGCGGAGTCACGGTCGGCCGGCGGGTCCAACGGGCCCTCCGATACGTCCAGTTCGGCCAGGCGGCGGTAGCAGGCGGCGATCAGGGCGGTCCTGGTCCGGAAGTAGTACGAGGTGCTGCCCGCAGGGAGTCCGGCGGCGCCGTCGACGGCGCGGTGCGTGAGGCCGCGCAGACCGCCGGACGCGACGAGGCCGATCGCGGTGTCCGCGATCAGCGTCCGGCGGTCCGGGGCGGATCCGGGGGCGGGGGCGGGTTCCTGGGTGGACATGCAGTCACTCTACAGCTGTAGAGTGAGCGATGATCCCTCTACGGATGTAGAGGATCCTTTCCGAACGCAGGAGGCCGTGCCATGCCCGTACGCCAGCGCCACGCCGTCGTCGCCGGAGCCGGGATCGGCGGGCTCACCGCCGCCCTCGCCCTGAGCCGCCAGGGCTGGAAGGTCACCGTGTGCGAGCGGGCGGACGGGCCCACCGCCGCCGGCGCGGGCATCGTGCTCGCCCCCAACGCCCTGCGCGCCTTCGACGCCATCGGCTTCGACCCCGCCCCGGGCGCGGGCCGCACCGGGGCGGTGGCGATGGGGTTGCGCCGCCCCGGCGGCCGCTGGCTCAACCGGGCCGACCCCGCCGCCCTCACCGCCCGCTACGGCCGGACCCCGCTGGCCCTGCACCGGGCGGCGCTGACCGCCGCGCTGGCCGCCGAGCTCCCGGAAGGCGCCCTGCGGTACGGGGCCGCCGTCACCGCCGTGGACGACGCCGGCGGGCACGCGGTGGTCCGTACCGCCGCCGGGGACCTCACCGCCGACGCGGTCGTCGCCGCCGACGGCATCCACAGCCCGCTGCGCCGCCGTCATTTCCCCCACCACCCCGGGCTGCACTACTCCGGCGAGACCGCCTGGCGCACCGTGCTGCCCTCGGGCACGGCCCCGGCAGGCGTCACCGCCGCCGAGACCTGGGGGCGCGGCGAACGCTTCGGGACGGTCCCGCTCGCCGGCGGAGGGCTGTACGCGTACGCCACGGCCGTCGTCCCCGAGGGGTACCGGCCCGCCGACGTCCGCGCCGAACTCCTGCGCCGCTTCGGCGGCTGGCACCATCCGGTCCCCGCCCTGCTGGAGCGGATCGACCCCGCGCGGGTGCTCCAGCACGACCTGTACGACCTCGCCGCCCCGCTCCCCCGGCTGCACCACGGGCGCACCGCCTGGATCGGCGACGCCGCGCACGCCATGACCCCCAACCTCGGGCAGGGCGGCTGCCAGGCCGTCGAGGACGCCGTCGTGCTGGCCCACCTCCTCGCGCGTCCCGACGTACCGGCCGCCCTGGCCGCCTACACCCGGGCCCGGCTCGCCCGGACCGACGCCATCCGGGTCCGCGCCCGCCGGGCCGGCCGGGTCGCCGCCCTGGGGCACCCCCTGGCCGTCGCGGCCCGCGACCTCGCCTTCCGCGCCGTCCCCGCCGGGGCCTCGCTGCGCGCCCTGGACGACCTGTTCAACGGCTTCACCCTGCCCGGACGGGCCGGGTAGGGGCGAACGAGGCGGGGCGGAATGCCCGCCGTGCCCGAGCGCGTTGGGACTCGTTGTCGAGGGTGTTGACCGTGCGACCGGACACAGGGAGAACAGCATGACGACCGACATCGACTGGGACCACCCCACCGACCCCAAGCCGGGCAGCTGGCAGCTCGACCACCTCCGCCAGTACGTCGAGTCGAACGGGGCCGAGGGCCACGAGTGGCGCGGCACCCGGACCCTCCTGCTCACCACCGTGGGCCGGGTCTCCGGCAGGCCGGTGCGGACCCCGCTCATCTACGGCGAGGCCGACGGCCGCTACCTCCTGGTCGCCTCGAAGGGCGGTGCCCCCGAACACCCGCTGTGGTACCGGAACCTCACCGCCCACCCGGAGGTGCGCATCCAGGTCGGACCCGAGGTCATGCAGGGCACGGCGCGCACCGCGACCCCCGAGGAACAGCGCGCGTACTGGCCGGTGATGGTCGGCGAGTGGCCCGCGTACGACGAGTACCAGGCGCAGACGGACCGGGCCATCCCGATCGTGGTGATCGAGCCGACCCGGGTCGGCTGAGGCCGGGCGGAGCCGGCGGTCAGCGGTCAGCGGTCAGCGGT
This sequence comes from Streptomyces racemochromogenes, assembly GCF_044129415.1. Lineage (GTDB taxonomy): Bacteria > Actinomycetota > Actinomycetes > Streptomycetales > Streptomycetaceae > Streptomyces > Streptomyces racemochromogenes_A. The sequence continues at coordinate 69,953 of NZ_JBBDHD010000019.1, forward strand.
CAGCGGTCAGCAGCGCCATCGCCGCGTTGTGCCCCGGGATCCCGCTGACCCCGCCGCCGCGGACCGCGCCCGCTCCGCAGAGCAGGACGTTCGGGTGCTCGGTCTCGACGCCCCACCGCCCCGCCTCCCCGTAGGGCCAGGACAGATCGCGGTGGAAGATGTGCCCGCCGGGCAGGCGCAGTTCCTGCTCCAGGTCCAGCGGGGTCTTCGCCTCGATGCAGGGCCGGCCGTCGGCGTCGAAGGCCAGGCAGTCGGTGAGCGGTTCGGCGAGGTGGGCGTCGAGCTGGGCGAGGGTGGCGGTCAGCAGGACCTCGCGCGTCTGCCGGTTGTCCTTCTCGAACAGCCGGGCCGGGGTGTGCAGTCCGAACAGGGTGAGGGTCTGGCAGCCCTGCGCGGTCAGTTCCGGCCCGAGGATGGTCGGGTCGGTCAGCGAGTGGCAGTAGATCTCCGAGGGCGGTGCGGAGGGCAGTTCCCCGGCGGCGGCCTCGGCGTGGGCGCGCCGGAGCTGTTCGTAGCCCTCGGCGATGTGGAAGGTCCCGGAGAAGGCCTCGCGGGGGTCCACCGAGGTGTCGCGCAGCCGCGGCAGCCGGCGCAGCAGCATGTTGACCTTGAACTGGGCCCCCTCCGGGGCCCGCACGACCGGGTCCGGGGCCTCGCCGAGGAGTTCGGCCAGTGCCCTCGGGGAGGCGTTGACCAGGACGGCGCGTCCGACGACGGTGCCCTCGCCCGCGGCCGTCCGGAAGGTGACCTCGGCCGGGGAGGTGCCGTCGGTGCGGATCCGCAGCGCCTCGTGCCCGGTGACGATCTCCGCGCCGCCCGCGCGGGCGGCGTCGGCCAGGGCGTCCGTGAGCGCGCCCATCCCGCCGACGGGCACGTCCCAGTCGCCGGTGCCGCCGCCGATGACGTGGTAGAGGAAACAGCGGTTCTGCGCGAGGGAGAGGTCGTGGGCGTCGGCGAAGGTGCCGATCAGGGCATCGGTGAGGACCACGCCCCGCACCAGGTCGTCGGCGAAGCGCTCCTCCACCGCCCGGCCGAGGGGCTCCTCGAACAGCATCCGCCAGGCCTGCTCGTCGTCGATCCGCGCCCGCAGCTCGGCGCGGGTGGGCAGGGGTTCGGTGAGGGTGGGGAAGACGCGTTCGGCGAGGCGGCCGGTGGTGGCGTAGAAGGCCCGCCAGGCCTCGTACTCGCGATCGGAGCCGGTGAGCCGGGCGAAGGACTCCCGCGTACGGGCCTCCCCGCCGCCGACGAGCAGTCCGCCCGGGCGGCCGCCGCGTTCGAAGGGCGTGTACGAGGACACCGTGCGCCGGCGCACCCGGAACCGCAGCCCCAGATCGCGGACGATCTTCCCCGGGAGCAGGGACACCAGGTAGGAGTAGCGGGAGAGGCGCGCGTCGACCCCGGCGAAGGGCCGGGTGGAGACGGCGGCGCCGCCGGTGTGCCCGAGCCGTTCCAGGACCAGGACGGAACGGCCCGCGCGGGCCAGGTAGGCGGCGGCGACGAGGCCGTTGTGGCCGCCTCCGACGATCACCGCGTCGTACACGTCGTGCGCGAAACCCCGGGAGCTGCCTGCGTCAGCGGTCATGGCTCTTGGTAGCACACCTGGCCGAGCCGCTCCAGACAGTGGGCCTCGTCGGCGTGGGCGAGGACGGTGTCCGGGTGCTCGTCGCCGAGGGAGCGCTCGCGGATCCCGGACAGCTCCCGGTAGATGGGCAGCGCCTGGTCCCAGCGGCCGAGCCGGCCGAGTCCGACGGCCAGTTCGCGGCGGCTGACCAGGGTGTCCGGGTGCTCCGCGCCGAGCGCCTTGGCGCGGGCCGCGCCCACCTCGCGGGCTTCGGCCACCGCTTCCTCCCAGCGGTCGAGGCGGCCCAGGTTGACGCCGAGGACGTGCCGCGCCCGCAGGGTCTCCGGGTCGGCCGCGCCGTAGGCCCGGGTGCGGTCGCGCACCAGGGCCCGGAACAGGTCGAGGGCCTCGGCGGCGCGGCCGGTGCGGCCGAGCGCGATGCCGGTCTCGTAGCGGGCGGCGAGGGCGTCGGGGTGGTCCCGGCCGAGGACCCGCTCGCGGGCGGCGGCGACCTGGCGGAACACGCCCAGCGCCTCGTTCCAGCGGCCGAGCCGGCCCAGGGCGTAGCCGACTTCGTACCGGGTCAGGAGGGTGTCGACGTGCTCGGGGCCGAGGACGTCGGTGCGGTCGGCCGCGACCTCGGCGGCGGCCTCGTGCGCCTCGGCGTGCCGGCCGAGGGCGCCGAGGGCGCAGGCCAGGTTGTGGCGGCAGCGCAGGGTGTCGGGGTGGCGCGGGCCGGCGGTGCGGACGCGGGCGGCGAGCACCGTCCGGTACATCTCGTACGCCTCGCCGTGCCGTCCGAGGCGCCCGAGTTCGTACGCCTCCTCCTGGCGGGCGGCCAGGGTGTCGGCGTGGTCGGGGCCCAGCACCCGCGCGCGGCCGTCGGCCACGGCGGCGTACACGGCGAGGGCCTCTTCGGGCCGGCCGGCCCGGCTGAGGGCGAAGGCGCGGATGTGCCCGGCGTCGAGGGAGTCGGGCCGGCCCGGGTCGGTGGGGGCGTGCGTGCCGACCGACCCGTGGAGGCCGGTGAGCCGGGGGTCCTCGGCGGGGGCGGGCCGCAGGATCCGCTGCTCGCCGGAGGATCCGGCGCCGAAGGGGTACCCGCCGGTGTGGGGCCCGACGGCGGGGCCGGTCCCCGGCTCGGTCGCCCGGGCCTCCCATCCGGGCACGGCGGGGTGCGCGGGGTGACCCGACGCGAAGGGGGACGCGGGGCCGCCGGACCCGGGCACGGCGGCACCGGGAACGGCCGCGGAACCGGAGCCGGGCACGGCGGGGTGCCCGCCGGAGCCGCCGGAGCCGCCGGAGCCAGCGGACCGGCCGGACAGGGGCAGGGAGGCGGTGCCGGAGGCGGGCGCGGTCGCCGTACCGGGAAGGGGGCCGGGCGCCCGGTACCCACCCTCGGGACCGGAATGACCGTCGGACACGGCCCCGCCCCCGGACACCGGGTAGCCCCCGGACCCGGCGTGGCCACCGGAGACCGGGCGTGTACCGGGAGCGGGGTGGCCTCCGGTCCCGGACCAGCCACCCGCAACCACGTCACCACCGATCCCGGACCGGCCACCCGGCACGGCATCGCCACCGGCCACCGGCCAGCCGCCCGGAGCCACGTCGCCACCGGCCCCCGACCGGCTGCCCGGGAGGGCGTGGCCGTCCGGGGCGGTGGTACCGCCCGGCTGCGGGGGGCGGCCCGCGGGTGCGGGCTGCCCGGGCGGCAGCGGGTGGCCCCCGTCCCGGCGGCGGGCCGCCGTCCAGGAGCCGGTCAGGACCGCCCACTCCCCACTCGCCGGCCGCGCGTCGATCCCTGCCTTGCGCCCGGCCGTCATCCCGGCGGCCCACGCCGGCAGGGGGGCCTGGACGCGGCCCGCCTCGCCCGCGCCGAAGCGCGCCTCGGTCAGCCGCCGGTGCAGGTGGCGGGCGTCACCGGGCCGGTCCTCGGGGCGCTTGGCCAGCAGGTCCAGCACGATCCGCTCGAAGTACTCGGGCAGCTCGGGCCGGTGGTCGCGGGGCGGCACGGGCGCGGTGTCGCGGTGGCCGACCAGCACCGACCAGGAGTCGCCGAGGTCGAACGGAGGCGCCCCGGTGGCGATCTCGTAGAGGACGCACCCCAGGGAGTAGAGGTCGCTGCGGTGGTCCACCTCGCCGCCGGCGATCTGCTCGGGCGACATGTAGTGCGGGGTGCCCATGGCCATGCCGCCGCCGGTCAGCTTGGCGGTGAAGCCGATGTCGGCGGCCAGCCGGGCGATGCCGAAGTCGCAGATCTTCACCGTGCCGTCGGTGAGCCGCATGATGTTCGCCGGCTTGAGGTCGCGGTGGACGACCCCCTGCTCATGGGTGTAGCCGAGGGCGGCGGCCATCTGCTCCGCGATGTCGAGGACCACGTCGACGGGGAGCGGGCGCGCCTCGTTCTCCTCCATCAGCTGGCTGAGGTTGCGGCCCTCCAGGAGCTCCATGACCAGGTAGAGGGGGCCGCCGGCGGCGCTGTCGTCGCCGAAGTCGTGCACGACGGTGACGCCCCGGTGCTGGAGGGAGGCCGCGACCCGCGCCTCGCGGCGGAAGCGCTCGCGCAGGACCTGCGTGAAGTGCGCGTCCTGTTCGGCGCCGACCGGCTTGAGACACTTCACGGCGACCTGCCGGCCCAGCGACTCGTCGCGGGCGCGCCACACCTCGCCCATGCCGCCGCGCCCGATCAGATCGAGTGACCGGTACCGGCCCTGGATCAGTCTGGACTCCGCCATGTCTTGAAGCCGCCCCCGTTATCGTGCCCGTCGTCGTATCGCACCCTCCCCAGCCGGTCCAGTATGGCCGCTGACTTACGCAGTGTGTACGCGGAAGGGCGGCTCCCGGGGCCCAGTCGGCGCATCGCTCTCAAGATGTGACCTGGAGGCAGCTGCCAGCGTAGACCTGCGGGAATGCTGCGCAGCACGCGACCCGTGAGACGCAGGCGCCGGGTGACCGTGCGTGAGGGCGGTGCGGGCCGGCCGTACAGCTGGTGCGCCCAGCCGGGAAGGCTGGCGTAGGCGAGTCCGGCGAGCGGACGCCACAGCAGGTTTCGGCCAGGAACGAGGAGCGCGGGAACGGGTGGTGAGCGCAGGAACACGTCGACGGCCCGGGCGTCCGCCCCGGCGGCGAGCCGGGGACGGACCCGCTCGAAGTAGGCGGCCAGCTGTGCGGTACCGGCGGGGACGCCGGCCGGATCGAGGCCGACGAGGCGGGCGTTGACGCGGTTCTCGTCCACATAGCGGTCGGCCTGGGCGGCGCTGAGCGGAAAGCCCGACCTGCGCAGTACGTGGAGGAAGCTGTCGATCTGCGCGCAGTGCACCCACAGGAGGAGTTCGGGGTCGTCGACCGGGAACCGCTCCCCCGTCTCCGGGTCGGTGGCGGAGAGCCGGCGGTGGACCGCGCGGACGTGGGCGCCGGCCCGTTCGGCGGCGTCGGTGGTGCCGTAGGTGAGGGTGCCGACGAAGTCGGCGGTGCGCAGCAGTCGCCCCCAGGCGTCCTCGGCGAAGGCGGAGTTCTCCATCACCCCGCGCACGGCGCGCGGGTGGAGGGCCTGGAGGTAGAGCGCGCGGACTCCGGCGATCCACATCACCGGATCGCCGTGGCACTGCCAGGTGACGGACCCGGGTCCGTACAGCCCCGGGTCGGCGCCCTCGTACGGAGCTCCGCTCATCGCCCGCCTCCCCCCGGGGAGCCTACCCAGCCGGCGTGGGGGGAACCGGCGGGTGTCAGCGGTACGTCAGGACGGGGCCCGGTGGCGTCAAGGCCCCGTCAGGGGGCGTCGCCGACGCGGCCCGGCCGGGGATAGCTTCGATGGCGCGCCCCGGACCGCCTCCCCGCTGCCCGGGGCCCGTCAGCCCGTCATCCGTGGTTCCCCTGGGAGGGCCCCATGTGTTTGTTCCAGTACGACGACGACCCCGAGCCCGAGGAACGCGTCCCGGCCGGACCCCTGTACGTCCCGGTCCGGCCGGGTGCCGGGGAGGTGGCGGTGCGGCTGTTCCGCACCCCGCTGGGCGCTCGCACCGCCGTCGGTTTCACCCGTGCGGAACGGCTCGCCGCCACCCTGGGGGCGGGCCACCCCTGGATCCGGCTCTCCGAGTCGGCGCTGCGCGCGCTGGCCGGGCCGCTGGGGGTGGCGGTGCTGACCGTCGACCCGACCCTGACCGCTCCGGCGGCCGCCCCGGCCGGGGCGCCGGCCGCCGCGCCGGGTGCGGCTCCGGACTCCGGCGCGCGGGTGGCCGGGGTCTCCGCCGAGACCGTCTGAAGGGCCGGGAGCGTCATGACCGTCGAAGTGTTCCCCGAGGCGGCGGCCGCCGCCGACGACCTCCGCGTGTGGCCGGCGTCCACGGCCCGGCTCCCGAACGGCGGCCTGGCCGTCGGAGGGGTGTCGCTGGCGGAGGTCGCCCAGCGGTTCGACACCCCCGTCTACGTCCTGGACGAGGGCGAGGTGCGGGGCCGCTGCCGCACCTACCGGGCCGCCTTCCCCGAGGCCGACGTGCTCTACGCCGCCAAGGCGTTCCTCTCCCGCGCGATGGCCCGATGGGTCCGGGAGGAGGGGCTGGGCCTGGACGTGTGCTCGGCCGGGGAGCTGGAGCTGGCCGTCACCTCGGGGTTCCCGCCCGAGCGCGTCGTGCTGCACGGCAACGCCAAGTCGCCGCGGGACATCGCCTCCGCGGCGCGGCTCGGGGTGGGCCGGATCGTCATCGACAGCCCCTCCGAGATCGCCCGTATCGCGGCGGCCGTGGGGCCGGGCGGGCACCAGCGGGTGCTGGTGCGGGTGGTGCCCGGTGTCGAGGCGGGCGGGCACGAGAAGGTCCGTACCGGTACGGAGGGGCAGAAGTTCGGGCTGTCCGCCACCGACGGCAGCGCCCAGCGGGCCGTCGCCCGGGTCCTGGGCCAGCCGCAGCTCGAACTCACCGGCCTGCACTGCCACATCGGCTCGCAGATCACCGGGGTGGACGCCTATCTCGCGGCGCTGGGCCGCATGGTGGAGCTGATGGCGGCCGTGCGCGACGCGCACGGGGTCGCGTTGCCCGAGCTGGACCTGGGCGGCGGCCACGGCATCGCCTACCGGCCCGGCGAACCGGCCCTGGACCTCACCTCGCTGGCGCGGGAGCTGCGCACCGCTCTGGCGGACCGCTGCGCGGCGGCCGGGCTGCCGGTGCCCCGGCTGGCCGTGGAGCCGGGGCGGGCGATCGTGGGGCCCGCGGGGGTGGCCGTATACCGGGTGCTCGCCGTCAAGCACTCCGGCGGGAAGGTGTTCGTGGCCGTGGACGGCGGGATGAGCGACAACCCGCGGCCCGCCCTGTACGGGGTCCGTTACGCGCCCCGGCTGATCGGCCGGCGGTCCCCGGCGGCCTCCCGTACGGCCACGGTCGTCGGCCGGCACTGCGAGGCGGGCGACGTCCTGGCCGTCGACGCCGAGCTGCCGGAGGACGTCCGCCCGGGCGACCTGCTGGCCGTCCCCGTGGCCGGCGCCTACCAGCTGTCCATGGCCTCCGGCTACAACATGGTGGGCCGGCCGCCGGTGGTCGCGGTGCACGGGGGCACGGCACGGGTGCTGGTGCGGCGGGAGACGCTGGAGGACTTCCGGGGCCGGGACATCGGCGCCTGACCGGGGCCGGCGGCACGTGAGCCGTCCGGTTCCGGTATCCCCACACCGGAACCGGACGGCTCTTGTGATGTGCGACGGGTGACATGGCGCTCGGTCGCTCGATCCGGGCCCCCCACGGGCCGGACACCGCGTCCTCGGACGGGGTTCGCTCCCCCGCCGTCGGCCGTGCGCCGCGGAACTGCCATTCCGCTCCGCCGCCCCTCCAGTCTGCTGCCGCCCCGGACGCCCCCAGGACCCCCTTGACGTGTTCCTTCCGTTCGTTCACCGATCCTTGACGCGCCCTTGATCTCCCTCGGGCCCGGATGGGGCAGGGGCGCGGCGGACAGCGAAGCGGAAAGAGTCCATCCACTTCTCGCGGATCCCGATTGTGCGGTGCGCGGCACGGGGCCGCTCCTCCGCATCCTCGTCAAGGACTCTTTCCGCACTTCCATGGAACCACCCCGGATCGGGCCCCGCCACGGCTGCCCGGGGCCGCTCCCGGGGCCCGTCAGCGGCGGACCCTGGGCATGCCCAGGCCGATCCAGGAGATGATCTCGCGCTGGATCTCGTTGTTGCCGCCGCCGAAGGTGAAGATGACGGCGCTGCGGTAGCCGCGTTCGAGTTCGCCGTGGAGGACCGCGCCGGCCGAGCCGTCCTTGAGGGCCCCCGCCGCGCCGACCACCTCCATCAGCCAGGCGTACGCGTCCCGGCGCGCCTCGGAGCCGTAGACCTTGACGGCCGAGGCGTCCTGGGGGGTGAGGGTGCCGGACTGGACGGCGTTGACCATCTGCCAGTTGAGGAGCTTCATCGCGTCCAGCCGGGCGTGGGTGCGGGCCAGGCGGCCGCGCACCCAGGACAGGTCGATGACGCGGCGGCCGTCGGCGAGCTTGGTGGCGGCGGCCCAGCGCTGGACGTCGTGGAGGGCGCGGACGGCCATCGTCCCGTGGGCGGCGAGGGTGACGCGCTCGTGGTTGAGCTGGTTGGTGATCAGGCGCCAGCCCTTGTTCTCCCGGCCGACGCGGCGGCTCGCGGGCACCCGGATGTCCTCGTAGTGGCTGGCGGTGGTGTCGTGCGAGGCGAGGGTGTTGATGAGGGTGCAGGAATAGCCGGGGTCCGAGGTCGGGACCAGGAGCATCGTGATGCCCTTGTGCGCGGGGGCGTCCGGGTCGGTGCGGACGGCGAGCCAGACCCAGTCGGCGGTGTCGCCGTTGGTGGTCCAGATCTTCTGGCCGTTCACGACGTAGGTGCCGGTGTCCTCGTCGCCCTCGCGGACGGCCCTGCACTTGAGGGCGGCGAGGTCGGTTCCGGCGTCCGGTTCGCTGTAGCCGATGGCGAAGTCGATCTCGCCGGAGAGGATCCTCGGGAGGAAGTACGCCTTCTGCTCGTCGGTGCCGAACTGCATCAGGGTCGGGCCGACCGTGTTGAGCGCCATCAGCGGCAGCGGGACGACGGCCTGCGCGGCCTCGTCGAAGAAGATGAACTGGTCCATGGCGGACATGCCGCGCCCGCCGTACTCCTCGGGCCAGCCGACGCCGAGCCAGCCGTCCGAGCCGAGGCGGCGGATGGTCTCGCGGTAGAAGCGCTTCTGCGCGGCCGGGTCCCGGTAGCGGGCGTGAACGTCCTGCGGGACGAGCTCGGCGAAGTAGGCACGCAGCTCGGCGCGCAACTGCTGCTGCTCGGGCGTGTATTCGAGGTGCACGGCCCCTCCGGGATCCTCGCGGTCCAGCCGGTCGCTGGGACGGCGGCGGTCAGATTAGAACCCGTTACAGGAATAGGGAAGGGGCGGGGCGTGGGGCCGGAGCCGCGGTGGGCTGCGCGCCGGTCCAGCGGACGGCGGGGTCTCGCGGGAGCGGGAGCGGGGCGCGGGGCGCACCCACGCGCCGACGCCCGGCCGGAGCCGGGCGTCGGAGGGGCGTGGGGGTGCGGAGGGTCAGTTCAGGGCGGCGATCATGGCCGCGGCCGTCGCCGCCATCGCCGTGCGGGCGGCGGTGAGGTAGGGGCGCGGGTCGGCCCCGGTGAGGTGGGTGCGGATGGCCTCGGTCATGGCCACGTTGAGCGCGGTGCCGATGTTGACCTTGCGGATGCCGCCGGCGACCGCCGCCGCGAGCTCCCCGTCCGGCAGTCCGGAGGAGCCGTGCAGCACCAGCGGCACGTCCACCGCCTTGGCCAGCCGCGCCAGCAGGGCGTGGTCCAGGGAGGCGGTCCGGCTGGTCATGGCGTGGGTGCTGCCGACGGCCACGGCCAGGGCGTCCACCCCGGAGTCGGCGACGAACCGCCGCGCCTCGTCCGGATCGGTACGGGCGCCCGGGGCGTGCGGGTCCGGTGGCGCCTCGCCGTTCTTCCCGCCGACCTCGCCCAGCTCGGCCTCGATCCACAGGCCGTTCGCGTGGGCCCAGTCGGCGGCGGACCGGGTGGCCTCCAGGTTCTCGGCGTAGGGCAGGTGCGCGGCGTCGTACATCACGGAGCCGAACCCGGCGTCGGCGGCCTTCCGCAGGAGGTCGACGCTCTTGACGTGGTCGAGGTGCAGCCCGACGGGCACCCGGGCGGCCTCGGCGCAGGCGGCCGCGGCCCGGGTGATGGGCAGCAGGGCTCCGCCACGGAACCTCACCGCGTTCTCGCTGAGTTGGAGGATGACCGGCAGGCCCGCCCGCTCGGCCCCCTCGACCACGGCTTCGGCGTGCTCCAGGGTGATGACGTTGAAGGCGGCGACGGCGCGCCCGGCGGCGGCCGCCTCCGCGACGAGGTCCCCGGCGGCGGCGAGGCTCATCGGACCGCCCCCTCGCCGGTGGTCAGGATCACCGACCGGGTCAGGTTGCGGGGTGCGTCCGGGTCCAGCTGCCGCACGGCGGCGACCGCCACGGCCAGCCGGTGCACCCGGACCAGTTCGGCGAGCGGGTCGAGCGTGCCGTCCACCCATTCCGCGCCCGTGGACAGGACCTGTTCGGCGATGCCGTCGGGGGTGGCGCCCAGCGACCAGGTCACCGAGCCGGGGCCGGTGACGCTGACCGGGCCGTGCCGGTACTCCATCGCCGGGTAGGCCTCCGCCCAGGACAGCGAGGCCTCGCGCATCTTCAGCGCGGCCTCGTGGGCCAGGCCCACGCTCCAGCCCCGCCCGAGGAAGGTGAACTGGCCCCGGGCCTCCAGTCCGGCGGGCAGGGGCGCCGCCAGTGCGACGCGCCCGTCGGCGACCACCTCCGGGGTGTGCGCGCCGACGTGGGCCCGCAGGAGGGTGAGGGCGGTGGTGGCGAAGCGGGTCTGCACGACGGACCGCTCGTCGGCGAAGTCGAGCACCACCAGATCGTCGGCGAGGGTGGCGACGGGGGTGTCCGGGTCCCCGACGACGGCGGTGGCCGGGATCCCGGCCTCCCGCAGCCCGGCCAGCAGGTCGAGCACCTCGGTGGTGGTCCCGGACCGGGTCAGGGCCACCACCCGGTCGTAGCGGCGGTGGCGGGGGAACTCCGAGGCGGGGAAGGCGTCCGTCTCCCCCTGTCCCGCCTCCTCGCGCAGGGCGGCGGCGGCCTGGGCCATGTAGTACGAGGTCCCGCACCCGACGACCGCGGTGCGCTCCCCCGGCCCCGGCAGCACCGCCCGGTGGGCCGGGGCCAGTTCGGCGGCCCGTTCCCAGCTCTCGGGCTGTGTGGCCAACTCGTACGCGACGTGACTCATGCGGGCTCCCTGCGCGTTGGATGCGTCATCCTGGCGGTTCCTGCGTGTGGTTCTGCGTGGCGCTGCTGCGTGTTCCTGCAAGGTAGCGGGCCGTTTCGCGCAACTTCAAGCAGCCACAGGGTGTTGGCCTCGGCTAATCTCAACGACGGGGCCGGGAAAGGGATCCGGGGACGACACGGGAGGGGCGCCATGACCCGCACGGAACGCTGGCAGAGACTGCTGGACCTGCTGGTGGAGCGGGACGGGCTGGAGGTGGAGCCGGCGGCCGAGGCGCTCGGCGTGTCCGCCGCCACCATCCGGCGCGACCTCGACCAGCTGGCCGAGCAGCAGCTGCTGGTGCGCACGCGCGGCGGGGCGGTGCCGCACGGGGTCTCGTACGAACTCCCCCTGCGCTACCGGACCTCGCGGCGGGCCGCCGAGAAGCGCCGGATCAGCGAGGCCGTCGCGGCGCTGATCGCGCCGGGCGAGGTGGTCGGCCTGACGGGCGGCACCACCACGACGGAGGTGGCCCGCGCCCTGGCGGCCCGCCCGGACCTGGCGGGCGGCTCCCCCGCGCTGACGGTGGTCACCAACGCCCTGAACATCGCGGGCGAACTGGTGATCCGGCCCCAGTTCAAGATCGTCCTGACGGGCGGGGTGGCCCGCCCCCAGTCCTACGAACTCACCGGTCCGCTGGCGCAGCAGACGCTCGGTCAGCTGACGGTGGACACCGCGGTCGTCGGCGTCGACGCCTTCGACCCGGCGGACGGGGCGGCCACCCGCCACGAGGACGAGGCGGCCGTCAACGCCCTGCTCTGCGAGCGGGCCCGCCGCCTGGTCGTCGCTGCGGACTCCTCGAAGCTGGGCGTCCGCGCCTTCGCCCGGATCTGCGCCGCCTCCGCCGTGGACGTCCTGGTGACCGACACGGCCCTGACGGAAGCCGCCGCCCGGCCCTTCCGGGACGCGGGCGTGGACGTCGTACGGGTCTGACGGGCCCGGCGGCCTACCGGGCGCCCGGACGGCACGGGCGGCGCCGGTCAGTGGGCCGGGACGCGCTCCCCTTCCCGGGACAGGGCCGACAGGACCGGGGCGATCAGGGGATGGGACTCCGCGCCGCGGCGGGTGGCGGCGAAGACGCGGCGGGTGGCGGCCGGGCCCGTGACCGGGCGGACGCGGACCTCCTTGAGGTCCATGCCCCGCAGGGCCGAGCGCGGGACGAGGGCCACCCCTGCGCCCGCGCCGACCAGGGCGGTGACCGCGCGGAAGTCGTCGGAGGAGTGCACGAACCGGGGCTGGAAGCCCGCCAGTTCGCAGGCCAGCAGGGTCACGTCGTGGCAGGGGTTGCCCGGGTACTGGCCCACCCACTCGGCGTCGGAGAGGTCCGCCAGGGACACGGCCGGGAGATCGGCGAGGGGGTGTCCCGCCGGCAGCACCGCGTCGAAGGGCTCCGCGTACAGCGGGATCACCGACAGGCGGCCGTCGTCGGCGCCCGGTGCGCCCCGGTACTCGACCGCCAGAGCCAGGTCCGCCTCCCCGTCGAGCAGCTGGAGCAGGCTCTGGTCGCCCTCGGCGTCCCGGACGCGGAGCCTGATGCCGGGACACTCGCGCGCGAGGCGGGCCAGGGCCGGGGCCAGCACCTCGGCGATGCCGGTCGCGAAGGCCGCCACGGTGACCTCGCCGGCCGCCCCGCCCGCGTAGGCGGCGAGTTCCGCCTCGGCCCGTTCCAGCTGGGCGAGCACCTCGTGGGCGTGGGCGAGGAGGATCTCCCCCGCCGCGGTGAGCCGTACCCCGCGGCCGCTGCGGTGGAGCAGGGTGTGGCCGGTCTCCTGTTCCAGCGCGGCGAGCTGCTGGGAGACGGCGGAGGGGGTGAGGTACAGGGCTGCGGCCGCGGCGGTCACCGTACGGTGGTCCGCCACGGCCCGCAGGATGCGCAGCCGGCGGGGGTCGATCACCCCTCCATGATGTCAGCCCTGAGCAGCGGAAAGCGCCGCACGGGCGTCCACGAAAGCGGCCACCGCGCGCTCCACGTCGGCCGTCGAGTGGGCCGCGGAGAGCTGGACGCGGATGCGGGCCTGGCCCATCGGCACGACGGGGTACGAGAAGCCGATCACGTACACGCCGCGCTCCAGGAGCAGCTCCGCCATCCGGCCCGCCTCGGCGGCGTCGCCGATCATGACGGGGGCGATGGCGTGGTCGCCGGGCAGGATCTCGAAGCCGGCCTCGGTCATCTTCGTGCGGAACAGCTTCGTGTTGGCCGCGAGGCGGTCGCGCAGGTCGCCGGCGGACTCCAGCAGGTCGAGGACCTTGAGGGAGGCGGCGGCGATGACCGGGGCGAGGGAGTTGGAGAAGAGGTACGGGCGCGAGCGCTGGCGCAGCAGCTCGACGATCTCGGCGCGGGCGGCGACGTAGCCGCCGGAGGCGCCGCCGAGGGCCTTGCCGAGGGTGCCGGTGATGATGTCGATCCGGTCCATCACGCCGTGCAGCTCGGGGGTGCCGCGGCCGCCGGGGCCGACGAAGCCGACGGCGTGCGAGTCGTCGACCATGACCATGGCGTCGTAGCGCTCGGCGAGGTCGCAGATCTCGCCGAGCGGGGCGACGTAGCCGTCCATGGAGAAGACGCCGTCGGTGACGATGAGCTTGCGGCGGGCGCCGCCCTCGGTGGCGGTCTTCAGCTGGGCTTCCAGGTCCGCCATGTCGCGGTTGGCGTAGCGGAAGCGGCGGGCCTTGGAGAGGCGGATGCCGTCGATGATGGAGGCGTGGTTGAGGGCGTCGGAGATCACCGCGTCCTCGGCGCCGAGGAGGGTCTCGAAGACGCCGCCGTTGGCGTCGAAGCAGGAGGAGTAGAGGATCGTGTCCTCCTGGCCGAGGAAGGCCGACAGGCGGGCCTCCAGCTCCTTGTGGACCTCCTGGGTGCCGCAGATGAAGCGGACCGAGGCCATGCCGTAGCCCCAGCGGTCGAGGGCGCCCTTGGCGGCGGCGACGACCTCGGGGTGGTCGGCGAGGCCGAGGTAGTTGTTGGCGCAGAAGTTGAGGACCTCGCCGGGGGCGCCGCCCGCGGTGACCGCGACGGCGGCGCTCTGCGGGGTGCCGATGACGCGCTCGGGCTTGTGCAGGCCGGCGGCGCGGATCTCGGCGAGGGTGGCGCGGAGGTCCTCGCGGACGGACTCGAACATGGTCGGTTCTCCTTGTGCGGTATGCCGTCCGGCGGACGGTAGGAGGGGGGCCGGGCCCCGCGGAGGGGGGAGGGCGTGCGGGGCCCGGCCCGGGGGAGATGGTCGTGTGGCTGCCCGCTCCGCGCCGCCGCGACACGCGGACGGACGGGCGGACGGCGGGGCGGCGGGGGTGCCGCGCCCGGGTCGGCCGCGGGGCCGAACCGGACGGCCGGCCTCGCGGGCCCGCTCGGCGGGCGCGGGCTCGGGCCGCGCGGAGCGGTTCCCCGCCGCCGGAGGCTACTTCGTCCAGTCGAGGATGATCTTGCCGCTGCGGGCGGTGGAGGCCTCGTCGAAGGCGGCCTGGAAGTCGGTGTGGGAGTAGCGGCCGGTGATCACCGGGGTCAGGTCGAGCCCGCCCTCCAGCAGCACGGTCATCGCGTACCAGGTCTCGAACATCTCGCGGCCGTAGATGCCCTTGATGGTGATCATCGAGGTGACGACCTTGGCCCAGTCGACCGGGAACTCCTGCGCCGGCAGGCCCAGCATCGCGATCCTGCCGCCGTGCGTCATGTTGTCGATCATGTCGCGCATCGCCTCGGCGCGGCCGGACATCTCCAGGCCGACGTCGAAGCCCTCGCGCAGGCCCAGGCGGGTCTGCGCGTCGGCGATGGAGGACTCGGAGACGTTCACGGCGAGCGTGGCGCCCGCCTTGCGGGCGATCTCCAGGCGCTCGGGGCTGACGTCGGTGATGACCACGTTGCGCGCGCCGGCGTGCTTGGCGACGGCGGCCGCCATGATGCCGATCGGGCCGGCGCCGGTGATCAGCACGTCCTCGCCGACCAGGGGGAAGGACAGGGCGGTGTGCACGGCGTTGCCGAAGGGGTCGAAGATGGCCGCCACGTCCAGGTCGACCTGGGTGCGGTGCACCCAGACGTTCTGCGCCGGCAGGACCACGTACTCGGCGAAGGCCCCGTCGCGTCCGACGCCGAGCCCGATGGTGGAGCGGCACAGGTGGCGACGGCCGGCCAGGCAGTTGCGGCACTTGCCGCACACCAGGTGGCCCTCGCCGCTGACCAGGGCCCCGACCTCGATGTCGCGGACGTCGGCGCCGAGCGCGGCGACCTCGCCGACGAACTCGTGCCCGAGGACGAGCGGGGTCTTGACGGCGCCCTGGGCCCAGCCGTCCCAGGCGCGGATGTGCAGGTCGGTCCCGCAGATACCGGTGCGCAGCACCTTGATCAGCACGTCACCGGGGCCGTACTCGGGCTCGGGGACGTCCATGAGCCACAGCCCGGGTTCGGCTTTGTGCTTGACGAGTGCCTTCATGGGGGTGGCTCCAGGCGTGCGGAAGGTGGGGCCGCCGGGCCCGCTGGTGCGCGAGCGGCGTGGTGACGGGCACCAATCTGCCGATCGGTGCGGTGATCAGTCCATCGAGACTTTCTTAAGCGGGTCGACAGCGCAGCTTCACGCCTATGCTCCTCCCTGGAACGGGGTAGGGCCCGGGCCAAGATCGCCGCGGCGGTCCGGGGCCGGGGTGAAAGGGGAGGTGAGGGGCGTGCCGAGTCTGCGCAGCAGGGCTTTGTCGGCCGCACTGGTCGCGACGGGCCGCCGAAGACGGTTCGCCACCGCCGAGGCGGTCCGGGCGATGGTGGCGCAGGCGGCCCGCAGGCCCGCCTCGCACCTGCCGCCGCGTTCCCTGGGGCGGGTCGCGGAGGTGTCGCGGACCTTCGTCGGAGCCTGGCCCGTGTACGACGTCTCCCCGCTCGGGGAGGAGCCCGTGGCACGCGTGCTGTACGTGCACGGCGGCGCGTTCATCGACGAGCTGGTGCGGCCGCACTGGTCGCTGATCCGGACCCTGGTCACGCGGGCCCGCGCCCGGGTGGTGGTGCCGGCGTACGTGCTGGCCCCCCGCGGGACGGCCGACCGGACGGTGCCGGTGGCCGCGGACCTGCTGAGCGGCCTGATCGAGAGCGGCGGTGCGGGCGGGACGGTGCTGCTCGGGGACTCCGCCGGGGCCGGGATGGCACTGGCCGCGGCGCAGCGGCTGCGGGAGCGGACCGGGGCGCAGCCGTCGCGGATCGTGCTGATCTCGCCCTGGCTGGACGTGAGCATGAGCCACCCCGGCCAGGCGGAGATCGAGGCGGCCGACCCGGTGCTGGCCCGGGCGGGGCTCGCGGAGGCGGGCCGGCTGTACGCGGGAACGCTGACGGCGGACGATCCGCGGGTGAGCCCGCTGCACGGGTCGTTCGCGGGTCTGGCGCCGCTGACGGTGTTCACCGGGACGCGGGACGTCCTGACCACGGACAGCCGGGAGCTGCTGCGCCGGGCGCGGGCGGCCGGGGCGGAGGTGGAGTGGCACGAGGAGCCGGGCATGCCGCACGGGTACCCGCTGCTGCCGGTCCCGGAGGGGCGGGCGGCCCGGGACCGGATCGTGGAGCTGGTCCGGGCGACGGCCGACGAGGGGTGAGCCCGGGCCCGGGGTCACGCCCGGCCGCCTACGCCGTGCAGGTCATCAGGGAGCTGACGGGCGCGGCGCGGTAGGCGCTCCAGTACGCCTCGTCGCGCGTCCCCTCGGCGGGCGGGGTGCGGCTGGGCTGCCAGGCGACGGTGGAGAAGCCGGCGTCGACGGCGGCCTCGGCGAAGTCGGCGTGCGCCCATTCCCGGTACTCGAAGTGGACCGGGGGCTCGGTCAGGAACTGGGCCTTGAGCAGCGGCGCGTCGCCGTCCGGCACCCGGTCGAGGATGCGCATGCCGTACGGGGACCAGTCGACGTGCGGGTAGGCGCCGGGGTTGCGGACGAGGGAGAGCAGCCTGCCGCCGGGGCGCATGTTGGCACGGATGCCGCGGAACATGGCGTGGAGGGCGGCGCGGTCGGGGGCGTGGCTGAACAGGTAGACGGCGGTGACCAGGTCGAAGGGGCCGAGCCGGGGCATGTCGGCGGCGTCCGCGACGACGTACTCGACGGCCGCGGCCCGCCCGTCCCGGCCACCGCTCTGCCGCTCGCGGGCCCGGCGGACGCGGTCGGGGCAGCTGTCGACGCCGACGGTGCGCCGGGCGCCGCCGCGTGCGAGCAGCCCGGCGGTGCCGCCGTGTCCGCAGGCCACGTCGAGGGTGTCGAGGTCGCGGACCCCGCCGAGGGCGTCGAGCGCGGTGCGCAGGGTGTAGGCGTCGGCCGCGGTGAAGGCGGCCCGGGGCGCGGGGTGGCCGGAGGTGTCGTCGTGCATGCCGCATGTCTCCCCGGCGGCTGCGCGGGGGACGGCCGGCGGGGCGGTGCGTCCCCCGTACGAGGGAGGCGTTCGGGTCAGTGCCCGCGGGCTACGGGTCCGGGCGGGGCCCGCCGTCCTCGTGGGCGGTCGGCGATCGGAGACCCGGGGCGCCTCGAAGGTGACCGGGCCGAGGGCCGCCGCGCGCGGTGGCGGGGGTGCTGCCGGCCGCCTGCGCGAGGGTGGTGTCCGGCTTCCGCGGGCGGGGGGACGCCGGAGTGCAGGGGCCGGGGGCCAGGGAGCATCCTGACGGTATGACGGCGAGACCGGGCGGCGGCGGCCCGGCGTCCGATGCCACGGGCCGGGTGCTCGCGCGGGCGACGGTGGCCGCCGTGCGGGCGCTCGGCGGCCGGGCGGGAGGGGTGTACCTGCGCTCGGGGACCGAGGGGCTGCTGCGGATGGCGGCGGTGACGGGGCTTCCGGCTGCCCTGTTCCGGCCCTGGTGGCGGATCCAGGTGAACCGCCCGTACCCGGTGGCGGAGGCCTTCCGGACGGGCCAGGCCGTGCACCTGCCGGACGGGGAGACCGCCGTGCGGCGCTTCCCGCAGCTGATGGCGGGGCTGCCGTACCCGTTCGGCTCGCTGTACGAGCCGGTGGGCGCGGGGGCGCAGCGGTTCGGGGTGCTGCTGGTGGTGCGTCCGGCGACGCCGGGGGTGCCCGTGGGCGCCGACGACCGCGGGCGGATGCGGGAGGCGGCCGACGGGCTGGCGCGGGAGCTGGCCGGGCTGGCGGCCGCCGGGGATCCGGTGCGCTGGGACGCGGATCCGCTGGGCGTTCCGTGGCCGGTGCCGGCGGGGGGCGCCGGGGAGGCCGTGGACCGGCTGCCGCAGGGGGTGCTGTCCGTGGACCGGCAGGGGGTCGTCGGCTTCGCCAACGCGGCCGCCGGGGAGCTGACCGGGGTGCCCGCGGCGCGGCTGGAGGGGCGCGGGCTGTGGGAGTCGCTGCCGTGGCTGGGGCACTCCGCGTACGAGGACCACTTCCGGGCGGCGTTCCTGTCCGGGGAGCCCGTGTTCTTCGACGTCCGGCGCGGGGCGGACGTCGAGCACCGGGCGCTGGCGGTGGGCCTGTACGCGGCGCCGGCGGGGCTGACGGTGACCCTGGAGGCGGCCGAGCGGCCGGCCGGGGACGGGGTGGCATCGCCGGCCGGCCGGGCCTCGGCACCGTACCGGCCGGTGGCGCTGGCGATCGCGCTGACCGAGGCGATGACGGCCCGCCAGGTGTCGGCGGTGGTCACCGAGGAGCTGCTGCCCGCGTTCGGGGGCCGGCAGCTGGCGATCTACCTGCTGGACGAGCGGCACCTGCACCTCGCCTGGGAGACCGGTTTTCCGCAGGGGTTCCTGGACCGGTTCGACGGGGTCTCCCTGGACGTGCGGCTGCCCGGGGTGGAGACGCTGACCTCGGGTCGGCCGCTGTTCTTCGAGTCGATGCAGCATCTGGCGTCGGCCTATCCGGGGATCCCGCTCGACGCCGACGTGGGCGCCCGCGCCTTCCTCCCGCTGATCGCCTCCGGCCGCCCGGTGGGCTCGTGCATCCTCGGTTTCGACGCGCCGCGCGGGTTCAGCCAGGAGGAGCGTACGGTCCTCACCGCGCTGGCCGGGCTGATCGCGCAGGCGCTGGCCCGGGCGCGGCGCTACGAGAGCGAGGCGGCGCTGGCCCGGGGGCTCCAGGCGGCGCTGCTGCCGCACCGGCTGCCGGTGACGGGGCGGGTGGCCACGGTGGGCCGGTACCTGCCCGGTTCGGCGGGGATGGACGTGGGCGGGGACTGGTACGACGTCATCGAGACGGCCTCGGGCCGGCTGGCGCTGGTGATCGGGGACGTGCAGGGGCACGGGGTGGCGGCCGCCGCGACCATGGGCCAGCTGCGCAGCGCGGTGCGGGCGTTCGCGATCGGCGGGAACACCCCGGCGCAGGTGGTGCAGGGCACCAACCGGCTGCTGATCGACCTCGACCCGGGGCAGTTCGCCAGCTGCTGCTACGTCCTGCTGGACCCGGCGTCGGGCCGCGCCACGGCCGCCCGGGCCGGGCATCCCCAGCCGCTGCTGCGCCGGGCGGACGGCCGCGCCGAGGTGCTCGACCTGGCGGGCGGCGTGGTCCTCGGGGTGGACCCGGGGGCCACCTATCCGGAAACGGAACTGGTACTGGAGCCGGGGGCGGTGCTGGCCCTGTACACCGACGGGCTGGTGGAGGTGCCGGGAGCGGACATCGACGAGGGCGTCGAGCGGCTGCGGTCCGCCCTGGCGCAGGCCAGCCCGGCCCCGCTGACGGAGGCCGCGGACCGGCTGGTGGCCGAGACGGGCGGCCAGGCCGACCGCCCGGACGATATCGCCCTGCTCCTGGCGTCCCGAAGCTGACGTCGAGCAAAGCGGAAGGAAATTCATACGGATCTCCGTGCGGTTCCCGCACCCCGCACGGGCCGTTGTTTACGCGGCCTTAACGCTGTGACGGCGTGTCGGGCTTGCGCAGGACGATGGAATCCGCACATGGACAGCTCTTGACCTGCGGATGTCGTCGAGTTTCCATATCGGCCCGGGAGCCACACCAAAGGAAGTACCCACCACCGCCTCGGAGGCGATACCGCTCCCGCACCCCCTTTTTCTTCGCATCTGCCGATCGGAATTCCGCACCGATGACTGAAACGATCAGCGCTCCCCAGGCGCTCGCCCCCGCCACGGGGCCCGTCCCCCAGAAGCTCAAGCGCTCCATCGGCGTCGTCGGCGGGACGCTGCTCACGCTGTCGTGCGTGACGCCCGCCTCGACCCTGTTCGTCGTCGTGCCCGATCTCTTCTCCAGCCTCGGCACCTGGACCGCGCTCACCATCGCGATCGGCTCGCTGCTCTGTATCGGCGTGGCGTTCTGCTACTCGGAGCTCGGGACCCTGATCCCCAGCGCGGGCGGCGAGTACGCCATGGTCTCCACCCTCGCGGGCCGGCTCGCGGGCTGGCTGGTGTTCGTCCTGTCCCTGCTCGTGGTGATGATCGTGCCCCCGGTGATCGCCATGGGCACGGCCGACTACCTCGCCCCCGTGGTGCACATACCGGCCCCGGTCGCCGGCGGCGCGGTGATGCTGCTCGCGACCCTCGCCGGTCTGCTCGACCTGCGGGCCAACGCCTGGATCACGGGCATCTTCCTGGTCCTGGAGGTCGTCGCGGCCGCGCTGGTGGCCGTACTCGGCTTCGCCCACAGCGAGCGGGGCGCCGACGCCCTGGTGCACGGCACGGTGGCCGCCGAGGGCGGCGGCAGCTCCACGGTGACGGCGATGATGGTCGTCTCGGGTCTGGCGATCGCGCTGTTCATCACCCAGGGCTTCTCGACGGCCGTGTACCTGTCGGAGGAGCTGGAGAAGCCGCGCCGCAACGTCCCGCGGACCGTGCTGGCGACGCTCGCCATCTCCACCGCCGTCATCCTGGTCCCCGTGGTCGCGATCACCGTGGGCGCCCCGGACCTGGACGCGCTGACCTCGGGCGACCTCGGCGCGATGGTCACCGCCTGGTCGAACTCGGCCGTCGGCACCTTCGTGAGCCTGTGCGTGGCCCTCGCGATCGTCAACGCCGGCATCGTCATGGTCATCCAGAACTCCCGGGTGCTCTTCGCCTCCGCCCGCGACAAGGCCTGGCCCGAGCCGGTCAACCGCGGCCTGTCCCGCCTCGGCCGCTTCGGCTCCCCGTGGGTGGCCACCCTGCTGGTCGGCCTGCCGGGCGCGGCGATGTGCTTCGTCAACCTGGACACCCTGTACGGGGTGACGGGCGTGTCGGTGACCGGCATGTACCTGCTGGTCGCGGTGGCCTCGCTGTTCAGCCGGCGCGGGGCGCACCGCGGGGCGGCCGCCTGGCGGATGCCGCTGTGGCCGGCCGTGCCGGTCGCGCTGATCGCCGTCCTGGCGTACATCCTGACCCAGCAGGAGACCGAGTACCTGCTGTGGACCGGCGGCATCACCGCGGTCGCGACCCTGTACTGGGCGCTGTACCTGCGGCCGCGCAAGGACACGCGCTGGCTGGTCAGCATCCCGGAGGACGCCGAGGAGCCCGCCGGGGCCTAGCGGTCCGCCGGGAACACGGTTCGGCAGACGGGCGGGGGGGGGGGGGGGGGGGGGGGCGGGGGGGGCCCCCCGGGGGGGGGCGGGGGGCGCGGGGGCG
>NZ_JBBDHD010000190.1:0-9640 GCF_044129415.1 Streptomyces racemochromogenes
GCTGTTCGCACCGTGGCGCGGCCGCGTCCTGCGCTCCCTGCCCGCCTCCGCCGGCCCGCTCGCCGACCTCGCCCCGGGGGGGGGGCGCCCCCCCCCCCCCCCGGGTCCTGGGACGAAAAAGGGGCCGAATACCCGTCTTCCAGGACATAGGCCCCTGGAAAATCGGGGGGCGGCCCCGGACATGACGACGCCCGGCGCGCAGGGGGATGCGCGCCGGGCGTCGGTGCCACGGGCCGCGGCGGGATGCCGCTCGGGTGTTACCCGGGAATTCAGCTGAGCTTCAGCTTCTGCCCCGGGAAGATCAGGTCGGCGTCCTGGACGGTGTCCTTGTTCAGGTCGAACAGCTTCTCCCAGCCGCCCTTGACGCCGTTGGCCTCGGCGATGGTGCCGAGGGTGTCGCCCTCCTGGACCGTGTACGAGCCGTTGCCGGTCGCCGGGGACCCGGTCTTCGGGGCGGACGGCTTCGACGGGGCCGGCTTGGACGGGGTCCAGTTGCCGGAGCCGGAGCCGCTGCTCTTGGTCTCGGTGTCGGCCTTCGGGGCGGAGGGCTTGGCCGGGGCGGGCTTGGCCGGGGCCGGCTTGGTCTCCGGCTTCGGCTTGGCCGGGGTGGTGGTCGAGCCGCCACCGTTGTAGGCGGAGTTGGACAGGCCGACGCCGCAGGACGGCCAGGCGCCCTTGCCCTGGCCCTTGAGGACCTTCTCGGCGATGGCTATCTGCTGCGACTTGGACGCCTGGTTGGCCTGCGCGGCGTACGCCTTGCCGCCGTACGCGGCCCACGTGGAGGCGGAGAACTGGAGCCCGCCGTAGTAACCGTTGCCGGTGTTGATGGACCAGTTGCCACCGGACTCGCACGCGGCGACCTTGTCCCACTCCGAGACCGTGGCGGCGCTGGCGGAGCCGGCGGCCATCAGCGGGGCGGCGACGGCCACGCCGGCGACACCGGCGAGCGTGACGATGCGGACGGCCTTGGAGCCGCGGCGGTGCTTGCCCTTGCCGGAAAGCAGCATGGATTTCTCCTCACCGACGCCTTCGAGGTGAGCTGTCGGGTTCGGGCGGATGAGTTGCCCGGTCGCGCAGTTGCGCGTCTTCACCCCAAGCCGGTACGCGGGCCGTCTCTCAACGGCCTTTCCCGGCGCCTACCTTGGTTCCCCCGCTCCTGCCAACGGCGCTTGCGCGACGACTGTTCCCTCCGGCCGCCGGCAGGATTCGGCGATGCGGTCGAAGGAGCTCGCGGTGGCGAGCGACTCAGAAGGTAGACAGGTCTCTCCCCGATGTTCAACGTGTGATTTTGGGGAGAAACCGGCCTACTTGCGTTCCTGGAGGGCACGTTTGCCCAGGTCGGAGCGGGGTTTGCGGAAGTTCCGGAACGAGACACGCCAGTTGTCCGGAAGAGATGCATGTCTCACTTGCCGATAACGGACATTCAGCCCGTAACGGCTGCCCGAACTACCCCTATTTCTTGGTTAGATCCAGGTTCTGACCGGGCTTGATGAGGTCCGCGTCCGTGCCGATGACCTGCTCGTTGGCCTTGTAGAGGGCGCTCCAACCGCCCTTGAGCCCGTTGGCGTCCGCGATGGCCGTCAGACTGTCGCCCGGCTTCACGGTGTACGTGGGCTCGGCGGCGGCTGACGCCGAGCCAGGCGCGGCGGGCACCTCGATCGCGGCGGGGCCCCGGTGCTTGCCGTTGCCGTCGGAGGCCCCTGTGGCGGGAGTGGCCGACGGGGAGGGCGTGGCGCCCGGGGTGGCCGGGGCCGTCGGGTCGACCGGGGCGGTCGGGGTGCCGGGGGTCGCCGGATTGGCCGGGTTGCCCTGGTTGTTGGAGTTGCCCTGGTTGCCCTGGCCGTGCGAGTTGTCCTGGTTGTTCTGGTTGCCCGGGTTAGCCGGGTTGGTGGTCGGGGCGGTGGGGCCGGTGGCCGGGGCGGTGGGCACCGAGTAGTCCGGCTCCGGCATGACGGGCAGTCCGCTGGAGGCACCCAGCGGGAAGTCGGGCAGCACGCCCGCGGCCGGAGCTCCGGGGGCCGGGGTGGGCGCCCCGAAGTCCGTGGAGGCGCCGCCCTTGCCCGTCGCGGGCACCGAGAAGTCCGGCCGGACCGGGGTGGCGCCGACCGGTCCGGGGGTCTTGGAGGTTCCCGTCTCCACGTCGGGCTTCGGCCCGTTCTTCGACAGCCCGGCCGACGCGGAGCACAGCGGCCACGCCTCGGGGCCCTGGGACTCCAGCACCCGCTCGGCGACCGCTATCTGCTGCGAGCGGCTCGCGAGGTCGGGGCGCTCGGCGTACTCCAGTCCGCCCGCGCTCTTCCACTGGTCCAGGGTGAACTGCAGGCCGCCGTAGGCTCCGCTGCCGGAGTTGGCGCTCCACGTGCCGCCGCTCTCGCAGTCGGCGACCTTGTCCCACGTCGTGGTGTCGGCCGCGCTCGCGCCCGTGGCGGCGAGCAGCGGCAGGGCCAGCGCTGAGCCGGTGACTCCGGCGGTGACGACGATGGCGGGGACCTGACGGGGTCGTCTGTGGCGGCCGTTCCCGGGAAGCATGAGCCTGCACCTTTCGTATAACGGCGGGGTAACGGCAGAACCTAGCCGCCTTCGAACGGATGTCACAAGTTCGGCTGAGTACTGAATTCCGGTCAGTTCCGCAGCCCCGCCGGGCTTCGCGCGCGCCTCAGACGTTCGGGACTGTGAAGCGGACGGGGAGGGTGCGCAGGCCCCGCATGATGAGTCCGCCGCGCCAGCGCAGGTCCGTAGGGGGAACGGCAAGTTCCAGATCCGGCAGACGCTTCAGCAAAGTCGCGAGCGCCGTCTGACCCTCCAGACGGGCCAGCGGGGCGCCCAGGCAGTAGTGGATCCCGTGGCCGTATCCGAGGTGCTGATTGTCACTCCGGGAGAGGTCGAGGGCGTCGGGGTCCGCGAAGCGCGCGGGGTCGCGGTCGGCCGCCGCGAGGACGACCAGGACGGGGTCGCCGGCGGCGATGTCCTGCCCGCCGAGGGTCAGCGGCCGGGTGGCGAACCGCCAGGTGGCCAGTTCCACCGGGCCGTCGTAGCGCAGCAGCTCCTCGATCCCCGTCTCCAGCAGGCCTGTCTCGCCCGCGGCGAGGGAGTCCTGGAGGAGGGTGCGCTGACCGGGGTTCATGAAGAGGGAGTGGAGGCCGTTGCCGATGAGGTTCACGGTCGTCTCGAAGCCGGCGAACAGCAGGATGAAGGCCATCGCCGTGGCCTCGGCCTCCGTCAGGTGGTCGCCGTGGTCGCTCGCCCGGATCAGGTCGGAGATGAGGTCATTGCCCAGATCGTCCCGCTTGCGGTGGATCAGTTCCCCGAGATAGGTGCGCATCCGCTTCACCGACCGGGCGACCCCGCCGCGCGGGCCGCCGCCGTGGCGGATCATCATCCCGGCCCAGTCGCGGAAGTCGTCCTGGTCCTCGCGCGGTACGCCGAGCATCTCGCAGATGGCGTAGATGGGGAGCGGGAACGCGAACTCGTGGATGAGGTCCGCCTCCCCCTTTTCCCCGGCCCCGGCCTTCTCGACGATCCGGTCGATGAGGTGGTCGGTCAGTTCCTGCACCCGCGGGGTGAACTCCGCGACGCGGCGCGGGGTGAAGGCCTTGGACACCAGCCGGCGCAGCCGGGTGTGGTCCGGCGGGTCGATGTTGAGCAGGTGGGTCATCAGCTCGGCCTTGCGCTCCCCGGGGATCCCGGTCTTGCCCTTGGCGTGCGCCGGCTCCGCGTGGTGCGCCGGGTTCTTGCTCAGCCGCTGGTCGGCGAGGGCCTGGCGGGCGTCGGCGTACCGGGTCACCAGCCAGGCCTCGACGCCGCTGGGCAGCGTGGCACGGTGCACCGGGGAGTGCTCCCGCAGCCAGGCGTAGGCGGGGTAGGGGTCGGTGGCGAACTCCCAGCCGAAGAGGGCCGGTGCCTCGGGGGCGGGAGGGGCGGGCGGGGTGTCGGGGGTCTGCTCGTGCACCCGTCGACGGTATCCCGGGCCGCTACCGGACATCCCTTATGCACGGTTCGTCGCGGCTGTCCGCAGATCCGCTGTCACTTGACGGCGGCTTGTCGGACATTCCTACTTCGGTCCTGTGGACGTGAGGATCTTGAAGAGCAGTTTCGCGGTGGTGGAGAGACGGGCCGAACACACGGTCAAGTTCTTCTACTCCCACCTCTTCTGGCACCACCCCGGGCTCCGCCCGCTGTTCCCCTCCTCCGCCGAGGACATGGAACGCCAGCGCGACCGGCTCTTCGCCGCACTCACCCATGTCGTCTCCCACCTGGAGGACGACTCCCTCCTCCCCTATCTCCAGGACCTCGGCCGCGACCACCGCAAGTACCTGGCCGCCCCCGAGCACTACGCCGCCGTCGGCGCCAGCCTGCTCGCCGCCCTCGCCGCGACCTCCGGCGACGCCTGGACCCCGGACGTGGAGAAGGCCTGGGCAGAGGCCTACCGGGTGATGGCGGACGCGATGGCGGCCGGCGCCGCCGCGAGCCAGGACCCGCCCTGGTGGGACGCCGAGGTCGTGCGCCACCTCCGGTACGGCGAGGACATCGGCGTCCTCACCCTGGCACCGCACGCCCCGCTCCCCTACCGGCCCGGCCAGTACGTCAGCGTGAGCAGCGAACGGGTCCCGACCACCTGGCGCACGTACTCCCTCGCCAACGCACCCCGTCCCGACCACACCGTCGACCTGCACGTCAGCCGGATCGAGGGCGGCCGGCTCAGCACCGCCCTGGTCCGCGAGATCCAGCTCGGCGAGGCGCTGCGGCTCGGCGCCCCCGGCGGGCGGCTGACCCTGCGCCGCACGGACCGGCCCGTCACCTTCATCGCCGCCGGTACCGGCTGGGCCCCCGTCCGCGCGATGCTGGAGGAACTCGCGGACCACCCTCCCGATCAGGACGTACGGCTCTTCCTGGCCGCCCGGGACGCCGCGCACCTCTACGACCGCCCGTGGATCGACGCGTACGCCGCCGCCTTCCGCTGGCTCGGCGTCACCTACATCACCCCCGCCCCCGGACAGCACCGCGACCAGGCCACCGCCCGGCTGGCGACCGCGCTCGGCAACCGGGCCCTGTGGCCCGAGCAGGACGTCTACCTGAGCGGGCCGCCGGTGTTCATGGAGGAGACCGCCCTCCTGCTGGAGGAGCTCGGGGCCCGCCCCGACCGCCTCTTCCACGACGCCGTCCCCGTTCCGGCCGCCGCGCGCGGCGGCCGGCCGCTGGGCTTCGGCGAGTGGTTCCTGCACCGCCCGGCCGCGCACTGGCACAACCCGGCGGACCGCTCACCGCGCACGTAGGCGGGCTACTCCCCGACGCCCTCCGCCGCCCGGATCGCGTCCCGGTAGACGCGGGCCGCCGCGCGCAGCGCCGTCTCCGGGTCGGTCCCCGCCGCCTCGGCGCGCGCCGCCAGCGCCAGCAGCTCGTAGCCGACGCCCTCGCCCCGCGGCAGCTCGACGGGGATCCCGCCCGCGCGGGCCCGGCCCGCCAGCTTCGCCGCGAGCGCCAGCCCGGGCTGGCCCAGCGGAATGCCGTCGGTGACCGACTCCCGCTGCTTCTCGACCGCCTTGGTCGCCTGCCAGTGCGCGCTGACGTCCTCCGGGGACTCGGCCGTGGCGTCCCCGAAGACATGGGGGTGGCGGCGGATCAGCTTGTCGACCAGGTCGCCGGCGACGTCGTCCACGGAGAAGGCCCGTGCGTCCTCCTCTTCCTCCCCGCTCACGCCCTCCTCGGCGATCCGCGCGTGGAAGACCACCTGGAGCAGCACGTCGCCGAGCTCCTCGCGCAGCGCGTCCCGGTCGCCGTCCTCGATCGCCTCGACCAGCTCGTACGCCTCCTCGATGGCGTACTTCACCAGCCCCTCGTGCGTCTGCCGGGAGGTCCACGGGCACTCGCGGCGCACCCGGTCCATCACCTGCACCAGGTCGAGCAGCCGCGCGCCCGGAAGGTCGTACGAACCCGGCAGCAGCTCCAGGTCCGGCATGGCCACCCGGCCCGACCCGGCCAGCCGCGCCAGACCGTCGGTGAGCCGCTGGTCGCCCTCGCCGGACGGGATCACCACGATGGTGCGGCCCCCGGCGCAGGCGTCGACGAGGGCGTGGGCGTCGGGGGCCTCGTGCTCCACCCGGACCCCCGCCTCGCGCAGGTACGGAAGCTGCGGGTGGCCGGGGTCCGCGCACAGCACCCGGTCCGCCGCACGCAGGGCCTGCCAGGCCGGCCAGGACAGCAGCCCGGGCGCGACCCGGTGGCTGGCGGTCAGCAGGACGATCCGCCCGGCGTCCTCGGCGGAGGCGTCGGCGGTCACGGGGGCGGGTTCGGCGGTGTGGTCGGTCACCCTCCGAACCTACCTCCGCCCGCGTCCGTCAGGCTCCGGCGGGGGCCGCCTGCTCGGGCACCGTCTTCTGGGTGATCCACGGGGTCTGCTGGTCGCCGAGCAGGATCTGCTTCTCGTCCCAGCGGCCGTAGCGCGGGTTCACCTCGATGTGCAGGGCCTTCGCGGCCTCCCCGAGCTTCACCAGGGCCTTGTCCTGGCTGCCGTAGTGCGTGAAGAGCTTGTCGCGCAGCAGCTTGAAGCGGGTGTCGGCGTCGATCTGGTCCGGGGCCAGCTGCGCCTGCTCCAGTGCCGCCGCGGCCAGCGCCTTCTCGCCGCCGACCTGCTGGAGCTGCGCCTTGCGGACGTCCTCGATCTCCTTGGTGCTCACGCTCAGTCCGGCGTCGTCCGCCGCCCGCTCCAGCACCGCGGTCTGGATCATCTTGTTGAGCTTGAGCCGCTCCAGCCCGGCGGTGGCGCCGATCAGCCGCGCCCCCTGCTCGGAGCTGTTCTGCGCGGTGCGGACGTCGTTGACCTGGGCCTGGAGCGCGGAGGTGGTGATGCGTTCGCCGCCGACGACGGCCGCGGTACCGGGACGGGTCCCGCCCGAGCAGGCGGCCAGCAGGGGGGCCGCCGCGATCAGGGCGGCGGATACGGAGAGCGCTGTGCGACGGTGCAAAGGAGCCTCCAGGGCCGGGGGATTGTGCGTCGGTGCACAAGGCCGTGCGGTGATCGATGGTATGCAGTCAGAGTGGCCCGAGCCACCGGTTCGACCAACGATTCCGGGGGTGTTGAAGGTGCGAGTTCACCCCCCGGCCACCGCGGGGTGAGGCGGTCCTGCGAAGGTCGGACCACCATGTCGACATCGCAGCTCGCTCCGCACCCCACTCCGGAGCACCCCGCTCCGGCCCCCGCACGACGCTCCGGACGCCGTGCCGGCCTGTTCGGCTCGGCGTTCGCCGCCCTGGTCACGGCGGTGGCCGTGTGCTCCGGGGACGCCGTCGCGCGCGTCTTCCCGTACGGGCCCCGCCACCGCAGCGTCAACGACCTCGGCAACCAGTTCGTGCCCTTCCACGCCCACCTGTGGGACCTGTTGCACGGGCGGGCGCGGGGCGGGCTGCTGTTCAACTGGCAGTCCGGGTACGGGACCGGGTTCCTGCCGGATCTGGGCACCTACCTGACGAGCCCCTTCGCCCCGCTGGTCGCACTGTTCCCGCGGCACGACATCGACCTCGCGGTCTACGCGGTCACCGTCCTGAAGATGACGGTGGCCGCCGCCGCGATGGCCTGGCTGCTGCGCACCCAGCGACCGGGGCCGTGGTGGGCCGCCGGGCTGCTGGGGGCCTCGTACGCGCTGTGCGGCTGGTCGGTGATCGAGGCCTCGTACAACCCGATGTGGCTGGACGGGCTCATCGCCTTCCCGCTGCTGTGCCTGACCGGCGAGTGGGCGCTGCGGGCGCGGCGGCCGCTGCTGGGGGTGCTGGTGGTGGCCGTCTGCTGGACGGCGAACTTCTACACCGCCTACATGGCCACCCTGGGCGCGGCGCTGGTGCTGGTGGTGCGGGTGGTGCTGACCCGGGAGGGGACGCGCGAGCGCGTCCGGGTGATCGGCCGGGCGGCCGTGACGACCGTCCTGGGCACCGCCCTGACGGCGCCGCTGCTGTTGCCGCTGTTCCTCAGTTCGAAGCAGGCCTATCCGGGCTGGTCCAAGCAGTTCTCCCCGGCGCCCTGGTCGGACCTGTTCGCCCGGCTGCTGCCGGCCACGTACTCCTTCAACTCCCCGGCCCTGTTCATCGGTACGGGGACCCTGCTGCTGGTGACGGCGCTGCCCTTCCACCGGGCGCTGCCCCTGCGCACCCGGCTGTGGTGGGCGGGGCTGGTGGCGGCCGTGCTGCTGTCCCTGCAGTGGGCCCCGACCCATCTGCTCTGGCACGTCTTCGCGACCCCGAACGGCAGCCCGTACCGGCAGACCTTCGTCCTGGCCGGGATCGTGGTCGTCGCCGCCTGGACGGGGCTCGCGGCCGGACCTCCCGGGGCGGGGGCGCTGGCGGCCGGGGCCGGGGTGCTGGCCGCGGCGGCCGCGTGGGCGGCGGGCAGCGCGCTGGTCACGGGCTGGGGGTACGCCCTGTTCTGCGGCGGGCTGGCCCTGACGGCGGGCGCCTGGTGGGCGCTGCGCGACCGGCGGCTGCTGCTGCCGGCGGCGGCCGTGCTGGCGCTGGCGCTGGCGGCGCAGGCCTCCGCGACCACGGCGTACGGGCACAAGGGCAAGCTGGCCGGGCTGGACGACTACCCCTCCTGGGGCCGGGCCGACAGCTCCCGCGAGCGGGCCCTGACGCGGGCCGACGGCTGGCCGGCGTACCGCACGGACGCGGGCCGGCCCGCGCTGACGGGCAACGACCCGCTGCTGCTGGGCGGCGAGGGCGGCTCCTACTACAGCAGCCACACCCCGGACGTGTTCACCCGCACGATGGCGGCGCTGGGCGCGGGCTGGACCTCGCGCGGGCGCAGCGTGCAGAGCCTGGACAACCCGGTGACGGACGCGCTGTTCTCGGTCGGCGCGCGGCTGAAGCCGGACGGGAGGATCGCCCGCGGCGAGGCCCTGCCGCTGGTCACGGTCCGCCCGGCCGGCCCGCCGCCGGGGTTCGGCGAGTCGCCGTTCGCCAACCAGGAGCTGTTGCTGGGCGCGAAGGTGTACGAGGACCCGGTCGCGCCGCTGGTCTGCCGGGCGGGGACGGACGCCTTCCTGTGGGCGCCCGAGTACAACGCGACGGCGCGCCTCGCGGACGGCCGGCCCTTCAAGCTGAACGGGAACCCGCCGAAGAACCGGGCGGCGCTCCAGCCGCTGGGGCGCTCGCACGGCCCCGCCTCGAAGCTGGTCTTCGACCGTCCGGCCCCCGCCGTGTGGGCGCTGTCCTGCCTGGACCGGGCGAAGCTCACCGCGGCGGTGACCGCGCTGCGCGGTGCGGCCGCCACCTCCGTCCGGGTCGGCGACTCGGACCTGACCGCCACGCTGCCGCCCGGCAGCACGGGTACCGCGGTCGTCGCCGTCCCGGCCATCGCGGGGTGGAGCTGCCAGGGGCGTCCGGCCGGATCCCGCCTGGGCCTGCTGGCGGTACCGCTGGACGGGCGCACCACCACCCTGCACTGCGGGTTCACCCCGCCGGGGCTGGCGGCGGGGGCGGGGGTGGCGGCTCTGGCCGCCCTGCTGGTGGCCGCGCAGGCGGCGCACCCGCCCCCCCCCGAGTCTTTCTCATAAAAAAATAAGAACCAGCCGAAGACTATACTATTTTGTATATAACGGTTGGGGGCGTATCAATAAAAAAATGGGGGGGGGGGGGGGGGGGGGGGGGGGGGGGG
>NZ_JBBDHD010000191.1:0-9623 GCF_044129415.1 Streptomyces racemochromogenes
CCCCCCCCCCCCCCCCCCCCCCCCCCCCCCCCCCCCCCCCCCCCCCCCCCCCCCCCCCCCCCCCCCCCCCCCCTTCCCGTGTCCCGGGACGCCCGGTCAGAGGGTGCCGAGCTTGATCATCGACAGCAGTGCGACCAGCTGGATGGCGGACGCGCCCAGCGCCTTCTGCCAGGGCAGGTCGTGCGACTTGCTGACCATCGAGGTGAACAGCGCGCCGGCCGCCAGCCAGGTCACCCAGCCCAGGACCTGGACCACCATGTTGTCGCCGCTCAGGAACACCGCCACCAGCAGGCGCGGCGCGTCCGTGATGGACATGACCAGCATCGACAGGCCCACGGTCGGCTGCCAGGCGCCGTCGCCGCCCAGCTGGCGGGCCAGCGTGTGGGTGACCGCGCCCAGGATGAGCCCGCAGATGACGAAGGCCACGCCGGTGCTCAGGACGATCGGGATCACCTGGGTCAGGGTCGCCTTGATCGCGTCCTCGCGGGCCTTGTCGAAGCCGAAGACGGCGAGCATGCCGTAGAGGAAGGTCACGGTGAGCGCCGGGCCCCATACGGCGTAGTCGCGCATCTGCAGGAACGTCGGCCCCGGACGCAGCACGATGCCGCGCAGCAGGTCCTTCCAGTGCAGACGCGGCCCGGCCGGGGCGGGGGCGGCGGCACCCGCCTGGTAGGTCGCGGCGTGGCCGTACGGGTCCTCGCCGAGCGAGAAGGCCTGGGTGTGGCCCGGGTTGTCGGCGTACGAGGGCCCGTGCGGGGCGGCGTGGTGCGGCGGCTGGGGGTGGCCGCCGGGGCCGCCGCCGTACGGGTCGAAGTACTCCGGCTCCCCCTGGCCGCCGCCGCCCGGCTCCGGCCAGTGCTGCTGCGGCGGCGGGCCGCCCGCGGGCGGGTACGGCGGATGGCCGTACGGCGCCTGGGCCTGCGCCTGGGGCGCCTGCTGCCGGCCGTACGGCTGCTGCCGCGGGGTGTGCGGGGGTTGCTGCGGGGGGCGGTCGTCGTCCCGGCCCCGTCCGATCCTGAATCCAGCCACGTGATCGAAAGTACCTGCTCCCGCGGGCGGTGGTGGCCGGGGCGGTGGAAACGGGGCCTTTGCGGCTGAGCTGTGACATCCCCTAGGGGACGTGAGGGCTGGTCGTTTTGTTCGGATGTGCGCCTTAAGGGTGCTGCTCGCCGCCGGAGGCGGCAGGGCCGCGATCGGCGCGACGGGCCTCGGCTTCGCGATCCTCCGCGACCGTTCCCGCCGCTGACCCCGCCGCCGCCCGAAGTCCCTGGGTGGCGCTGCGCTGAGTGGTCCCCTACCCGCCCTTCCGCCGTTCCCAGGGGCTCTGCCCCTGGCCCCGTGCGTGCGCTGGACAGCCTCGCCGCGCGAGACACAGCCTTACCGGCGTTTGAGGCGCGGGGGCGGGGGCGGAGCCCCGGAGAACGGGTGAAGGGCGGGCAGGGGACGGCCCCGCGCAGCGGCGGCCCGTGAACGGCGGTCCTGACACGCAGGAACGGCCGGCCCCCGAGGGGACCGGCCGTTCCTGCGTGGTCGCGCTACTTGCCGCTCTCGGCCTTCGCCTCGGCGTCGCCAGCGGCCTCCGCCTCCGGCTCCGCCTCCGGCTCCGCCTCCGGCTCCGCCTTCTCCGTCGCGGGAGCGGCCTCGGCCGCAGCGTCCGCCTCGGGCTTCGCCTCGGCCTTGGCCGGAGCCTCGGCTTCGGGCTTGGCCTCGGCCTTGGCCGGAGCCTCGGCTTCGGGCTTCGCCTCGGCCTTGGCCGGAGCCTCGGCTTCGGGCTTCGCCTCGGCCTTGGCCGGAGCCTCGGCTTCGGGCTTGGCCTCGGCCTTGGCCGGAGTGTCCGCCTTCGCCTCGGCTTCGGGCTTCGCCTCGGCTTCGGGCTTCGCCTCGGCCTTGGCCGCAGCCTCGGCCGGAGCGTCCGCGTCCGTCGCAGCCTCCGTTTCGGCGTCCGCCTTGGCCTTCGCGTCCGCTTCCGCCTTCGCCTCGGCCTCGGCGTCCGCCTTGGCCTTGGCCTCCGCCGCGGCCTTGGCTTCCGCCTCCGCCTCCGCCTTGGCCTTCGCCTCCGCGGCGGCCTTCGCCTCGGCCTCCGCCGCGGCAGCGGCTTCGGCTTCCGCCGCGGCAGCGGCTTGCGCCAGTTCCTCCTCCGTCGGTTCCGGGGCCTTCACCGACTCCAGCAGCAGCTGGGCCACGTCCACGACCTGGACGGACTCCTTCGCCTTGCCGTCGTTCTTCTTGCCGTTGACCGAGTCCGTCAGCATCACCAGGCAGAACGGGCAGGCCGTCGAGACGATGTCCGGGTTCAGGGACAGGGCCTCGTCGACGCGCTCGTTGTTGATGCGCTTGCCGATGCGCTCTTCCATCCACATCCGGGCACCGCCCGCACCACAGCAGAAGCCCCGCTCCTTGTGGCGGTGCATCTCCTGCTGGCGCAGCCCCGGGACCGCGGACATGATCTCGCGCGGCGGCGTGTAGACCTTGTTGTGGCGGCCCAGGTAGCAGGGGTCGTGGTACGTGATCAGGCCCTCGACCGGGGTGACCGGGGTGAGGCGGCCCTCGTCGATGAGGTGCTGGAGCAGCTGCGTGTGGTGGATGACCTCGTACTCGCCGCCCAGCTGCGGGTACTCGTTCGCGATGGTGTTGAAGCAGTGCGGGCAGGTCGAGACGATCCGCTTCGCCGACTTCGGCTTCTTCGTCGACTCGTCCTCGTCGTCCTCGCCGAACGCCATGTTCAGCATCGCGACGTTCTCCTGGCCCAGCTGCTGGAACAGCGGCTCGTTGCCCAGGCGGCGCGGCGAGTCACCGGTGCACTTCTCCTCGCCGCCCATGATCGCGAACTTGACACCCGCGATGTTCAGCAGCTCGGCGAAGGCCTTCGTCGTCTTCTTCGCGCGGTCCTCAAGGGCGCCCGCGCAGCCGACCCAGTACAGGTAGTCGAACTCGGAGAGGTCCTCCGCGTCCTTCCCGATGATCGGGACCTCGAAGTCGACCTCCTTCGTCCACTCCACGCGCTGCTTCTTGGCCAGGCCCCAGGGGTTGCCCTTCTTCTCCAGGTTCTTGAGCATCGTGCCCGCCTCCGACGGGAACGCGCTCTCGATCATCACCTGGTAGCGGCGCATGTCGACGATGTGGTCGATGTGCTCGATGTCGACCGGGCACTGCTCCACGCACGCACCGCAGGTGGTGCAGGACCACAGCACGTCCGGGTCGATGACGCCGTTCTCCTCGACGGTGCCGATCAGCGGGCGCTCCGCCTCCGCGAGGGCCG
The DNA here is from genome assembly GCF_044129415.1 of Streptomyces racemochromogenes. Lineage (GTDB taxonomy): Bacteria > Actinomycetota > Actinomycetes > Streptomycetales > Streptomycetaceae > Streptomyces > Streptomyces racemochromogenes_A. Next base: position 3,260 of record NZ_JBBDHD010000191.1, read on the forward strand.
CGGCCGGGACGTCGGCGAGCTGCTCGGCCGAGGCCTTCTCCTCGCCCTCCATCGTCTTGCCGCCGCCCGCGAGCAGGTACGGGGCCTTGGCGTGCGCGTGGTCGCGCAGCGACATGATGAGGAGCTTGGGGGAGAGGGGCTTGCCGGTGTTCCAGGCGGGGCACTGCGACTGGCAGCGGCCGCACTCGGTGCAGGTGGAGAAGTCGAGGATGCCCTTCCAGGAGAACTGCTCGACCTGGGAGACGCCGAAGACGTCGTCCTCGCCCGGGTCCTCGAAGTCGATCTCCTTGCCGCCGCTGGTCATCGGCTGGAGGGCGCCGAGCGCCGTCGCGCCGTCCGCGTTCCGCTTGAACCAGATGTTCGGGAACGCGAGGAAGCGGTGCCAGGCCACACCCATGTTGGTGTTGAGGCCGATGGTGATCGCCCAGGTCATGGTCACGCCGAGCTTGACCATCGCGAAGAAGTACACGAGGTTCTGGAGCGTGCCCAGGCTCAGCCCCTTGAAGGCCAGCACCAGCGGGTACGAGGCCCAGTACGCCGCCTCGTAGCCCTCCACGTGGTGGATGGCGCCCTCAAGGCCGCGCAGCGCCATGATGCAGACGCCGATGGTGAGGATGACGTACTCGACGAAGTAGGCCTGCCAGGCCTTCGAGCCGGCGAAGCGCGACTTTCGACCGGCCCTTGAGGGCAGGCTCATCAGCCGGATCGCGATCAGGACGAGGATGCCCACCGTCGTCGCCAGCGAGATGAACTCGGTGTACACCTCGTACGGCAGCCAGCCGCCGACCACCGGCAGCACCCAGTCGGCCTTGAAGAGCTGGCCGTAGGCGGTGACGATCGTCAGGCCCAGGGTGAGGAAGCCGACCGCGACGAACCAGTGCGCGACGCCGACGACGCCCCACCGGTTCATCCGGGTGTGGCCGACGAACTCCCTGGCCAGGGTGATGCTGCGGGCGGTCGGGTCGTCGGTGCGGCTGCCCGCGGGAACGGGTTGGCCGAGCTTGACGAACCGGTAGATCTGCGCCACGGCTCGGGCGATCAGCGCGACGCCGACCACGGTCAGGACCAGCGACACGATGATCGCGGCGAGTTGCATGGGAGGGCTCCTCGGGCGGGACTTACTAAGCGGTAACTTATTGAGTCAAGGCTTGAGGTTACCCATTTCCCGCGCCGCACTGTAGGTGGGTGAGCGGTGATCTGTGTCGCTCAGGCGCGCCTGTGCAGGAAGGCGGCCCGAGGGGTCTTCGCGAGGATCGCGAGGTCCATCCCCAGCCAATGGCTCTCCACATAGTGCCGGTCCAGCAGGGCCATCTCCTCCCAGGGGAGGTCGGGACGTGCGCCGACCTGCCACAATCCGGTCATTCCGGGGCGTACGAGCAGGCGTTCGGGGTGGTCGCCGCGGGGCTCGGGGCGCGGCCCGACCAGCGACATCTCACCGCGCAGCACGTTGACCAGTTGCGGCAGGCCGTCCAGGGCGCACCGTCGCACCCACGCGCCCGGCCGGCCGGCGCCGGCGGTGCGCAGCCGCCAGGTGCGGAAGGGCCGGCCGGCCAGGCCGAGCGCGGGCTCCCGTACGAGGACGCCGGCGCGGGCGGTCGCGTACAGCGCGGCGGCCGCCAGCAGCAGGGGAACGGCGGACAGCACCGCCAGAGGGACCGCGCCGATCAGGTCGCAGACCCGCTTGGCCGGCGGCCTGGCCGGCCATCGCACCCGGAGTCGGGGCGCCCGTGGCCGGAGCGGCCGGATGGCCCGGGCGGCCCGGGTGGCCCAGGGGGGCCGGGCGGGCAGGGGCGGCATCAGAGGCATGTCAGGCACGCTGCCGGACGCCCACCGCGAGCCCGCCGCGCCGCGCGGCCGCACCCCGTGCCGGGAACCCGTTCGGGTGCCGCGCCGCGGCCGGGGGCGCCGCCCCCGGACCCCGCGCCCCACACGCCGACGAGGCTGGAGTCGGGCTCCCCTTGAGCGTAAGCCCCGCCTAAAGGTTGAGTCCCCCCGACTCAGCTCTGTTGACGCGGGCGCAGCGGTGCGGCATCCTTGAGTCTGTTCCACTCAAGTCAGCTGGAGGAATCGAAATGGCACGTGCGGTCGGCATCGACCTGGGCACCACTAACTCCGTCGTCAGCGTTCTCGAAGGCGGCGAGCCCACCGTCATCACCAACGCCGAGGGCGCCAGGACCACGCCGTCCGTCGTCGCCTTCGCCAAGAACGGCGAGGTCCTCGTCGGCGAGGTCGCCAAGCGCCAGGCGGTCACGAACGTGGACCGCACCATCCGCTCCGTCAAGCGCCACATGGGCACTGACTGGAAGATCAACCTGGATGGCAAGGACTTCAACCCGCAGCAGATGAGCGCCTTCATCCTGCAGAAGCTGAAGCGCGACGCCGAGGCGTACCTGGGCGAGAAGGTCACGGACGCGGTCATCACCGTCCCGGCCTACTTCAACGACTCCGAGCGCCAGGCGACGAAGGAGGCCGGCGAGATCGCCGGTCTGAACGTCCTGCGCATCGTCAACGAGCCGACGGCCGCCGCCCTGGCCTACGGTCTCGACAAGGACGACCAGACCATTCTCGTCTTCGACCTCGGCGGCGGCACCTTCGACGTGTCCCTGCTGGAGATCGGTGACGGTGTCGTCGAGGTCAAGGCCACCAACGGTGACAACCACCTCGGCGGCGACGACTGGGACCAGCGCGTCGTCGACTACCTGGTGAAGCAGTTCGCCAACGGCCACGGCGTCGACCTGTCCAAGGACAAGATGGCGCTCCAGCGTCTGCGCGAGGCCGCCGAGAAGGCGAAGATCGAGCTGTCGTCGTCCACCGAGACGACCATCAACCTGCCGTACATCACGGCCTCCGCCGAGGGCCCGCTGCACCTGGACGAGAAGCTCACGCGCTCGCAGTTCCAGCAGCTGACCGCGGACCTGCTCGACCGCTGCAAGACCCCGTTCCACAACGTCATCAAGGACGCCGGCATCAGCCTGTCCGAGATCGACCACGTGGTCCTGGTCGGCGGCTCCACCCGCATGCCGGCCGTCGCCGAGCTCGTCAAGGAGCTCACCGGCGGTCAGGACGCCAACAAGGGCGTCAACCCGGACGAGGTCGTCGCCATCGGCGCCACCCTCCAGGCCGGTGTCCTCAAGGGTGAGGTCAAGGACGTCCTGCTCCTCGACGTGACCCCGCTGTCCCTCGGCATCGAGACCAAGGGCGGCATCATGACCAAGCTCATCGAGCGCAACACGACCATCCCGACCAAGCGGTCGGAGATCTTCACGACGGCCGAGGACAACCAGCCGTCCGTGCAGATCCAGGTCTACCAGGGCGAGCGCGAGATCGCGGCGTACAACAAGAAGCTCGGCATGTTCGAGCTGACGGGCCTGCCGCCGGCCCCGCGCGGCGTGCCGCAGATCGAGGTCTCCTTCGACATCGACGCCAACGGCATCATGCACGTGACCGCGAAGGACCTCGGCACGGGCAAGGAGCAGAAGATGACCGTCACCGGCGGCTCTTCGCTCGGCAAGGACGAGGTCGACCGCATGCGCCAGGAGGCCGAGCAGTACGCGGAGGAGGACCACCGCCGCCGCGAGGCCGCCGAGTCCCGCAACCAGGGCGAGCAGCTCGTCTACCAGACGGAGAAGTTCCTCGCGGACAACGCGGAGAAGGTTCCGGCCGAGGTCAAGGCCGAGGTCGAGACGGCCGTCACCGAGCTGAAGGACAAGCTCAAGGGCGAGGACACCGCCGAGATCCGCACCGCCACGGAGAAGCTCGCCGCGGTCAGCCAGAAGCTGGGCCAGGCCATCTACGCCGACGCGCAGGCCGCCCAGGCCGCCGGCGGTGCCGGTGACGCCGGCCAGGCCAAGGCCGACGACGACGTGGTCGACGCCGAGATCGTCGACGAGGACAAGCCGAAGGGCGGCCAGGCCTGATGTCGGAGGAGACCCCGGGCTTCGACGAGAAGCCCGAAGTCCCCACCGGCGCGGACGACGCCGAGCCGAAGGCCGCCGACTCCTCGCAGGAGAAGGAGGCGGCCCCGGCCGGGGACGCAGCTCAGGACGCAGCCCTCCTGGCGCAGCTGGACCAGGCCCGTACCGCGCTGAACGAGCGCACCGCGGACCTCCAGCGGCTCCAGGCCGAGTACCAGAACTACCGCCGCCGCGTGGAGCGGGACCGGGTCGCCGTCAAGGAGATCGCGGTCGCGAACCTGCTGTCGGAGCTCCTGCCGACCCTGGACGACATCGGCCGGGCCCGGGAACACGGCGAGGTGGTCGGCGGCTTCAAGTCGGTGGCCGAGTCCCTGGAGACGGCCGCCGCCAAGATGGGCCTGCAGCAGTTCGGCAAGGAGGGCGAGCCCTTCGACCCGACGATCCACGAGGCGCTGATGCACTCGTACGCGCCGGACGTCACCGAGACGACCTGCGTGGCGATCCTGCAGCCGGGGTACCGGATCGGCGAGCGTACGATCCGCCCCGCGCGGGTCGCGGTGGCCGAGCCCCAGCCGGGCGCGGCGCCCGCCGCGAAGTCCGAGTCCGCCGACGGCGACACGCCGTCCGACAAGGACACGGATGCCCCCGACAAGGGCTGACGGACACCATGTAGGCAAACGGGAGGAGGGTCACCGGGGATGAGCACGAAGGACTTCGTCGAGAAGGACTACTACAAGGTCCTCGGTGTCCCGAAGGACGCCACCGAGGCAGAGATCAAGAAGGCGTACCGGAAGCTCGCGCGCGAGTTCCACCCGGACGCCAACAAGGGCGACGCCTCGGCCGAGGAGCGCTTCAAGGAGATCTCCGAGGCCAACGACATCCTCGGCGACGCCAAGAAGCGCAAGGAGTACGACGAGGCCCGCGCCCTGTTCGGCAACGGGGGCTTCCGCCCCGGTCCGGGCGGGGGCGGCTCCTTCAACTTCGACCTGGGCGACCTCTTCGGGGGCGCCCAGGCCGGCGGCCAGGGCGGCTTCGGCGGCGGACTGGGCGACGTCTTCGGCGGCCTGTTCAACCGCGGCGCCGGCGCCGGTGCGGGCACCCGCACCCAGCCGCGCCGCGGCCAGGACATCGAGTCCGAGGTCACGCTCTCCTTCACGGAGGCGGTGGACGGGGCGACCGTCCCGCTGCGGATGTCCTCGCAGGCCCCCTGCAAGGCCTGCTCGGGCACCGGCGACAAGAACGGCACGCCCCGGGTGTGCCCGACCTGCGTCGGCACCGGACAGGTCTCCCGCGGCAGCGGCGGCGGCTTCTCGCTCACCGACCCCTGCGCGGACTGCAAGGGCCGCGGCCTGATCGCGGAGAACCCCTGCGAGGTCTGCAAGGGCAGTGGGCGGGCCAAGTCCTCCCGGACCATGCAGGTCAGGATCCCGGCGGGCGTCTCCGACGGCCAGCGGATCCGGCTGCGCGGCAAGGGCGCCCCGGGCGAGCGCGGCGGCCCGGCGGGCGACCTCTACGTCGTCGTGCACGTCGGCACGCACCCGGTGTTCGGCCGCAAGGGGGACAACCTCACGGTGACCGTGCCCGTCACGATCGCCGAGGCGGCCCTGGGCGCCGACATCAAGGTCCCGACCCTGGGCGGCCCGCCGGTGACGCTGAAGCTTCCCCCGGGCACCCCCACGGGCCGTACGATGCGGGCCCGCGGCAAGGGCGCGGTCCGCAAGGACGGCACCCGCGGCGACCTGCTCGTCACGGTGGAGGTCGCGGTACCGGCGGAGCTGTCCGACAAGGCCCGCGAGGCCCTGGAGATGTACCGGGACGCCACCGGGTCCGAGGACCCGCGTGCCCTGCTGTTCGAGTCCGCGAAGGGAGCTTGACATGGAAGGCCGCCGACGACAGTCCCGCTTCGGTGACGGGGCGTACCAGTTGACCGACGAGACCCCGGTCTACGTGATCTCGGTGGCCGCCCAGCTCTCGGGTCTGCATCCGCAGACCCTCCGCCAGTACGACCGCCTCGGCCTGGTCTCCCCGGACCGCACGGCCGGGCGCGGCCGGCGCTACTCGGCCCGGGACATCGAGCTGCTGCGCACCGTGCAGCAGCTCTCCCAGGACGAGGGCATCAACCTGGCGGGCATCAAGCGGATCATCGAGCTGGAGAACCAGGTGGCCGCGCTCCAGCAGCGCGTCGCCGAGCTGGCCAGCGCGGTGGACGGGGCGGCCGCCGCCCTCCAGGCCCGTGAGGCCGCGGTCCACGCCTCGTACCGCCGCGACCTGGTCCCGTACCAGCAGCCGCAGCCGGGCAGCGCCCTGGTCGTCTGGCGCCCCAAGCGGCCGATGGACTGACGGCCGCAGGCCGCCGGGGGGGGGGGGGGGGGGGGGGGGGGGGCGGGGGCGGGGCGGCCCGCCCCCCCCCCCCGGCCCCCCCCCCCCCCCCCGCCCCCCGGCGGGCGGGG
>NZ_JBBDHD010000192.1:0-9414 GCF_044129415.1 Streptomyces racemochromogenes
GGCTGTTATTTTTTTATAACAGACTGCCCCGGGCGTGGGCCCCCGCCCCCGGGGGGGGGCGGGCCCCCCCGGGGGGGGGGGCGCCGCCCCCCCCCCCCGGCCCCCCGGCGGGGGCGGGACGGCTACCGGACCCGGGTGCGCAGCTCCATCGCCCCGCGCGCGGCGGCCTCGGTCGTGTAGACCTCGCACATGTGGCGCCCGTCCGGCGTCGCCGTGTGCTCGACCTCCCACAGGCTGCACTCGCTGCCGTCCAGCAGGACGAACGCGTGCTCGTACAGGCTGAACCCGGCGTCCCTGCCGTCCGCCAGGAACTGCCGGCCGCCGAAGGCCTGGGTGATCTGGTGCGCGTACGCCGAACGCAGCCGGGCGGCCACCTCCGGCCCGGGCCGGTCGCCGTTCTCCGCGCGCCGCAGCACCCGCCGGGCATGGTCGGCGGACTCCTCCACCGTGTACTCGCGGTGGCGCTCCCGCGGGTCGGGCGTGGCGAACAGGGCGCTCAGCAGCGCCAGGTCCTCCTCCGTCCCGTCCACGCCCCAGCCCCCGTCCCCGTCCTCGGAGTTCCCGGGCCCGGGCACGGGGGACGGGACCGGCTCCGCCCCGGCCTCGCCGAACAGCCGGGCCCCCGCCAGGGCGAGTTCCTCCCGGCCGGCGAACACCTCGTAGCGGGTGTCGCGGTCGCCCCGCAGCCGGTACGCCAGCTCCCACAGCGAGGCCGTCTCACCGTCGGAGGCAGGTAGGTGTGCCGGTGGGTCTCCCGCCACAGGCCCGCCGAGGGGCTGTGGTGCGTCGTGTAGAGGGAGGAGCTGTGGGCGAGCGCCGTGCCGAGGCGCTCGACCAACGTGTCGGGAAGGTCGAAGGAGTTGAGGGCGCGGCCCAGGAGTCGGCCGAGATGCGCCTCGGTTGTCTCGTACGGATCGCTCAAGGTGGGCTCCAGGCCGTCGCAGCTTGTCACTTCGCGGAAGCACAACGTAGCCCCTGGCTCTGGTATCACGTCCGGGATTCGGTAAAACGTCCGGGAAGCATCAGGGGTTCCCGCCACACCTTCAGGTCAACTTGCCCGTACATGGCCTGGGTTCGCCAGGCTTTGCGGTGGTGTGCGGAACTATGGGCGGCATGGCAACGAACACCGTGGACGTCCCGCAGCAGCGGCGGCGCTCTCCCACCCGGTCCCAGGACGAACCCGATGCCCCCCGGTCCCTGGCCTGGCTGCTGGTGGCCACCGGGGCCGCCGGACTGCTGGCCTCCTGGGTGATCACCCTCGACAAGTTCCTCCTGCTGGAGGACCCCGACTTCAAGCCCGCGTGCAGCCTCAACCCGGTCGTCTCCTGCGGCAGTGTCATGAAGAGCGCGCAGGCGGCCGTCTTCGGCTTCCCCAACCCGATGCTCGGGCTCGCGGCCTACGGGGTCGTGGTCTGCGTCGGCGCCGGGCTGCTCGCCGGGGCCCGCCACCGCCGCTGGTTCTGGCTGGGACTGAACGCCGGCACCGCCTTCGGAACCGGCTTCTGCGCCTGGCTGATGGTCCAGTCGCTCTACGCGATCAACGCCCTGTGCCTGTGGTGCTGCCTGGCCTGGGTGGCGACGCTGCTGATGTTCTGGGCGGTCACGGCCCACAACGTCCGTACGGGACGGCTGCCCGCGCCCGGCCCGCTGCGGGAGTTCTTCACCGACTTCGCCTGGGCCCCGCCCGCCCTGCACCTGGGGGTGATCGGGATGCTGGTCCTGACCCGGTGGTGGGACTTCTGGACGGGGTGACGGGGGCGGCCCCATGCGGACGAGGGCCCCGGCGGCTGGACGCCGCCGGGGCCCTCGTCACTTCGCTCCACGGGCTGACGCGGCCCTAGACCAGGGAGGGGTGGAGCTCGGTCAGCTGCCGGAGGAGACGTTGCCGGAGAGGACCGGGATGTTGTCCAGGATGTGCGAGAGCGGCTCGTCGCCCTTGGCCTGGGTCGAGTTCTCGGTGCACTGCTGGTTCTGCGGGTTGGACAGGACGTTGATGTCCTGGACGCCGATGTTGAGCAGGGCGACCAGCGACTGGGCGTTGACCTTGACCGGGAGGCCGACGCAGGGCTTGTTCAGGGTGCCCTGGACCAGGCTGAGCTGGGGGCTCTGGTCACCGGTGGTCTTCTGGTTGCCGTAGATCTGCTGGGCACCGTTGCCGTTGACGGTGTTGATCCCGTTGTCGTTGCCGATGGCCATGGCCGGGGCGGTGGCAGCGGCGCCGGCGCCGACGGCAACGGCGGAGACCGCGGCGGCGGTCATGATCTTCTTGAGCATCATCGATCCTTCTGTCGCACGAGTGCCCGCTAGTGGAGCGCCCTGATCAACCGGCCGCCCGGCGGCTTGGTTGCGCTCCTTCACTCAAACGGCCCGTCCGGCGCAGGGTTTTCCCCAGCCAGGGTGAGACCGCTGCGGACACCTGCGCGAAGCCCGTACGCAGCCCCAGGTGCCCGCAGGGCGCCCAAGATCCGGTTGCGCACCGTGGAGGGTGTTCGCACGGTGGGTGAGTAGGTGGACCATTCCGGTCCGCTCGCGCGACCACCTCGAAGGATTCCCATGCACCCCACCAAGGCGTCCCGCCTCCGCGTCCTCGTCCCGTCGGCCCTCGCCGTCGTCATACTGTCCGGCGCGGCCGCCCCCGCGGGCGCCGCGGACGGCCAGGGTGCCGCCGCCGTCGAGAGGAAGGCGGCGGCCGTGCAGCAGCAGATCGAACGGCTGGAGGAGGCGGCGGAATCCCGCGAGCGGGTCGCGGCCGGCCCGATCGACGACCTCCTGGCGGGTCTCACCAAGACCCTCTCGGACCTCCTCGGCTCGCTCACGGGCCTGCTCGGCGGAATCAAGATCCCGCCGATCGAGGTCCCGAAGCTCCCGGAGATCAAACTGCCAGACATCAAGCTGCCGGACCTCCCGGTCACGGTCCCCAAGCTGCCGGACCTCCCGGTCACCACCCCCGCGGCGCCCGCTGCCCCGGCGGTGCCCGGCGTCGCACCGGCCCTCCCGAGCGTCCCCGACCTCCAGATCCCCGACATCCCCGTCGCCGACTAGAGGGCGGCCGCGGCGGACCCCAACGGGCCTGATGCTTACGACTATTGGGCTGAACAGGTCAGATCCGGCCGTCGGCCGTGTCGTCCGGGGCGCTGGACCGTTTCGCTCGGTGTGAGCCCCGGTACCGGGGCAGGACATCGAACGAGAAGGTGCACTCCCCATGAACTCTGCTGCCAAGAAGGCCGCCGTGGCCCTGGCCTCCGCTGGTCTCGCCGTGGCCGGTGCGGCCGGTGCCGCTTCCGCCGACGCCCAGGCCGAGGGTGCGGCCGTGGGCTCCCCGGGTGTCCTCTCGGGCAACCTGGTCCAGGTGCCGGTCCACGTCCCGATCAACGTCTGCGGCAACTCCGTGAACGTGATCGGCGCCCTCAACCCGGCGTTCGGCAACGTCTGCGTCAACGACTGACGTTCCGCGCAGTCGGCACCACGTGACCGTGGGCGCCACCGGCCGCGCCGGTGGCGCCCACGGTCGTGTCCGGGGCAGGACGCGCGCGGCTCCGGCGTCACTTGCCGCCGTTGAGCTCCACCCCGCCGAGCAGCGGGGACGCCTTGGTGGCCCCGTTCGCCAGGCCCAGGGCCGTGCCCGGGACGTCGTTGCGGATCTTGTTGACGCCCTGCGCCGTGTGGACCACCTTGCCGACGGTGTCGCCCTGCTCGGCAAGGGCGTTGCCCGCCGTCTGGGGGAGCGCCTCGGAGACCGGGTTCACGGCGTTCAGCACCTCGGTCACTCCGCCCGTCGCGCTCATGGGGGGCATCGCGGGGGCATCGGCCGCGAAGGCGGGGGCCGTGGCCCCGAGGGCGGCGACGGAGCCGACGACGACGGCGGCGACCTGGGAGAGCTTCATGGGGAAATCCTCTTCTTTTCGGGGGCCGGGGCGGCAGCGGCGACCGGCTCGCCGCTTTCGCCCTGGTAACGATTCCCGGCCGCTCCGGAAACGCCGGCCGGCGGACGCACGGCAGCGGCCGGAGAATCCCTCGGTGGATTCTCCGGCCGATATTTCTTCCGATTACCGGTATTCCCGGTCAGGCGCCCGACGACCTCCGGTAGAGAATCGCGCCGCCGAGGACGAGGGCCGAGGCGAGCGCCGCCATGGCCCCCAGCTCACCGGCACCGGTGGCGGCCAGCTGGGGCCCCGCCTGCGCCGGCGCGGGCGCGGGGAGCGTCACCGGCGGAGCGGCGGCGGGGACGGGTGCCGGAGCGGGCGCCGGGGGCAGGTGCACCGGCAGGTCGCCGGCCGGGGCGGCCGGGGGCTGGTCGGCCGGGCGGACCACGTCCGGTACGGGGACGGGCGCCGGGAGCGGCCGCTCCGGCTGACTGCCGTGCGGCGGGCGGGGTGCCGGGAGCTCCTGCGCGGGCGGCCCGGGGACGGGCGCCGGAGCCGGGGCGGGCTGCGCCTGCGGGGCCGGGACGGGCGCCGGGAGGGTGTGCGGCTGCTCCTCCACCGGGGCGGGCAGCGTCTGGGCGTGCTCCTGCGGCGGTACGGGGGCCTCGGCGTGCGGGGCCGGGGCGGGCGCAGGGGCGGGCACCGGTGCGGGCTGCGCCGCGGGAGGCGCGGGGGCCGGGGCGGGCCGGGGCTGGGGGGCCGGCTTGGGCTGCGGCTTCGGCTGCGGGTGGTGCGGCGCGGGCGCGGGGGGCGCGGGGTGCGGGGCCGGGTGCTGCGCGTGGGGGGCGGGCGGGTGGTCGTCGCACTCCTCCTCGCCGCCCCGCGGGCCCCGGTCCTCCTCGCCCGGACCGCCGTAGGCGTCCTCGTGGCGCGGGGTGCTCGCGTGGCGGGGCGCCTCGGGGCGCGCCTCCTCGGGCCGGGGCGCGGCGTGCCGGGGGCCCTGGGTGCGGGGTGCCTCCCCGCCGTGCTCCCCGTAGCCGCCCTCGTCCTCCCGGCGCTGCCCGGGCAGCGCGTGCCGGCCGCCCGGGTGCTCCTCCAGGTAGCGCTCGAAGGCCTCGGCGTTCTCGGGGCTCAGGTAGCGCTCGTAGTCGTGGTGGCCGGTGTCGGAGCCCGTCGAGGTGGCGCAGGTGTTGCCCATCGAGGGGTTGAGCGCCGCACCCCCGTCCACGCTGTTGCCGCACACGTTCGGCGAGAAGGTGATGGGTACCGAGACGCTGTTGCCGGACAGCACGCCCGGTGAATGCGAGGCCTCGGCCATCGCCCCGGGATGCGCGTAGGCCGCGCCGGTCGCGATCGACAGCAGACTCGACGCGGCCGCAGCCGTGAGCACCCCCTTGCCCAGTACCTGTCGGCTCAGTACCTGTCGCATGGGTCCTTCCCTGTCTACCGGCGCGGGGGCCGGTCCTGAATCGAAGGTGGCCTCGGAGTGCACCGCCGTGCACTCCGAGGCCATCCGAGGAGGTTCGCCCTTCCGGGCTCAGGCGCTTCGTCAGTTGTTGACGCAGGTGTTGCCGAACGCGGGGTTCAGCAGCGCGATCACGTTGACGGTGTTGCCGCAGACGTTCACGGGGATGTGCACGGGGACCTGCACGAGGTTCCCGGAGAGGACGCCGGGGGAACCGACGGCCTTGCCGTCGGCGGCCGCGTCGGCCATGGCGGGGGAGGCGGCGCCGGCGGCGACGAGGAGGCCGGCGGCCATCACCACTGCCTTCTTGTACTTCATCTGAATTCGATCCTTCCCGCAGAGGTCTGTCCGCTGCATACAGAACAACGAGTGGGCGGGGGAAAGGAAACCGTGGAATCCGGTTGTTTCCCCGAGTGTCGGAGAATTCACTCCGGCGGCCCGGCGGGGTGTTCGGGAAATTCCGGCCCTCATTTACGGGAGTGGAATTCCGGCACCCGATATGCGGCGAGGCCGCCGCGACCCGGGGGTGCGACGGCCTCGCTGGGTGCGTCCTCGGTCAGCTGCCGGAGGAGACGTTGCCGGAGAGGATCGGGATGTTGTCCAGGATGTGCGAGAGAGCCTCGTCGCCCTTGGCCTGGGTGGAGTTCTCGGTGCACTGCTGGTTCTGCGGGCTGGACAGGACCGGGATGTCCTGGACGCCGACGTTGACCAGGGCCAGGATCGACTGGGCGTTGACCTTCGCCGGCAGGGCGATGCAGGGCTTGTTGAAGGAGCCCTGGATCAGGGCCATCTGCGGGCTCATGTTGCCGTAGGTGGCCTGGTTGCCGTAGATCTGCGCGGAGTTGTTGCCGTTCACGGTGTTGATGCCGTTGTCGTTGCCGATGGCCATCGCCTGCGGGGCCATGGCGGCGCCGAGGCCGACGGTGGAGGCGGCAACCGCTGCGCCGGCTACAAGCTTCTTGATCATTATCATCCCTTTTTTGCAGGATTGCCCGGTAACTGGAGCACCCGGATCAACGGCCCGGATCCCGCTCCGGTTGCGTCGCTTCACCCGGATGCCGCCGTTTCGGGCGGCGCGGTTGACGGTCAGGCGTTCACGCACTGGTTGCCGAAGGCCGGGTTCAGCAGACCGACCAGCTGGGCGGTGAGGCCGCAGACGTTGACCGGGACGTCGACCGGCACCTGGACCAGGTTGCCGCTCAGTACGCCGGGGGAACCCGCGGCCAGGCCGTCGGCCGTCGCACCGCCGTGCGCGGAGGCGAGGCCCGCGCCGCCCATCAGCAGCGCGGTCCCGGCGAGCGCCACCGTCGTGCCGCGCATCAGCCTCTTCTTCATCTCCGTATTCCTTTCGGTTCGCACTTCGAACAACGATGCAACCGCATAACGACGCGCCCACCGGCAGGGTGCGTCTCATCGCCCGAAAGGCCGTACGAGCGAGTCCGGCGTGATTTCCAGCCTGATTTCTGCCAAAGTTCACTCCTGTTTTGTCCCCTTGATCGAAAATGGAGACAGGGTCATGGGTTCCTCCCGCAGAATCCTCGGCGCGCTCGGCCTGCTGTCCTGCCTCACGCTTTCCCTCCACGCCGCCCCGGCGGGCGCCGCGGTCCCCGCCGCGGCCCGCGAAATGCCCCGCATCCCGTTCACCCAGCGTTACCAGGCGGTGCAGCACGGCGGGCTGGTCCGGGCCTCGAACTCGGTGATCAGCTGCCGCCGCGAGGAGTCCCCGCAGGCGGAGCCGTGCGCGGAGGTCAAGAAGGGCGCCGCCGGGACCAACGGCGACTTCGAGATGTTCTACGACGAGGTCGACAAGGACCCCGACACCTACAACTCCACCCGGGCCGAGCTCAGGGTCCCGCAGGGCGCGAAGGTCTCGTACGCCCGGCTCTACTGGGGCGGGAACCTGCGGGTGGGGGAGCAGAAGCCGCCGGAGGACAACGGCCGCGTGCTGGTCGCTGAGCCCGGGGGCGCGTACAAGCCGGTGATCGCCGACACGGTCATCGGGCACCGTACGGACGCGGGCAGCGACGCGTACCAGGCCTCGGCCGACGTCACCCCGCTGGTGCGCAAGGGCGGCGCGGGGATGTGGACCGTGGCCCAGCTCAACGTCGCCATGGGGCACTCGGAGGTGGGTGCCTGGGGCGGCTGGACGCTGGTGGTCGCGTACGAGCACCCGCAGGAGCCGCTGCGCAGGATCTCCCTGTGGGACGGCTTCGAATCGCTGGCAGCGGGGGCCGGCGAGGCGGCCGCGGAGCAGGTGGAGGTCCTCGGCCTGCACGCGCCCGCGGGGGCCGCGGGCAAGGTCGGCGTGGTCGCGTACGACGGGGACCGCGGGACTCTGGGGGACTCACTGACGGTGACGGCCGACAGTGGGCGCCGGATCAACGTCAGCGATGCCGAGAACCCCTTCAACGACGTCCTGAATTCCACGATCACGGAATTCGGCCGCCCTGTATCAGTACGACAGCCTGAAAATATTAATAATCTCGGATATGACGCGGACGTGTTCGATCTGAGTCCCGCCCTGTCCGGAGGCGCCCACGGCCTGAGCTTCAGGTTCACGGGCGAAAGCCAGGGTCAATTCCTCGGTGTGCTCTTCGTTCAGACAGACGCGCGCCGCTGAGCGCAGGAGACCGCTCCACGTGCCGAAACACCCCTCGCCGGCCGGCTCCCCGGCCGCGCGGTCCATCACCGTCCTCCACCTCGTCCAGCCCGTCGAGGGCGGCGTGGCCCGGGTCGTCACCGACCTCGCGGCGGCCCAGCGCGCCGCAGGGCTGCGCGTCGTCGTCGCCTGCCCGGACGGCGGCGTCCTCGCCGGCGCGGCCCGGGCCGCAGGCGCCGAGGTGCTCACCTGGCGCGCCGGGCGCTCCCCCGGACCGGGACTGCCCGCCGAAGTGCTCGGCGCGGCCCGGCTGATCCGCCGCGTCGGCCCCGACCTGCTCCACGCCCACAGCGCCAAGGCCGGACTGGCGGGGCGGATGGCCGTACGGGGCTCCCTGCCCACGGTGTTCCAGCCCCACGCCTGGTCCTTCGACGCCGTCGGCGGCACCACAGCCGCCCTCGCGCTGCGCTGGGAACGGGCCGGCGCCCGCTGGGCCCACCGGGTGCTCTGCGTCAGCGAGGCCGAACGCCGGGCCGGCGAGTCCGAGGGCATCCACGCCCGCTGGGCGGTGGTCCGCAACGGCGTCGACCTCGCGCACTTCCGCCCCGCCCACCCCGACCCCGACCGCGACCGGGCCGAGGCCCGCACCGCCCTGCGGCTGCCCGCCGCCCTCGCGGGGGCGGGGCCGCTGGCCGTCTGCGTCGGCCGGCTCTGCCCCCAGAAGGGCCAGGACGTCCTGCTGCGCACCTGGCCGGAGGTGTCGGCCACCGTTCCGGGCGCCCGCCTCGCCCTGGTCGGCGACGGCCCCGACGCCGAACGGCTGCGCCGCACCGCACCCCCCGGAGTCCACTTCGCCGGGGCCGCCGCAGACATCCGACCGTGGCTTCGGGCCGCCGATCTCGTTGTACTGCCGTCGCGGTGGGAAGGCATGGCGCTCGCCCCCCTCGAAGCCATGGCCTGCGGCCGACCGGTCCTGGTCTCCGACGTCAGCGGTGCCCGGGAGAGCCTTCCGTCCGGCCACGGACGGCTCTGCCTGGTACCGCCGGAGGACCCGACGGCGCTGGCCAAGGCCCTGGGACGGCTGCTCGCCGAACCGCGGCTGCTCACCGAACTCGGTGAGCAGGCCCAGCAGCACGCCCGGACCGAGTTCGACGTGCGGCGGACCACGGACGCGGTCACCGGTCTGTACCACGAACTGCTGGGCAGGCCCTCCCCCTTGAACCAGGAGCGCATCAGCCGATGACGATGGACAGCGCACCCGCCCGGCACACCGGGGGGCAGAGCGGCACGGGGCACCCCGGCGGGAGGGCCTTCGCCTCCGCGTCACCGGTCGCCCCGCCGGCCGTGGCCCCCGCCGCGGCACCCGCGACGACCCGCCGCGCCGTGACCGCCATCCACCCGCCGCGCGGACCCCGCGCCGACCGGGCCCGGCCCGCCGTCCGCCCGGGCCGGGCCCGCCGCGGCCGGGGCGCCGCCCCGCTCCTGGC
>NZ_JBBDHD010000193.1:0-9222 GCF_044129415.1 Streptomyces racemochromogenes
CCCCCCCCCCCCCCCGCCGCCCCCCCCCCCCCGCCCCCCCCCGCGCCCCCGCCCCCCCCCCCCCCCCCCCCCCCCCCCCCCCCCCCCCCCCCCCCCCCCCCGGCCGGGCGCACGGGCGCGCCCCCGCGGCCAGGTCGGCGGCGGTGGGCGTGGTGGTGCTGCTGATCGGGCTGCCGACCGTGTTCGCCACTCCGGGGGACAAGAACCGGGTGCTGGTCCCGGTCCCGGGAGCGGTGACCGTGGTCTGGTCCTGCTCCAGCCGGTGGCCGCCGTCGCCGCGTCCTGGGCTGCCTGGCCGGTGTGGGCGGCGGTGACGGTCACCCTCCTGGGGGGGCCGCCTGTCTGGTGAGGGAGCCCCCTCCCGGTGGGCCCGTCTGCTGCGCGCCGCGGCGTGACGCCTCCGGTCCCGGCGCCCGGACGGATGCCCGGGCCGGGCCGCCGGGCGCGTCCGGCAGGGCCGGGCGGGGGCCGCGCATAGCCTGACGGTCCGGGCGAGCCGCAGCGGCCCGGGCGGCGGGAGACGGGAAGGCAGGACGTTCATGAGCCAGGCAGGGGCCGACCGGTACGCGTACGACGCGGTGGTCATCGGGGCGGGGGCGGCCGGACTGGCATGCGCCTCGGACCTGGGCGCGGCCGGACTGCGCGTGCGGCTTCTTGAGGCCGGGGACGCGGTCGGCGGCCGGATCCGTACCGACCGGGTGGCGGGCTTCACCACCGACCGCGGTTTCCAGGTGTTCAACACCTGCTATCCACAGGTCAGGCGCCGTCTCGACCTGCCCGCCCTGTTCCTGCGGCCCTTCACCCCCGGAGTCCTGGTGCACACCGACGCCGGGCGGGTCCGGCTCGCCGACCCCACCCGCCGCCCCCGCGACGGCATCGGCCTGCTGACCGGAGGGCGGATCGGGGCGCGTGACGCGCTCGCCTTCGGCGTCCTCTCGGCCCGGGCCCTGCTGGAGCCGGCCTCCCGCGTGCGGGCCCGGCCGGACGTCACCACGCGGACGGCCCTGGCCGACGCGGGCCTGTCCGAGGAGTTCGTCGAGACGTGCCTGCGGCCCTTCCTGTCGGGCGTGTTCCTGGAGGACTCCCTGGAGACCTCCGCCCGCTTCTTCCACCTCGTCTGGCGCAGCATGCTGCGCGGCACCCTCTGCCTGCCCCGCGACGGGATCGGCGCGGTACCGGCGCAACTGGCCGCGGGCCTGCCCCCGGGCGTACTGCGCACCTCGTCGGAGGTCTCCGCGCTGACTCCGGACGCGGTGGTGTGCGGCGACGGGGAACTGCGGGCGCGCGCCGTGGTCGTCGCGACCGGGGCCGGTGCGGCGGTCCGCCTGCTGCCCGGCCTGCGGGCGCCGGAGGGGCGGACCGTCACGACCCTGTACCACGCGGTGGGGCGTTCCCCGCTGGCCGAACCCACGCTGCTGGTCGACGCGCGCCGGCGGTTCCTGAACTCGTGCGTCCTCACGGAGGTCCAGCCCGGGTACTCCGGTGACGGCAGGGCCCTGGTGTCGACCTCCGTGCTCGGGGCACCCGGTCCGGCGGAGGAGGCCGCGGTGGTCTCCGCCCTGGCCGAGGCGTACGGCGTGGACACCGGGACCTGGGAGCCCGTGCACCGCGTGACGGTGCGCCACGCACTGCCCGCCATGCCGCCGCCGCTCGCGCTCACCCGGACCACCCGCTTCGCCCCGGGCCGTTACGTCTGCGGGGACCACCGTGCGACGGGTTCGCTCCAGGGAGCGCTCGCCTCGGGGGCGCGGGCGGCCCGCGAGGTGCTCGCCGACCTCAGGGGCGCGGCTCCCGCCGTGGCGGGGGCGGTCCCGTGAACCGGGCGCGGGGCGAGGAGTCGCGCAGCCGGCGGTCGAGGAGGACCACGGAGGCGAACCCGGTGACCCCGGCCGGGCCGCTTCCGTCGATGCCGGCGAGGAGGGCCGCCAGACCCCGTTCGTGGGTGGCGAAGACCCGGGGCGAGGTCAGGCGCCGGCGGGCGCGCTGCCCCGAGAGGGCCTCCTCGGCTCCGACGTCGAGGAGCACCATGTGCGCCGGCCGTCCGGTCCGGTCGGCGCTGCGGGCAAGCCAGCGGCGCAGCCAGGGCCGGCTGCCGCAGTCGTGGACGAGCAGCGGCCCGGAGCCGCGCATCCGCCCGCGTACCGTGCGCAGGTGGTGCAGGCGCGCGACGGGGCGGTACACCGCGTAGGGGAGCCAGGAGGGCATGAACGCCTCGCAGGAGGCGCGCGTGCGGCGCGGGTCGAGCACGGTCCCCGAAGGGGCCCACGCGCGCAGCAGGGTGCTCTTCCCGCTGCCCGGGAGCCCGGCTATGACGACGACCGCGTTCCTCGGGTAGGACAGGCGTACGGCCTCGTCGGTGCGGCCCCTCAGATCGACTATCCCCTGCGGGGAGATGTCGCGGACGGAGCGCCGTCCGTGGTCCACGGCTGACTTCGCGTCGTTCACGTCAGGGCCGGCCTCGGCCGCAGCGGACGGTACATCGTGGCTCCTACTCCCATGCCGGGGGGCGGACGAGGGGCCCGGGCGTCCCCCGACACCGGGGTGCGGTGTCCGGCCCGCCTCGACCCTATCCGGCCCCCGGGCGCCCCCGTTCGCCGCGGGTGCCGGTCCGGCGGGCCGCCTGGCCTGGCCTCTTCCCCGCCCCTACAAGGGAGGGTCACGGAAATGTCTAGTTTGGGCAATACGTCATGTCTACGCAGGTTTGAGGAGTCGGCGAGGACCAGAGTGTGGCTCCTCGGCAGGACGCCGGGACTGTTCGGAGCCCGCCCGGGCCGCCACCAGGCCGGGCCGTGCCGACCGTTGAAGGAGCCATCCGCATGTCCGCTTCCCTCACCACCCGCCGCACCCTCGCCGCCGTTCTGGCGGCCGGCGCCCTGATGGGCGCCGCGTCGGTGCCGGCCGCCGCCGACGACCACCACCGCGACCACCGCGGCGCGCACTCCGCCCTCGTCATCGGCGACGTCGGGAACGCCGGCCGGGGGCACGACGACCGCGCCCTCAACGGCGAATGGGTCGAGGTGAGGAACACCGGCCGCCACAGCGTCAACCTGCGGGGCTACACCCTGACCGACCAGCAGGGCAACCGCTACCGCTTCCACGACCTCCGCCTCGCCGGCCACTCCGGCGTCAGGGTCCACACCGGCAAGGGCCGTGACACGCGGCACGACGTCTACCAGGACCGCCGCCGGCAGATCTGGGACGAGCGCGACACCGCGACCCTCCGTGACGACCGCGGCGCCGTCCTCGACTCCAAGTCCTGGGGCCGGCGCGGGCACCACCACAGCTGAGCGGCTCCTCCGGCTCCCGCACCCGGGCCGGGTACGGGAGCCGGGCCCCGTGCGGGCCGTCCGGGCCGCCGGGTTCGTACCCTGGGGGCATGCGTACGCGTCCCACCCTGGACTGGACCCCCTCCGGGGACCTGCCCCCGGGGACCACGGATCTCCAGCCGGTCGCCGATCTGCTGGGCGCCGGCGGTGTGCTGGTCCTCAGCGGGGCGGGAATCTCCACCGAGTCCGGCATCCCCGACTACCGCGGCGAGGGCGGCAGCCTGAGCCGGCACACCCCGATGACGTACCAGGACTTCACCGCCGGCGCCCCGGCCCGGCAGCGGTACTGGGCGCGCGGCCACCTCGGCTGGCGCACCTTCGGGCGGGCCCGGCCCAACGCCGGGCACCGGGCCGTGGCGGCGTTCGGGCGCCACGGCCTGCTCTCGGGGGTGATCACCCAGAACGTCGACGGGCTGCACCAGGCCGCCGGCAGCGAGGACGTCGTGGAACTCCACGGAAGCCTGGACCGTGTCGTCTGCCTCTCCTGCGGGGCCCGCAGCCCGCGCCGCGAACTGGCGCGGCGGCTGGAGGAGGCCAACGCGGGCTTCGAGCCCGTGGCGGCCGGGATGAACCCCGACGGTGACGCCGACCTCACCCAGGAGCAGGTCGCGGGCTTCCGCGTGGTGCCGTGCGCGGCCTGCGGCGGTGTCCTCAAGCCCGACGTGGTGTTCTTCGGCGAGGCCGTTCCGCCGCAACGCGTCGACCAGTGCCGCCGACTGGTGCGGGAGGCGGCCTCCCTGCTGGTCCTGGGCTCCTCGCTGACGGTGATGTCGGGGCTCCGGTTCGTCCGCCAGGCGGCAGAGGCCGGGAAGCCGGTGCTGATCGTCAACCGGGACCGGACCCGGGGCGACCGGCACGCCGTCACGCGGGTCGCGCTCCCGCTCGGGGCGGCCCTCACCACGGTGGCCGACCGGCTGGGCGTGCCCGTCGACGGCGGGGCGGCCGGCGGACCGGGACAGCCCTGAGGTCAGCCGGCCGCGGGACGGCCGGGCAGCCGGGTGCCGCAACCGGAGCAGAAGCGGGCGTCGACCTCTATCGCGTGCCGGTGGCACCGGGCGCAGACCAGGTGCAGGGAGCACGACCGGGCCGCGGGAGCCGGGGCGGCGGGAGCCTCGGGGGCGAGGACCACGTCGGGAGCAGCCGCGGAAGCCCCGGCCGGGGGCGGCGGGGCGATGCTCATGCCCCGGCGTTTGCGGTGGACGGTCAGCACGACCAGGCCCTTCGGGCCGGCCAGCAGGCCCCGGGTGGCTCCGCGGGGCAGCAGGCCCAGGAACCCGGGCGCCAGGTGCGACTGGGTGCCGTTCAGGGTGAGGATGCCCGTGCCCGAGACGACGACCAGCATCACGTCGACCTCGTCCTCGGTGTACTGCGTCCCTCCGGCGCCGGGGAGGTGGCGCACCAGGTTGGCGTCGAGCTGCCGGTCGGTGCCCCTCAGCCGCCACAGCGCCCCGCTCTGGTTCTCCACGGCCGCCGCGAGCAGCCCCGCGACGGTCGCCGTCTGCATCGTGTGCTCCACCTCCACCAAGGCGCCCTTTCCACGTCCACCCGGGTTCGCCCCCCCATGATCCCGCACCGGCGCACCGGCTCGGGACGGGGAGCAGCGCGGGTCACCGCCGAGGGGGGCTCTCGGCGTACTGGCGTTCCCCCCGGGGAGCGGGCGTACGACCGGGTGCGTCCGGAGCGCCGGAGCGGTGAGGTGCCCCGGTCCGGCGTCAACGCCCCTGGAGCGCCCTGACGTTGTCGCCGAACGTCCAGTTCCGCGACCCGTCCCAGTTGAGCGACCAGGTCATCAGTCCCTTGAGCCGGCCGCCGTAGGCGTTCCACGCCTGGGCGACCAGGCTCGGGGCCATGTAGCCGCCGCCGGCGCCCGGTTGGGCCGGCAGGCCCGGCACCTGCTTGTCGTAGGGCACCTTGATCGTGGTGTTCTGGACGACCAGGCCCCGGTCGAGGCAGTCGGTCTGGGCCTGGAAGCCCGCGACGGTACCCGCGGAGTAGGAGTCGCCGCCGCAGCCGTACATGCTGCCGTTGTAGTACTGCATGTTCAGCCACCACAGGCGGCCGTTGTCCGCGTACTTCTTGACGACGGGCAGGTACGCGCCCCAGATCGAGCCGTAGGCCACACTGCCGCCGGTGACGTAGGCGGTCTCGGGAGCCATCGTGAGGCCGAAGCCGGCCGGCATCCGGGCGAGGACTCCGTCGATGATGCGGATCAGGTTGGCCTGTGACGGGGACAGCCGGCCGATGCTCCCGGAGCCCACGAGACCGGTCTCGATGTCGATGTCGATGCCGTCGAAGTTGTACGTCTTGAGGAGGGGGACGATCGTCTCCACGAAGCGGTCGGCCACGGCGGTGGAGCCGAGGTCGATGCCGGCCGCCGCGCCGCCGATGGACATCAGGACGGTGAGGCCGTCCTGTTTGGCCTGGCACACCTCGGCGGGGGTGGGCACCTTCACCGTGTTGTCCATCCCGTCCTCCCACAGGACGGTGCCGTCCGCGCGGATGACGGGGAAGGCCGCGTTGATCACGTTGTAGCCGTGGCCGCGGATACGGCTGTCGGTGAGGGGGATCCAGCCGAGGGGCGGGTGGACGCCGTTGGCGGCGCCGTCCCAGTTCTCCCAGTACCCCTGGAGCACCTTGCCCGAGGGCTTCGGCCGCAGGGCGCAGGTGTCCGGGGCGGTGCGGGAGCCGGCGGTCGGCGGGGCGTCCGCCGCGGCGGGTAAGGGGACGAGCAGTGACGCGGCGAGGCCGAGTCCGAGTGCGAGCAGGCGGACGGTCCGACGGATCATGGGGGTGCTCCCTTCGCGCCGTCCGCGCCTGGACGCGCGGGCGGGCGGGCAGGCCGGGGTGACCGGGAGATAAGGACGACCGTGAGCGCGAGCGCCGTGCGGACGGGACGCCCGGGAGCGTTCGCGGGGCGAGGTGCCTCAACGCCTCAACGTAGGTTTGGTCCAGACCACCCGTCAAGAGTGGCGGCAAGGGGGCCCGCTGCCGCCACGCCGACCCGTCAGCCCGTCAGCGACCGGACCGCCTGCCGCTCCAGGTCCAGGCAGCGGTCCACCCGCCGCGCGCACGCGTCGAAGAGCTCACGCCGCTGAACGGGGCCGGCGTCGGGGGCAGCGTCCCGCGCGAGGCCGGCCAGCTCCGACCACTGGCCGGCCGATTCCCGGAACAGCGCGGCGGCCTCGGAACGGCCGACGAGGTCCAGGAAGTCCGCGTACAGCGGCCTGGTCGCGCCCGGGGACGTCCACTCCTGCTCCAGTCCGGCGTACAGCCGGCCCGTGGCCGCGCGGAAGGCCTCCGGCGTGCCGCCGAACCGGTGCTCCCAGCCCGTGCCGGTGTCGGCCTCGCGCAGCTGGGCGGCGAGCCTCTCCATGCCGCTGAAGCCGAAGTTCACGTCGAACGCGTTCCCCAGCACGGGCCCGGTGAGGTGCCTGACGGTGGAGGCGATCGCCCCCGCCACGTCCGGTTCCCCCTCGGGCGGTCCGGTGGGCACGATCAGCTGGTGGCGGCCCTTGCGGTGTGCGGTCCAGGCGGCGCCGAACCGCTCGCGGTCGATGCGGTACGGGGTCTCTGCGCCGTCCTCGACCAGGAGTTCGTCGCCGTCGTACCCGGCGATGACGACGGTGTGCGCGTCGGTGCCCGTCATCTCGGCGTCCGGGTCGGGCCCGTGCCAGGGCAGGGAGGCCCGGTCGACCACGCAGAAGGCGGGCTGTCCGGCGTCGAGCGCGGCACGGACCCGGCCCCAGCGGGGGTTCATCGCCCGGGTGGCCTCGTACGGGACCCCGAGGCGGCCGAGCGCCACCTGGGCCCAGGGCTCCGGGTGCGCCTGGGCCACGATGGTGGCGATGGGCGGCCTGCCCTCGTACGCGAAGACGAAGTACATGAAGCCGATGCCGCCGGCGAGGCCGGCGACGAGCTCCTCGTCGTGGACGCTGCCCAGGGCGTGCCGGATCAGCGAGGCCTCCCGGTGGCGCCGGGTGCCGAAGTCTTCGTATACGAGCACGGTCATGCGGCCACCCTAACCTCGGAAACAGCAGCTCAGCACCGCCCTTGACCGCGGCCGGGCGCGGTCCAGGCGATGTGCGGCGGGACGACGCGCGCGCACAGGGGCCGGCCGAGCGCGTCGGTGAGGCCGAGACGACCGACGAGCAGCCCGCTGTGCACCGCGGCGAGCAGGGTCTCGGCGGGCACCGCGCCGAGGAGGAGCTTCGCCCGGCGGAACATGGTGAACGTGCCGGTCTCCCCGACGGCGCCCCAGGACAGGTACACGAACCGGTCTCCCGGACGGCCCTGTACGTACGGGCCCGTCACGTCCGTCCCGGCCGGAGAGGGGGTCGCGGTGCACTCCAGGGTCCAGCTCGCGCGGGCGGCGTTCCCGGGCTGCGGGGCGAGGAGCCCGGCGGGGCGGTCACGGCGTTGTACGGCGACGTGGACGTTGCGGTAGCCGGGATCCGCGTCGGCGCCGTGGGCGGCCGGGACCGCCGGGCAGGTGGATCCCGGCAGGTCGTGGGCCTCGATGCGGATGCGCAAGACGGTCATCGTCCGTCCTTCCCCGGGCGCGGTGGGCGCGGTGGCCCGCACGGCACCGCCCTCCCGGTGGTGTGGTCTCGCGGTCTCGCGGCCGACCGTAGCCCCTCCGGTGGGCGTCCGTCCCCGGGGCTCGGCGGTCTCCGGCGTGTGGCCGTGTCGGGGGGACGGCGGGCGCCGTAGGTTCGCAGCACAGCGTCCGCGTGGTGCGCGGCGGCGGCTCGGCAGAGTGCTCGGGAGAGAGTGGTCATGAACGGGAAGCGGATCATCACGGTCTTCGGCGCGACGGGGCAGCAGGGCGGGTCCCTGGCGCGGGCGGTCCTGGAGGACCCCGACGGCGGGTTCGCGGTGCGGGCCGTGACCCGTCGGCCGGACTCGGACGCCGCCCGGGAACTGGAGCGGCTCGGGGCGGAGGTGGTCGCGGCCGACCTGGACGACGAGGAGAGCCTGGCGGGGGCGCTGCGGGGAGCCTACGGGGCGTACCTCGTGACGAACTTCTGGGAGGACATGGACGCCGCGCACGAACAGGCGCAGGCGGCCGCGCTGTCGCGGGCCGCCTCGCACGCCGGGGTGCAGCACGCGGTCTGGTCGACGCTGGAGGACACCCGGGAGTGCATCCCGACGGAGGACGAACGGATGCCGACGCTCCAGGGCCGGTTCAAGGTGCCGCACTTCGACGGAAAGGCGGAGGCGGACCGCTTCTTCCTCGACGACGGCGTCCCGGTGACGTTCCTGCGGACGACGTTCTACTGGGAGAACCTCTACGGGGCGTTCGCCCCGCAGCGCGCCGAGGACGGTGCGTTGGAGCTCGTCTTCCCGATGGGCGACAAGCGGCTGTCGGGCATCGGGGTGGAGGACATCGGACGGACGGCGTACGCCCTGTTCCGGGGCGGTACGGACTTCATCGGGGCGACGGTGAGCATCGCCGGCGAGCACCTGACCCTCACGGAGATGGCCGCGGCGATGACCGACGCCCTGGGGCGGCCCGTGCGCTACCGGCCGCTGACCCCCGACGCCTTCCGGGCGCTGGGGTTCCCGGGGGCGGACGAGGCGGGGAACATGTTCCAGTTCTACGCCGACTGCGAGGCCCGGTTCGTCGCCGCCCGGGACGTGGACGCGGTCCGTGCGCTGCATCCGGGGCTCCAGGACTTCGCCACCTGGCTGGCGAACCACCGGGACCGGTTCGGCTCCGTCTGAGCCGTACGCGACGGGGACGCATGCCACGGGCACGCACACGGCGACGCCCGGCGGGGGGTCCCGCAGGGCGTCGCCTGTGTCTGCCGTGCTGTGGTGGCGGCTTAGTACCAGTGGTTGGCCTGCCAGAAGTTCCAGGCGCCGACCGGGCTGCCGTAGCGCTCGTTCATGTAGT
>NZ_JBBDHD010000194.1:0-8994 GCF_044129415.1 Streptomyces racemochromogenes
CTGCGCTGGGCTACCAGGACTCGAACCTAGAATAAGGGAACCAGAAACCCTCGTGTTGCCAATTACACTATAGCCCACCGAACTTCAAGACCCTGAAGGCCTTTCGTTTGGTCAGCGCCTGTGGTTTCCGGCCTCTCGGCCCGTCTCCCCGGCGCAGAAAGAACATTACCGGATGCCTGACCGTGCTCCAAAACGGGTATCAGCGGCCAGCAGCTCGGGGAGCCGTTCGAGCCCCTCGATCCGGTGTACGCCCTCGGGCCCGGGCCCCCGGCCCCCGTCCCGGTCGAGCCAGACGGCGGTGAGTCCCGCGTCGCGCGCCCCCCGTGCGTCGATCTCCGGCTGGTCCCCCACGTACGCCACCTGCTCCGGCGGCAGCCCGAGTGCCGAGCAGGCGGCGAGGAAGGCGGCCGCGTCCGGCTTGCCGACTCCCAGCTCGGCCGCGCACACCAGGACCTCGAAGCGGTCGCGCAGGCCGAGGCGGCGCAGCTTGGGGTCCTGGTTGGCGAGGGATGAATTGGAGAGCACCCCGTGCCGGTAGCGGCCGGCGAGGGCGTCCAGGGCGGGCAGGACGTCGGGGAAGAGGGCCCAGGCGGCCTGGTAGTGCTCCACGTACCGCCCGAACCAGGCGTCGGCCTCGTCGGCGGTCAGGGCGGGCCGGCCGAGGAAGCCCCGCACCCGGTCCTGGCGCTGGCCCAGGAAGGTGGTCTCACCGGCGGCGAAGCGCGCCCAGTGCACTTCCGTGAGCCGCCGCCACAGGGCCAGGGCCTCGGCAGGGGTCCCGAAGCGCTCCCCGAGCCCCTCGTCCCGCAGGTGCCGCGACAGCCCGGCCGTATCGGCCCCGGTGTAGTCGAAGAGGGTGTCGTCGATGTCCCACAGCACGGCGCGGATCGGCATGTCCGCGAGCCTACGCCCGGGCGGCCGCGCGCGGGGGCGGGACGGAGAACTCCGCTCGCGGAGTGGACCGCGTCACGCCCGGGGCGGCGGTGTGGGCGTCCTCACCGCCGCCGAACGCCGAAGGGGCGGCAGCCGGGTCGGCTGCCGCCCCTCCTGAAGGGCGTCGCGGGTCAGGCGGCGAGCTTCGCCAGGGCCGCGTCGATGCGGGCGATCGAGCGCTCCTTGCCCAGGATCTCCAGGGACTCGAAGAGCGGCAGGCCGACGGTGCGGCCCGTGACGGCCACGCGGACGGGGGCCTGGGCCTTGCCGAGCTTGAGCCCGTGGGCCTCGCCGGCGGTCAGGACGGCCTGCTTGAGGGACTCCGGGTCCGACCAGTCGGCGCCGAGGAGGTTCTCGCGCGCCGTGGTCAGCAGGGCCGCGGGCTCGCCCTTCATGGCCTTGTCCCAGGACGCCTGGTCCTCGACCGGCTCCTTGAGGAAGAGGAAGTCCACGTTCGCGGTGATGTCCGAGAGGACGGTCACCCGGGTCTGGGCGTGCGGGGCGATCCGGGCCCAGGCCTCGGCGTCGAAGTCCTCGGGCGCCCACTGGGCGTGCGGGGCCTGCAGCCAGGGCCGGCAGGCGTCGGCGAAGGCCTTGGGGTCCATCCGGCGGATGTGGTCGGCGTTGATCGCCTCGGCCTTCTTGAGGTCGAAGCGGGCCGGGTTGGCGTTGACGCCGTCGATGTCGAACTTCGCCACCATCTCCTCGATCGAGAAGATGTCCTGGTCCTTGGAGAAGGACCAGCCGAGGAGCGAGAGGTAGTTCAGCAGGCCCTCGGGGAGGAAGCCGCGCTCGCGGTAGAGGTTGAGCGAGGACTCGGGGTCGCGCTTGGAGAGCTTCTTGTTGCCCTCGCCCATCACGTACGGCAGGTGGCCGAACTGCGGGGTGCCCTTGGCGACGCCCAGCTCGATCAGCGCCTTGTAGAGGGCGATCTGGCGGGGGGTGGAGGAGAGCAGGTCCTCGCCGCGCAGGACGTGCGTGATCTCCATCAGCGCGTCGTCGACCGGGTTGACCAGCGTGTACAGCGGGGCGCCGTTCGCGCGGACGATGCCGAAGTCCGGCACGTTCTCCGGGGTGAAGGAGAGCTCGCCGCGGACCAGGTCCGTGAAGGTGATGGTCTCGTCGGGCATCCGGAAGCGGACGATCGAGGTGCGGCCCTCGGCCCGGTACGCGGCGACCTGCTCGGCGGTCAGCTCGCGGCAGTGGCCGTCGTAGCCGGAGGGCTTGCCGGCGGCGCGGGCGGCGTCGCGGCGGGTGTCGAGCTCCTCGGTGGTGCAGTAGCAGTGGTAGGCGTAGCCGCCGTCCAGGAGCCTCTGCGCGACGTCCTGGTAGATGTCCATGCGCTCGGACTGCCGGTAGGGGGCGTGCGGGCCTCCGACCTCGGGGCCCTCGTCCCAGGTGAAGCCGAGCCAGCGCAGCGAGTCGAGCAGCTGGACGTAGGACTCCTCGGAGTCGCGGGCCGCGTCCGTGTCCTCGATGCGGAAGACGAACGTACCGCCGTGGTGGCGGGCGAACGCCCAGTTGAAGAGGGCGGTGCGGACCAGGCCCACGTGGGGGTTGCCGGTCGGGGAGGGACAGAAACGTACGCGGACGTTCGCGTTAGCCACGCTTGATCACCTTGTTGGTGAGAGTGCCGATGCCTTCGATGGTGACGGCGACCTCGTCGCCGACGTTGAGGGGGCCGACTCCGGCCGGGGTCCCCGTGAGGATGACGTCGCCCGGGAGCAGCGTCATGGCCTCGCTGATGTGCACGACCAGGTCCTCGACGGAGCGGACCATGTCGCCGGTGCGGCCGAGCTGGCGCTGTTCGCCGTTGACCGTGCACTGGATCGCCAGGTCGGCCGGGTCGAGGTCGGTCTCGATCCAGGGGCCGAGGGGGCAGGCGCTGTCGAAGCCCTTGGCGCGGGCCCACTGCTTCTCGCGCTGCTGGACGTCGCGGGCGGTGACGTCGTTGGCGCAGGTGTAGCCGAGGATCACGTCCTTGACGCGTTCCTTCGGGACCTCGCGGCACATGCGGCCGATGACCACGGCGAGCTCCGCCTCGTGGTGCAGGTCCTGGGAGAAGGAGGGGTAGACGATCGGGTCGCCGGAGCCGACCACCGAGGTGGAGGGCTTGAAGAAGGTGATGGGCGCTTCGGGGAGCTCGTTGCCGAGCTCCGCCGCGTGCTCCGCGTAGTTGCGGCCGACGGCCACGACCTTGTTCGGGAGCACGGGCGGCAGCAGCCGGACCTTGCTCAGCGGGACCTTCGTGCCGGAGAGCTCGAAGTCCGCGAACGGGATGCCCTTGATGATGTCGAGGACGAGTTCGCCTTCGGCGCCGGGGGCAGTGCTGCCCTCGACCGCGCCGAACGCGACGTTGCCGTCGATCGAGAACCTGGCGATGCGCACCTGCTGCGTCTGCCCCTCTTGTGTTTCCGCTGGCTGGAGTCTGCGGACTCCAGGCTAACGCGGTGGGGGCCGGCGCTTCGCGCTCCTTTTACTGCGCGGCGGCGACCGGCGCGTCCATGAGGACGGTGCGGCGCGGGTTCGCGGTCTGGGTGGGCAGCTCGACGCGGTGCTCCGGGGTGGCCGGGGCCGCCTGCAGCTCCTCGGCGTCCTTGAGGTGCGCGAGGGTCGTGCGACGGGGGTTGGCTATGTTGCGGATCATCGACGTCGTCTTCATCGGAGTTTCGGGCCCTCGGCTCGCTGGTGGGGTGGGGGTCGTCTGCTGCGCCGGGTGTGGCGCCAACCCTTTAACAGGCAAGGCTAAACATCCGAATCCCCGACTGAACCGGTTGGTAATAGCCATTGCCATGTGAGTTTGCTCACCCGCGAGCGGGCAATACGGACATAACTGGCAGTCAACTGGCGCCTCGGAAACGGACATTGCGCCACTGAATGCGCCATTCCGCTCCTGATCATCTCGACTGGGACACCTTGCCGGACGCGAGCTTTGATTGGCGTAAGTCCGATTCCTCCGCATTGGACTTCCACATGGCGTAGTACGCCCGTCACGAGACGTGACGGGCTCGCCGGGGCGACACGCGCACCTTGTTGGAGATCCCCCACTGTGCTGGAATTCGCGAGACCGCCGCGGGTATCAGCCGGCGCGCAGGTGGCGCAAGAGAGCGCCGAGCGCGGTGGCATCGACAGGGAGACGCGCCGGTCACCGACGACCACCATGGGGCCGTCAGTGCCCCACGACTCGACACCGTTCCGCCGCTCATCCGGCGGGGCGCCTGGTCCAGAGGTTGCGACGCTAGTGCAGGGACGATTCAAGAGGGATGGCAAGGGGTCTCCCCAGGCCCTTCAGGGCCGAGGGGAAGCTGCGGCGGAGCAGGAGCCGCTCGGCGGGACCGACCGTGGCGCCTCGCCCCAGCACGCCCCGGGCCGCGGCCCGGCACTCGAAGGGGCGGGGCCCGACTCCTCCCCCTCGGGGAAGGCCAAGGGCCGCGGGAAGTCCGGCAAGGCCCCGAAGGCCGGCCGCGCCAAGGGCAAGGCCAAGGCCGAGGCCGTCGAGCAGGACGTGGCGATACCCAAGGCCCCCAGCTCGGGTTCGCGCCTGGCGATGCAGAACTGGCGCATCAGCACGCGACTGGTGTCGCTGCTGACCCTGCCCGTCGTCGCGGCCACCACGCTCGGTGGCTTCCGCATCAACGACTCGCTCAACGACATCGCCCAGCTGGAGCACATGCAGCTGCTGACGACGATGACCCGGCAGGCCACCAACCTGGCCGCCATGCTCCAGGAGGAGCGGGACAAGTCGGCCGGTCCGATGTCGATCACCAAGGACGGCAAGGCCAACAGCCTCGTCCAGGGTGTCCGCGACCAGACCGACGCCGCCGCCAAGGCCTTCGCCGCCGCGACCGACAAGGTCGACAACGCGGAGGACAAGGACGAGACCCTCAAGTCGATCCGCAACAACATCCTGCAGATCGGCCGCCAGCTCACGGGCATCGAGGACATCCGCAAAAAGGCGTACATGAACGGCGCCCAGCAGACGGTCACCGAGTACAACGCCCTGATCGTCTCGCTGCTCTCGCTGTCGCAGGACATGGCCCAGGCCACCTCCAACCCGGAGATGATCAAGCGCACCCGCGCCCTGGCCGCCTTCTCCTCCGCCAAGGAGTACGCCTCCATCCAGCGCGCCGTCATCGCCGCCTCGCTCCTCGAAAGCAGCGACAAGCCGGGCAAGCTGGACGAGAACGACCGCCTCTACGGCCTCTCCGCGCTCCGCGGCGAGAGCCAGGCGAAGAAGACCTTCGAACTCGTCTACCAGGGCAAGCCCGAGGAGCTCCTCGCGGCGCTCGGCGACGGCAACACCGAGATCGGCAGCGCCGACCACTACGCCCGTCGCGTGCTGAGCACCCAGGGACAGTTCGCCAAGGAGAAGAACCGGTCCTGGATGGACTGGTACGACGCCGACGACACCAAGCTCCAGGCCATGAAGGTCATCGAGCTGACCCTGCTCGAAGACATGGAGCAGAAGGCCCGCGAGCTCAAGAACGAGTCGCAGCAGGACGCCATCATCAACGGTGCCCTGATCCTCCTCGTCCTCGGTGTCTCCCTCGTCGGGGCCTTCGTCATGGCGCGGTCCATGATCCGTTCGCTGCGCCGCCTCCAGGACACCGCGACGCGCGTCGCCCAGGACCGCCTGCCCGAGCTCGTCAAGCAGCTCTCGGAGTCGGACCCGCAGGACGTGGACACC
This sequence comes from Streptomyces racemochromogenes, assembly GCF_044129415.1. Classification (GTDB taxonomy): domain Bacteria; phylum Actinomycetota; class Actinomycetes; order Streptomycetales; family Streptomycetaceae; genus Streptomyces; species Streptomyces racemochromogenes_A. The sequence continues at coordinate 5,621 of NZ_JBBDHD010000194.1, forward strand.
TCCGTGGAGTCCGTCGGCCTGCACACCCGCGACGAGATCGGCCAGGTGGCCGCGGCCTTCGACGACGTGCACCGCGAGGCCGTCCGCCTCGCCGCCGAGCAGGCCCTCCTGCGGGGCAACGTCAACGCGATGTTCACCAACCTCTCGCGCCGCTCGCAGGGCCTCATCCAGCGTCAGCTGTCGCTCATCTCCGAACTGGAGTCGCGCGAGGCCGACCCGGACCAGCTCTCCTCGCTCTTCAAGCTCGACCACCTCGCCACCCGAATGCGGCGTAACGGTGAGAACCTCCTCGTCCTCGCGGGTGAGGAGCCCGGCCGCCGGTGGACCCGCCCCGTCCCGCTCGTCGACGTGCTCCGCGCCGCCGCGTCCGAGGTGGAGCAGTACGAGCGCATCGAACTGGCGGCGGTGCCCGGCACCGATGTCGCCGGCCGCGTCGTCAACGACCTCGTGCACCTCCTCGCCGAGCTGCTGGAGAACGCCACCTCGTTCTCCTCCCCGCAGACGAAGGTCAAGGTCACCGGTCACGCGCTGCCCGACGGCCGCGTGCTCGTCGAGATCCACGACACCGGCATCGGCCTCTCCCCGGAGGACCTCGCCGCGATCAACGAGCGGCTCGCGTCGCCGCCGACCGTGGACGTCTCCGTCTCCCGCCGCATGGGCCTGTTCGTGGTCGGCCGCCTGTCCCTGCGACACGGCATCCGCATCCAGCTGCGCCCCTCCGACTCGGGCGGCACGACCGCGCTCGTCATGCTTCCGGTGGACGTCGCCCAGGGCGGCAAGAAGCCGGGTCCGATGCAGGGCCAGGGCGGCCCCGCCGGCGCCCAGGGCGGCCAGGGTGCCTCCGGCGCCCAGGGTTCCGTCCCCGGCGGCGCGCGTCCCCCCGTGGGCGCGGGCCAGCAGCGCGGCCAGGTCGGCGGGGGCCAGCGTCCGGCCCTGCCGGGCCAGGGCGGCCCCGCCGGCGGTCCGCAGCAGCGTCCGCAGGGCCAGGGCCCCCGTCCGCAGGGCGGTCCCGCCGCCGGGACGGGCCAGGCGCAGGGCCAGGGCGGCTTCGGCGGAGGTGCCCCGCTGCCCACCCGCGGGCAGGGCGGCCCGGCCGGTGCTCCGGCCGGCCAGGACAACAACCTCTTCAGCGGCCCGCAGGCCCGCCCCGCGGGTGTGCCCCAGGCCTCCGCCCCGGGCGTCTTCCCGCCGCAGGGCAACGGCTTCGAGCGTCCGCAGCAGCCCCAGGGCGGCGCGGCGTTCGGCCAGCAGGCCCCCGCCCCGCAGCAGCAGGGTGCTCCCGGAGCCCCCGTCAAGCGGCGGCGTCCGCAGCTCCCCCCGCAGGGAGGCGCCACCGGCCGTCCGGAGCTTCCGGGCGCGGGCGGCCCCTCCGCCGGGATGCCGCAGGCCACCAGCTGGGGCGCCGGGCAGCAGGCCGGTCAGGAGGCCCCGCGCGGCCACGACGAGCTGTCGGGCCCCGGTTCGACGGCGGAGTTCGCCCGCCCGGACTTCAACGCCCCGATGCCGCAGGCCGGCGACCCCGCCCACTCCACGACCGGGCAGTTCGAGCGTCCCGACGTACGCGGTCCCCAGGACCCGTCCGCCACCGGGCAGTTCGAGCGCCCGCAGCTGGGCGGCCCGCTCGACCCGTCCTCGACGGGCCAGTTCGCCCGCCCGGGCGGCCCGGGCGTCGGCGGCTACGAGGACCAGCAGCAGAACCCGCAGCCCGGCGGCTACGCCCCCGCGCCGGTGCCGACGCCGCGTCCCGAAGCCCCGCAGCTCCCCCAGGCGTACCAGCCGGAGGCACTGCCCCCGGCGCAGGGCCGGCCCGGTGGTGAGCTGCGCAGTCCGATCTTCGATACGCTGGAGTCGAACTGGTCCGGCCAGAACGGCGGATCCTCCGCCGGGCAGGCGCCGGCCGTTCCGCAGCAGCCCCAGCAGGGCCCGGCCCCCCAGCAGCAGCAGCCGCTGCCGCAGCGGGGTCAGGAGCTCGCGGCCGAGCCCGCCACGGCGGTCACCGGCAGCACGCCGACGGTCAGCTGGCGGTCCTCCCCCAACGACGAGCTGATGCGTCAGGCCGAGCGCGTGCGCCAGCCCGCCGCGGGCGGGATCACCACCTCGGGGCTCCCCCGGCGGGTGCCGCGGGCCAACCTCGTCGCCGGTACCGCCCAGCAGCAGGCCGACACCCCGGCCGGGCCGCAGGTGTCGCGCGCCCCGGACGACGTGCGCGGCCGTCTCACCAACCTCCGACGCGGTATCCAGCAGGGACGGCAGGCCGGCAGCTCCGGCCCCGCGACCGGCAGTTACCACATCGACCCCACTTACCAGCAGGAGCGATAGTTGAGCTCGATGAGCCAGGCGGCACAGAACCTGAACTGGTTGATCACCAACTTCGTGGACAACACCCCCGGGGTGTCCCACACCGTGGTGGTCTCCGCCGACGGACTCCTTCTGGCCATGTCCGAAGGGTTCCCCCGTGACCGCGCCGACCAGCTGGCGGCCGTGGCCTCCGGTCTGACCTCGCTGACCGCCGGGGCCTCCCGGATCTTCGAGGGCGGCGCCGTCAACCAGACCGTGGTGGAGATGGACCGGGGATTCCTCTTCCTCATGTCCGTCTCCGACGGATCCTCCCTCGCCGTCCTGGCGCACCCCGAGTGCGACATCGGCCTCGTCGGCTACGAGATGGCCCTCCTCGTGGACCGCGCCGGCAACGTCCTCACCCCGGACCTGCGCGCGGAGCTCCAGGGAAGCCTGCTCACCTGACACCCCCTCTCCCGGCCGGACGGTACTTCCGGCCGGGAGGACCGGGACCGCGTCCCGGAACCCCAGTACCCCCGAAGGCCGTCATCAAGTCCCCCCCACCGGCCGCCCCGTCAGACGGCACGCTGACCACTGCTGTCCAGCCCGGAGGATCAATGACCCCGCCCCCCGCCTATCCCGATGCGTACGGAGATTCGTACTCGGAAGGCGACCAGCCGCTGGTGCGTCCGTACGCGATGACCGGCGGCCGGACCCGGCCGCGCTACCAGCTCGCCATCGAGGCGCTGGTCAGCACGACGGCAGACCCGATGCACCTGTCCAACCTGCTGCCCGAGCACCAGCGCATCTGCACTCTGTGCCGCGAGGTGAAGTCGGTCGCGGAGGTCTCCGCGCTGCTGTCGATGCCGCTCGGAGTGGCCCGCATCCTCGTCGCCGACCTGGCGGAGGCCGGCATGGTGGCGATCCACCAGCCGGGCAATGGAGAGGCCGGCGGAACGCCGGACGTTACGCTGCTCGAAAGGGTGCTCAGTGGACTTCGCAAGCTCTAACGGCGGTGCCGCTCGCTCCACCACCTCCGCGAAGATCGTGGTGGCGGGCGGCTTCGGCGTGGGCAAGACCACGTTCGTCGGCGCGGT
>NZ_JBBDHD010000195.1:0-8847 GCF_044129415.1 Streptomyces racemochromogenes
CCCGAAAGAAAAACACAACGACCTGGCCGGCGCAGCCCCCGCCCCCCCCCCCCCCACCCCCCCAAAAACCGGGGGGGGGGGGGGCCGACCCCCCCCCCCCCACCCCCTGGTCGGGACCTGGTTACTTGACGTTGACGGCCGTCCACGCGGCCGCCACCTGCTGGTACTCCACGCCCGTCGAGCCGTACAGGTCGGCCGTCGCCTTCAGGGTCGCCACACGGGCGCCCGCGTAGTCGGTGGTCGAGGTCATGTAGGTCGAGAGGGCCTTGTACCAGATCTTGTACGCCTTGGTCCGGCCGATGCCCGCGACGGTGGAACCGTCGTACGTCGGCGAGTTGTACGCCACACCGTTCACGGTCTTCGCCCCGCTGCCCTCGGACAGCAGGTAGAAGAAGTGGTTCGCGACGCCCGACGAGTTGTGCACGTCGAGCCGGCCCACCGTCTTGGACCAGTAGTCGGCGGAGGCGCCGTCCTTGCTGGGCTTGTCCATGTAGCGCAGCGGGGAGCCGTTGCCCCGGATGTCGATCTTCTCGCCGATGAGGTAGTCGCCCGGGTCGGAGGCGTTGTTGGCGAAGAACTCCACCGAGGTGCCGAAGATGTCGCTGGTGGCCTCGTTCAGGCCGCCGGACTCACGGCTGTAGTTGAGCTTGGCCGTGGCGGCGGTCAGGCCGTGGCTCATCTCGTGGCCCGCCACGTCCAGCGCGGTCAGCGGCTTCTGGTTGTTCTGGCCGTCTCCGTAGGTCATGCAGAAGCAGCTGTCGTCCCAGAAGGCGTTCACATACGCGTTGCCGTAGTGGACGCGGGAGTAGGCGGCCCGGCCGTCGCCGGCGATGCCGTTGCGGCCCAGCTCCGACTTGTAGAAGTCCCAGGTGACGGCCGCGCCGTAGTGGGCGTCGACAGCGGCGGTCTGGCGGTTCGACGGGGTGCCGTCGCCCCACTTGTCGTCCGCGTCGGTGAACAGCGTGCCCGTACCGGAGGTGCCGCCGTTCAGGTCGTAGGTCTTGTGCCCGCCGCGCGCCGTGTCGGTCAGGCTGAACGCCGACCCGCTGGGCGCGGTGCCGAGGGTGACGGTGCCGGAGTACTCGCTCGTCCCGACGCCGGTGTCGATGGCCTCGTACGAGTAGAGCTCGGCACCGGTGGCGGCGTCCGTGATGACGTGCCGCTCGCTCGGCGTGCCGTCGTGCTGGGTGCCGGTGACGACGGCCTCGTAGGCGAAGACCGGCTTGCCGGTCGCGGCCCACACGACCTGCCGCGCACCGGCGGGAGCCCGCAGGGTGGAACGGGCCGCGGCCGGGGCTATCTTCGCCTCGACGGCCTTGTCGGTCTTGCGGCTGCCGTCCTTCTTCTGGTGGACGACCAGGTCGCCGCCGAGGACGGGCAGGCCCTGGTAGGTGCGCTCGTAGCGGGTGTGGACGGTACCGTCGGCGTCCTTGATCACGTCGCGGGCGACGAGGCGCTCGTCACCGGCCAGACCGATGGCGCGCGCGGTGTCGGCGGCGGCGTTCTGGGCCTCGCCGATCGCCTGGGCGCGCGCCCCGGCGGACAGGGTGAGGGCGGTGGCACCCGCCTCCCGCTCGGCGGACGCGCTGGCGGACCCCGTCTGAACCGCGATGGCGACCATGGCCGCCGAAGCGACGATCGCGGCGGCGCGCAGCGTGCGGGGGGTGCGGGAAGAAGACATGGGGAAGGTCTCTCCTTGTGAGCCGTGGGGGGACTGGCTGAGAGAGTGCCAGGAGAATGACCGAAGTGACAGGTACGCAACAAGGATTTGACCTTCCGTTGTCCGTTGAGCGGAGCACAAGCACCGCCCAACGAACGAAAACGCCCCATTCCACTTCCCTCGCACGGCAGTTGCCGTGCGTCTGACACCGAACCGCACCACCTACCCTGTCGGTGTCGAGCTGCAAGGAAGGGGCAAGGCCGCATGTCGTACGACGCCCCAGACTGGCGCCGGACGCCGAGACAAGAGAAGCGCGTAGCGATCTGACGCGGACGGCGGCGCCGATCACAGCAGGGGGTCCCGGATGCCCGGGGAAGCGGCCCCCGACGGCCCCGGCTCATCGCCGAGGGAGCCGGATGTCCCAGGCAGGACCGCGCCGTCCTTTTGGGGGTTCCCGGCAGTCCTTGTCTTTCCGGTTCGGGACGGTCCGTCAAGGGTCGCCGCAGGCGATCGCGAAGCGACGCGACCGCAGGGAGCGCCCTTGACAGGGCGGCCCGAACCGGAAGGGCAGTGGGACTGACGGGAAACCCCCAACCCATCCCTGAGACCGGCCCGCCCGCACCCCGACCACCCCCGACCCCGGTCCGCGCCGATCACCGCCCGGCGGGACACGGCCCCGACCCACCCACCCGGGGGCGGGTGGGCAGCCACCGCCCGGCCCCTGCCCCTCGCGGGGGAGACAGCGGGCCTACCGGGGCAGGACCCGGACCCGGGCGGGCGCTTCCGCGGCAGCCGCAGCCCTGCGGGTCTCACGCATGATCAGCAGGCCGTTGACCACCATCAGCGTCGCGGTCGCGCAGTGGACGCCGAACGCGATGGCCACGGAACCGTGGTGGGCCAGAACATTCGTCATGTCGCCGTAGGCGGCGAGGGCCTCCACCAACAGCGCCCAGCCCAGCGCCCGGCGATGACCCGTCACCAGCAGGACGCCCAGGACCAGGGCCAGGACGACGTCGCGGATGCCCTTGACGACCAGGAAGCCGCCGCCGTCGCCGGACGGCCGGCTCGGCAGGCCGTAGCCCGGCGCCGTCGTCTCCGGGCTCAGGATGTACTCCGTCCCGAACCAGAGGATGAAGAGGATGAAGGCGGCGGCTAGAACGGTGTTGGTCTTCTTCAGTGACACGGTTCCCCTCCTTGCGGGTTTCGCCGATCAGGCGAGGGCGACGACCAGCAGGGTGAACGCGGCGATGATGACGGCGACGCGGAGGTAGTGGTAGCGCTCCCAGCGGCGCAGCTGCTCCTTCCAGTCGGCGGGCCGGTTCTCCGGGGTCCAGGTCTTGTTCCGGTTGTTGATCGGGACGAGCAGCAGCACCGACATGACCACGCTGACCAGCAGCAGTCCGGCGGCGGTGACGACGAGTCCGGCGCCGCGGTGGGGCCAACCGACGACGGCCCAGGTCCCGCTGAGGACGAGCGAGCCCACGTACCAGAACGGCATCAGGGCGCCGAGCATCCGGCCGCCGTGGGCATGGCCGAGCTGGCCGCTGTCCTCGGGAAGCGCGTCCAGGATCCGGTTCACGACGAAGACGACGGAGAACTCCACCCCCACCATCACGCCGACGACAACAGTGGTGACGACCTCAAGTGCGCTGAGCATGACAATCCCCCTGAACTAGCACTGCTTGATGTTGAGGCAACGCTAGACCTGCCGACGCTCGGTTGTCTAGCAGTGCTAGGATCCGTCCATGTCGGTACAGGAACGCAAGCAGCGCGAGCGGGCGGAACGCGAGCGCCTCATCGTGGCGACGGCCCGCGAACTCGCCGAGCAGCAGGGCTGGGACGCGGTCACCACCCGCCGGCTCGCCGAGCGCATCGAATACAGCCAGCCCGTCCTCTACAGCCACTTCCGCGGCAAGCGCGAGATCATCGGCGCCGTCGCCCTGGAGGGCGCCGCCGAGATGGCCGTGACGATGCGGGCCGCGACCTCCGGCGCGGACAACCCCCGCGAGCGGGTCGCCGCCCTCGCCCGCGCCTACCTCGACTTCGCCGCACGCAACCCGGCGGTCTACGACGCCTTGTTCCAGCTCGACGGCGGCCTGCCGTACGCGCGGGAGGACACCCCGGAGCCCCTGAAGGACGCCTTTGCCGCGCTGGTGGAGGGCCTGAGCGAGGTCGCCGGGGACGGCGTCGACCCGGGGCTGTTCACCGAGGTGTTCTGGGCGTCCCTCCACGGCCTGGCAACCCTGACCCGCGCGGGCCGACTGCTGCCCGAGCACGCCGAGCCGAGGATTCAACTCCTGGTGGACCGACTGGCCAAGCCCTGACCTGTCCGGGCCCCGGCCAAGAGTTCACCAGCCCAAGAAGACCGCCGGCCGCCAAGAAGAGAGAAGCGCGTGGCGATCTGTCGCGGAGGGGGACCCCGATGGACTGTCTCGTCGGCCCGGCTGGCCGGCAAGGCAGCCCCCGACAACCCCCCGGCCCCGGCCCGCCGCTCGCCACCGCCCGGCGGGACAATGCCGCCGACCCACCGCCCCGCACCCGGGGAGGCGGGTGGGCGGCCACCGCCCCGCCCCCACCCCTGAAGGGGGAAGAAGCGGGCCCCACCGGAACCCCGCCTCCCCCTACCCCGGTCCCGTGGACCCCCGGACCACCAGCTCGGGCTGGAACACGTACTCCGTCCGCTGGACCGGCGTGCCCGCCACCGCCTCCAGCAGCGCCCCCACCGCCGCCGTGGCCATCGCCCGTACCGGCTGGCGGACCGTCGTCAGCGGCGGGTCCGTGAAGGCGATCAGCGGCGAGTCGTCGAAGCCGACCACCGAGACGTCCTCGGGCACCCGCAGCCCCCGCTCCCGGGCGGCACGGATGACCCCGAGGGCCATCAGGTCGCTGGCGCACACCACCCCCGTGCAGCCCCGCTCCAGCAGGGCGATGCCCGCCGCGTGTCCCCCCTCGACGCTGAACAGGGTGCGCTGGACCAGCCCCTCCCCGTCGGCCCCGGGCCGCGCTGCCAGGAACCCCTGCTCCTTGCGCGCGGAAGGGACGTACCGCGTCGGGCCGATGGCCAGCCCGATCCTCCGGTGCCCCAGCTCCTCCAGGTGCCGTACGGCCATGTCGGCCGCCGCCCGGTCGTCCGGCGAGACGAAGGGTGCCTGCACGTGCTCGTTGAAGCCGTTGACCATCACGAACGGAACCCCCCGCGCCGCCAGCCGCTGGTAGCGCGCCGGGTCGGCGGTCGCGTCCGCGTGCAGCCCGGACAGGAAGACGATCCCGGTGACCCCCCGCTCCTCCAGCTGCTCGACGAGCTCGTCCTCGGTCGCCCCGCCCGGCGTCTGCGTGCACAGCACGGGCGTGTACCCGTGCCCGGCCAGCGCCTGTTCGATGACCTGCGCGAACGCCGGAAAGATCGGGTTGGTCAGCTCGGGGATGAGCAGGCCCACCAACCCGTTGCTCCGCCGTTTGAGCCGTACCGGCCGCTCGTAGCCCAGCAGGTCCATGGCGGCCAGCACCCGGTGCCGGGTGCCGGCCGCCACGCCCGCCTTGCCGTTGAGCACACGGCTGACGGTCGCCTCGCTGACCTGGGCCTGCGAGGCGATGTCCGTCAGCCGCAACGGGGAACTCACCCCTGCCACCACACAGCGGTGTCGGCGGGGACCACGTCCGGGTCGCTCCTCAGCTCACCGCTGGCCAGGAGCACCGAACCCGCTCCCGGTATCCGCACGTCCTCCTCCGTCATGTTGACGGTGCAGACGAACGCCCCCCGCCGGAACGCCAGTACCCCCTCAGGCGCCTCCAGCCACTCCACCGCGTCGCCCGCCCCCAGGTCCGGGTGCTCCCGCCGGATCCGCAGCGCCGCACGGTAGAGCTCCAGCGTCGACTCCGGGTCCCCGGTCTGCGCCTCCACGCTCAGCCCGGCCCACTCCGCGGGCTGCGGCAGCCAGCTGCCCCCCTCACCGAACCCGTACGGGGCGGTGTCCCCCGACCACGGGATCGGCACCCGGCAGCCGTCGCGCAGCCCGTCCTGCCCGTTCGCCTTGAAGAACGACGGGTCCTGGCGCACCTCGTCGGGCAGGTCGGTCACCTCCGGCAGCCCGAGCTCCTCCCCCTGGTACACGTAGGCGGAGCCCGGCAGCGCCAGCATCAGCAGTGCGGCCGCCCGCGCCCGCGCGAGGCTGCCGAACCGCGTCCGGTGCCGGACGACGTCGTGGTTGGACAGCACCCAGGTGGTCGGCGCGCCCACGGGCCGCATGGCGTCCAGCGACTCGTCGACGGCGGCCCGCAGCGCGGCAGCGTCCCAACCGGTGGTGAGGTAGTGGAAGTTGAAGGCCTGGTGCAGCTCGTCGCGCCGCACGTACAACGCGGTGCGCGCCACGCTCGGCGCCCACGCCTCCGCGACCCCGATCCGCTCGCCCGCGTACTCGTCCAGGACCTTCCGCCACGACCGGTAGATCTCGTGGACCCCGTCCTGGTCGAAGAAGGGCAGCACCTGGTTGCCCAGCAGCTTGAGCTGCTCGTCGCGCCCCAGGTCGGGCAGGCCGGCCGCCTTCACCAGGCCGTGGGCGACATCGATCCGGAACCCGTCCACTCCCAGGTCCAGCCAGAACCTGAGCACGGAGCGGAACTCGTCCTGTACGGCAGGGTGTTCCCAGTTGAAGTCGGGCTGCTCGGGCGCGAAGAGGTGCAGGTACCACTCCCCGTCCGCGACCCGGGTCCACGCCGGCCCGCCGAAGATGGACTCCCAGTCGTTGGGCGGCTGCTCGCCCGACTCCCCCTTGCCGGGGCGGAAGTGGAAGCGTTCGCGCAGCGGGGTCCCCGGGCCCTCCCGCAGTGCCTGCTTGAACCATTCGTGCTGGTCGGAGCAGTGGTTGGGGACGAGGTCCACGATGATCCGCAGGCCCAGCGCGTGGGCTTCGCGGATGACGGCGTCGGCGTCGTGAAGGGTGCCGAACATGGGGTCGATGGCCCGGTAGTCGGCGACGTCGTAGCCGGCGTCGGCCTGCGGGGAGGCGTAGAAGGGGCTGAGCCAGACGGCGTCGACGCCCAGCTCCTTGAGGTAGGGCAGTCTGCCGCGGATGCCCGCCAGGTCCCCCATGCCGTCCCCGTTGGAGTCGGCGAAACTGCGCGGATAGACCTGGTAGATCACCGCGTCTCTCCACCAGCCGGACCGGGTCCCGGTCGGGGTGGGGAGAGCGTCGGCGAGGTGCTGGGTCATGGTGTCCTTGGAGAGATCGGGCCGGTCGTACGGAAGGCGGACGGGGCAGACGCGGGGCGCGATGCGAACGCCGGGGTGGTCAGCCCTTGGTGGCGCCCGCCGTCATACCGGCGACGAGGTGACGCTGGGCGAACAGGAAGAAGACGGCCGCGGGGATCGCGATGAGGACGGAGGCCGCGCTCATCGCACCCCAGTTGGACGTGTACTGCGTGACGAAGGTCTGGAGGCCGCCGGCGAGGGTGAGGTTCTCCTCGCCGACCATGAAGGCCGAGGCGTACGCGACCTCGCCCCACGCGGTGATGAAGGCGTAGAAGCCGGTGACGGCGAGGCCGGGCCGGGCGAGCGGGAGGATCAGGCGCCAGAAGGTGCCGAAGGGGTTGAGTCCGTCGACCCGCCCCGACTCGTCGATCTCGACCGGGATGGTGTCGAAGAAGCCCTTCATCATCCAGGCGCAGAACGGCACGGCGATGGTGAGGTACGTGATGATCAGTCCGAGGGGCTGGTTGAGCAGCCCGAGGTCGCCCATCAGGTTGTAGAGCGGGACGATGAGGATGGCCATGGGGAACATCTGCGTGATGAGCAGGGTCCACATGAGCGGCTTCATGCCGGGGAACCTGAACCGGCTGACGGCGTAGCCGGTCGTGGCGGCGATGAAGACGCCCAGCACGGTCGTGACGCCGGCCACCAGCACCGAGTTCCAGAACCAGCTCAGGAAGTGGCTGGACTCCAGCAGATCCGTGTAGTTGTCGAGCGTCGGTTCCTTCACGAAGTCCGTGCTGATGGCGTACTTCGCGGGCTTCAGGGAGGTCAGCAGGATCCACAGCACCGGGAAGACGGCGATGACGGACGCGACGAGGAGGGTGGCGTGCAGGCCGAAGGAGGCGAGCGGCGAACGCGCACCACGCGGACGGACGGCCTTCGGGCCGGTCTCGGACACGGCACCGGACACGGAAGGGGACGCGGAAGCGGACACGGTCACCACACCTCTCCCTGCTTGCGCAGCGAGCGCCGGTAGACCAGCGCGAAGATCATGAGCAGGCCGAGGATCAGCACGCCCCAGGTCGCGGATCCGGCGAAGTCGCGGGGGCTGGCGACGAAGGCCTGGCGGAAGGCCTGGGTCACGAGGATCTCGGTGGAGTCGCCGGGGCCGCCCCGCGTGAGCAGGAAGATCACCGGGAACATGTTGAAGGTCCAGATGGTGGAGAGCAGGATCACCGTCATGCTGACGGCGCGCAGCCCCGGCAGGGTGATGTGGCGGAACCGCTGCCACGGTCCGGCGCCGTCCATCTCGGCCGCCTCGTAGAGCTCCGCGGGGATCGACTGGAGCCCGCCGAGCAGCGCGACCATCATGAACGGCACGCCGAGCCAGACGTTGACGGCGATGACGGAGACCTTGGCCCAGGTCGGGTCGTCCAGCCACGGGACGGCGGAGATCCCCCCACCGTCGAGGATCTTGTTGAGGATGCCGTTGTCGCGGTTGAAGAGGAACCGCCAGGCGAAGACGGAGACGAAGCCGGGCACGGCCCAGGGCAGGATGAGCGCCATCCGGTAGGCGGCGCGCCCGCGGAACTGCCGGTTGAGGACGGTGGCCAGGCCGAGCCCGAGGGCGAAGGTGATCGAGACGCAGGCGACGGTCCACACCACCGTCCACACCAGCCGCTGCCAGAACACGGCGTCGCCGAGGACCGCCGCGTAGTTGTCGAGACCGACGAACTCGTACGTGGCCTCGATGTGGCGGACGCCGATCGTCCGGGAGACGTTGCGCTCGCTGGCGTTGGTCAGCGACAGGTAGACGCCGCGGACGAGCGGCCAGCCGACGATGACGCCGAGGACGAGGACGACCGGGGCGACCATGGCCCAGGCGTACCAGTGCGTGGCGAGGGCACGGCCGAGGCCGCCGCGGGGGCTCCCGGCGGCGGTGGCGCTCTTGGCGGTCGTACGGGCGGGGCCGGGGCCGCGGCCGGCGAGGGTCGTCTCG
>NZ_JBBDHD010000345.1:0-374 GCF_044129415.1 Streptomyces racemochromogenes
CCGTTGTAGAGCTGCCAGAGCTCGGGGCGCTGGCGGCGGGGGTCCCACTGGGAGAACTCGTCGCGCAGGGAGAACACCCGCTCCTTGGCGCGGGCCTTCTCCTCGTCGCGGCGGCCGCCGCCGAACACGGCGTCGAAGCCCAGCCGCTGGATGGCCTCGGTGAGGGGCACGGTCTGGAGGGGGTTGCGGGTGCCGTCCGGGCGTTCGCGGAGCGTGCCGGCGTCGATGTACTCCTGGACGGAGGCCACGTGCAGGCGCAGGCCGTGCCGGGCGACGGTACGGTCGCGCAGTTCCAGGACCTCGGGGAAGTTGTGGCCGGTGTCCACGTGCAGCAGGGCGAAGGGCACCGGCGCGGGGGCGAAGGCCTTGAGCGC
>NZ_JBBDHD010000346.1:0-374 GCF_044129415.1 Streptomyces racemochromogenes
AGCCCTGGACGGCGGCGAGGACGGCGTAGTCCCCGCAGCCCGGGCACCAGCGGACCTCCTGGTCCGACTTGAAGTCCTTCATCGACTGCTCGGCCTCGGCCTTGGGCACCAGGGACAGCAGGGTGGTGGGGGCGTCGGTCACCTCAGTCATTGATGGCCTCCTTGAGAACCGTCGCGAGCTGCTCCGCCTTGAAAGGCATTCCGTTGACCTGGTTGTACGACTGGGCGTCGACCAGGTACTTCGCCCGGATCAGCGTGGCCAGCTGCCCGAGGTTCATCTCCGGCACCACGACCTTGTCGTAGCGCTTCAGGACCTCGCCGAGGTTTTTCGGGAAGGGGTTGAGGTGGCGTAGGTGGGCCTGGGCGACCGCTGT
>NZ_JBBDHD010000196.1:0-8844 GCF_044129415.1 Streptomyces racemochromogenes
TCGCGTAAGGGTTCTGGTGGGCTGTTATATGTGTAGCCGCCGCGGGGCCCCGCCGCCCCCCCCGCCGCGCCGGGCGCCCCCCCCCCCCCCCCCGCCTCCTCGTCCTCGACGCGGCCCGCGTCACCTTCTGCGACTCCGCCCTGGGGCACGTGCTGGAGCGGTGGTCCCGCGACGGCCGCTCCTGGGAGCTCGCCTCCTGCTCGCGGTCCGTGCGACTGCTGCTCGACCTCTGGGACCGGGTGGGCCGGCCGGCCGGGGCGGGGGCGCGGAGGTGAGGGCGTCACCTCCGCGGTCCGGGTGTCGTTAGGCGCTCGGGGCTGATTCGGGGGACGAAGGGATGGCGTGAATGCGGCAGTTTCCGCTGGAGATGCACCACGTGGCGCCGGGGCGCCTGGTCGAGTGGCGGTTGCGCTCCACGACCGCTCCGGGAGCGGCGGACCGGAGGGCTTCGTTCAATCAGGACAAGCACTTCACCGTCGCCGAGGAGAGCCGCGCGGACGGGGACCGGGTCGCCTCCTGGGTGGCCGTCACCTTCGAGGTCGAGGGCGCCCTGGACGAAGGGGCGCTGGCGCGGGCCCTGTTGGGCTTCGTCCAGCGGCACGAGGTGCTGCGGTGCGAGTTCCTGCGCCTGGCCGGGGAGGTGTCGTGCGCTCCACTGCGGGCGGACGAACTGGCCCTGGAGGCACAGGAGGTGGCGGTGCACGGCTCCGCCGAGCGGCTGGGGGCGTTCCTGTCGGAGCGCTTCCAGCGGAGCATCGACACCCTGTCCTGGCCGCTGTTCGTGATGGGCGCGGTGGTCCGCCCCGAATCCGCGACCGTGTACCTGGCGTTCGACCACATCGTCTGCGACGGCATGTCGATGCCGGTCGTCGCCCACCAGGTGCTCACCGCGTACGAGGCGCTGCTGCGCGGCGAGGAGCCCGAGCTGCCGCCGGCGCCCAGCTACCTCGACTTCGCCGACGAGCAGCGCCGCCGTTACCTCTCCATCGACGCGGACGACGAACGTCTGGGCTACTGGAAGTCGTTCATGGAGCGGGGCGGGGAGTTCTTCCCGCGCTACCCGCTGGAGCTGGGCGTCGAGCCGGGCCGGATGTACCCGATCGTCAACGAGGCCTCCTGGCTGCTGGACGCCGCCGAGGCCGAGGTGTTCGAGAAGGTGTGCCGGGACACCGGCGGGAAGCCCTTCATGGGGCTGCTCGCCTCCGTCGCCGTGTGTCTGCGCGAGGCCGGCGGTCCGGGGGTGTACCGGGGGTTCATGCCCGTCAGCGAGCGCGGGCGGGAGACGTGGACCAACTCGGTGGGCTGGTTCGTCAACACCCTGCCGATCGAGTTCGACGCCTCCCCCGGCAAGGACTTCGCCCAGGTGGTGGCGGGGGTCCAGGAGGGTTTCCGGGAGATGATGCGGCACCTGGACGTGCCGTTCGTCCGGGCCTGGGAACTGCTGGCCCCGGAGGAGTTCGCCCTGCGCTCCTGGCCGTACGCGGTGAACTTCTTCTCGTACATCGACATGCGCCGGTGTCCGGGCGCCGAGCGGCACGACGAGTGGCGGCCTACCACCCACGTGTGGTCGGCCACAGGCAACGGGACGTGCTCGTGGTTCCAGCGGGACGCGGAGGGGCTGCACATGAACTCCCTGTACGTGGACACCCCGGCGGCGCGGCGCACCATGGACGACTTCCAGGAGGCCCTGCGCGGGACGGTGCAGAGCGTCGCCCGCACGGGAGGCTTCCGCAGGCCGGTCGGTCTGACGGCCCCGCGGCGGCCCGAGCCGGACGTGCGGGCGCGGGCGGCGGGGGTCAGGGGCTGACGCCGGGGAGGGCGGCGGCCCGGGCCAGCAGCAGGTCCCGTTCGCGGGCGTTGCGGGTGAGGGAGGCCGCCCTCTCGAACTCGGCGCGGGCCTCCTGTCCGCGTCCGAGCCGCTCCAGCAGGTCTCCCCGTACGCTCGGCAGCAGGTGGTAGGAGCGCAGGGCGGGTGCTGCGGCGAGGGCGTCCACCAGCGGCAGGGCCGCCTCGGGGCCCTCGGCCATGGAGACGGCGACGGCCCGGTTCAGCTCGACCACCGGCGAGGGCAGCAGGCGCACGAGACGTCCGTACAGGGTGGCGATGGCCGTCCAGTCGGTGTCCTCGTAGCGGACGGCGGCCGCGTGGCAGCCCGCGATGGCGGCCTGGAGGGAGTAGGGGCCGCTGCCGGCGCGCCGGAGCGCGTCGACGCCGCGCCGGATGAGGAGCCGGTTCCAGCGGGAGCGGTTCTGGTCGGCGAGCAGGACCGGTTCGCCGTCGGGGCCGGTGCGGGTGGCGGTGCGGGAGGCCTGGAACTCCAGCAGGGCGGCGAGTCCGTGCACTTCGGGTTCGTGCGGCATCAGGGCGGCCAGCTGCCGGGCCAGGCGCAGCGCGTCCTCGCAGAGGGCGGGGCGCAGGAGGTCGTCTCCGGCGGTGGCCGCGTAGCCCTCGTTGAAGATCAGGTAGATGACTTCGAGGACGGAGGCCAGGCGCTGCTCGCGGTCGGCTCCGTAGGGGACCTCGAAGGGTACTCCGGCCCTGGCGAGGGCCCGTTTGGCGCGGACGACGCGCTGGGCGACGGTGGGCTCGGGCGCGAGGAAGGCGCGGGCGATCTCCTGGATGGTGAGCCCGCCGACCAGGCGCAGGGTGAGCGCGATCCGGGCCTCGGTCGCGAGGACCGGATGGCAGGCGGTGAACACCAGCCGCAGCAGGTCGTCGTCGATGTCGTCCGGGTCGGCGGGTTCGGCGGGCGGCGGTACGTCCTCCAGGGTGCGGCCGACCTCGGCGAGCTTGCGGGCGTAGGTCTCCTTGCGGCGGACGAGGTCGACGGCCCGGTGCCTGGCGGTGGCCATCAGCCAGGCACCGGGCCGGTCGGGGACACCGGAGACGGGCCACTGTTCGAGGGCGGCCACCAGGGCGTCCTGAGCGAGTTCCTCGGCGATGCCGACGTCCCGCACGATGCGGGTGACGCCGGCGATGATCCGCGCGGACTCCATCCTGAACACCGTCTCGACCGCCCGGGCCGTGGTCACTGCCGTCACGGCCACCCATCAGAGCAGCCGTGACCCGGCGGGGCAAACGCGGCGCGGGGGACGGCGGGCCGCCTCCCGCGGGCGGGGCTCACATCTCCTGGATCTCGCGGACCTCGGCTCCGACGTGCCACGACGTCGGGTGGGTCTCCAGGAACCGCTTGGTCCATTCCAGGGCCTCGGCCTTGTCCTTGCACTGGAGGAGGGCGTACCCGCCGATGACCTCCTTGGTCTCGGTGAAGGGGCCGTCGGTGTAGCCGATCTTCCCGCCGGACCAGTCGAGGCGGGTGGCCTGGGAGGTGGGGAGCAGTCCGGCGGTGTCGAGCATGACGCCGGCCTTGGTGACCTCCTCCAGGAGGGCGCCCATGCGCTGCTCGAACTCCGGGGGGAAGTCCTGCGGGGGCAGGTCCCGCTCGTCGATGCGGATGAGCGTCAGGAAGCGCGGCATGGTGACTCCTCGGTCGGGAGGGCGGGGACGGTCCCCGCCTCTCACCCCTGCGTCGAACGGGAGGGGCCGGAATCGACAGCTCCCGGAAAATTTCCTCGGGATTCCTCCGGACGGCCCGCCGGGCGGCCCCGCCGGGGCGGCACCCCGGTCAGGAGCACCAGAAGAACATCGTGTCCTGGCGCGAGCGCAGGCCTTCCGCCGTGGAGGCCCACGCCTCGGCCTCGCAGCGGATCGCCTTGAGGAAGACCTCGACGGTCTCCCTGACCTCCGGGTCCAACCGGCCCAGCACCGCCTCGTGCGCGGCGACGAACTCGGCGGCCAGCTCGGTCGGGAAGGTGCCCATCCAGGGGGTGCTGTCCCCGGCGGGCGGCAGCCGCACGGGCGGCCCCGACAGGAGGATCTGCGAGAGGGCCAGCCGGGCGGGGAGCCCGGTGCGCGACACCTCCTCGTCGACCGTCCAGAACCAGGACTGGCGCCGCCACTCGCCGAGGTCGTGGGTGTCCGAGAAGTACGGGGAGATCAGGGCGTGCAGCGCGTAGTGGTAGCCGGGACCCCGCTCCGCGGTGACGGCGCCGTCGAGCAGTTCCTCCAGGGCCTGGGCCACCGAGACGTCGAGGTCGATGCCCTGGGCGTGCAGCCGGCCGTCCACGGTGCGGCACTGCTCCCGGACGGTGACGAGCGTCCGCTCCTGCTCGGGCGTCCGCTCGACGGCGGTGAGCAGCCTCATCGCGTCGCGCATGCTGCCGGTGCTCATCACAAGGTGACCCACGTCGCTTCCTTCCCCAGACGATGCTCCATGTTCCCCGAACAGGGCCCTTCCGGCGGAAGCGGCGCCGCCGACGGCTACCTGCTGTCCCCCGACCAGTCCCAGCGGTCCGGGTCCGCGGCGCGTCGGCGGTAGTGCGCGCGGCCGCCCGGTCCGTAGCGGCCTATCTCGGTGGGCAGGCGGGCCTCTTCGGCCAGCCGGGCGGGGCTCCAGCCGGTGACGTCGAGGAGCAGCCCGTCGAGGGGGCCGCCGACGAGCTCGCCGTAGGCGTGCCCGGGGCGGGGGCCCGGATCGGGATCGTCGTGGTCGGCGCCGTAGACCCTGCGGCGCGGAGTGCTGAGGTCCATGCGCCCAGGATCACAGGCACCACTGACAACGGGCTCCGGCGTCGCGCGGCCTAGGCTGGCGGGGAGCACAGGCACGAGCCGAGGAGAGCACCGCCCATGAGCCGTCGGGTACACCGGCCCCTGGAGGACCAGGAATTCGACTTCATCACCGCGATGGCGCAGGAGGGTCCGGTGCTGGCCTACTTCACCGGCACCTGGCCGAAGGCCGCCGCGGCCTCGCGGGCGCTGGACGCCGTCGTCGCGGAGCTGGCGCAGGAGTACGGGTCCCGGCTGACGGCCGTGCGCACGGACATCACCCGCTGCCCGGCGACGACCCGCCGCTACGGGGTGACCGGGGCCCCGACCGTGGTCCTGCTGCGTTCGGGCGAGGCGGTGGCGACCCACGCCGGCCCGATGACGCCGGCGGAGCTGCGGGGCCTCCTGGAGGCCGCGGGGGTGTAGGGGGTGCCGTGGGGTGCCCGGCGCGGCCGGGGGGTCCCTTGAGGGTGAACTCGGGCAGGCTGGCCGAAAGTGGCATAGGTAGGATAGGTGCCTGAGGCATGTAATGGACCCGGCGAGACGGAACCATCCCTTGCGAGGTGTTGTTCTCCATGTCCGAAACCCTGCCCGCAGCCCTCTCCTTCCCGCAGGACCGCACCTGCCCCTACCACCCGCCGGCCGCCTACCAGCCCCTGCGGGACACCCGGCCGCTGACCCGGGTCTCCCTCTTCGACGGCCGTACCGTCTGGATGGTCACCGGCCACGCCGAGGCGCGGGCCCTGCTCGCGGACGGGCGCCTGTCCACCGACCGGACCCACGAGTCCTTCCCCCTGCCCAGCGCCCGGTTCCAGGGGATCACCCGGCAGCGGACGGCGCTGCTCGGCGAGGACGACCCCGTGCACAACACCCAGCGCCGGATGCTGATCCCCAGCTTCTCGGTGAAGCGGGCCGCCGCCCTGCGGCCGCGCATCCAGGAGACCGTGGACCGGCTGATCGACGCGATGGTGGCCGAGGGCCCCGGGGCCGAGCTGGTCAGCGCCTTCTGCCTGCCCGTGCCGTCCATGGTGATCTGCGCCCTGCTGGGGGTCCCGTACGAGGACCACGAGTTCTTCGAGGCCCAGTCGCGGCGACTGCTGCGCGGCCCCGGGCCCGCCGACGTCGAGGACGCCCGCAAACGGCTCCAGGACTACCTGCGGGAGCTGATCCTGCGCAAGCGGTCCGAACCGGGCGAGGGCCTGCTGGACGAGCTGGTCGAGACCCGGCTGGAGACCGGCGAGACCGATGTCGACGAGCTGGTCTCGCTGGCCGCGATCCTGCTGATCGCCGGGCACGAGACCACCGCCAACATGATCTCCCTCGGCACCTTCACCCTGCTGCGCCACCCGGAGCGGCTGGCCGAGCTGCGGGCCGACCCCTCGCTGATGGCGGGGGCGGTGGAGGAGCTGATGCGCTTCCTGTCGATCGCCGACGCGATGCTGCGGGTCTGCACCGAGGAGATCGAGGTGGGCGGGGTCGTGATCAGGCCGGGTGACGGGGTGGTCTTCTCCACGTCGGTGATCAACCGCGACGAGTCCGTGTTCCAGGACCCCGACGCGCTCGACTGGCACCGTTCGGCCAACCGCCACCTGGCCTTCGGCTTCGGTATCCACCAGTGCCTGGGGCAGAACCTGGCCCGGGCCGAGATGGAGATCGCGCTCGGCACCCTGTTCGAGCGGCTGCCCGGCCTGCGCCTGGCCGCCGATCCCGAGACGATCCCCTTCAAGCCCGGGGACACCATCCAGGGCATGGTCGAGCTGCCGGTGGCGTGGTGAGCGGCGTGCGGATCTCCGTGGACCGGGACGTCTGCATCGGCGCGGGCCAGTGCGTGCTGACCGCTCCCCAGGTGTTCACCCAGGACGACGACGGGCTCAGCGAGGTGCTCCCCGGCCGCGAGGACGGCCACGGCAGCCCCCTGGTCAGGGAGGCGGCCCGCGCCTGCCCGGTCTCGGCGATCACCGTCCGGGAGGCGGAGCGGGGGTGACGCGGCGGGCCCCCGCCGGCCGGGCCGGCGGGGGCCGCTGTCACGTGCGGGGCGCGGGGCCCGGTCAGACAGGCCGCACCATCTCCGCCTGGGGGCCCTTGGCCCCCTGGGTGACCTCGTACTCCACCAGGGCGTTCTCGTCGAGGGACTTGTAGCCCTGCGCCTGAATGGCGGAGAAGTGCACGAACACGTCGGGGCCGCCGTTGTCCTGCTGGATGAACCCGAAGCCCTTTTCCGCGTTGAACCACTTCACTGTGCCAGTTGCCATCGGTACTGATCCTCACTCGACGTTCCGCTCGGGCCGCCTGCGCGGCCGTCTCGATACTGCCCACCCGCCCCGCGGACCACACTCCGGGCGCCGCCAACCGGGGGCGGATCGAACATCCATCCGACCCGATGGGGAGCCGGTCCCGCCTGCGCCGGCGGCGGCGCTGGTAAAATGGCCGGAAGACTTCAGGCGCGGGGCGCTCACGCCCGGTGCGGACGCGTACGACGAGCCGGGGACCCGTACCGAGGGGTGCGGTCCCCGGCTCGTCGCCGTGTCGGCCCCCTCGCCCCCCGCTCGGTTCTCCTCACGGAAGGTTCTGCATGAAGAACCCGTCAGCTCACGGGCGTTTCGGCATCAAGGCCGCGGCGTCGGCAGGTACCCGGTCCAAGGGCGGCGGCGCCGGAAAGGCCCCGCGGACCCTGGGCCCCCAGGGCGAGTTCGCGATGCCGCGGACGTCCACGCCGGCCCTGCCCCCGGTGGCCTCGTTCGACGAACTCGGACTGCCCGCCGAGCTGGTGGAGACCCTGGCCGCCCAGCAGGTGCGGGAGCCCTTCCCGATCCAGGCGGCCACCCTGCCGAACTCCCTCGCGGGCCGCGACATCCTCGGCCGGGGCCGCACCGGCTCCGGCAAGACCCTCGCCTTCGGCCTGGCGCTGCTGGCCCGCACCGCGGGCCGCCGGGCCGACCCCAAGCGGCCGCTCGCCCTGGTCCTCGTACCGACCCGCGAGCTGGCGCAGCAGGTGACCGAGGCGCTGGCCCCGTACGCGCAGGCGCTGGGGCTGCGCACGGCCACCGTCGTCGGCGGGCTGTCGATCGGCCGCCAGACGGGGACGCTGCGCAGCGGCGCCGAGGTCGTGGTGGCCACCCCGGGGCGGCTGAGCGACCTGGTGAAGCGGCGTGACGTGCACCTGGAGCGCGTGCGGATCACCGTGCTGGACGAGGCCGACCAGATGTGCGACATGGGGTTCATGCCGCAGGTCACCGAGCTGCTGGACCAGGTGCACCACGACGGGCAGCACATGCTGTTCTCGGCCACCCTCGACCGCAACGTCGACCAGCTGGTGCGCCGCTACCTGAAGGACCCGGTCTCGCACTCCGTGGACCCGCAGTCGGCCTCGGTGGGCACCATGGACCACCACGTGCTGCACATCCACGCGGCCGACAAGGTCTCGGCGGCGACCGAGATCGCCGCGCGCGAGGGCCGGGTGATCATGTTCCTGGACACCAAGCACGGCGTCGACCAGTTCGTGAAGCACCTGCGGGCGATGGGCGTACGGGCGGAGGGCCTGCACAGCGGGAAGTCCCAGCCGCAGCGGACGAAGACCCTCGGCCAGTTCAAGGACGGGCAGCTCACGGTCCTCGTCGCGACGAACGTGGCGGCGCGCGGCATCCACATCGACGACCTCGACCTGGTGGTCAACGTGGACCCGCCGGCCGACAGCAAGGACTACCTGCACCGCGGCGGGCGCACCGCCCGCGCCGGCGAGTCCGGAAAGGTCGTCACCCTGGTCACGCCCAACCAGCGGCGCGACATGGTCCGGCTGATGGCCGACGCGAAGATCCGGCCTACCATCACCCAGGTCCGCTCCGGCGAGGCGGCGCTGAGCCGGATCACCGGCGCGCGCAAGCCCTCCGGGGTCCCGCTGTCCGGGGCGCTGCCGACCGACGCCAAGGGCCGGCCGAGCGGTACGGAGCTGGGCTTCCGCGGGCTCGGCACCCGCCCGGGCCGGACCGGCCGGGGCAAGGAGTCCCGCAGGACGATCGAAGCCCGCCAGGCCGCCGAGGCCCGCCGCGCGGCCCGGGTCCGCAAGGGACTCTGAGACCGCCGGGCCGCCGGCGGTACGGGCCGCCGGCCGCGGGCCGTCAGCGGCGCCGGGCCGCCACGGCCCGGGGGGGGGGGGGGGGGGGGGGGGGGGGGGGCCCCCCCCCGCCCCCCCCCCCCCCCCCCGCCGGCGCGGCCCGCGGGGGGGGGGGGCCCGGCGGGGGG
>NZ_JBBDHD010000197.1:0-8840 GCF_044129415.1 Streptomyces racemochromogenes
TTTTATCACCCCTAATGTGTGTGTTTTGTTTGAATTAAAAAGGGGGGGGGGGGGGGGGGGGGGGGGGGGGGCGGGGCCCCGCCGGGGGGGGGGGGGGCCCCCCCCCCCCCCACGGACCTCCGGAGGAGCACCCTTGAGCACAGCACCCCCACGACGCATCCCCCTCTTCAGGAGGCTGGCCGCCACCGCGGCCGCCCTCGCCCTTCCCGTCGCCGGCCTCATCGGCCTGGCCGGGCCCGCGCAGGCCGCCGCCTCCGCGACCGCCACCTACACCAAGGTCTCCGACTGGGGCACCGGCTTCGAGGGCAAGTGGACGGTGAAGAACACCGGCACCTCCGCCCTCAGCAGCTGGACCGTGGAGTGGGACTACCCGGCCGGCACCCAGGTGACCTCGGCCTGGGACGCCACCGTCACCAGCTCCGGCACCCACTGGACCGCCAAGAACGTCGGCTGGAACGGCACCCTCGCCCCCGGCGCCACCGTCAGCTTCGGCTTCAACGGCAGCGGCCCCGGCGCCCCCTCCGGCTGCAAGGTCAACGGCGGCTCCTGCGAGGGCGGCACCACCCCCACCGACAACCCGCCCTCGGCCCCCGGCACCCCCACGGTCTCGGGGCTGACGGAGAACGCCCTGACCCTGTCCTGGCCGGCGGCCACCGACGACAAGGGCGTCAAGAACTACGACGTCTACCGCAACGGCACCAAGCTCACCACCGTCACCGGCACCACCCACGGCGACAGCGGCCTGACCAAGGGCACCACCTACACCTACACGGTCACCGCCCGCGACACCGCCGACCAGACCGGCCCCTCCTCCGCCCCCCTCTCCGTCACCACCCCCGGCGGCGGCACCGACCCCGGGCCCGGCCCGGACCCCGGCGCCAGGGTCAAGCTCGGCTACTTCACCGACTGGGGCGTCTACCAGCGCAACTACCACGTGAAGAACCTGGTCACCTCGGGCACCGCCGCGAAGATCACCCACATCAACTACGCCTTCGGCAACGTCCAGAACGGCAAGTGCACCATCGGCGACTCCTACGCCGACTACGACAAGGCCTACACCGCCGACCAGAGCGTCGACGGCGTCGCCGACACCTGGGACCAGCCCCTGCGCGGCAACTTCAACCAGCTGCGCAAACTCAAGGCCAAGTACCCGAACATCAAGGTCGTCTACTCCTTCGGCGGCTGGACCTGGTCCGGCGGCTTCGGCCAGGCCGCCCAGAACCCGGCCGCCTTCGCCCAGTCCTGCTACGACCTGGTCGAGGACCCGCGCTGGGCGGACGTCTTCGACGGCATCGACATCGACTGGGAGTACCCGAACGCCTGCGGCCTGTCCTGTGACACCAGCGGCGCCGCCGCCTTCAAGAACCTGATGTCGGCCCTGCGCGCCAAGTTCGGCTCCGCCAACCTGGTCACCGCCGCCATCTCCGCCGACGGCTCCAACGGCGGCAAGCTCGACCTCGCGGACTACGCCGGCGCCGCCCCGTACGTCGACTTCTACAACGTGATGACGTACGACTTCTTCGGCGCGTGGGACGCCAAGGGCCCGACCGCCCCGCACTCCCTGCTGACCTCCTACACCGGCATCCCGATCGCCGGCTTCAACTCCGAGGCCGCCATCACCAAGCTCAAGGGCAAGGGCATCCCCGGCTCCAAGCTCAACCTCGGCATCGGCTTCTACGGCCGCGGCTGGACCGGCGTCACCCAGGACGCCCCCGGCGGCACCGCCACCGGACCCGCCCCGGGCACCTACGAGCAGGGCATCGAGGACTACAAGGTCCTCAAGACCAGCTGCCCCACCACCGGCACCGTCGCCGGCACCGCCTACGCCAAGTGCGGAAGCAACTGGTGGAGCTACGACACCCCCGCCACCATCGCCGGGAAGATGACCTGGCTGAAGAACCAGGGGCTCAAGGGAGCCTTCTTCTGGGAGTTCAGCGGGGACACCGCGGGCGGCGAACTCGCGAACGCCATCCACACCGGCCTGCAGTAGCCGCACACGACGAAGCCGGGGAGACGGGTCCGCCCCCGTCTCCCCGGCTTCCTCTGCGGTCGTGACGCGTCAGGCGACGTTCACCCTCTGCCCGGGCGGCGCGGCCTCCAGCCACGCCAGGAAGCCGGTCAGCGCGTCCTCGCTCATCGCCAGCTCCAGGCGCGTCCCCTGGTGGGAACAGCCGAGCACGACGGAGTCGGACAGCAGCGCCAGCTCCTCCTCGCCCTCCGGAGCGCGCCGTGCGAGCACCTCGATGGAGGAACGCTCCAGCAGCCGGCGCGGCCGCGGCGAATAGCTGAACACACGGAACCACTCGATGCGGTCACCGCTGTAGCGGGCGACGCCGTACACCCATCCCTTGCCGGAGACGTCGGGCTCCTCGGCCACGCCCCAGCGCAGGCTGCAGTCGAAGGTCCCGCCGGAGCGCTGGATCAGTCTGCGGCGCAGCCCGAACACGAACAGCCCGATCACCACCAGGGCTACGACCAGGCCGCTCACAAGCAGAGCGAGGAGCATCTTCACCGACCTCCTCGCTCATCGAAAACCGCACAAACAAAAAGTACGTACATCGCCTCAGCCGCGACCCGCGCCGGAAAATTCCGGAACGGACCGCGGCTGAGGTTTCACACTCTTCGGTACGGGGCTCAGTGCCCCGCGACCGCACGCAGCCGGACATCGGCGCGACGTTCGGCGGCCGCGTCAGCGTCCGCCTTCGCGCGCTCCAGTGCCCGCTCCGCCCGCTGGACGTCGATCTCGTCCGCGAGCTCGGCGATCTCGGCCAGCAGGGACAGCTTGTTGTCCGCGAACGAGATGAAACCGCCGTGCACCGCGGCGACGACCGTGCCGCCATCGCTGGTACGGATGGTCACCGGGCCCGATTCCAGCACACCGAGAAGCGGCTGGTGACCGGGCATGACGCCGATGTCGCCGGACGTGGTGCGGGCGACGACCAGGGTGGCCTCGCCGGACCAGACATTGCGGTCCGCCGCGACCATCTCGACGTGCAGCTCAGCAGCCAAGGTGGCTCCTCGGGTCACCACCCGGCGGGTCCGCCGGGTGTTGGGTCAAATTCTAATGGGCGTGGAGAGAGGGGCGGGACACACCCGCCCCTCTCCTGCGGAGCGTCAGGAGACGCCCAGCTCCTTGGCGTTGGCCTTCAGGTCCTCGATGCCACCGCACATGAAGAACGCCTGCTCGGGGAAGTGGTCGTACTCACCGTCGCAGATCGCGTTGAACGCGGCGATCGACTCGTCGAGCGGAACGTCCGAACCGTCCACGCCGGTGAACTGCTTGGCGACGTGGGTGTTCTGCGACAGGAAGCGCTCGACACGACGGGCACGGTGGACAACGAGCTTGTCCTCCTCGCCCAGCTCGTCGATACCGAGGATCGCGATGATGTCCTGGAGGTCCTTGTACTTCTGGAGGATCCCCTTGACGCGCATGGCCGCGTTGTAGTGGTCCGCCGCGATGTAGCGGGGGTCCAGGATGCGGGACGTGGAGTCCAGCGGGTCCACGGCCGGGTAGATGCCCTTCTCGGAGATCGGACGGGAGAGAACCGTCGTCGCGTCGAGGTGGGCGAAGGTGGTCGCCGGCGCCGGGTCGGTGAGGTCGTCGGCGGGGACGTAGATCGCCTGCATGGAGGTGATCGAGTGACCACGGGTCGAGGTGATGCGCTCCTGGAGGAGACCCATCTCGTCGGCCAGGTTCGGCTGGTAACCCACCGCGGAGGGCATACGGCCGAGCAGGGTCGACACCTCGGAACCGGCCTGGGTGTACCGGAAGATGTTGTCGATGAAGAAGAGGACGTCCTGCTTCTGCACATCGCGGAAGTACTCCGCCATGGTCAGACCGGCCAGGGCGACGCGCAGACGGGTGCCCGGGGGCTCGTCCATCTGGCCGAAGACCAGCGCGGTCTTGTCCAGAACGCCGGAGTCCGACATCTCCTCGATGAGGTCGTTGCCCTCACGGGTACGCTCACCGACGCCCGCGAACACCGACACACCGTCGTGGTTGTTGGCGACGCGGTAGATCATTTCCTGGATCAGAACGGTCTTGCCGACACCGGCACCACCGAACAGACCGATCTTTCCACCCTTGACGTACGGGGTGAGAAGGTCGATGACCTTGACGCCGGTCTCGAACATCTCCGTCTTCGACTCAAGCTCGTCGAAGTTCGGGGCCTTGCGGTGGATCGCCCAGCGCTCGGTGACCTCGGCGTTGGCCTCGGGGTAGTTCAGCACCTCACCGAGGGTGTTGAACACCTTGCCCTTGGTGAAGTCACCGACGGGGACGGTGATGCCCGCGCCCGTGTCGGTCACCGGGGCCTGGCGGACCAGACCGTCGGTGGGCTGCATGGAGATGGTGCGGACCAGACCGTCACCCAGGTGCTGGGCGACCTCAAGGGTCAGCGTCTTGAGCGCGCCCTCCTCGGCCGGGTCGGCGACCTGGACCTTCAGCGCGTTGTAGATGTCGGGCATCGCGTCGACGGGGAACTCCACGTCGACGACCGGGCCGATGACCCGGGCGATGCGGCCCGTGGCAGCGGCCGTCTCAACAGAGGTCGTCATTACTTGTCACTCCCCGCGGTCGCGTCGGCCATGGCGCTCGCGCCACCGACGATCTCGCTGATTTCCTGGGTGATTTCGGCCTGGCGGGCCGCGTTGGCAAGCCGGGAGAGGCTCTTGATGAGCTCACCGGCGTTGTCGGTCGCCGACTTCATCGCGCGGCGGCGGGCGGCGTGCTCGGAAGCGGCCGACTGCAGCAGTGCGTTGTAGATGCGGCTCTCGACGTAGCGCGGCAGAAGGGCGTCGAGGACGTCCTCCGCCGAGGGCTCGAACTCGAACAGCGGAAGGATCTCGCCCTTCTTGCCGTCCTCTTCCTGAGCCTGGTCGAGGCTGAGCGGCAGCATCCGGCCGTCCACCGCGTTCTGCGTCATCATCGACACGAATTCCGTGAAGACGATGTGCAGCTCGTCGACGCCGCCTTCGGCCGTCTCCGTCTGGATGGCCTCGATCAGCGGCGCCGCGACGCGCTTGGCGTCGGCGTAGGCCGGGCTGTCGGTGAAGCCGGTCCACGAGTCCGTGACCTTGCGCTCACGGAAACCGTAGTAGGCGACACCCTTGCGGCCGACGATGTAGTGGTCGACCTCCTTGCCCTCAGCGCGCAGCCGCTCGGTGAGCCGCTCGGCCTGCTTGATGGCGTTCGAGGAGTAGCCGCCGGCCAGACCGCGGTCGCTCGTGATGAGCAGGACCGCGGCGCGGGTCGGCGCCTCGACCTCGGTGGTCAGGGCGTGCTTGGTGTTCGAACCGGTCGCCACCGCGGTCACCGCACGGGTGAGCTCGGTCGCGTACGGCATCGACGCCGCCACCTTGCGCTGCGCCTTGACGATGCGCGAGGCGGCGATCATCTCCATCGCCTTGGTGATCTTCTTGGTCGCCGTGACGGCACGGATGCGACGCTTGTAGACCCGGAGCTGCGCTCCCATGAGTCAGGTCCCTTCCGTCGTCACTTGGAGACGTTGACGGCCGGCGCGTCCTCGCCCAGGAGCTTGCCGTCCGAGGTCTCGAACTGCCGCTTGAAGGCGGCGATGGCGTCGGCGATCGAGCCGAGGGTGTCGTCCGACATCTTGCCGCCGTCGGCGATGGAGGTCAGGAGGTCCTTGCGCTCGCGGCGCAGGTACTCCAGCAGCTCCGACTCGAAGCGGCGGATGTCGGCCACCGGGACGTCGTCCATCTTGCCGGTGGTGCCGGCCCACACGGAGACGACCTGCTCCTCGACCGGCATCGGCTGGTACTGGCCCTGCTTCAGGAGCTCCACCATGCGCTTGCCGCGCTCAAGGGAGTTCTTCGACGCGGCGTCCAGGTCGGAACCGAAGGCGGCGAACGCCTCCAGCTCGCGGTACTGGGCCAGGTCGACGCGGAGGCGGCCGGAAACCTGCTTCATCGCCTTGTGCTGGGCGGAGCCACCGACGCGGGAGACCGAGATACCGACGTTCAGGGCCGGGCGCTGACCGGCGTTGAACAGGTCGGACTCCAGGAAGCACTGGCCGTCGGTGATGGAGATGACGTTGGTCGGGATGAACGCCGAGACGTCGTTGGCCTTGGTCTCGACGATCGGCAGACCGGTCATCGAACCGGCACCCATGTCGTCGGAGAGCTTCGCGCAGCGCTCCAGCAGACGGGAGTGCAGGTAGAAGACGTCACCCGGGTAGGCCTCACGGCCCGGCGGGCGGCGCAGCAGCAGCGACACGGCGCGGTAGGCGTCGGCCTGCTTCGACAGGTCGTCGAAGATGATCAGGACGTGCTTGCCGGCGTACATCCAGTGCTGGCCGATGGCGGAACCGGTGTACGGCGCCAGGTACTTGAAGCCGGCCGGGTCGGACGCCGGGGCGGCGACGATCGTCGTGTACTCAAGCGCGCCGGCCTCTTCCAGGGCGCCGCGCACGGACGCGATGGTCGAGCCCTTCTGGCCGATGGCGACGTAGATGCAGCGGACCTGCTTGTTCACGTCGCCCGAGCGCCAGTTGTCGCGCTGGTTGATGATCGTGTCGACGGCCAGGGCGGTCTTGCCGGTCTGGCGGTCGCCGATGATCAGCTGACGCTGGCCACGGCCGATCGGCACCATCGCGTCGACGGCCTTGTAGCCGGTCTGCATGGGCTCGTGCACCGACTTACGGACCATGACGCCCGGGGCCTGCAGCTCAAGGGCGCGGCGGCCCTCGGTCGCGATCTCGCCGAGGCCGTCGATCGGGTTGCCGAGCGGGTCGACAACGCGGCCGAGGTAGCCCTCGCCGACGCCTACGGAGAGGACCTCACCGGTGCGGTGCACCGGCTGGCCCTCCTCGATACCGCTGAACTCGCCGAGGACGATCGCACCGATCTCGCGCTCCTCAAGGTTGAGGGCGAGACCGAGGGTGCCGTCCTCGAACTTCAGCAGCTCGTTCGCCATGGCGGAGGGCAGGCCCTCCACCTTCGCGATGCCGTCGCCGGCAACGCTGACCGTTCCGACCTCCTCGCGCGAGGCCGCGTCCGGCTGGTACGACTGGACAAAGGTCTCCAGTGCGTCCCGGATCTCCTCCGGCCGGATCGTGAGCTCCGCCATCTGGGTTCCCTGCTCTCCTTGTTGGGCCTGAAGCTTCTTAGGGGTCTGGGGGCGACCCCCAGGAATCTTCTGCAAGTTCTGCACGGCCCAACCGGGCCGCTAGGAATGCTTTGTATCTGTGTGGTGGCGGCTGGTCAGCCGGCCATGCGGCGGGACGCCTCGGCGAGACGCTCCGCGATGGTGCCGTCGATGACCTCGTCGCCCACCCGCACCGAGATCCCGCCGAGGACCTCGGGGTCCACGTCGAGGTTCAGGTGCATCTGGCGGCCGTACAGCTTGGCCAGCACCGCGCCGAGACGCTGCTTCTGCACGTCGCTGAGCGGGACCGCGCTGGTCACCGTGGCGACCATGCGGTCACGACGCGCAGCGGCGAGCGTCGAGAGGGACTCAAGGCCCCCCTCAAGGCTACGTCCACGCGGGTGCGTGACAAGACGGACGACCAGGCGCTCGGTGACGGCGTTCACCTTGCCGCCGAGCAGGCTGCGCAGCAGCTCGCTCTTGGCGGTGGCGGTGGCGGCACGGTCGGTCAGCGCGGCACGCAGTGCGGTGTTCGAGGCGACGATCCGGCCGAACCGGAACAGCTCGTCCTCGACGCCGTCGAGCGCGCCGGCCTGCTGGGCGGCCGTGAGGTCGGCGGTGGCCGCCAGCTCCTCCAGCGCGTCCACCAGGTCACGGGACTGCGACCAGCGGGACCGGGCCATGCCGGACACCAGGTCGAGGGTCTCCCCGCCCACCTGGCCGGACAGCAGCCGGCCGACGAGCTCGGCCTTGGCCTCGCCGGACTGCGCCGGGTCCGTGATGACCCGACGCAGCGAGACCTCACGGTCGAGCAGCGCGGTGACGGCTGCCAGCTCGCCGGCGAGCTTCGCCGCGTCGACGGACGTGTTGTCCGTCAGCGCGTCGAGACGCTCGCGCGCGGAGGCCAGCGCCTCGCGGCTCGCTCCGTTCATCGGGCCGCCTCGGCCTTCTCCTCAAGCTCGCTGAGGAAGCGGTCGATGGTGCGGCTCTGACGGGCGACGTCCTCAAGGGACTCGCCGACGAGCTTGCCGGCCAGGTCGGTGGCGAGCTTGCCCACGTCCTGACGCAGCGCCTGAGAGGCGGCCTTGCGGTCAGCGGCGATCTGGGCGTGACCGGCAGCGATGATCTCCTCACGCTGCCGCTGGCCCTCTGCGCGCAGTTCTTCCTTGAGCGCAGTGCCCTGCTCCAGCGCTTCCTGGCGCAGGCGCGCGGCCTCGTGCCGGGCCTCGGCGAGCTGGGCCTTGTACTGCTCCAGCACGCTCTGGGCCTCGGTCTGAGCGGCCTCAGCCTTCTCGATACCGCCCTCGATGGCCTCGCGACGCTCGTCCAGAACCTTGTTGATGTTCGGGAGGAGCTTCTTCGCGAGGAAACCGAAGACGATGACGAAGGCGATCAGACCGATGACGAGCTCGGGGATCGGCGGGACGAGCGGGTTTTCCGTCTCGGCCGCGAGAACCAGGAGGTTCACATCAGTGCCTTTCGTCTATTCGGACTAGTGGTCGCGGCTCGTCTTAGTAGACGAACGGCATGACCAGACCGATGAGGGCGAGCGCCTCACAGAAGGCGAAGCCGAGGATCTGGTTGGCGCGGATCAGACCGGCAGCCTCGGGCTGGCGGGCGAGGGCCTGCGTACCGTTACCGAAGATGATGCCGACGCCGACGCCCGGGCCGATGGCCGCGAGGCCGTAACCGATGGAGCTGAGGGAACCGGTGACGCCTTCGGCGGCAGCAA
>NZ_JBBDHD010000198.1:0-8642 GCF_044129415.1 Streptomyces racemochromogenes
GGCACGGGCTCCTGCGGCAGGCCCGGAGCCTCGCCGGGGTGGTGGACGGCGGGCCGTTCGGCGCCGGGCACCCTCACCCGTACGGCGGGCGGGACCACGGCCGGGGTGCCGGGCCGGGCCACGGGCGGCGGGGGCATCGGCGGCCGGGCGGAGGGCGGCCGCCCGGCCGGTACGCACACGTCGACCCGGGCTCCGCCGCCGTGACCGTCGCCGGCGACCGCCACGTGGCCGTGCAGCGGGCAGAGCGCGGCCACCATGCCCGCCCCGGCGTAGTACTGCCAAGCCGTCACCGCGGTCCTCCGATCCGGCAGCCGACAGGGGGTTACAGCTGAAGAAACGATCAAGGGCCCGGTTCGACACGCGTCCCAGAGGCCGGGATCCGTATCCGGGGGGCTGCGGGCCGCGCCGGTGCCGGCCCGGGCCCGTCACCCCCGTGGCGCAGTCCGCGGCGGCCTCCCGCGCGCCCGCGGGCCATGCTCGGAGGGACGGGTTCGCGGCTCGGCCGAGGGACGGTGGCGCGCGTGGCAGGGGACGGCCCCGGTCTGCCGGGCGGGCTGGGGGCGCGGGTGGACGCGCTGATGGACGGGCTGCGCAAGGATCCGGAGCGGCTCGCGGCGATCCCCTCCATCGCCTTCCCCGGCTGTCCCCCGGGCCCGGTCGAGGCCGCCCACGACCTGGTCGCCTCGCTCCTCCTCGCGGCGGGCGCCCCCACCGTCGAGCGCATCGACCTGCCGGGCACCGCGCCCGCGGTCTGGGCCGAGGTCCCGCCCCCGGACCCGTCGGCCCCCACCGTGCTGCTGTACGCGCACTACGACGTCCAGCCGCCGGGCGGCCCTGACCGCGCTGAGGGAGGCCTGGGGCACCGAGGCCTCGTACATCGCCACCGGCGGCTCGATCCCGCTGGTCAACGGGCTGGCCACGGCGGCTCCCGGGCGGAGGTGCTGCTGTTCGGCGCCCAGGACGGCATGTGCAACCTGCACGCGCCGAACGAGCGGGTCCTGCTGTCGGAGCTGCGCAACACGGTGGTGGCGCCGGCCGCGTTCGTCCGGGAGTACGCCGCGGACTTCCGGGCGGCGGGAGCGCCCCGGTGACGGCCGCTCCGCGGACGGACTCCCGGGGCCGGAACCGGCCGCGGCGTGCTCGTGCGCGGCTGCGTGGCCCCGGCCACGGCGGTGTGACGGCCCGTCGGGGCCGGGGGGACACCCCCTAGGCTGGCGGTATGCCCGGATCCTCCGCCGCCGTGCCCGTCCCCACAGCCGTGCCCGTGCCCGAACCGCCCCTGGCCGTGCCCGAACCGCCCGTCGCCGCCTGGAGGGTGCTGCGGCGGCCCCTGCGGTTCCTGGGGTCCTGGTGGCCCTGGCGGTGCTGGGCGTACCTCGGCAGCGGGTTCGCTCTCGGGTACGCGGTGCTGTGCGCGCTGGCGCTGCTGCTCGGGCTCGGGGTGCTGCTGGCGGTCGCCGGGATCGGGCTGGTTCTGCTGGTCGGGGCCGTGGCCGGGGCGGTGCCGCTCGGGGAGCTGGAGCGGCGGCGGCTGCGGTGGATCGAGCCGGAGCCGGTCGCCGATCCGCACGCCTCGCTCGCCGGAGCAGGCGCGGCGGCCTGGCTGCGGACCCGGCTGCGGGAGCGGGCCACCTGGCGGGAGTTCGGGTACGCCCTGCTGCTCGGGGTGGTCTTCGGCGCGGCCGGCTTCGGAGTGCTGGGCCTGCTGGCCCTCTCGCTGTTGCTGGTGGCGGCCCCCGTGATCGTGTGGGCCCTCGCGCCGGAGCCGGTGATGCTGGTGCCCGGCGAGGCGGTGGCCGGGCCGCTGGAGGCGCTCGGGGGGACCGCGGTGGGTCTGGCCGGGCTGGCGCTCGCCGCGTACGCGGCCGCGCTGGTCGGCGGGGCCCAGGTGAAGGCGGCCCGGCTGCTGCTCGGGCCGCGCGAGGAGGACGACCGGGTACTGGAGCTGACCCGGTCGCGCATCCGGCT
Source organism: Streptomyces racemochromogenes (assembly GCF_044129415.1). Lineage (GTDB taxonomy): Bacteria > Actinomycetota > Actinomycetes > Streptomycetales > Streptomycetaceae > Streptomyces > Streptomyces racemochromogenes_A. The sequence goes on from NZ_JBBDHD010000198.1 coordinate 1,969, forward strand.
GGTGGAGGCCTTCGAGGCGGAGCGGCGCCGCATCGAACGGGACCTGCACGACGGTGCCCAGCAGCAGCTGGTCGCCCTCAGCATGACCCTGGGCCTGGCCGAGCTGGAGCTGCGCAGGACTCCCGGTGCCGAAGGGACCGCCGCCCTCGTGCGCCGGGGGCGCGAGGAGGCCGGGCTGGCGCTCGCCCAACTGCGCGACCTCGTACGGGGCATGCACCCCCAGGTGCTGACCGACCACGGGCTGGCCGCCGCCGTCGCCGAGGTGGCGCTGCGCCATCCCGTGCCGGTCGCGGTGGACCTGGAGGTGCCCCGGCTGCCCGGACCGGTCGAGGTCACCGCGTACTTCACCGTCACCGAGGCCCTCGCCAACGCCGCCAAGCACAGCGGCGCCTCGCGGGTCGGCGTCGCCGGTAGGGTCGAGGGCGGCCGGCTCACTCTCACCATCACCGACGACGGCCGCGGCGGGGCCGATCCCGGCGCGGGAGCGGGCCTGGCGGGACTCGCGGACAGGGTGGCGATGTTGCGGGGAAGGCTGACGGTGTCCAGTCCGGTCGGCGGGCCGACCGAGCTGCGGGTGGAGGTGCCGTGCTCCGGGTGATCCTGGCCGAGGACTCCGTCCTGCTGCGCGCGGGCCTGACGGAGCTGCTGGCCCTGGGCGGCCACCGCGTCCTCGCCGCCGTCGGCGACGCCCCGGCCCTGCTGCGCGCCGTGGAGGCCGAGCGGCCCGACGTGGTCGTCACGGACGTCCGGATGCCGCCCGGGCTGCGTGACGAGGGGTTGCGGGCCGCACTCGAACTCCGGTCCCGGGACGCCTCGCTGCCGGTCCTGGTGCTGTCGCAGTACGTCGCCACCGCCTACGCCACGCAGCTGTTCACCGGCGGTCCGGCGGCCGGGCTGGGCTATCTGCTCAAGGACCGGGTCGGCGAGGTCGAGGAGTTCCTCGACGCCCTGCGGCGGGTGCACGAGGGGCAGACGGTCCTCGACCCCGAGGTGGTCCGCGTCCTGCTGGCGCCCCGGCCGGCGAAGGACCCCCTGGCCCGGCTGACCCCGCGCGAGCGCGAGGTGCTGGCGCTGATGGCGGAGGGGCTCAACAACCAGGCCCTGGCGGCACGGCTGTTCGTCACCGAGGCCTCCGTCGTGAAGCACGCGGGCAGCATCTTCACGAAGCTGGAACTGGACCCGACGGAGGGCAACCGCCGTGTCCTGGCCGTACTGGCCCACCTGCGCGGCGCGGGGGCGCAAACCGCCGCAGACTGACATCACGCGGACCTCCCCACATCCGGCCGGCGACAGGTAGCGTGCCGGTATGACGAACGAGGGGGATCATGTGACGGTGGAACAGATCGGCGCGGCGCTGGCCGCGTTGGGCCTCTACGACGGCGACAACACACCGGCCGAGCACGCCCGGAACGCCGCGGCGTTCGCCAGACCCGAGCTCTACCGGCTGCGGCTGCTCAACACCCTGCTGGGCGCCGTGCAGGGGCAGACGCAGCTCGCCGACGAGGCCGAGGAGGACGGGGAAGACCTGTTCACCGCCTGGTTCGAGCAGCTGAAGGCCGCGGGCGTCTGGGACGCACCGGCGAAGCAGATGGACTTCCTGGGCTGGCAGGTCCGGCGCGTGGGCGTCCCGCTCTACATGATCGCCCAGGACCCGGACGCCGGGCCGCTCGTGCTCGCGGCCTCGCGCGCCGGCGAGGCGACGCACACCCTCCTGGGCGTCATCGCGGCGGTCGACGCGGCGCTCGCGCGGGGCGACAACGAGACCGTCACGCGCCAGTTCGGTGTGATCGAGCTGGCCCGGAACTTCCTGGCGGACGCCCTCGACAAGACCGACGCCATGCTGAAGTCGGCCACGCCCTCCGGCGCGTAGCCGCCGCGCCCCCGGCGCAAGACCCGGCGCCCTCATAGTGATGAGGCTGTGACCTGGGGGTGTGTTCAGATCGACGGGAGCGCTCACTAGGGTCTCAGGGTGGCGAAGAACGATGCGATGCCCCCGGGGACGGGCGGCCCGGACGGACCGGACGAGGACGAGTGGGACGTGGTCCTCGACGAGGACTTCGTCCGGGCCGCCTCGGTCCGCGAACCCGCCGCGCCGGGGCGGTCGCGGACGTGGCCGATGGTCCTCGGGCTGTGCCTGCTGATGGGGGTCCTGGCCTTCGTCACGCTGAGGATGACGGACCCGTCCGACGAGGAGCGCGTGACGCCCAGGCCGCGGAAGACGGCCGACGCCGTCCCCGGCGCTCCCGCGTCCCCCGGCACGACCGCTACCGCTTCACCGTCGCCGTCTTCACCGTGAACGACCCCGGGACACCTGCGGCCGGTGACCGAGCCGCCTTCACGGGCGTGGGCCGGGTGACGGCGGTCGGGCTCGGGCAGGCTCCGACGGCCGGACCGCCGGCTTCGGGAAGCCGATCGGCCGGCCGGTGCCCCCGCGGGCGCCGTCGACGCGTGGGCGAGGCCGTACGAGGGGGCCGGCGCGCCCTGACCCCGTCCCCTCAGCGGGCCCGCGCCGGACGCCGCCCCCGCACCCCGGACCGGGCGACCACCCGTGAGGGGACCGGCCCGGACGGGGCGGCCGAGCGGGCCCAGACCGCCAGCAGCACCGGCAGCGCCAGGTAACCGAACCGCCCGGCCGGGGCCAGCAGGAAGGCCAGGGTCAGCCCCAGTGCGAGCCGGTCCGCGGCGGCGGCCACCGTGCGCGGCGGACGCACCCGCAGCGAGAGCGCCACGCCCAGCCCGCCCAGCACCAGCAGGGCCACCGCCAGGTACCAGCCCCACGGCCCGAGTTCCGCCAGCAGGTGCCCCGGCAGCGGGCTGCCCGCCGGGGTCGGCACCGTCGCCCGGCCCGTCGGGAAGGCGAACACCTGCCGCCACAGCTCCGCGGGCTGGAGCAGGGCGCCCGGCAGTACCAGGGCCGCCGTGACGGACCCCGCGGCCACCGCGCAGCGGACCGCCGCCCGGGCGCCGGAGCGGGAGCCGAGGAGGGCCGCCGCAACCGCCACCGCGGGCAGCGCCGTCCACTTCAGGGCGCACGCCGCGCCCAGGGCCGCCCCGGCGAGGGCCGGGCGGCCGGAGGCGGCCGCGCCGAGGGCGAGGCAGCACAGCCCCGCCAGTGGCAGGTCGACCCCGCTGACGGCCAGCGGAAGTGCCACCACCGGCGAAGCGACCAGCAGCGGGAGCAGGGGCGAGGGGGCCGCGCCGAGGAGGCGGCGGCCGGCCCGCATGCCGCCGAACAGGGCGGCCGCGCACCAGATGCGGGGGTCGCCCAGCAGCCGGACCGCCCACCCCCCTCCCCCGCCGGAGCCACCGCCGAGCAGGGCGCGGGGGACGCCGAGGAGGGACATGGCCGGGAGGTAGGGGGTGTAGTCCCCGACTCCGGCGGGGTGGTCGACGTACGTCTTCCCGGTGTCGAGGAGGAGACGCCCCGAGCGGGCGATCACGCCGACCTCGGACTGGCCCTGCCCGGTCAGGACCAGGTACAGGAGGGGGACGGCGACAGCGCCCAGCAGGGCCGCGCCGAGCGCCTCCCGGCGTCGGCCGAGGGCGGTGGCCGCGGCGGCGGCAAGGTATCCGCAGCCCGCGCACCAGCCCCACAGGCGGTGGGGCGCCAGGGTGGAGAACAGCGGGAAGGACAGGGCCCACGCGGCGGCGAGCAGCCAGCCGGCGGTCCACCGGGCGGTGGGGGAAGGGGTCATGGGCCCATTCCAGCCGCGCGGCCCCGGCCGGGTCTGCACGCCTGGGCGGAGCTTTCACGGTCGGGTTTTCCCTACCCCGGCCCGCCCCCGCCGGACACGCCGAAGGGCGCGGCCCCGGTGGGGTCGCGCCCTTCGGACGGCGGGTCGGGGCCTTACGCCCTACGCCTCCGGGGATCCGCCGAAGCGCTCGCGGTAGGACTCCAGGTCGTCCTCGGTGACGCGGGCGAAGAGCACCGGCGGCACCGTGAACGGGGTGCCGGCCGGGACCGCGTCCAGCGCCCTGGCCTGCTCCGGGGTCACCCAGGTCGCGGTGTCGCCCGGCAGGTCGAACGCGGTGCGCATGGCGCGCGCCGAGGCCGGGATGAACGGCTCGGAGACCACCGAGTAGAGGTGGATGAGGTTCATCGCGGTGCGCAGGGTGAGCGCGGCGGCGTCGAGGTCGGTCTTGACCTCCAGCCAGGGGGCCTTCTCGTCCAGGTAGGCGTTGCCCGCGGACCACAGGGCGCGCAGCGCCGCCGCGGCCTTGCGGTACTGGAGGGTCTCCATGTGGCCCTCGTACTCGGCCAGCAGCTCGGCGATCTGCTCGCCCAGCTTCGCCTCGGCCTCGCCGGCGGGGCTGCCCGCCGGGACCTCGTCGCCGAACTTCTTGCGGGAGAAGGTCAGGACGCGGTTGACGAAGTTGCCGAGGGTGCCGCCGAGGTCCTTGTTGACGGTGGCGGCGAAGTGCTCCCAGGTGAACGAGGAGTCGTCGGACTCGGGGGCGTTGGCGATCAGGAAGTAGCGCCAGAAGTCGGCCGGGAGGATCTCCAGCGCCTGGTCGGTGAAGACGCCGCGCTTCTGCGAGGTGGAGAACTTGCCGCCGTAGTACGTCAGCCAGTTGAAGGCCTTGACGTAGTCGACCTTCTTCCAGGGCTCGCGGGTGCCGAGCTCGGTGGCCGGGAACATCACCGTGTGGAACGGGACGTTGTCCTTGGCCATGAACTGGGTGTAGCGGACGTCCTCGGCCTCGAACCACCAGGACTTGTAGTCGCGGTTGGCCGGGTCGGCGTCGGCCCACTCCTTGGTGGAGGCGATGTACTCGATCGGCGCGTCGAACCAGACGTAGAAGACCTTGCCCTCGGCGGCCAGTTCGGGCCAGGTGTCGGCCGGGACGGGGACGCCCCAGTCGAGGTCGCGGGTGATGGCGCGGTCGTGCAGGCCCTCGGTCAGCCACTTGCGGGCGATGGAGGAAGCCAGCTGCGGCCACTCCTCCTCGTGCCGGGCGACCCAGGCCTCGACCTCGTGCTGGAGCTTGGACTGGAGGAGGAAGAGGTGCTTGGTCTCGCGGACCTCCAGCTCGGTGGAGCCGGAGATGGCCGAGCGGGGCTCGATCAGGTCCGTGGGGTCGAGGACGCGGGTGCAGTTCTCGCACTGGTCGCCGCGGGCCTTGTCGTAGCCGCAGTGCGGGCAGGTGCCCTCGACGTAGCGGTCCGGCAGGAAGCGGCCGTCGGCGGGCGAGTACACCTGCCGGATCGCGCGCTCCTCGATGAAGCCGTTGGCCTGGAGCTGCCGCGCGAAGTGCTGGGTGATCTCGGCGTTCTGCGCGGAGGAGCTGCGGCCGAAGTAGTCGAAGGACAGCTCGAAGCCGTCGTAGACCGCCTTCTGCGCGTCGTGGGCCTGCGCGCAGAACTCGGCGACCGAGATCCCGGCCTCCTTGGCGGCGAGTTCGGCGGGGGTGCCGTGCTCGTCGGTGGCGCAGATGTACAGGACGTCGTGGCCGCGCTGGCGGAGGTACCGGGAGTACACATCCGCCGGAAGCATCGACCCGACCATGTTGCCCAGGTGCTTGATCCCGTTGATGTAGGGAAGCGCGCTGGTGATCAGGTGTCGAGCCATCCTCGGATGCTCCATTTCAGTTCATTTCTACGGAATCCATGCGGTTCCTTGCGGCGGCGGCCCGCCCGGGGCGTGCCGTGCCGGATACGCATGGTGAGGCGGTTCATCGTATCGAACCGCGGGCGCGGACCCCGACCGGTATCCGGAGGGCGGACGGGGACCCCGCCGGGCCTGCGCGGACGCGCCGAGGCCGGGTACGTGCCGAGGGGATATGCGTACGGGCCGAGGGGCCCTCCGCCTGATCGACATCGTTCACGAACGGTCACCGCCCAACGTAATCCCTTCAGCTTCCTGCTCCACGCCCCCCGAGTGCGCCGGTACTGCTCTCATGGACCGGCACCAGGGGATGAGGTGGGGAACGGTGAACGATGGCGGACCGGAGGAGTCCGGTGGGGCCGTGGGACTGCCCAGCCGGCGGCGGCAGCCCACGCCCATGAGTCAGTGGAACCCGACCGCGCGCCTGTCGTACTGGGCCTTCCACACCAACCGGCGTCCGGCGTACATGCGCTTCGCGTACCTCCAGCTCGGGTCGGACGCGGACGCCGAGGACGCGGTGGACGCCACCTTCGACTCGATCATGCACGAATGGCTCCGCATGCTGCACATGGACCGCCTCGACGCCTACGCCTGGACCGTGCTCAAGCAGCGCATCGTGGACTGGCAGCAGCGCCGCGACCCCCGGCTGCGCCGGCCCGAGCCGATGGACATCAGCGCCTTCGAGGCGGCCCTGAAAGAGGCCCACCCCGACCAGTACGAGGTACTGACCGACACCATCCGCTTCTACCGCGCCCTCTCCCGCCTCGCGGAGCGCCAGCGGGACACCGTGATGCTGCGCTACGGTCTCCGGTGCACCCCGGGCGAGGCCGCCGCCGTGATGGGCGTCGACGAGGCCACCGTCCGCTCGCAGCTCGGCCAGGCCCACCGGCGCCTCGCGCGGCTGCTCGACGCCTCCCCCGAATCATGAGCCCCGCCGACGACCGCACCGGCGCGGGCGGCAGCCGCCGCGCGGCCCCCCGGGCCCTGTCCGAGTTCCTGCTCCGCGCGGGCGTGCGCGACCGCTACCCGCACTACGACCTCGGCGCCGCCGAGGCGCGCCTGCTGCGC
>NZ_JBBDHD010000199.1:0-8626 GCF_044129415.1 Streptomyces racemochromogenes
CCTCAAACGCCGGCGGGACTGTCTATAGCCCCGCCGGCGTTTGAGGCGCGGGGTCTGGGGCGGAGCCCCAGGAGACGGAGAAAGGGCGGGGCGGGGAGACGGCTCCGCGCAGCGGCAGCCTGGCCCCGGCCGACCGGCACCCCACCCCCGGCGGGCGACCGGATAGCCTCGGGGCGACATCGGCGGGACGGAAACACAGAGGCAGAGGCAGGGGCACATGCACGGCAACGGCTGGCCGGCGAACGAGTTGGAGCAGGTACTCGGGGCGGCCCTCGGCCAGCCGGACGCCGGCCCCCGCATCCTGGAGGTCCTCGGCCGCAGCCAGGTCTGGGTCCCGCTCCCGCAGGGCGGCGGCCCCGACAGCCCCTCCCTCGACCTCCCCACCATGCTGATCGCCGGCGAGGCGTACGTCCCCGTCTACAGCTCCGAGGCCCAGTTCCGCTACGCCGCCGGCCCCGCCATGGACTTCGCCGTGGCCCCCGCCGTGGAGTTCGCCCGCGGCCTGCCCCCGCAGCTCGGCATCGCCGTGAACCCCGAGGGCGCCGTCGGCGTCCCCCTGCCCCCCGCCGCCGTCGCACAGCTCTGCCGCGCCGGCCGGACCGAACTCGACGGACCCGCCACCGGCGCCCGCGTCCGGCTCTTCGAGCCCGACTGGCAGGACGACCCCGTCGACTTCCTCGCCGCCGCCGCCGAGGAGTTCCGCGCCACCGGCGTGGTCGCCGCCGCGCACCGCTGCCTGGCCAGCGTCGAGGGCAAGGACCCCGAGCTCTACATCGGCGTCCGGCTGGTGGGATGGGACGCCGGCTCCCGGACGGCCCCCCTGGAGGCGCTCGGCCGCGCCCTGGCCCGCGTACCCGCGCCCTGGCCGGTGCAGTTGATCCTGCTGGAGGCGGCCGAGGACCCGGTCACGGACTGGATTCGTGAGCGCGTGCGCCCCTTCTACCTCCCGTAGCGCCGCTTAAGCTGTTCGGGACGTGGAGACGACGGGCGGACGAAGACGAAGAGGGGTACCCGGGTGAGTGCGTCAGGCACGGCCGCGGCCGGGCAGGTCGAGCACATGCTGCGCCAGGTGACTCCCGGGCGCTATGAGAGCTACGAGTCATTCCTGCACGCCCTCGCCGAGGGCAGGCTGTGGATGCTGCTCTGGCAGGGGCAGCCGGGCTCACCGGACGCCCAGTACGGCGGCATGGAGGTCGAGGGCCTCGGTTACGCGCCCTGCGTGACCTCCCCGCAGGAACTGGCCGCCAGCGGCTGGAACCGCGGCTACGAGGTGGTCACCGGCCGGGACATCGCCCGCGCCCTGTACCCCGACCGCTGGGGCCTGTGGGTCAACCCGCACGCCCAGGGCGGCGGCCTCGGCGTCCCCTGGGCGGACCTGCGCCGGGTCGCGACCGGGCTGGACCGGATGCCGGCCGGGCCGCTGCGGTTGTCCGAGCCGGCGCTGGAGCTCCCGCAGTTCTACGGGCTGCTGACCCAGCACGCCCACCGCACGCCCGCCGTCCGCTCGCTGCGCCGCGCCTGGGTGCAGCCCGCGCTGGGGTCGGCGTACCTCGCCGTCGGGCTCGACCTGTACGACGCCTCCGCGCCCGCGCTGGAGTCCGTGCGGGAGATGATGCGCCAGTCGGTCGGCGCGGTGCCCGAGGGCGTCCCGGTGTGCACCGTCGCGCTGGCGGACGAGCACGATCCGGTGGCCATGTGGCTGCGCGCGCAGACCCGGCCGTTCTACGACCGCGAGGGGCAGGCGGCCGCCTACTGAGCCCCCGCCCCGGGCCTCCGGGGCGAACACCGAGTCCGTTACAGGGACATTTCAGGGTTTGCCCGCACTGCGAGACGGGCTGTTCGAGGCGACTCCGGGCCGTCGGGAACCATCCTTCCCGGCGGCCTTCCCCTTGTCCGTTTTTGACCCCGAATGGGCGCCCAATTGGCGTGCTCCTCTGAGGAGTTGGGTGCCATGTCCCGTTTGGATACCGAACGGACGGTGTTGCTCCGCTGAGCCGCGAGCGGAGTCCGGATAACGGGAACTCAAGCCTCAGATCACGGTTGCGCATCCTTTCATCTGCGGGTCTGGCGGCTGGTCGAGCGCCCGATGAAGACTCCCCACCCAAGAGCCGGTCAGTCCTCCAGGACCCGGTTCGGCACGTGCACTCCGCTTGTCGCTCCGCACAGCAATTCCCGCACCTCCGCACGCCCGCAGTCCTCGCATCTCCTCGCGTCACCCTGCACTTCTCGCACCTCCTGCACCTCCTGCACCTCCCGCAGTTCTCGCAGTACTCACGCACCTCCCGACGCATCCCGTCCGCGTTCCACCGTGTCCCGAGCACTCCGAGCGCCACTCCGCACCAACGCCGCCACAGCGGCGGGCATGGGCCGACCATCCGTCGGCCGAGAGGGGTCCCCACCACGATGACGGCACCACTGCACGACACGAGCGCGGAAACGCCCGCACCCGTGTCCGTAGCCGACGTCCCTGCCAAGGCCATCGAAGGCCGCTCGCCCGGACGCATCGCCTGGATGCGGCTCAAGCGCGACAAGGTCGCGCTGACCGGCGGACTGGTCGTGATCTTCCTGATCCTGGTGGCGATCTTCGCGCCGCTGATCGTGAAGCTCCTGGGCCACGACCCCAACGAGTTCCACGAGGACCTGATCGACCCCGACCTGGGCACGCCGCTGGGCTCCCTCGGCGGCATCAGCTCCGACCACCTGCTGGGCGTCGAGCCGACCAACGGCCGCGACGTCTTCAGCCGGATCGTCTACGGCGCCCGCATCTCCCTGATCGTCGCCTTCCTGGCCGCCTTCGTCTCGGTGGTCCTCGGCAGCTTCCTGGGCGCCCTGGCCGGCTTCATCGGCGGCTGGGTCGACAGCGTCATCAGCCGCCTGATGGACCTGCTGCTGGCCTTCCCGCAGCTGCTGTTCACCATCGCGCTCGTCTCCGTCGTCCCCAACTCCGTCTGGGGCTTCGAGGGTTCGGGCGTCCGGATGGGCGTGCTCATCCTCGTCATCGGCTTCTTCGGCTGGCCGTACATCGGACGCATCGTCCGCGGCCAGACGATCTCCCTGCGGGAACGCGAGTACGTCGAGGCGGCGCGCAGCCTCGGGGCCGGCCGCGGCTACATCCTCGTCAAGGAACTGATGCCGAACCTGGTCGCGCCGATCCTCGTCTACGCCACGCTGATCATCCCGACCAACATCCTGACGGAAGCGGCCCTCAGCTTCCTGGGCGCCGGCGTCAAGCCCCCCACCTCTTCCTGGGGAAAGATGCTCTCCGACGCCGTCCCCATCTACCAGGACGACCCCATGTACATGGTGGTCCCCGGTATGACGATCTTCATCACCGTCCTGGCGTTCAACCTCTTCGGGGACGGGCTGCGTGACGCACTCGACCCCAAGGGCAGCTGAACCGCTTCTTCGATTCACCACCTATGGAGGTTGGACAACCGTGATCCGCAGAAAGCAGGCCCTCGCGATCGCCGCCGTGATCGCCGCCCTGTCGATGACCGCCGCGTGCGGTGGCAACGGGGACAGCAAGGACGACACCAAGGCGGCCGACGCCGACAGCGGCAAGGGCTACAGCGGTGCCGCCGACGGCGTGATCAACGCCTCCGACGCCAAGGGCGGCGAGCTCAAGCTCTGGTCCCCGCAGGACGTCGACTACCTCGACCCGCAGCGCGCCTACTACGGCTTCGTCTGGGACATGCAGCGCCTGTACGTCCGCAGCCTGCTCGCCTACGACGCCAAGCCCGGCAAGGACGGCACCAAGGCCGTCCCGGACCTCGCCGAGGCCCTGCCGGTCGTCACCAACGACGGCAAGACGTACACCCTGAAGCTCAAGGACGGGGTGAAGTTCGAGGACGGCACCCCGATCACCTCGAAGGACGTCAAGTACGGCATCGAGCGCGTCTTCGCGCAGGACGTGCTGTCCGGCGGCCCGACCTACCTGATCGACGTCCTCGACCAGGGCCAGAAGTACCCCGGCCCGTACAAGGACACCGCCCCGGACAAGCTGGGCCTGCAGTCCGTCCAGACGCCGGACGACAAGACGATCGTCTTCAACCTGGCGAGCGCCAACGCCGACTTCAGCTACCTGCTGGCCATGCCGACCTCCTCGCCCGTCCAGGCGAGCAAGGACACCGGCGCCACCTACACCAACAAGCCGGTCTCCACCGGCCCGTACAAGGTGGAGAGCTTCACCGCCGGCAAGGGCGCGACCTTCGTCCGCAACGAGAACTGGGACCCGAAGACGGACCCGATCCGCAAGGGCCTGCCGGACAAGGTCTCCTTCACGGTGACCACCAACCCGGACGACATGGACCAGCGCCTGCTCTCCGGCGACATCGACCTCGCCATCGACGGCACCGGTGTGCAGCAGGCCGCCAAGAACAAGATCCTCAAGGACGCGAACCTCAAGAAGAACGCGGACAACCCGTTCACGGGCTACATCCGCTACTTCGCCTTCCCGACCACGGTCGCGCCGTTCGACAACATCGAGTGCCGCAAGGCCGTCATCTACGCGGCCGACCCGAAGTCCCTGCAGACCGCCCGCGGCGGCCCGACCAGCGGTGACCTCGGCGCGAACATGCTGCCGCCCGGCGTCCCCGGCTCGGACAAGAGCTACGACCCGTTCGGTCTGACGAAGGGCAAGCCGCAGGAGGCCAAGGCCAAGGAGGCCCTCAAGGCCTGCGGCAAGCCGGACGGCTTCGAGACCACCATCGCGGTGCGCAACAACAAGGCGCCCGAGGTGAAGACGGCCGAGTCCCTCCAGGCCTCGCTCGCCAAGGTCGGCATCAAGGCGACGATCGACCAGTACGACGGCAAGCTCAACTCCTCCGTGATCGGTTCGCCCGAGAACGTGAAGAAGAAGGGCTACGGCATCATCGTCATGGGCTGGGGCGCCGACTACAACTCCGGCTCGGGCTTCCTCCAGCCGCTGGTCGACGGCTCGTTCATCCTGCCGAACGGCAACAACAACTACACGATGATCAACGACCCGGAGATCAACGGCCTCTTCAAGACGGCCGCCACCAAGTCTCCGGAAGAGGCCGCGCCCTTCTACACGCAGATCAACCAGAAGGTCATGGAGAAGGCCCTCTACCTGCCGATCAACTTCGACAAGGCGCTCGTCTACCACAACCCGCGCCTGACGAACGTCTACTTCAACGAGTCCTTCGGCAAGATCGACCTCGCCACCGTGGGCATCAAGCAGTAACAGCACCGGCCGGCCCCCGGCCCGAGTCGTCACGTACCACGTAACACCACAGGCAAGTGCCTTCACCGCACATGCGCTAGTCCGAAGGGCAGGTGAAGGCCGCAGGCGGTGGCCGCCGACCCCCACGAGGGGCGGCGGCCACCCGCGCCGGGCGGCCGACTGCAGTGCTCGTCTACCTCATACGGCGGCTGTTCAACGTCGCCGCCACGCTGCTGGTGGTCTCCGTGGTCACCTTCGGCATCTTCTTCGCGGTCCCGAAGCTGACCGGCAGCGATCCCGCGCTCATGTACGCCGGACGCGAGACCAACGAGACCGCCCTGGCGGGCATCCGCGTGAAGATGGGCTTCGACAAGCCGATCTCCGAGCAGTACCTGCTCTTCGTCAAGGGAATCTTCGCCGGCCGCGACTACGACGGCGGCACGGGCGTCACGCACTGCGCCGCCCCGTGCTTCGGCTACTCCTTCAAGACCGAGGCGCCCGTCTGGCAGACCATGATGGACCGCATCCCCGTCACCCTCTCGCTCGCCCTCGGCGCGGCGGTCATCTGGGTGATCGCGGGCGTGGCCACCGGCGTCGTCTCGGCACTCAAACGCAGGACCGCCATCGACCGCACGGTGATGGTCGGCGCCCTCGCCGGCGTCTCCCTGCCGATCTTCTTCACCGGCATGGTCGCCCCCGCGATCTTCGTCTACAGCCTCGGCTGGCTGGACGTCTCCAACTACAAACCCCTGACCGAGGATCCGCTGGCCTGGCTCAACAGTCTGATCCTGCCCTGGGTCACCCTCGCCTTCCTCTTCGCCGCCACCTACGCCCGCATCACCCGGGCGACCATGCTCGAAGTCCTCGGCGAGGACTACATCCGCACCGCCCGCGCCAAGGGCCTCAAGGAGGGCGTGGTCATCCGCAAGCACGCCCTGCGCTCCACCCTCACGCCGATCGTCACCATGTTCGGCCTGGACCTCGGCGGCCTCCTCGGAGGCGCGGTGCTCACCGAGACCACGTTCAACTTCCAGGGCCTGGGGACGGCGGCGGTGGCCGCCATCAGCCAGGGCGACCTGCCCGTGATCATGGGCGTCACCCTGCTCGCCGCACTGTTCGTGGTGCTGGCCAACCTGATCGTGGACCTGCTGTACGCCGTCATCGACCCGCGCGTGAGGCTGACGTGACCGAGAACCAGAACAACGGCGCGCCCGCCTTCGTGCCCGAGCAGGGGAGCCCGCGCGACGGCGCCCCCTTCCTGTCCGTGCGCGACCTGAAGGTGCACTTCCCCACCGACGACGGTCTCGTGAAGTCCGTCGACGGCCTCTCCTTCGACCTCGAACGCGGCAAGACCCTCGGCATCGTGGGCGAGTCCGGCTCCGGCAAGTCCGTCACCTCGCTGGCCATCATGGGCCTGCACCGCACCGGCAACGCCCGCAGCCGCCCGCACATCTCCGGCGAGGTCGTCCTCGACGGCGAGGAGCTCGTCAGCGCCGACGCCGACCACGTCCGCCGGCTGCGCGGCCGCAAGATGGCGATGGTCTTCCAGGACCCGCTGTCCGCGATGCACCCCTACTACTCGGTGGGCAAGCAGATCATCGAGGCGTACCGGACCCACCACCACGTCGACAGGAAGACGGCCCGCACCCGGGCCGTGGAGATGCTCGACCGCGTCGGCATCCCCGAGCCCCACCGGCGCGTGGACGCCTACCCGCACGAGTTCTCCGGCGGGATGCGCCAGCGCGCGATGATCGCGATGGCCCTGGTCAACAACCCCGAACTGCTCATCGCGGACGAGCCGACCACGGCCCTCGACGTCACCGTCCAGGCGCAGATCCTCGACCTGATCCGCGACCTCCAGAAGGAGTTCGGTTCCGCGGTCATCATGATCACGCACGACCTCGGCGTGGTCGCCGAGATGGCCGACGACCTCCTCGTGATGTACGGCGGCCGCTGCGTCGAGCGGGGCTCCGCCGAGAAGGTCTTCTACGAGCCCCGGCACCCCTACACCTGGGGCCTGCTCGGCTCCATGCCGCGCATCGACCGCGACCAGACCGACCGGCTCATCCCGGTCAAGGGCTCGCCGCCCAGCCTCATCAACATCCCGAGCGGCTGCGCCTTCAACCCCCGGTGCCCCTACGCCGACGTGCCCAAGGGCGGCATCACCCGCACCCAGCGCCCCGAGCTGACCGAGGACGGCAGCCGGCACTGGTCCGCCTGCCACATGTCGCAGGAGGAGCGGACCCGGATCTGGACCGAAGAGATTGCGCCGAAGCTGTGACCGACATGAACAAGGACTCCGCCAAGGCCCCCGAGGCGGAAACACTCCTGAAGGTGACCGGCCTGGTCAAGCACTTCCCCATCAACAAGGGGCTGCTGCGCCGCCAGGCCGGGGCCGTCAAGGCCGTCGACGGGATCGACTTCGAGGTCCGGCGGGGTGAGACCCTCGGCGTCGTCGGCGAGTCCGGCTGCGGCAAGTCGACGATGGGCCGCCTCATCACCCGCCTGCTGGAGCCGACCGGCGGCCGCATCGAGTTCGAGGGGCAGGACATCACGCACCTGGGCGTCTCCCAGATGCGCCCGCTGCGCCGCGACGTCCAGATGATCTTCCAGGACCCCTACGGCTCCCTGAACCCGCGCCACACGGTCGGTGCGATCGTCTCGGCCCCCTTCAACCTCCAGGGCGTCACCCCGGAGGGCGGGGTCAAGGCGGAGGTCCAGCGCCTGCTGTCCCTGGTCGGCCTGAACCCGGAGCACTACAACCGCTACCCGCACGAGTTCTCGGGCGGCCAGCGCCAGCGCATCGGCATCGCCCGGGCCCTGGCCCTCAAGCCGAAGCTCGTCGTCGCGGACGAGCCGGTCTCGGCGCTCGACGTGTCGATCCAGGCCCAGGTGGTCAACCTGCTGGACGACCTCCAGCAGGAGCTCGGCCTCACCTACGTGATCATCGCGCACGACCTGTCGGTCATCCGGCACGTCTCCGACCGCATCGCGGTGATGTACCTCGGCAAGATCGTGGAGCTGGCCGACCGCAAGTCCCTGTACGAGTCCCCGATGCACCCGTACACCAACGCCCTGCTCTCCGCCGTCCCGGTCCCGGACCCGCGGCGGCGCGGGGCCAAGAGCGGCCGCATCCTGCTCAAGGGCGACGTCCCCTCGCCGATCTCCCCGCCGGCCGGCTGCCGCTTCCACACGCGCTGCTGGAAGGCCACGGAGATCTGCAAGACCCAGGACCCGCCCCTGGTCGCCCTCAAGACGGGCCACGAGGTCGCCTGCCACCACCCGGAGAACGCCGAGGCCGCCACCCCGCCTGCGTCCAGCCCCGCCGGCGTGTGTTGGGGGGGGCCCCCCGCCCCCCCCCTCAAAAAAACCTTCTCAACCCACACATAAAGCCCCGCCTCCCCCAACCCCCAGAAATCCCGCGCCTCTTATTAATTCCCCCCT
>NZ_JBBDHD010000002.1:0-168290 GCF_044129415.1 Streptomyces racemochromogenes
GGGGGGCCGGGCGGCCAACGGGGCAGGGGGCGGGGGGGCGGGGGGCGGGGGCCCCCGGCGCCCCCGGCGCCCCCCCCCCGGGCGGGGCCCCCCCCCCCGGCCCCGCCCCCCCGCGCCGCCCCGCAGGGCCGGACCGGGACGGCCTCAGTTGCCGGCGACGTCCTTCACCGCGACCGGGACCGGCGTCGAGCCCGACAGGAGCTCCAGCGTCAGACCCGCCGTCGCCGGTGTCTCGACCAGCTCGGCGAGGACCGCCGCCACGTCGTCGCGCGTCACGCTGCCCGGCCCCGTGTGCGCCTCCAGCCGGACCAGCCCCGTACCGGGGTCGTCGGTCAGCACGCCGGGCCGCACGATCGTCCACTCCAGACCGAGCCGGGTCCGCAGGTGGTCGTCGGCCTCGCCCTTGGCCCTCAGGTACGCGTCGAAGACCTCGCCCCCCTCGTGCCGGGAGTCCGCGCCCATCGACGAGACCATCAGGAAGCGGCGTACGCGGGCCCGTTCGGCGGCGTCCGCGAACAGCACCGCCGCACCCCGGTCCACGGTCTCCTTGCGCGCCCGGCCGCTGCCGGGACCGGCCCCGGCGGCGAAGACCGCCACGTCCGCGCCGTGGAGGATCCCCGCCACGTGCTCCACGGAGGCCGTCTCCAGGTCGCACAGCACCGGTTCGGCGTCGACCTCGCGCAGATCGGCACCCTGCTCGGGATCCCGGACGATCCCGGCGACCTCGTACCCGCGCGCGGCGAGCAGGCGCTCCAGCCGCAGCGCGATCCGACCGTGTCCACCCGCGATGACGATGCGCATGTCCCGACCGTACGACGACCCGGGCGCCGCCGCCCGCGAACGCGGCCCGGGCCCTCAGGGGCCGGGTTCCACACGGCCCTGCCGGGGCAGGTCCAGGGCCACCGCCACCGCCGAGTCGCAGTACTCCCGCACGGCACTCGTCCGGGCTACCACCCGGCCCCGGTGGATCACGATCCGGCTGTAGGCCAGCGAGAGCACCCCGGCGATCCGCTCCCCGCGGACGGCGAGCAGCTCCGCCGGGAAGCCCGCCTCCACCCGCACCTCCGGCAGGGCCATCGCCTCGCGGGCGGCGGCACTGACCGCGTCGTAGGCCTCCGCGGCGCGCAGCCCGCCCTGGGAGGCCAGCAGGTACGCGGCTTCGAGGGGGTCGCCCCGCCCGACCGGGTTCCCCGCGTCCCGCAGCGCGCCGCTCCCGGCGGCGACCCGGACCCCGGCGGCACGCAGCAGGCGGACCGGGGCCGTGCGCAGGCCGCGGCGCTCCAGGGCGGCGCAGTCGCCCTGCGGCAGGCAGGTGACCCGTACGCCGGCCGCCGCCAGCTGGTCGGCGGCGCGGGAGGCGACGTCCAGCGGCAGCCGGGACAGACCGCCGCAGGGGCCGATGGTCACCCCGGGCCGCAGCCCCCCGGCCATCGCCGCGAGCCGGGCGAGCCGGCCGGGGTCGTCACCGTCCGTGTGCAGGTCCACGGGGCAGCCGTGCTCGGCGGCCAGTTCCAGGACCGCCTCGACGAAGCCCGTCGGGTCGGGGTCCAGATCGGGGCAGCCGCCGATCACCGAGGCGCCCATCTTGACGGCGTCCCGCAGCATCGACAGCCCGTCGGCCCCGGCCACACCGGTCAGCAGCCGGGGGACCGCCACCGTGGTCAGGTCGGTGAGCCCCCGCAGGGAGCGGCGGGCCTGGAGGGAGGCCTCCATCGGCCCCAGCCCGTGCACGTCGCCGATCCGGACGTGCGAGCGGACGGCCGTGGCCCCGTGGCCGAGCTGGAGCAGGGCCGCCTCGGTGGCCCGGCGCTGCACCTCGTCACGGGTGTACGACACCGGCCCCTCGCCGTCGGCGGTCAGGGCGGTGTCGCCGTGGGCGTGCGGCTCGGCCGGGGCGGGCAGGAGCAGGTAGCCGCGCAGGTCGACCCGGGCCAGGGCGGGCGCCGGGAGGCTGCCCGCGGTTCCGACGGCCTGGATGCGGCCGCCGCTGAGCCGGACGTCGACGGTGCGCCCGTCGGTGAGCCGGGCCCCGGTCAGCAGGAGTCCCGTCGGAGGCCCCGTCTCGGGGGCGGCGCCACCGCCGGGGGAGCGGGCCGGGGTGCGCCCCGGGACGTCGGCCGTGGTGCGCGCGGGGCCCTCGGCCGCAGTGCGGCCCGGCCCGCCGGCGGAGGGCCGGCCGGGACCGCCCGGGCCCCTGGAGGGGCCGCCCGCGGAGCCCTTGGGCGGACCGGCGCCCGGCCCCCCGGAGGGGGTTCCGCCCGGGGCCCCGGCGGCGCCGCCCGGAGTGCCGCCCGGGGGCTTGCGGGGGGCGGGGGAGGGCTGCTGCGGCTGGCTGTCGGACATCGCGCTCCTGCGGTGGCTCGGGCGGTTCCTGTGCCGTGGCCGCAGCCCGCGGCCCAAGATCACGCAGCGTGCTCAGAGCCTAGGGCGCGGGGCTCCCCGGTTCGCGGAAGAGCGCAATAGTCGTACCGGTGTGGTGCCCGCCGGGTGGCCGCGCGCTCCCGTGCCCCGCGTGCGCCCCGGGGCGGGCCCCGACGCACGGTGTGGCTGTGACCCCGGCCACAAAAGGGCAGGAAAGCGGCCCGCGAGGCGCCCGGCGCCGTGCGGGAAAGGCGTGCGGGCGCCGTCCGAGCCCAGTCCCCCCAAAGGATTTGGGCGATCGGCGCGCAACCGTGTAATGTCTTCCTCGCTCGCCCCAATAGCTCAGTCGGTAGAGCGTCTCCATGGTAAGGAGAAGGTCTGCGGTTCGATTCCGCATTGGGGCTCTGGTGAGAGAGGTTCCCCGCCCTTGGGCGGGGAACGGATCTCATCAAAGCGGCGTAGCTCAGTCGGTAGAGCAAGCGGCTCATAATCGCTGTGTCACCGGTTCAAGTCCGGTCGCCGCTACCACACCCAGTAGCCGATTGCGGGGTCGGTCTCCCGATCGGCTACTCTTTTATGCGTTCATCCGTCCCATAGTCCGTCAAGGAGCACTCACGTGGCTGCCACCGACGTCCGCCCGAAGATCACGCTGGCCTGCGTGGAGTGCAAGGAGCGGAACTACATCACCAAGAAGAACCGGCGTAACAACCCGGACCGCATGGAGATGAAGAAGCACTGCCCGCGCTGCAACTCGCACACCGCGCACCGCGAGACCCGCTAATCACTGGCGAAGTCTCCGCATAGGCACCTTCACGAGGTCGTCCCCTTCCAGGGGGCGGCCTCGTGTCGTTTCCGCACCGGTTCCTTGATCCGGAGCCCCTTCAACAGGAGGTAGTGAGCCATGGCACTCGACCAGACCTTCGTGGGGCGGACGTACCCGCCCACCGAGCCGTACGAGGTCGGCCGCGAGAAGATCCGTGAATTCGCGGTCGCGGTGGGCGACGCCAATCCGGTCTATACCGACCCCGAGGCCGCCAAGGCGCTCGGCCACCAGGACGTGATCGCCCCGCCGACCTTCGTGTTCGCCATCACCTTCGCGGCGGCGGGCCAGGTGGTCGAGGACCCGCAGCTGGGCCTGGACTACAGCCGCGTCGTGCACGGCGACCAGAAGTTCGCCTACGTCCGCCCCGTGCGCGCGGGCGACCGGCTCACCGTCACCTCCACCATCGAGGCCGTGAAGTCCCTCGCCGGCAACGACATCATCGACATCCGCGGCGAGGTCCACGACGAGTCCGGTGAACACGTCGTCACCGCGTGGACCAAGCTCGTGTCCCGCGCCCCCGAGGAGGCCTGAGATGACCGCGCAGATCCACTACGACGAGGTCGAGGTCGGCACCGAGCTCCCTGCCGCGTCCTTCCCCGTGACCCGCGCCACGCTCGTCCGCTACGCCGGCGCCTCGGGCGACTTCAACCCGATCCACTGGAACGAGAAGTTCGCCAAGGAGGTCGGGCTGCCGGACGTCATCGCGCACGGCATGTTCACGATGGCCGAGGCGATCCGCGTCGTGACCGACTGGGTCGGCGACCCGGGCGCGGTCGTCGAGTACGGCGTCCGCTTCACCAAGCCGGTCGTGGTCCCGAACGACGACCAGGGCGCCCTGATCGAGGTCACCGCCAAGGTGGCGCAGAAGCTGGACGACAACCGTGTACGGGTCGACCTGACGGCCATGAGCGCCGGGCAGAAGGTCCTGGGCATGTCCCGCGCGGTGGTCAGGCTGGCCTGACCGGCCGCCGCCCGCCCGACGGGCCGAGGCGCGGGGGGAGACCCCCGCGCCCCCGTGTCCGGGCACCCTTGACTTAGTTAGTGATTGAGTACTAACTTTCCATGCATGGCAAGGATGAGTGCGGACGAGCGGCGCGAGAGCGTCATCCGCGCCGCGATCCACGAGTTCGCGCGCGGCGGCTACCACGGGACCTCCACCGAGGCGATCGCCAAACGGGTCGGGGTCTCTCAGCCGTACCTCTTCCGCCTCTTCCCGGGCAAGAGGGGCATCTTCCTGGCCGCCGCCGGCCGCTGCCTGGAGAACACCCGCAGGGTGTTCGCCGAGGCCGCCGACGGGCTGCACGGCGAGGAGGCCCGCGCCGCCATGGGCGAGGCGTACGTCCGGCTGATCGCCGAGGAGCCGGCGATGCTCCAGATGCAGCTGCAGATGTACGTCACCGTGGCCGCGGCCGAAGCCGCCGGCGACCACGAGCTCGGCGAGCTCGTACGGGCCGGCTGGCTGGAGCTGTGGGACACCGTCCGGATCCCGCTCGGCGGGGACGACCGGGAGGTCACGGCCTTCATGGCGCAGGGGATGCTCATCAACACCCTGTCCGCCATGGGGTTCCCGCCGGGCCACCGGATCTGGAACGGCTTCCCGGCCGACGTCGACGAGGCGGCCGGGGCGGTGTCCGGCCCGGCCGGGGACCGCACGGCGTGAGGAACGGGGCCCGCGCGGCCCCGCGTCTTCCTGTCCACAAAAGTTAGTCAGCAATAACTAACAAGCAATGACCGGCAAAGCCGACTCCAGGGGGAACCGTGTCCCAGCAGAAACTCGGACCGTCCGCGGTCTGGGCCCTCGTCCTCACCGGCGCCGCCGGCTTCATGGCCGCCCTCGACAACCTCGTCGTCACCACCGCCCTGCCCGCCCTCCGCGCCGACCTCGGCGGAAAGCTGGAGGACCTGGAGTGGACGGTGAACGCCTACACCCTGACCTTCGCCGTCCTGCTGATGTTCGGCTCCGCGCTCGGCGACCGCTTCGGCCGCCGCCGCCTCTTCACCGCCGGCCTCGCCGTCTTCACCGCCGCCTCCGCCGCGGCCGCCCTCTCGCCCGGGACAGGCCGGCTCATCGCCGCCCGCGCCGTGCAGGGCGCCGGAGCCGCCGTCATGATGCCGCTCAGCCTCACCCTCCTCACCGCCGCCGTCCCCGCCGCCCGGCGCGGCACGGCACTCGGCATCTACGGAGCCGTCACCGGCCTCGCCATCGCCTCCGGCCCGCTCATCGGCGGCAGCCTCACCGAGCACATCTCCTGGCAGTGGATCTTCTGGCTGAACGTGCCCATCGGCCTCGCCCTCATCCCGCTCGCCCGCCTGCGCCTCGCCGAGTCGACCGCCCCGGACGCCCGCCTCGACGTCCCCGGCACCCTCCTCGTCAGCGGCGGCCTCTTCGGCATCGTCTACGGTCTGGTCAACGCCGACGCCCACGGCTGGACCAGCGCTCCCGTCCTCACCGGCCTCCTCGCCGGCAGCGCCCTCGTCGGCGTCTTCGTCCACCACGGCTTCCGCAACGCCAACCCCGTGCTCCCCATGCGGCTCTTCCGCGACCGCGGCTTCTTCGGGATCAACTTCGCCGGCCTGCTGATGTACCTCGGCATGTTCGGGTCGATCTTCCTGCTCAGCCAGTTCCTCCAGGGCGTCGCCGGCTACTCGCCCACCGAGGCCGGCCTGCGCATGCTTCCCTGGACCGGCATGGGGATCGTCGTCGCCCCGCTCGCCGGGATCCTCTCCGACCGGATCGGCGGCCGCCCGGTGGTCGTCGCCGGACTGGCCCTCCAGGCGCTCGGCCTCGCCTGCTTCGCCCTCGTCCTGAGCCCCGGGGTCTCCTACGCGGCCCAGCTCCCGGCCCTCGTCCTGAGCGGGATCGGCATGGCCCTGTACTTCGCCCCGGCGAGCCACGTGCTCATGTCCACCGTCGCCCCCGGCGACCAGGGGACGGCCTCCGGCACCAACAACGCCCTCCGCGAGGTCGGCGGCGCCCTCGGGGTGGCCGTCCTCGCCTCCGTCTTCTCCGCCCGCGGCGGCTACCGGAGCCCGCAGACCTTCACCGACGGCACCGTCCCCGCCCTGTGGATCGGCGCCGGCGCCGTCGCCCTGGCCGCCGCCCTGGCCCTGCTGGTTCCGGCCCGGGCGACGTCGGGGCAGGCGCCGGCCACCGCGGCCGCGCTCGCGGCGAAGATCCCGGCCGCCCACTGATCCACCCCCTCGGCGGTGTGGCCGGCCCGCAAGGCGGCAGAGCCCCTCACGGCATACGTGACCCGGACACAGCCGACCGGCACCCCGCACGCCGGGCGGCGAGCACGAGGAGCACCCCGCACGAGACCACCCCGCACCACGACCGAACCGCCAGCGACGAAGGAGCCCCGCCATGCCCGACATCCCCTGGACCACGCCCACCGCCCCCGCCCCCGACGCCGAGGTCTACGTCATGGCCTCCCGCTTCGAGACCGACACCCTCGCCGGCGCCCTCAGGTTTTTCCTCAAGGCGCCCGGCATCATCGCCCAGATCCGCAAGGCCCCCGGCGCCCACGGCGCCGCCCTCCGCGCCCGCGTCTTCAGCCGGACCTTCCTCACCCTCTCCGCCTGGGAGGACCGCGACGCCCTCTACCGCTTCGCCCGCAGCGAGCCCCACCGCTCCGGCTCCCGCGCCGCCAGCGCGTACATGAGGGAATCCGCCTTCACCTTCTGGACCGTCCCCGCCGGCGAGCTCCCCCTCGGCTGGGCCGAGGCCGAGCGGCGCCTGGCAGAGGAGAGCGGACGGCAGGACGAGCGGAAGCGGGGCCACTGAGTGCCCCGCCGGGAAGCGAGGGGGACGGACCGTACTCTTGTCCACGTGCAGGAACTCCACGACGCCCCCCTCGCCCCGCTGACCACCTTCCGCCTCGGCGGCCCCGCGGCCCGGTTGGTCACCGCACACACCGACGCCGAAGTCGTCGAAACCGTCCGCGCCGCGGACGCGAGCGGCACCCCGCTCCTGGTCATCGGCGGCGGCAGCAACCTCGTCATCGGCGACGAGGGCTTCGACGGCACCGCCCTGCGCATCGCCACCACCGGCTTCACCCTCGACGGCACCACCCTGGAACTCGCCGCCGGCGAGAACTGGAGCGACGCCGTCGCCCGCACCGTCGAAGCCGGCCTCGCGGGCATCGAATGCCTCGCCGGCATCCCCGGCTCCGCGGGCGCCACCCCGATCCAGAACGTCGGGGCGTACGGCCAGGAGGTCTGCGACACCATCACCGAGGTCGTCGCCTACGACCGCACCACCGGCGAGACGGTCACCCTGACCGCCGCCGAATGCGCCTTCCGCTACCGCAACAGCCTCTTCAAGGACCAGCCCGACCGCTACGTCGTCCTGCGCGTGCGCTTCGCCCTGGAAGACGCGGGCGGCCTCTCCGCCCCGATCAAGTACCCCGAGACGGCCCGCGCCCTCGGCGTCGAGGCCGGCGACCGCGTCCCCGCCGCCACCGCCCGCGAGACCGTCCTGCGCCTGCGCGCCGGCAAGGGCATGGTCCTCGACCCCGCCGACCACGACACCTGGTCCGCCGGCTCCTTCTTCCACAACCCGATCCTCACCGACGAGGCCTACGCCGCCTTCCTCGGCCGCGTCCAGGACCGCCTCGGCGCCGACACCGCCCCGCCCGCCTACCCGGCCGGCGAGGGCCGTACGAAGACCAGCGCGGCCTGGCTGATCGACAAGGCCGGCTTCACCAAGGGCTACGGCACCGGACCCGCCCGCATCTCCACCAAGCACACCCTCGCCCTCACCAACCGCGGCGGGGCCACCACCGAGGACCTGCTGGCCCTGGCCCGCGAGGTCGTCGCCGGGGTCCACGCGGCCTTCGGCGTCACCCTCGTCAACGAGCCGGTGACGGTCGGCGTCCGCCTCTGAGATGAACTGCCCCCTGCACGGGGCCGGTACGGACCCCACGCGCCTCGTGGGACGCCAGATCAGCCGCGTCGTCGCCTCCTGGCACATCTGCGAGGGCGAACGCTCCGAGGCCCCGCTCGACGTCTGGCTGATCGACAGCGCCGGCGAGTCCACCCGGATCACCACCGGGTCCGACCAGTGCCTCATCGTCGAGTCCACCCCGCCCCACGAGCCCTACGACCTGGGGGAGTGGGGCCGGATCGAGGTCGGCGAGGACCTCGGCGACCACCCGTTCCTGCGCCACCTCGGCCAGACCGTCGAATCGGTCGCCGAGTTCGCCCTGCCCGAGCAGGGCCGCACCCACCTGGAGATCGGCTTCCCCGACGGTCGCCGGGTACGGGCCGACTGCCACGAAGGGGACCTGCGGCTCACCCGTTGAGCCAGTGCTCGATCCCGTCCAGCAGCTTCGCCTTGACCTCCTCCGGCGCCGCCGAACCCCGCACCGACTGGCGCGCCAGCTCGGCCAGCTCCGCGTCCGTGAACGCGTGGTGGCGGCGGGCGATCTCGTACTGGGCCGCCAGCCGCGATCCGAAGAGCAGCGGGTCGTCCGCGCCCAGCGCCATCGGCACCCCGGCTTCGAAGAGGGTGCGCAGCGGGACGTCCTCGGGCCGCTCGTAGACGCCGAGTGCGACGTTGGACGCGGGGCAGACCTCACAGGTGATCTGCCGGTCCGCGAGCCGCTTCAGCAGCCGCGGGTCCTCGGCCGCCCGCACGCCGTGCCCGATGCGGGACGCGTGCAGGTCGTCGAGGCAGTCGCGGACGGAGGACGGGCCCGTGAGCTCCCCGCCGTGCGGGGCCGCCAGCAGGCCCCCGTCACGGGCGATGGCGAAGGCCCGGTCGAAGTCGCGGGCCATGCCGCGCCGCTCGTCGTTGGAGAGGCCGAAGCCGACGATCCCCCGGTCGGCGTAGCGGACGGCCAGCCGTGCGAGGGTGCGGGCGTCCAGGGGGTGCTTCATGCGGTTCGCGGCGATCAGCACCCGCATGCCCAGGCCGGTCTCCCGGGAGGCCGCGTCGACGGCGTCGAGGATGATCTCGACGGCCGGGATCATGCCGCCCAGCAGCGGGGCGTAGGAGGTGGGGTCCACCTGGATCTCCAGCCAGCCGCTGCCGTCCCGCACGTCCTCCTCGGCGGCCTCGCGGACCAGGCGCCGGATGTCCTCGGGCTCGCGCAGACAGGAGCGGGCGGCGTCGTAGAGCCGCTGGAAGCGGAACCAGCCGCGTTCGTCGGTGGCCCGGAGCTTGGGCGGCTCCCCGGCGGTCAGGGCGTCCGGCAGCCGGACGCCGTACTTGTCGGCCAGCTCCAGCAGGGTCGACGGGCGCATCGAGCCGGTGAAGTGCAGGTGCAGGTGGGCCTTCGGCAGAAGCGTGAGATCGCGTGCGTGCTCCATCTGGTGATCCTGCCGCATCGGTCACCCGATTGGCAGGGGATTACCTGAACGGGACATTGCCCGAACGTGAATCCGACGGCCGCCCGGGGCCCCCCCCGCCCCGACACCCCCGCCGGGGGGGGGGGCCGGGGCGGGGGGGCCCCCCCGGGCCGCCGCGGCCCGCCGGACCGGCGGCGGCGGGGGCAGGGGCCGGGGCCGGAGCAGCGCCGCCTACTGAGGGGCTACCGGGTGAGGCCGTCGCGCGCGGCCATCGCCGCGCCGACGATGCCGGCGTTGTTCTGGAGCTTCGCCGGGACGATCTGCGCCCGGACGTTCGTCAGCAGGGGCACGAACTTCTCCGGCTTGCGGCTGACGCCGCCGCCGAGGATGAGGAGGTCCGGGGAGAAGAGCATCTCGACGTGCGCCAGGTACTTGTCCAGCCGGCGCGCCCACCGCTCCCAGCTGAGGTCCCCGTCCTCCTTGGCCTTCACCGAGGCCCGGGTCTCCGCGTCGTGGCCCTTGAGCTCCAGGTGGCCCAGCTCGGTGTTGGGCACGAGCCGGCCGTCGCGGAAGAGGGCGCTGCCGATGCCGGTGCCCAGGGTGAGCAGGAGGACCGTGCCGGGCACCCCGCGCCCGGCCCCGTACGTCATCTCCGCGACGCCGGCCGCGTCGGCGTCGTTGAGGACGGTGACGGGGCGGCCGCCGAGGCTCTCGGAGAGCAGGGCGGCCGCGTCGAGGCCGATCCAGGCCTTGTCGACGTTGGCCGCCGTCCGGGTCACGCCGTGGGTGACCACTCCGGGGAAGGTGACGCCGATGGGCCCCTCCCAGGAGAAGTGGCGGATGACCTCGGCAACGCCTCCGGCCACCCCCTCGGGGGTGGCCGGATGTGGTGTCAGTACCTTGTGGCGCTCCTGCGCCGGTTCGCCGCGGTCCAGGTCCACGGGAGCGCCCTTGATCCCCGTACCGCCGATGTCCACACCGAAGATCTGCATGGACTCACCGTACGAACCCGCCGCCGTACGGGCTACTCGTCCGCGCCTTCCGCCACCAGTTCGGCCGCCTCGGTGCGCAGGTCGCGGCGCAGTTCCTTCGGCAGCGAGAAGGTGATCGACTCCTCGGCCGTCTTGACGATCTCCACGTCGGCGAAGCCGCGCTGGGCCAGCCACTCCAGGACCTCTTCGACGAGCACCTCCGGCACCGAGGCGCCCGAGGTCAGGCCGACGGTGGTGACGCCCTCCAGCCAGGCCTCGTCGATCTCGCTCGCGAAGTCGACGAGGTGGGCGGCGCGGGCGCCGGCGTCCAGGGCGACCTCGACGAGGCGGATGGAGTTCGAGGAGTTCTTCGAGCCGACGACCACGACGAGGTCGGCGTCGGCGCCCATCGCCTTGACGGCGGCCTGGCGGTTGGAGGTGGCGTAGCAGATGTCGTCGCTGGGCGGGGAGACGAGGAGCGGGAACTTCGTCTTCAGCGCGTCGACCGTCTCCATCGTCTCGTCGACGGAGAGGGTGGTCTGGGAGAGCCAGACGACCTTGGACTCGTCGCGCACCTCGACCTTGGCCACGTCGTCGGGGCCGTCGACGATGGTGATGTGGTCGGGGGCCTCGCCGGAGGTGCCGATGACCTCCTCATGGCCCTCGTGGCCGATGAGGAGGATGTCGAAGTCCTCGTTGGCGTAGCGGATCGCTTCCTTGTGGACCTTGGTGACCAGCGGGCAGGTCGCGTCGATGGTCGCGAGCCTGCCGCGCGCCGCCTCCTCGTGCACCACGGGCGCCACGCCGTGGGCGGAGAACATGACGATGTTGCCCGGCGGGACCTCCTCCGTCTTCTCGACGAAGATGGCGCCCTTCTTCTGCAGCGTCTGGACGACGTACTTGTTGTGCACGATCTCGTGGCGGACGTAGACCGGGGCGCCGTACTGTTCGAGGGCCTTCTCGACGGCGATCACGGCGCGGTCCACGCCGGCGCAGTAACCGCGCGGGGCGGCGAGCAGGACGCGGCGGGAGGCGGGTGCGGGGGCAGTCATACGCTCCATCGTACGGGGGGCTCCAGGAGGCCGGAGGTCCCCCGTCCGGCAGAGACTGGGGCGAACGTCCGTCCCCACCGCCCCCCCCCGGAGGAACGATGGCAGCCACGGTGGATCCCGGTACGGCCGCGCCCGCGGCGCTGCGACGGAGCCTGGGGTTCCGCGACCTGGTGGTCTACGGGCTGCTCTTCATCGCCCCCATGGCGCCGGTGGGGGTCTTCGGCACGCTGGACGCGAGGTCGCACGGGGCGGTGGCCCTGGTGTACCTCTGCGCGACGGTCGCGATGGGGTTCACGGCGTTCTCGTACGCGCAGATGGTGCGGGTGGCCCCGCTGGCGGGGTCGGTGTTCGCCTACGCCCGCAAGGGGCTGGGCGAGGGGCCGGGGATGGTCGCGGGGTGGATGGCGCTGCTGGACTACCTGCTCATCCCGGCGGTGGCGTACCTGTTCTCCGGGATCGCGATGAACGCGCTGGTGCCGGAGGTCTCGCGGTGGGTGTGGACGGCGCTGGCGGTGGGGGTCACGACGGTGCTGAACCTGTGGGGGGTGCGGGTGGCGGCGCGGGTGGGGTTCGCGGTGCTGGCGGCGGAGATCGTGGTGCTGCTGGTGTTCCTGGTGTCGGCGGTGGCGGTGCTGGTGCGGGACGGGGCGCGGCGCGGCTGGCTGTCGCCGCTGACGGGGGACGGCTCTGCGGGGTTCTCGACGGCGGCGGTGGCGGGGGCGGTGTCGGTGGCGGTGCTGTCGTACCTGGGCTTCGACGCGATCGCCTCGTTCGCGGAGGAGGTGACGGGGGGCGGTGCGCGGGTGGCGCGGGCGGTGCTGTTCTGTCTCGCGCTGACGGGGGTGCTGTTCGTGGCGCAGACGTACCTGGCGGCGCTGCTGGCCCCGTTCCCGTCGGCGGAGCTGGCGGCGGACCCGGGGGCGCAGGGGCCGGCGTTCTACACGGTGGTCGAGGCGTCGGTGGGCGGCTGGCTGCACGACCTGGTGGCGGTGAGCAAGGCGGTGGGGGCTGCGTTCGCGGCACTGGCCGGGCAGGCGGCGGCGGGGCGGCTGCTGTTCGCGATGGCCCGCGAGCGGCGGCTGCCGGGGGTGCTGGCCCGGACCTCGGGGGGCACGCCGAGGGTGGCGCTGCTGGTGGCGGCCGCGGTGACGCTGGTCGCGGCGGTGTGGGCGGCCCGGCGCGACGCCGGACTGGACCACCTGGTCTCGGTGGTGGACGTGGGGGCGCTGGTGGCGTTCACCCTGTTGCACGCGTCGGTGGTGGGATGGTTCGTGGTGCGGCGCATGGAGGGTCCGCCGAGCTGGGGCAGGCACCTGGTGGTGCCGGTGCTGGGGGCGGCGGTGACGGTCGCGGTGATCGCGGAGGCCTCCCCGGCGGCGCAGCTGGTGGGGGCGGTGTGGCTGGCGGTGGGGCTGGGGGTGCTGTTCTTCCAGCGGGGGCGGACGGGCTCCGGGACCCCGGACGGGCTCCGGGACCCCGGCCGGGGTCTGAGGCGACCCGGGCCGGAATGAAAGGGGCTGTCAGCCTCGCCGGTTAGCCTGCCTGCATGGGTCTCAATACGTCGGCGGAGGCGCCGCTGCCGGTCGGTCAGGTGTCCCGGCTCATCGGGGGCTGGATCGACCGGCTGGGCCAGGTGTGGGTGGAGGGGCAGATCACTCAGCTGTCCCGGCGGCCGGGGGCGGGGGTGGTCTTCCTGACGCTGCGGGACCCGTCGCACGACATCTCCGTCAGCGTGACGTGTTTCCGCCAGGTCTTCGACGACGTCGCGGACGTGGTGTCGGAGGGCGCGCGGGTCGTCGTCCTGGCGAAGCCGGAGTGGTACGCCCCGCGCGGGCAGCTGTCCCTGCGGGTGACGGAGATACGGCCCGTCGGCATCGGGGAGCTGCTGGCGCGGCTGGAGCGGCTGAAGCGGTCCCTGGCGTCCGAGGGGCTGTTCGCGCTGGAGCGCAAGAAGCCGCTGCCGTTCCTGCCGCAGCTGATCGGTCTGGTGGTGGGGCGTGCCTCGGCGGCCGAGCGGGACGTGCTGGAGAACGCCCGGCGCCGCTGGCCGGCGGTGCGCTTCGAGGTGCGCAACGTGGCCGTGCAGGGGGTGCACGCGGTGCCGCAGGTGGTGCGGGCGGTCAAGGAGCTGGACGCGCTGGACGAGGTCGACGTGATCATCGTGGCGCGGGGCGGCGGCAGCGTGGAGGACCTGCTGCCGTTCTCCGACGAGGAGGTGGTGCGGACGGTCGCGGCGGCCCGTACGCCGGTGGTCTCGGCGATCGGGCACGAGCCGGACACCCCGCTGCTGGACCTGGTGGCGGACCTGCGGGCCTCCACTCCGACGGACGCGGCGAAGAAGGTGGTCCCGGACGTCGGCGAGGAGCTGGAGCGGGTGCGCCAGCTCCAGGGGAGGGGGCTGCGGGCGCTTCGGGGACTGCTGGAGCGGGAGGAGCGGGGGCTGGCGCACGCGCTCGCGCGGCCGGTGTTCGTCCATCCGCAGCGGATGGTGGAGACCCGGGAGGACGAGGTGGAGGCCCTGCTGGCGCGCAGCCGGCGGACGCTGGGGCACCTGCTGGACCGGGCGGAGTCGGAGCTGGAGCACACCCGGGCCCGGGTGGTGGCGCTGTCGCCGGCGGCCACGCTGGAGCGCGGGTACGCGGTGCTCCAGCGGGCGGACGGGCACGTGGTGCGGGCGCCGGGCGAGGCCGCGCCGGGCGAGGAGCTGCGGGCGCGGGTGGCCGAGGGCGAGTTCGCGGTGTCGGTGGTGGAGGCCGGCTCGCGGACGGCCGGAGACGGACACGTTCCGGCAACGAAATCGCTGTAACACACATCTACGATGGGACACGGGAATGTCTGAGACCGATACCGCGCTGGGCTACGAGCAGGCCCGCGACGAGCTCGTCGAGGTCGTCCGCAGGCTGGAGGCCGGCGGCACCTCGCTGGAGGAGTCGCTCGCGCTCTGGGAGCGCGGCGAGGAGCTGGCGCAGGTCTGCCGGCACTGGCTGGAGGGCGCCCGCGCCCGGCTGGACTCGGCGCTGGCCGCCCGGGAGGCGGCGGAGGAGGCGGGCGGGGACGGCCGCGAGGAGTGACCCGGCCATCCACCGAGGAAAGTAGTTGAAATTTCATCTACTTTTGCCTAAGGTCGGGGTACCGCTCCACTCCGTACAGAAGAAGGCTTACCGATGTCTCTCGTGCTCGACGCCGCTGCTCAGGACCTGCTGTTCCGCGAGGCCCGCACCGCCAACTCGTTCTCCGACGAGCCGGTGACCGACGAGCAGGTCCAGGCCATCTACGACCTGGTGAAGTACGGCCCCACCGCTTTCAACGCCACCCCGCTGCGCGTCACGCTGGTCCGCTCCGCTGAGGCCCGCGAGCGCCTGGTCAACCTGATGTCGGACGGCAACAAGGCCAAGACGGCCGCCGCCCCGCTGGTCGCGATCCTCTCCGCGGACAACGAGTTCCACGAGGAGTTCGACACCCTCCTGCCGCACTACCCGCAGGTCAAGGACTTCTTCACCGAGCGTCCGAACCGCGAGCGCTTCGCCGGCATGAACGCCGCGCTGCAGGCCGCCTACTTCATCGTGGGCGTGCGCGCCGCCGGCCTGGCCGCCGGGCCGATGACCGGCGCCGACTTCGATGGCATCAACAAGGAGTTCCTCGACGGCGACCACTCCGCCCTGATGGTCGTCAACATCGGCAAGCCGGGCGAGGACGCCTTCCACCCCCGCTCCCCGCGCCTGTCCTACGACGAGGTCATCACCACCGTCTGAGCCCCGGCACCGCGGCACCGACACGCCGAAGGCCGCCCGCACCGGTTTCCCCGGGCGGGCGGCCTTCGCGCGTCACCGGCCCTGCTTGAACTCCAGCGCCGCCGCCATCGCGCCCAGCTGCTCGAAGGAGCCCGTCCCGGTGACCACCGTGACGTAGCCCTGGTCCTGGCGGACCAGCGCGTCGTACTTCTCGCCGTCCCAGCGCTCCCACGCCCGGTCGCCGACCTGCTGGGTCTGCCCGGTGGGCGCGGCCTTCTGGGTGAGCTTGTCGAGGTTCTTCTTCGAGGCGTCCGTGGACTGCTCGACCGCCACGTACTGCTGCTCCGGGTCCAGGAAGCCCAGGTGCCAGGCATTGGCGTTCTTGCGCTCGAAGGTCACCGAGGTCGCCCGCCACTGCTCCGGAAGGCCCACGGGGGCCGCCACCGGGTACGGGGCCGCGCGCCGGGCCGTCAGGGTCTCCACCCGGTAGTCGACCGTGCGCGTCGGGTCGGCTTTGTCGTCGTGCGGGATGAAGATGTAGATACCCGCGACCACGACGCCGATCACCGCCAGCGACCGGACCATGTCCCAGACCGTCTGCTTGCCTTTCATACCTGCCACCCCACCATCGTCCCGCATGGCCCGCGGCGATCACCGCCGGGGTCGGCGTGGCGGCCGGGCGGACGGCGCGCGAGGGGCGGACGGTGTCCGCTCAGCAGCACCGGCTGACCGATAATGCGCTCATAAGTGACCCGCCCTGCTCAATATGTCGACGAACCGATAGAGTTTCAGCACCCTCACACTCCCGGCCGTCGTCGTACAGAAAGGTGCGCTCCGATGACCGAGCACAACCTGCCGCCCCAGCTCGAAGTCGCCCCCGACTCGCCTGACCGCAACCTCGCCCTCGAACTCGTACGGGTCACCGAGGCTGCGGCACTCGCCGCGGGCCGGTGGGTCGGCCGTGGCGACAAGATCGGCGCCGACGGTGCCGCGGTCAACGCGATGCGGACCCTGATCTCCACCGTCTCGATGAACGGCGTCGTCGTCATCGGCGAGGGGGAGAAGGACGAAGCCCCCATGCTCTACAACGGCGAGCGCGTCGGTGACGGCACCGGCGCCGAGGTCGACATCGCCGTGGACCCGATCGACGGCACGACCCTGAACGCCAAGGGCATGCCGAACGCCATCGCCGTCCTGGCCGCCGCCGACCGCGGCACCATGTTCGACCCGTCCGCCGTGTTCTACATGGACAAGCTGGTCACCGGCCCCCAGGCCGCCGACTTCGTCGACATCAACGCCCCCGTCTCGGTCAACATCCGCCGGGTCGCCAAGGCCAAGAGCATCGCCCCCGAGGACGTCACGGTCGTCATCCTCGACCGCCCGCGCCACGAGGGCATCGTCAAGGAGATCCGCGAGACCGGCGCCCGGATCAAGTTCATCTCCGACGGCGACGTCGCCGGCTCCGTCATGGCGGTCCGCGAGGGCACCGGCGTCGACCTGCTCATGGGCATCGGCGGCACCCCCGAGGGCATCATCTCGGCCTGCGCCATAAAGTGCCTCGGCGGCACCATCCAGGGCAAGCTCTGGCCCAAGGACGAGGCCGAGCGGCAGAAGGCCATCGACGCGGGCCACGACCTCGACCGCGTCCTGACCACCAACGACCTGGTGTCCGGCGAGAACGTCTTCTTCGTCGCCACCGGCATCACGGACGGCGAGCTGCTGCGCGGCGTCCACTACCGCTCGGAGACCGCGACCACCTCCTCGCTGGTCATGCGCTCGAAGTCGGGCACGATCCGGCAGATCGACTCCACGCACCGCCTGTCGAAGCTGCGCGCCTACAGCGACATCGACTTCGACCGCGCCCAGTAGGAGCGGCCGGGCCGGTGACGGCACGCCCGAGGGGCGGTCCCCGTGCGGGGGGACCGCCCCTCAGTCGTCTCCTGGGGCCTGCGCGGCCCGCGGGTCAGCCCGCGGCGGCGACGGGCCCGGGCGCGCCCGGCAGCAGTTCTGCGGCGCGGCGCCGGCGGCGGCCGAGCACCACCCGCCGCTCGGCGGCGGTCAGCCCGCCCCACACCCCGTACGGCTCGGGCTGGAGCAGGGCGTGCTCCCGGCAGGCGACCATCACGGGGCAGCGGGCGCAGACCCGCTTGGCGGCCTCCTCGCGTGCCAGCCGGGCCGCGGTCGGTTCCTTGGACGGCGCGAAGAACAGCCCCGCCTCGTCCCTGCGGCACACCGCCTCCGTGTGCCAGGGCCCGTCCTCCTCTTCCCTCGCCGCCACCCGCGGCTTCGGCACGGCGGCCGGACGCGTCTGAAGGCTCTGGACGGCGGCTGCCTGCAGGGACTGATGCGGCGGATGCGGCACGGTCTACTCCTGACGACGTATACGCGAGCGAGAGACGATGCACCTGTCCCTACCCGCTGCGCGTGCCCCTATGCACCGGGCGCGGCGGGCCGGACGCGGTTCGTCCGAAACCCGCCCACCGGCGCGCGGCTCAGCCGAGCCGCTTGCGCAGCTTGTCGGCGAGGTCGACCAGGCGGGCGCCGAGCCGGGGGCGGGCCTCGATGTTGCCGAGCAGGGAGAAGCCGCGGACGATCACGACCGGCGCCCGGGGGTCGGCGGTCGCCGCCTCGCCGCGCACCTCGAAGTTGCCGAGGACCCCGCTGCCGTAGCCGCGCAGGGTGACGTTCTCCGGGACCAGGATCTCGACGTTGCCGAGCACCGAGACCACGTTGAACTCGGTGACCTGCTGTTCGAAGACGGCCTCGGTGAGGTCGATGGTGATGTCGCCGAGGACGGAGACCGCGCGGGTGTGCGGGCCCGGGCGCCAGCGGCCCTTGCGGGCGGAGCTGCTGCACACGGCCACCACGGACTCCACCGGGCCGACGCCCGCGGGGGCGGGGGCCGCGGCGCGCCCCGGGGCGTGGGCGGCGGCGCCGGCCGGGAGGTCCCGTACGAGCACCTCCAGCTCCCCCACCGTCTTGACCGCGTAGAGGGTGTCCAGACGCTCGGAGTGCTCTTCGGCGGTCAGCCGTCCCTCCGCGAGGGCGTCGGAGAGGATCTGCGCGATCCGGTCCCGGTCGGCGTCGGAGGCGCGCAGGCCACCGGCGGCCGGGGCCGCGGGCGCGGCGGGAACCGGGGCCGGAGCGGGGTCGGCGGCGGCGTCCGCGGGATGCTTTTCCATGTCCACGTCGGCCAGCATAGCGAGACACGATAGATCGCGATACTGTCCGGTGAGCCCTACCTCACAGACACCGCCGCGCCGGGAGGTTCTACGCTGGACAGTCGCGCTGCCAAATCGGGCGTCAGCGCTGTCTGCCGAGTGAGGATTGGCCACCATGCCGGAGTTCGCGTACACCGACCTGCTGCCCTTGGGCGAGGACACCACCCCCTACCGGCTGGTGACCTCCGAGGGCGTCTCGACGTTCGAGGCCGACGGGCGTACGTTCCTCAAGGTCGAGCCGGAGGCGCTGCGCAAGCTCGCCGAGGAGGCCATCCACGACATCCAGCACTTCCTGCGCCCCGCGCACCTCGCGCAGCTGCGCCGCATCATCGACGACCCGGAGGCGAGCGCGAACGACAAGTTCGTCGCCCTCGACCTCCTGAAGAACGCGAACATCGCGGCGGCCGGCGTCCTGCCCATGTGCCAGGACACGGGCACGGCGATCGTCATGGGCAAGCGCGGCCAGAACGTGCTGACCGAGGGCGGCGACGAGGAAGCCCTCTCGCGCGGCATCTACGACGCCTACACCAAGCTGAACCTGCGCTACTCGCAGATGGCCCCCCTGACCATGTGGGAGGAGAAGAACACCGGCTCGAACCTGCCCGCGCAGATCGAGCTCTACGCGACCGACGGCGGCGCGTACAAGTTCCTCTTCATGGCCAAGGGCGGCGGCTCGGCCAACAAGTCCTTCCTCTACCAGGAGACCAAGGCGGTCCTCAACGAGGCCTCCATGATGAAGTTCCTGGAGGAGAAGATCCGTTCGCTCGGCACGGCGGCCTGCCCGCCGTACCACCTCGCGATCGTCGTCGGCGGCACCTCCGCCGAGCACGCGCTCAAGACCGCCAAGTACGCCTCCGCCCACTACCTGGACGAGCTCCCGCGCGAGGGCTCCGCGCTGGGCCACGGCTTCCGCGACGAGGCCCTGGAGCAGCAGGTCTTCGAGCTGACCCAGAAGATCGGCATCGGGGCGCAGTTCGGCGGCAAGTACTTCTGCCACGACGTCCGCGTGGTGCGCCTGCCCCGCCACGGCGCCTCCCTCCCGGTCGCCATCGCGGTGTCCTGCTCCGCCGACCGCCAGGCCGTCGCGAAGATCACCGCCGAGGGCGTCTTCCTGGAGCAGCTGGAGACCGACCCGGCGCGCTTCCTGCCGGAGACCACGGACGCGCACCTCGACGAGACGGCCGACGTGGTCCGCATCGACCTGAACCAGCCGATGGACGAGATCCTGGCGACGCTGACCAAGCACCCGGTCAAGACCCGCCTCAGCCTGACCGGACCCCTGGTCGTGGCCCGCGACATCGCGCACGCCAAGATCAAGGAGCGGCTGGACGCGGGCGAGGGCATGCCGCAGTACCTCAAGGACCACCCGGTGTACTACGCCGGCCCGGCCAAGACCCCCGAGGGCTACGCCTCCGGTTCCTTCGGCCCGACCACGGCCGGCCGCATGGACTCCTACGTCGAGCAGTTCCAGGCGGCGGGCGGCTCCAAGGTGATGCTGGCCAAGGGCAACCGCTCGCAGCAGGTGACCGACGCGTGCGGCGCGCACGGCGGCTTCTACCTCGGCTCCATCGGCGGCCCCGCGGCGCGCCTGGCGCAGGACTGCATCAAGAAGGTCGAGGTCCTGGAGTACGAGGAGCTCGGCATGGAGGCGGTCTGGAAGATCGAGGTCGAGGACTTCCCGGCCTTCATCGTGGTGGACGACAAGGGCAACGACTTCTTCCAGAACCCGGCCCCGGAGCCGACGTTCACGCACATCCCGGTGCGCGGTCCGGGCCTGTAGCCCCTGGCGCCGAGGGCCCCTCCCCCGTCCGGGGGAGGGGCCCTCGCGCATGCCGGCCCAGCGGCGGACGCCCCGGCGG
This sequence comes from Streptomyces racemochromogenes, assembly GCF_044129415.1. Lineage (GTDB taxonomy): Bacteria > Actinomycetota > Actinomycetes > Streptomycetales > Streptomycetaceae > Streptomyces > Streptomyces racemochromogenes_A. The sequence continues at coordinate 20,310 of NZ_JBBDHD010000002.1, forward strand.
CGGGGGCCCGGCGAGGCTGTTCCCGTCGCGGGAACAGCCCGTCCCTCAAGGGAGTCCACCATGAAGAACCGTACGCGCGCCCTCGCCCTGGCCGGCTCGGGCGCCCTGGTCGCCACCCTGGTCGGCGCCGCCCCCGCCCCGGCCGCGCCCGCCGCTCCGAGGGTCGCCTCGGTGCGCGGGGGCGGGACGGTCTCCTACCCGTACGTGCCCGCGGAGCACGACATCCGCTTCACGGTCGACGCGGAACAGGTCCCGTGGAGCCGGCCGTTCCAGGCGCCGGGCGGGGAGCAGGGCATGCCCGTCGACGCGCGCGGCAGGGTGACCGTGTACCACGCCATGCCGGAGCAGCACTTCACCGCCGTGGCCGAGGCGCGGGTGGACTGCGTGGTCACCGGCGGGAAAACGGCGGTGGTCACGGCGGTGGTGACCTCGTCGAACGTCGGCTGGGAGGGCAGGCGGATCGGCATCAGCGTCCAGGACGGCGAGCACGGCGCTCCCGACCGGGTCGGCTTCTCCTGGGGCATCGCCAACGTGGACGTGAAGCCGGACGGCACGGTGGCGGAGCCCCGCGTGGGCACCTGCATGGCCCCGGCGCCCTTCACGGAGGTGGTCAAGGGCGGCTTCAAGGTCACCCCGGCCCCGCTGGCCCCGCGCCCCGCCAAGCCGTGAGCGGCCGTCGGGGGGTGGGCGGGCGTCGGCCGGGTTAACGTCGGGGCCACAGGCCCGCACCCGGCCGTTCACCCCGGTTCGCAAGGATTCCCGCATGGCACCGACGACCTCGTCCCCCCGCACCGCCCGCGCCGTCCGCGTCGTCGCGCACCGGGGGGCCTCGCACGAGCATCCCGAGCACACCATCGGGGCCTACCGGCAGGCCATCGCCGACGGGGCCGACGCCCTGGAGTGCGACGTGCGGCTGAGTGCCGACGGCCGGCTGGTGTGCGTGCACGACCGGACGGTGGAGCGGACCTCCGACGGGCGCGGGGTGGTCTCCGAGCTGACGTACGAGGAGCTGGCCGCGTTCGATTTCGGCGGCTGGAAGGGCGCGGAGCACCGGGGGGCGCGGGTGCTGCTCTTCGAGGACCTGCTGAAGGAGGCCCTGGCGGCGGACCGGCCGGTGGGGCTGGCCGTGGAGACCAAGCACCCGACCCGGTCCGGCGGCCGGCTGGAGGCGGAGCTGGTGCGGGTCCTGAAGGAGTACGGGCTCGCGGACGGGTCGGACGGCCGCGTCGAGGTGATGAGCTTCTCGCGCAACGCGCTGACCCGGCTGCACCGCCTGGCGCCCGGGCTGCCCGCCGTGTACCTGATGGAGCGGCGGCTGCGCGCCCCGCGCCCGCCGTTCGCGGGCCACGCCGGGCCGGGGATCGACCTGGTGCGCCGGGATCCCGGGCTGGTGGGGCGGCTGAGGGCCAAGGGGCTGCGGGTGCGGGTGTGGACCGTGGACGAGCCCGAGGACGTGGAGCTGTGCGTACGGCTCGGGGTGGAGACGATCATCACCAACCGGCCCCGTGCGGTGCGCGAGCAGCTCGGGGCCCAGGGGGCGGGCACGGGGGCGGCCGGCGCCCGGTAGCCGCCGGGTGACCGCTCCGGAGCGGTGGGGGCGCCCGCGCAGTGCGCGGGGCGCCCCTTCGCCCCGAAGACCGGGCGCGCCCGAACGCGCCCGGGGCGCGGGCTCAGGCGAAGCGCTGGGCGGCGGAGCCGTTGCAGGGCTGCAGGCGCAGCTGGTCGTGGGCGGCGGCGACGGTCAGGCACATGCCGGGGGCGGAGGCGGGGTGCAGGGCGGCGCCGTCGCGGACGAACTGCTGGTTGGCGCCGCCGTGGCAGTTCCAGAGGATGAGGCCGGCTCCGGCCCCGTAGTCCGCTCCGGGGACGTCGACGCAGCGGTCCTGGGTGAGTTCGACGTGGACGGACCTGTTCGCTGCGTCGTACCACCAGCCCTGGTTGCGGCCGCCGTGGCAGTCCCAGCCGACCACCTTGGTGCCGTTGGCGCTGGAGCCGCCGGAGGCGTCGAGGCAGTTGCCCGTGGCCTCGTTCCTCAGGGGCTTGTAGAGGTCGTCCCAGGCGCCCGCCTGGAGGACGGGGGTGCCGGTGCTCGCGGGGTCGGCGCAGGAGGCCTCGCGCAGGCCGGAGGCGTAGAACCGGGTGAGGCAGGCGGCGAAGGCGCCGTGGCCGCGGTAGTTGGGGTGGAAGGACTGGCGGGCGGTGTTCTCGTCCCAGGGGAAGTGGTCCCCGAGGTCGAGGTAGAGGCCGCGGGCCCAGGTGTCCTCCATGCAGACCTCGTGGCCGTGGAAGAGCCGTGAGTTGTCCAGGTAGGTGGCGCCGGCGGCGAGGGCGGCGGTGCGCATGCCCTTCTCGAAGGCGGGGACGGCCTGGTTGCGGCCCCAGGCGGCGTCGGAGTCGTAGCCGGCGCAGCCTCCGGGGAGCTTGCCGGGGAAGTTGGGGTTGTCGTTGAAGTCGGGGCCGATGGGGCTGGGGTAGCCCATCACGACGAGCTTGTAGTCGGAGTCGGCGTAGCCGGCGTCGCGCATGACGGTCTTGAGGTCGCCGATGGTGGCCTCGACCTTGGGCACCAGTCCGTCGACGCGGGACTGCCAGCCGGGACCGTACTTGGGTTCGCAGGTGCCCTGGCTGAGGACCCAGCGGGTGACGCAGTCGGTCATGACCGGTCCGAACTGGAGGTCGTCGTTGGCGCCGGCGACCAGCAGCACCATCTTGATCCTCGTGTTGCGGGCCTTGATGGCCAGGTTGTCGCTCTGCACCAGCTCGTCGGCGTACTGCTTGCTGCCGCCGATGCGGATGTTGCCGGTGTAGCCGCCGGAGCAGGCGACGTTGAAGGTCAGGTCGGCCGGGATGCCGGTGCGGTGGATCGCGGAGTCCGGCGAGCGGTGGCACTGGTTGGTGGGGGTGTTGGTGGCGGGGTCGTAGTTTCCGACGCCCTCGCCGGAGATCTCGCTGTCGCCGAGGGAGATGAGCCCGGTCCTGCGTTCGGCGAGCGGGCGGATCGCCGGGTCGCCGTAGATCCTGGTGGCCTCCGCGGCGCGGATGGCTTCGAGTTCCGGCGAGAGGGGCGTGATCGCGCCGGATGTGGCGGGGGCCGCTTCGGCCACGGGAGTGACTGCGGTGACGCCCCCGAGGGCGGCCAGGGCCGCCGCGACCGCGGCGAATGTACATCTGAGCCTGGAATTCGTACGCGAACGAGCCATGTACTGCCTCCCCGATAGCGGTGTTACCCCCGGTATTTACTGGCCGGTAGGGGAGATGGGAACAGTCCGAACAAGACAATTGCTCAACTTCCTGAGGAGGATGTGAAAATGACCGACGATCAGAAGTCCACGGCGTTCCGCACCGAGCACGACTCCATGGGCGAGGTACAGGTGCCCGCGAACGCCAAATGGCGGGCCCAGACCCAGCGGGCCGTGGAGAACTTCCCGCTCTCCGGGCAGCGCATCGAGCGGGCCCACATCGAGGCCCTGGCCCGGATCAAGGCGGCCGCCGCCCTGGTCAACGCGGAGCTGGGGGTGCTGGACGAGGAGACCGCCGACGCCATCCGGTCGGCCGCGGCCGAGGTCGCCGAGGGCCGCTGGGACGAGCACTTCCCCGTCGACGTCTTCCAGACCGGCTCGGGCACCTCGTCCAACATGAACACCAACGAGGTGATCGCCACCCTGGCCACCGAGCGGCTCGGGCGCGAGGTCCACCCCAACGACCACGTCAACGCCTCGCAGAGCTCCAACGACGTCTTCCCCTCGTCCATCCACATCGCCGCCACCGCCGCCGTCACCCACGACCTGGTCCCCGCCCTGCGCCATCTGGAACTGGCCCTGGAGCGCAAGGCCGCCGAGTTCGCCGAGGTGGTCAAGTCCGGGCGCACGCACCTGATGGACGCCACCCCCGTCACCCTGGGCCAGGAGTTCGGCGGGTACGCCGCCCAGATCCGCTACGGCATCGAGCGCCTGCGCGCCGCCCTGCCCCGGCTGGCCGAGCTGCCGCTCGGCGGTACGGCCGTGGGCACCGGGATCAACACCCCGCCCGGGTTCTCGGCGGCCGTGATCGCCGAGGTGGCGCGGGCCACCGGGCTGCCGCTGACCGAGGCGCGCGACCACTTCGAGGCCCAGGGGGCGCGGGACGCGCTGGTGGAGACGTCGGGGATGCTCCGGACGATCGCCGTCTCGCTCACCAAGATCTGCAACGATCTGCGCTGGATGGCCTCGGGACCGCGCACCGGATTGGCCGAAATCAATCTGCCGGATCTCCAGCCGGGGTCCTCGATCATGCCCGGAAAGGTCAATCCGGTCGTCCCGGAGGCCCTGCTGATGATCGCGGCACAGGTGACGGGCAACGACACCGCGGTCACCGTGGCGGGCGCGGCCGGCAACTTCGAGCTCAACGTGATGCTCCCGGTGATGGCCCGCAACCTCCTCGAATCGGTCCGCCTCCTGGCGAACGGAAGCCGCCTGCTGGCCGACCGCACCGTGGAGGGGATCACCGCCAACGCCGAGCGGGCCAGGGAGTACGCCGAGTCCTCCCCCTCGGTGGTGACCCCGCTCAACCGCTACATCGGCTACGAGGAGGCCGCCAAGGTCGCCAAGCGCTCGCTCGCCGAACGCAAGACCATCCGCGAGGTGGTGCTGGAGTCCGGCTACGTCGACCGGGGCGCGCTGACGCTCCAGCAGCTGGACGAGGCGCTGGACGTCCTGCGGATGACCCGCCCCTGAAATCTCCCCGGGCCCGCCCGGGCCCTCCCGGACAGGGGCCGAATCCGGTCGTTTATGGCCCCCGTCCCCCTCGGTGACCTGCACCGCAGCATCCGGGAGGGCCGCCGCCCTAAGATCTGCGCATGACAGGTACTTCCAGGTCCGGCACCGGCGCGCACTGGGCGCCCGGGGAGCAGATCCTCTGGCGCTACCGCGACCACGCCCCCGGGCCCGGGGGCCGGGTCCACATCGCCCGCCCGGTCACCGTCGTCCAGGACACCGACGAACTGCTCGCGGTGTGGATGGCCCCCGGCACCGAATGCGTCAAGCCGGTGCTCGCCGACGGCACTCCGGTGCACGAGGAACCCCTCGCCACCCGCTACACCGCGCCGCGCACCACCGAACGGGCCCGCTGGTTCGGCGCCGGGGTGCTCAAGCTGGCCCGGCCCGCCGACCCGTGGTCGGTCTGGCTGTTCTGGGACCACGGCTGGCTGTTCAAGAACTGGTACGTCAACCTGGAGGCGCCGCGGACCCGCTGGTCGGGCGGGGTCGACTCGGTGGACCACTTCCTCGACATCTCGGTCTACCCCGACCGCAGCTGGAAGTGGCGGGACGAGGACGAGTTCGCGCAGGCCCGGCGGATCGGCCTGATCGACGCCGAGCAGGCCCGGCGCGTCGAGGAGGCGGGCCGCTCCGCGCTGGAGGTCGTCAAGGCCTGGGGGCCGCCGTTCCGCGACGGCTGGGAGGACTGGAGACCGGATCCGGCCTGGGAAGTTCCGGTTCTGCCCGAGGAGTGGGACCGCACCCCGGCGCACATGACCTCATGAGACCCTTGATGCGCCCCCGGGGGTCAAACGTAGGATCGTCCTCCGCCGGTCGCACGTGGGGGCCTTCCCGGTCCCGCACCCGTAAATGACCTGCGGGGACCGGGACTTGACCGGAGGTCGACGCGGAGAGAAAGGTAACGAGCGGGACGCGGAACCCGGGGGTGGTGGTGCCCCCGCCGCTGAGCGGGTATACCGCGACTGACCGAGTTGAGTGCAGCGCACATCGAGCGCAAACGGACGGAATTCCACGCGTGACGGAGTACCCCACCTCCCAGGAGGGCCCGCAGCCCACCGTCGCCCCCGGCGGAGGTACGGACGAGCTCGGCCACGGCAAGGCCCCCATCGCGGCCGCCGAGGCCGTACGCACGCATGCCGACTTCCCGCGCCCGCGCGGCACCGCGGGCGAGAGCGGCGGCCGGCCGGCGGAGGGCGCCCGGGGCGCGGGGCACGACGTCGCGGAGGCCGGCGCCGACGGCGCACGGGCCCGTGACGGCGGAGCCGCCCGCAACGCGGGCCGGAGCCCGGCCGCGGACGGCGCTCCCAGCGCCCCGCCCGGCGAGGGCACCGGCGCCGCGGCGGCCCCCGGCGGCGACGGCGCGCCCTCCGCCGGTCCCGGCGCTCCGGGCAGCGGCGGCGGCCCCGGTTCCGACGGGACCGGCGTGGCCCGGCGCGAGGGCGACCGGCTGCGGTTCGTCGGCGCGGCCACGCGCCGGATCGCCCGCGGCATCGACCTCGACGAGATCGTGCTCGGCCTGTGCCGGGCGACCGTCCCCACCTTCTCCGACGCCATCCTGGTCTACCTGCGCGACCCGCTGCCCGTCGGGGACGAGCGGCCCGTCGGCCCGGTCGTTTTAAGGCTGCGCCGCACCGACCGGCTCCGGCCGATCGACGACCTGGGCCTGGCCGACGGCGGCGAGGCCGCCGGAGCCGCGGGGGGCGCCGGCGAACTCGACTTCAGCCAGCTGCCGCTGGTCGGCCCGCAGGGCGACCTGCCCGCGGCGGAGCTGTGCGAGATCCGGCCCGGCGGGGCCCTCGCCGAGGTGCTGCGCGGCGTCCGGCCCGTGTTCGGGTCGGCCCCCGGCGCCCGCGACGCGCTGCCCGAGCTGCTGGGTTCCGAGCATCCGGTGCCGCGCGGGCAGCGGGCCATCCTGGCGCCGCTGCGGGGCCGCCGGCGGGTGATCGGCGCGGCCGTGTTCCTGCGTACCCCGGACCGGGACGCCTTCGAGACCAACGACCTGCTGGTCGCCGCGCAACTGGCCACGCACACCGCGCTCGGCATCGACAAGGCCGTGCTCTACGGGCGCGAGGCCTACATCGCCGACGAGCTCCAGCGCACCATGCTGCCCGACGGCCTGCCCCAGCCCACCGGGGTGCGGCTGGCCTCGCGCTACCTGCCCGCCGCCGAGACGGCCCGGGTCGGCGGCGACTGGTACGACGCCATACCGCTGCCCGGCAGCCGGGTGGCGCTGGTCGTCGGCGACGTCATGGGCCACTCCATGACCTCCGCCGCGATCATGGGGCAGCTGCGCACGACCGCGCAGACCCTGGCCCAGCTCGACCTGCCCCCGGCCGAGGTGCTGCACCACCTGGACGAGCAGGCCCAGCGGCTCGGCTCCGACCGGATGGCCACGTGCCTGTACGCGGTCTACGACCCCGTCTCGCACCGGATCACCATCGCCAACGCCGGTCACCCGCCACCGGTCCTGCTGCACCTGGGCGGCCGCGCCGAGGTGCTGCGCGTCCCGCCGGGCGCCCCGATCGGGGTCGGCGGGGTGGACTTCGAGGCCGTGGAGCTGGACGCCCCGGCCGGGGCCACGCTGCTGCTGTACACCGACGGTCTGGTGGAGTCCCGGCTGCGGGACGTGTGGACGGGCATCGACCAGCTGCGCGAACGGCTGGCCACCACCGCCCAGCTGACCGGGCTGGACCACTCGCCGCCGCTGGAGGCCCTCTGCGACGACGTGCTGGACATGCTCGGCCCGGGCGACCGGGACGACGACATCGCGCTGCTCGCGGCCCGCTTCGAGGGGATCGCGCCCAGTGACGTGGCGTACTGGTTCCTGGACCCGGAGGAGACCGCTCCGGGCCGGGCCCGCCGGTTCGCCCGCCGCGCCCTGGCCCGCTGGGGCCTGGAGGAGCTGAGCGATTCGCTGGAACTGCTGGTCAGCGAGGTGGTCACCAACGCCGTCCGGTACGCCGAGCGGCCCGTGACCCTGCGCCTGCTGCGGACGGACGTGCTGCGCTGCGAGGTCGGCGACGACTCCCCGCAACTGCCGCGCCAGCGCCGGGCCCGGGAGACCGACGAGGGCGGGCGCGGCCTGTTCCTGGTCAACCGTCTGGCGCGGCGCTGGGGCGCGACCCGGCTGAGCAGCGGCAAGGTGGTCTGGTTCGAGCTGCCCCTGCCGCCGGTGCACGACCGGCGATGAGCCAGTCCGGCCCCGGCCGGGGAACACACCGCCGCCCCGCAGCGCGAACGCTGCGGGGCGGCGGTGTCGTACGGGGTTACTGCAGGGGGTCCGGGTTCAGCGGGGGCGGCGGCGTCGGCTTCTTCGTCGGCGTCGGGTCCTGCGTCGGCGGGGTCGGGTTCTTCGTCGGCGGCGTCGGGTTCTTGGTCGGCGACGGGTCCGGCTTGCCGCTGCCGCTGCCCGACGGGTCCGGGCTGCCCGTCGGGCGGGTGCCGGAGCTCGACGGCGTCGGGTTGGCGGAGCCCGAGGGGCCGCTGGAGGGGACCGCGGTGCGGGTCGGGCCGACCGGGGTGCCCATCTTGGCGTCCGACAGGTCGAACTCGCCGGTGCTCACGCCCTTGAGCGCGGCCGTGGTGTACGCCTGCCAGATCTGCGCGGGGAAGCTGGAACCGCCCGCGCGGCCCTTGCCGGCCGTACCGGTCAGGGTGACCTGCTTGTGCGTGTTCGGGTCCTCGCCGAACATCGCGACGACGGTGACCAGCTCCGGGGTGTAGCCGGTGAACCAGGCGGCCACGTTGGACTCGGTGGTGCCGGTCTTGCCGGCGGCCTGGTAGGCGTCGGAGCGGACGGCCTTGCCGGAGCCGTCCTGGACCACGCCGGTCAGCACCTTGGTGACGGTGTCGGCGGTCTCGCGCTTGATGACCTGGGCGCCGATGGGGTTGACCGGCTTGTAGTCGGCGTCCACGTGCTCGGCGCTCTTGACGATGGTCGGGGTGATCTTCTTGCCGTGGTTGCCGAAGGTGGCGTAGACCCCGGCCATCTCCACGGTGTTGGCGCTCATCGTGCCCAGGGACATGGCGGGCTTGTCGGCGGGCCAGCCCTCGCGGTCCTTCATGCCGAGGGAGAGCGCGGTCTTCTTCACGACCTCCGGCTTGGCGTCCACGAACATCTGGGCGTAGACGGAGTTCACGGAGGAGTTGGTGGCCTCCTGGACCGTGAGCATCGGGTCGCCGTAGTTGACGTCGTCCTGGTTCTGCGGGGCGAAGGGGGTGTCGCTGCCGACCACGGGGCGCTTGCTCGTGCCGTCGTAGAGCGTGTTCGGGGTGATCGGGCGGCCGTCCTGGGTCTTCGCCCCGGTCTCCAGGGCGGTGGCCAGCACGACCGGCTTGAAGGTGGAGCCCGGCTGGTAGTCGGTGCGCAGGGCGTTGGACGCCGACTTCTCGGTCAGGCCGACGCCGCCGTACATGGCGACGATGTTGCCGGTCTTGGCGTCGACGGAGGTGGCACCGGCCTGGACGTTCTGGTCGACCGGGCGTTCCTTGGTGTCCTTGCGGTCGAGCTTGGACTCCAGCTCGTCCTGGACGGCCTTCTCCAGCGCCGCCTGCTTCTTCTTGTCGATGTTGAGGGTGATCGTCCAGCCGCCGGCCTCGATGTCGGCTTCCTTGATGCCCTGGCGGCTCAGCTCCGCCTTGGCGGCCTGGATCAGGTAGCCCTTCTGGCCGTCCATGCCGGGACGCGGCTTGGGCTTGATGGGCTCCGGGAGGTGGAGGGTGTCGCGCTTGGCCTTGTCCAGCTTGCCCATCTCGACCATGTTGTCGAGGACGGCGTTGAAGCGGATGGTGACCAGGCGGCGGCCGTTGGGGCCGGCGGTGGCGAGGTCGTACTGGCTGGGGGCCTGGATGACGGCGGCCAGGTAGGCGCCCTGCTCCAGGGTCAGCTTGTCGGAGTCGACTCCGTAGTAGGCCTGGGCCGCGGCCTGGATGCCGTAGGCGCCTCGGCCGTAGAAGTTGGTGTTCAGGTAGCCGACGAGGATGTCGTCCTTCTCCATGCGCTGGTCGACCTTGAGGGAGATCACCATTTCGCGGAGCTTGCGGGTCGCCGACTGGTCCTGGGTCAGGTAGTAGTTCTTGACGTACTGCTGGGTGATCGTCGAACCGCCGGCCGTGCCCTTGCCGCGCAGGGTGTTGAAGGCACCGCGGGCGATGCCCACGAAGTCGACGCCCCGGTCCTTGTAGAAGGTCTTGTTCTCGATCGCGATGAAGGCCGTGCGGACGTCCTCCGGGATCTTGTCGATCGAGACGATCTCGCGGTTCATGTCGCCGGTGCGGGTCATGACCGATCCGTCGGCCCACTTGAACGTGTTGCTCTGCAGGACCGCCGTCTTGTTCGGGTCGGTCGGCTCGTCCACGGAGAAGTAGAGCGCGACGGCTCCGGCTATGAGGAGCAGGATCCCGCCGAGGAAGGTCCCGAGGATCGTCTTCCAGGTGAAGAAACGACGTATGCCGCTGCGCTTCTTCCCGGTCGGCTTGCCCGCGCGCCCGGCGTCGCGCCCGGTCGGCGCCTTCCGCCCACCGCGCTGCTGCTGCGCCCGTCGCGCATCTGCTCGGCCCATCGCTCCCGCTCCGCTCGATTACCCCCCCGACGTCAGCTCAGAAAACTAACACCGCAGGCTGTGACAAAGGTTGGCTAACCCTGATCAATACCGGTCAATTCGGACGTGAGAATCAGCACCCACTCCAATGGAACCGACGCTCACGATGCCGGATGGGTTGCGGTCACCGCAAAAAGTGATATCACTTTGCTAGGCGTTCCAGTCGGCCGTGACCGGACGCGACGGACCAAACGGGGGTATTCCATGACAGCGTCGTTGACGGACGAACGACCGGCCGGCGTACGGGAGTTCGCGGCGCACAGCGTCGGCGGCGGCCTCGCGCTGCTGTCGGGGCTGGTGGGACTGGCAGCCGGGGCCGGGCTGATCGCACTCGGGGCGGCGGCGGCCGCGTCGGCCACGAAGACGGCTCTGATCCTGCCCGGGATCCTGGTGGTGCTGGGCTCGGTGATGGCCATGAGCGGGCTGAACACGGTGGCCCCGGGCGAGGCCCGGGTGGTCCAGCTCTTCGGCCGCTACCGCGGGACGATCCGCACGGACGGGCTGCGCTGGGTCAACCCGTTCACCTCGCGCGAGAAGATCTCCACCCGCGTCCGCAACCACGAGACGGCCGTCCTGAAGGTCAACGACGCCTACGGCAACCCCATCGAGCTGGCATCGGTCGTGGTGTGGCGGGTGGCCGACACCGCGCGGGCGGTCTTCGAGGTCGACGACTTCACCGAGTTCGTCGAGACGCAGACCGAGGCCGCCGTCCGGCACATCGCGATCGAGTACCCCTACGACTCCCACGAGGAGGGCGGCCTGTCGCTGCGCGGCAACGCCGAGGAGATCACCGAGAAGCTGGCGGCCGAGCTGGCCACCCGGGTCGAGGCGGCGGGCGTCGAGATCATCGAGTCCCGCTTCACGCACCTCGCGTACGCTCCTGAGATCGCCTCCGCGATGCTCCAGCGCCAGCAGGCCGGCGCGGTCGTGGCGGCGCGCAAGCAGATCGTCGAGGGCGCGGTGGGCATGGTGGAGCTCGCGCTGACCCGGCTGGCCGAGGAGGAGATCGTGGACCTGGACCCGGAGCGGAAGGCCTCCATGGTCTCCAACCTGATGGTGGTCCTGTGCGGCGACCGCGCGGCCACCCCGGTCATCAACACGGGCACCCTCTACCAGTGACCTCCGGGGGCGACCAGGAGCCGAAGGAGCCCAGGCCCGCCCGGGCCGGGCGGGACCCGCGCAAGCAGGTGCTGCTGCGGCTCGACCCGCAGGTGTACGACGCCCTCGCGCGCTGGGCCGGCGAGGAGCTGCGCAGCGCGAACGCGCAGATCGAGTTCCTGCTGCGCCGGGCCCTGTCCGAGGCGGGCCGGCTCCCGGGCGGCGCCGCCCCGATCCCGCCCCGCGGCCGCCCCCGCACCCCTCGGGACGGCTGACCGCCACCGTTCGACACCCCCGGCCCTCCGCCCGGGCGCGACCACCGCGCCCGGGCGCTTTCCGTCCGCCACCCCTCCCACCTGGCAAAACCCAATCCCCTCGATCTATACACTGCGCGTATACACCCCGTGTATAGTCGCCGCCATGTCCATCGGCCACACCCTGCTCGGCCTCCTGGAGGCCGGCCCGCGCCACGGCTACGACCTCAAGCGCGCCTTCGACGAGAACTTCGGCCACGACCGGCCCCTCGCCTACGGGCAGGTCTACTCGACCATGTCCCGCCTCCTGAAGAACGGCCTCGTCGAGGTCGACGGGATCGAGAGCGGCGGCGGCCCCGACCGCAAGCGGTACGCCATCACCGACGCCGGGATCACCGATGTCGCGCACTGGCTCTCCGAACCCGAGAAGCCCGAGCCCTACCTCCACTCCACCCTCTACACGAAGGTGGTCCTCGCCCTGCTCACCGGCCGCAGTGCGAGCGCGCTGCTGGACACCCAGCGCGCCGAGCACCTGCGCCTGATGCGCATCCTGACCCAGCGCAAGCGCAAGGGCGACCTCGCCGACCAGCTGGTCTGCGACCATGCCCTGTTCCACCTGGAGGCCGACCTGCGATGGCTCGAACTCACCTCCGCCCGCCTGGACCAGCTCGCCCGGGAGGTGCGCCGATGACCCCCGCCGGCTCCCTCCTCGCGGCCACCGGCCTGTGCAAGGCGTACGGCACCACCAAGGCCCTCGACGACGCCGGGTTCTCCATCCACCCCGGCGAGGTCGTCGCCGTCATGGGCCCCTCCGGCTCCGGCAAGTCCACTCTCCTGCACTGCCTCGCCGGGATCGTCCCGCCCGACTCCGGCACCGTCACCTACGACGGCCGCGACCTCACCGCCATGGGCGACGCCGAGCGCAGCGCCCTGCGCCGCGGCCAGTTCGGCTTCGTCTTCCAGTTCGGGCAGCTCGTCCCCGAGCTGAGCTGCGTGGAGAACGTCGCGCTGCCGCTGCGGCTCGCCGGGGTCCGGCGCAAGGAGGCCGAGGCGACCGCCCTGGGCTGGATGGAGCGGCTCCAGGTCGAGGACATCGGCGCCAAGCGTCCCGGCGAGGTCAGCGGCGGACAGGGCCAGCGCGTGGCCGTGGCCCGCGCCCTGGTCACCCGCCCGCGGGTGGTCTTCGCCGACGAGCCCACCGGCGCCCTGGACTCCCTCAACGGCGAACTGGTGATGCAGCTGCTGACCGAGGCCGCCCGGGCCGCGAGCGCCGCCGTCGTCCTGGTCACGCACGAGACCCGGGTGGCCGCCTACTCCGACCGCGAGGTCGTCGTCCGCGACGGCCGCACCCGCGACATGGAGCCGGCGATATGAGCGTGCTCCGGACCTGGCTCCGCGACCTGGCCCTGGGCGTCCGGTTCGCCCTCGGCGGCCGCGAGGGGCGCACCCGCACCCTCTTCACCGGGGTCGGCGTCGGCCTCGGTGTCGCCCTGCTGCTGATCAGCACGGCCATCCCGGGCGCGCTCGCCGCCCGCGCGGAGCGCGACGACGCCCGCTCCGTCCTGGGCGCCACCACGGCCGCCCGGCCCGGCCGCGACACCCTGCTGGTCGCCTCGGCCGACATGACGTACCACGGCCGGGACATCGAGGGCCGGCTGCTGCGGCCGGAGGGCCCCGCGGCTCCGCTGCCGCCGGGCCTGAAGGCCTTCCCGGCCCCCGGCGAGCCGGCCGTCTCCCCCGCGCTCGCGGCGCTGCTTCGGTCGGACGACGGCGCGCTGCTGCGCGACCGCCTCGGCGACCGGATCGGCGCGGTGATCGGCGCCGAAGGCCTCACCGGTCCGGCCGAACTCGTCTTCTACCAGGGCGTCGACAGCCTCCCGGAGCCCGGGCCGGGCGAGTTCCGCGTCAAGCGGATCACCGGGTTCGGCGAACCCGACCGCCCGGAGCTCAGCCCGGTGCTGATGCTGACGGTCCTGCTGGCCTTCGTCGCCCTGCTGCTGCCGGTCACCGTGTTCATCGCCGCCGCCGTCCGCTCCGGCGGGGAGCGGCGCGACCAGCGGCTCGCGGCGCTGCGCCTGGTCGGCGCCGACGCCCGGACGGTCCGCCGGACCGCGGCCGGCGAGGCGCTGGCCGGAGCCGTGGCCGGGCTGGTGCTGGGCTCCGTCTTCTTCGCGGCCGGCCGGGCGCTGGCCGGCTCGCTCTCCGTCGGGCAGCGCAGTGTCTTCCCGGCCGACCTCACCCCCGCTCCGGGGCTGGTGCTGCTGGTCGCCCTCGCCGTGCCCGTCGCGGCCGTGGCCGTGACCCTGTTGGCGCTGCGCCGGGTGGTCATCGAACCGCTGGGCGTCCTGCGGACGGAGGCTCCGCGCCGGCGCCGCGTCTGGTGGCGGCTGCTGCTGCCGCTCGGCGGAGCCGGGCTGCTCGCGCCACTGGCGGGCCGCGGCATCGACGGCGGCCGGTTCAACCAGTGGCAGGTCGGCGGCGGGGTGGTGCTGCTGCTCGTCGGGATCACCGCCCTGCTCCCCTGGCTGCTGGAGCGCTCCGTCGGCCGGATGAGCGGCGGGCCCGTCTCCTGGCAGCTGGCCGTGCGCCGCCTCCAGGTCTCCAGCGGCCCCTCCGCCCGCCTGGTCAACGGCATCGCGGTGGCGGTCGCCGGGGCCATCGCCCTGCAGATGCTCTTCTCGGGCGTCGAGGGCGAGGTGACCCGCGAGACCGGGCAGGACCCGGCCCGGGCCTCGGCCCAGGTCATGCTGCACGACGGTACCCCGGGCCGCCTGGAGGACGTCGCCCGCCGGATCGGCGGGGCCCCGGGCGTCACCCGGGCCGTCGCGCTGGCCCGCGTCAGCGCCGCGCGGCAGTTCCCGACCCTGGATTCGACCGACGTGACCATCGGCACCTGCGAGGCGCTGGCCGAGGTCGCGGAGCTCGGCTCCTGCCGCGAGGGCGATTCCTTCCTCCTCGGCGGCGGCCCGCCGGGCACCGCCCTGGCGCCGGGTGAGCACGTCTTCGCCGGCGACGTCCGGCTGTCCCCGGAGTCCTCCGCCGCCCTCGGCGGGAAGACGGTCGAGTGGACCGTCCCCGCCGCCGCCCGCACCGTCCCCGCCCGCGAGGACCCCACGGGCCTCATCCCCAGCGGGGTGCTGGTCACCCCCTCCGTCGCCCCGAAGGACACAGGGCGCGCGCAGAGCGCCCGGATCTACGTCCAGACCGACGAGTCGGCGCCGGACGCGCTGGAGCGGGTGCGCACCGCCGCCTTCGCGGGGGACCCCTTGGCCACGGTGTCCTCGCTGCGGGCCACCCGGCAGGACCCCGCCTTCGCCGGGATCCGGGCCGGGCTGTTCCTCGGCGCGGCGGCGGTGCTGGTCCTGATCGGCACCAGCCTGCTGGTCACGCAGCTGGAGCAGCTGCGCGAGCGCAGGCGGCTGCTGTCCGCGCTGGTCGCCTTCGGTACCCGGCGCTCCACGCTGAGCCTGTCGGTGCTCTGGCAGACGGCCCTGCCGGTCGCCCTCGGGCTGGTCCTGGCGGCCGGGTCGGGGATCGGGCTGGGCGCGGTGCTGATGGCCATGGCCCGGGTACCGGTACGGGTCGACTGGACGGCGGTGCTCGCGCTGACCGGCGCCGGCGCGGGGCTGGTCGCCGCGGTCACCCTGCTGACCCTGCCGCCCCTGCTGCGCATGATGCGCCCGGACGGCCTGCGTACGGAGTAGCCCCGCGTCCCGCCGCGGTGTGGCCACGTCAGTCGGTGGGCCACACCGGGAGCGGGCGCACCGCTTCGCGCAGGGCGCCCGCGATGGCCCGGAACTCCTCCTGCCGGGCGGTCCCGGTCCGCATGGCCAGGGCGATCCGCCGCGAGGGGGCCGGCTCGGCGAAGTACCCGGTGGCCAGGGCCTCGTTGCGGGCCGTCTCCAGCCGCAGCGCGGTGCGCGGCAGCAGGGTCACCCCGAGTCCTCCGGCGACCAGCTGCACCAGTGTGGAGAGTCCCGCGGCGGTGGTGGTGACGTCCGCCCCGGCGGTGCGCCCGGCCTCGCGGCAGATGTCCAGGGCCTGGTCGCGCAGGCAGTGGCCCTCGTCGAGCAACAGCAGTTGCAGACCGCGCAGTTCCTCGCGGGGGATGTCCCGGCGCCCGGCCAGCGGATGGTCGCGGGGGGCCAGCAGGACGAAGTCCTCGTCGAAGAGCGGCAGTTCGCACACCCCGGGGACGCCCAGCGGCACCGCGAGCAGCAGCAGGTCGAGGCGTCCGGCGGCCAGGCCCTCCAGCAGGGAGGCCGTCTGCTCCTCGTGGACCTGGAGGTCCATGCGGGGGAAGCGCCGGTGGAAGAGTCCGAGGACGGTGGGCAGCAGGTACGGGGCCACGGTGGGGATCACCCCGAGGCGCAGCACCCCGGTGAAGGGCGCCCGGACCGCCTCGGCCTCCTCCAGCAGTCCGCCCACCGCGTCGAGGACCCCCCGCGCTCGTTCGGCGATCCGCTCGCCCGCCGGGGAGAGCAGCACCTTGCGGGTGGTGCGCTCCAGCAACTGCACGCCGAGGGCCTCCTCCAGCGCGGAGACCGCCCCCGAGAGCGCGGGCTGGCTCATGCCGATCGCGGCGGCGGCGTCCCGGAAGTGCAGGTGTTCCGCGACCGCCGCGAAGGCGCGCAGCTGCGCCAGCGTCGGCTGTTTCTGTCCCCTACTACTCACAGCCACTGATAGGTACCTCCGATCACCCACCACAAGACTAGCTATTTCCGTAATCAATGCAGCTGTGTCAGCATGTGAGATCCGTCCAACCCTCTCGGAAAGCCCCCAAAAGGGTCACTTTCCATTCCGCAAGGAGAGTTCGTGCTCACTGTCGGTGACAAGTTCCCCAGCTACGACCTGACCGCCTGCGTCTCGCTCGAAGCCGGCAAGGAGTTCGCGCAGATCGACCAGAAGAGTTACGAGGGCAAGTGGCGCGTCGTCTTCTTCTGGCCCGCCGACTTCACCTTCGTGTGCCCCACCGAGATCGCCGCGTTCGGCAAGCTGAACGACGAGTTCCTCGACCGCGACGCGCAGATCCTCGGTGTCTCCGGCGACTCCGAGTACGTCCACCACGCCTGGCGCAAGGACCACGCCGACCTGCGTGACCTGCCCTTCCCGATGCTGGCCGACTCCAAGCACGAGCTGATGCAGGCCTGCGGCATCCAGGGCGAGGACGGCTTCGCCCAGCGCGCCGTCTTCATCGTGGACCCGAACAACGAGATCCAGTTCTCGATGGTGACCGCCGGTTCCGTGGGCCGTAACCCCAAGGAGGTCCTGCGGGTCCTCGACGCCCTCCAGACGGACGAGCTGTGCCCCTGCAACTGGAACAAGGGCGACGACACCCTGAACGCTGGCGCCCTGCTGGCCGGTGAGTGACGGATGTCCCTCGACACCCTCAAGTCCGCCATACCGGACTTCGCCAAGGACCTGAAGCTGAACCTCGGTTCGGTCATCGGCAACCAGGACACCCTCACCCAGCAGCAGCTGTGGGGCACCGTCCTGTCCTGCGCGATCGCCGCCCGCTCCCCGCGCGTCCTGCGTGAGCTGGAGCCCGAGGCGAAGGCCGCGCTGTCCCCGGAGGCGTACAACGCCGCCAAGTCGGCCGCCGCGGTCATGGCGATGAACAACGTCTTCTACCGGACCCGGCACCTGCTCTCCGACCCGGAGTACGGCACGCTGCGCGCGGGCCTGCGGATGAACGTCATCGGCAACCCGGGCGTGGAGAAGGTGGACTTCGAGCTGTGGTCGCTCGCGGTCTCCGCCATCAACGGCTGCGGCCAGTGCCTGGACTCGCACGAGCAGGTCCTGCGCAAGGCGGGCGTGGACCGCGAGACGGTCCAGGAGGCCTTCAAGATCGCCTCGGTGATCCAGGCCGTCGCCGTCACCCTCGACGCCGAAGCGGCCCTGGCCGCCGAGTAGTCGCCCGTACGAGTGGACCTCGTACGCCCCTCCGTGCCCCCTCGGCCCCTCCGGCCGCGGGGGCACGGCGCGTTCCGCCGCTACGTCCGCAGCCGGGTCAGCAGGGCGCGCATGTCCTCGACCATCGCCGCCTTGACCGCGTCCGGGTCGACCCGGTCGCCGGCGTCCGCGGCGCCCCTGGTCCACCAGCGGACGGTGAGCGTGACCACCGTCCCGCCGTCGAGCACCTGGAGCCGGGGCGCCTGCGCCACCCCGGAGAACAGCGCCCGCTCACCCAGCCCGGGCACCCGCTCGGCGGCCACCGGCAGCGCGTACTCCTCCTGTTCGGGGACCGCGCCGAACTCCGGCCCCGGGTCGGTCTTCTTGTGCAGCTCGACCAGGACCCGGGCGTCCGACATGAACGCCTGGTCCTCCCGGTTGCCGCCGGCGAAGCAGCTCGACCAGTCGACCGCGGGCCCCTCGCCGTGGCTCGGAGCGCCCCCGCCCAGGCCCCCGAGGACCGTGCCGACCGCCTTCAGCGGGGTCTCGGTGCACAGTTGCTCGCTGTGCCGGTAGCGGATCGGGGGCCCGGTTTCGCCGAAACGTTCCTGCACAACCAGGGCCGCGGCGAACACCGCGGAGGCCAGGACCGCCCCGCCCAGCGCCCACCGCCAGGGCGCCGCCTGTGAGGACCGGCTCCGCCCGGCCGGTCCGGCGGTGTCGGGGGGCCCGGCCGGCACGTCCGCGGCCCACTCCCCTTCGAGCTCGGGCTCACTGATCATCCACGGGCCTCCGGCTCGACGGCCTGCACGGCGGTGGCGCCGTGCGGTCCGGGACCGGTCGAGGCGGGGGTCAGGCGGCGCTCGCGGGAGTAGGCGCGCAGGTAGACGACCACGGTGTTGGTGACGGCGACCAGCGGGACGGCCACGACCGCGCCCCCGATCCCCGCGATCATCCCGCCGGCCGCGACCGACAGCACCACCGCGAGCGGGTGGACCCGTACGGCCCGGCCCAGGATGAAGGGCTGGAGCACGTGCCCCTCGATCTGCTGGACGGCCAGGACCACGAGCAGCACCATCAGGGCGGTGAAGGGCCCCTGGGTCACCAGGGCCACGACCACCGCGAGGGCGCCGGAGACCACCGCACCGACGAGCGGGATGAAGGCGAACAGGAAGATGAACACGGCGAGCGGCACCGCCATCGGCACCTTGAGGAAGTAGAGGCCGAGGCCGATGAAGACGGCGTCGATGAGGGCGACGAGGACCGTGCCGCGCACGTACGCGGTGAGGGTGCGCCAGGCGCGCGGACCGGCTCCGGCGACGCCGGGGCGGGCGGCAGAGGGCACCAGCCCGAGCACCCAGTTCCAGATCTTCTGGCCGTCGTAGAGCAGGAACAGCGTCGAGAACATCGAGAGGAGCATCCCCGTGAGCACCTCGACGAGCACCGTCACGCCCTGGAGGCCGGCGGAGGTGATCTCCTCGGTGTTGGTGCCGATGGTCTCGCTGAGGTTCTTGGCGATGTCGTTGATCTGCTTCTCGGTCACGTGGAACGGACTGTCCAGTGCCCAGCTCTTGAGCTCGTTGATGCCCTCGCGCAGCCGGTTGGAGAGGTCGTCGAGGTTCTCCATGACCTGCCAGACCACGAACCAGCCCACCAGCCCGATGACGACGAAGCCGAGGACCGCGGTGACGGCGGTGGCGAGGCCCCGCGGCAGCCCGATCCGGCGCAGGCGGACCACGAACGGCTGGAGCAGGGCGGTGACGAGCAGGGCGGCGGCGAAGGCGAGGACGACCAGGCGGACCTCGCTGATCACCTTCATCAGCACCCAGACCATCCCGGCGAGCAGCAGCAGCCGCCAGCTGGCCTCGGCTGCGACGCGCACCCCCCAGGGGATGACGGCCGCCGGGTCGGGCCGCACGGGCGGCGGGGGCTCCTCGTACGCGGCGGGGCCCTGGGGCGGGGTGGCGGCCGTCAGCGGCTCGTCGGCCTCGGCCTCCGCCTCGACTTCCGCCCGCCGCTCGTCCAGGCGCGCCTCCATCCGGCTCAGCCCTCTGCCGAGCCGGCCGAGCCAGCCCGTCCTCTTCGCCATGTCGTTCCCTTCCCCCGCCCTGCGGTCACACCTCGCCCGACCGTACACGCGAGGAACCCCACACCGTAGGACGGTGCGGGGTTCCCCGGGGTTGTGCGCGGGCGAGGTCCGCCGGGCCTCTAGTACCAGCCGTTGGCCTGGTGGAAGCTCCAGGCGCTGCAGGGGCTGCCGTAGCGCTCGTTCATGTAGCCCAGGCCCCACTTGATCTGGGTGGCCGGGTTGGTGCGCCAGTCGGAGCCGGCCGAGGCCATCTTCGAGCCGGGGAGCGCCTGGACCAGGCCGTAGGCGCCCGAAGAGGAGTTCACGGCCTGGTAGTTCCAGGTCGACTCCTCGTTGATGATGTTGGAGAAGCACTGGAACTGGCCTGAGGGGACCAGCTGCCGGGCGATGTCCTTGACCTGGGCGACCGTGTAGGAGCCCTGGACCGGGAAGTCGCCGGCGTCGCGCGTGGCCGAACGGCTGGCGATGCCCTCGGCGGCGTCGCGCTCGTCCTTGAGCTTCTTGGCGTCCGCGTCCTTCTTTTCCTGCTCCGCCTTCTCGGCCTCGGCCTTCTTGGACTTGGCGTCCTCGGCGGCCTGGATGCGAGCGGCCTCCTCCGCCGAGCGCTTGGCGTCGGCGTCGGCGGCGTGGGCGATGGCGTCGGCCTGCTGGGCCAGGGACCCGCTCTGGACCTGCGCCTGTTCGCCGACCGGGATGTCAGTGAGAAGAGTCGCTCCGGACGCGGTCGTCTCAAGGTCGTTCGAGGTGGCGGCATCGCCAGTGGCGACGCCCACGACTGCGCCGACGGTGGTGACCGCGGTGGCCGAAGCCACTGCGAACCCCCGGACCGAGATCCGGCTCACACGGTGTCCTTCCAGCAGCGTCCGCAGTGACCGCGCGGGCGCGAGAGTGCCCCTTCGACACTGGACTCCGTGGTGTTCTGGTCACTGGAGACACGGGCCCGAAGGGCAACTCCCTTGCGGGGGCTGCCCCATGAAACCGGGCGGCATACGGTCAACGGCTGTGGAGTTGTGGTGCTGCGCGTATCCCCAACCGGAGATACAGATGTGCCGTATGCGGGGCCTGACGGAAAACAGACTCTGCCGGACCTCGACGCCGCAAGGCAATTCTGCGTTGCGTGTTAAAGGTCACATCAGGCAAGGGGCCGCTGTTTTCGGCAAAGAGCTGTGCGGAAGGACGCCGTCCGGCTAGGCTCCTGGGCCTTTGCCGGACGGCGCCAACTCACCGTCCCACTATGGGTGATTTGACCCGTGCGGTCCTTCCTCGCACCCCGTGGGCGATCAGAGCGATTCGAGCATCTCCGTGACGAGCGCGGCGATCGGAGAGCGCTCGGAGCGGGTCAGCGTGACGTGGGCGAAGAGCGGATGCCCCTTCAGCTTCTCAACGACGGCGACCACCCCGTCGTACCGGCCGACGCGGAGATTGTCCCGCTGGGCCACGTCATGGGTCAGAACAACCCGCGAATTGGCCCCGATACGGGACAGAACGGTCAGCAGGACGTTGCGCTCCAGGGACTGCGCCTCGTCCACGATGACGAACGCGTCGTGGAGGGAACGGCCGCGGATGTGCGTGAGCGGCAGGACCTCCAGCATCCCGCGGTTCAGCACCTCCTCGATGACCTCGCGGCCGGCGACCGCCGAGAGGGTGTCGAAGACCGCCTGCGCCCAGGGGCTCATCTTCTCGTTGGCGTCGCCGGGCAGGTAGCCGAGGTCCTGCCCGCCCACCGCGTACAGCGGCCGGAAGACCATCACCTTCTGGTGCTGCCGGCGCTCCAGGACCGCCTCCAGACCCGCGCACAGCGCCAGCGCCGACTTTCCGGTGCCGGCCCGGCCGCCCATCGAGATGATCCCGACCTCCGGGTCGAGCAGCAGGTCCAGGGCGATGCGCTGTTCGGCGCTGCGGCCGTGCAGCCCGAAGGCGTCGCGGTCGCCCCGTACGAGCCTGACGTTGCCGTCGGCGGTGACCCGGCCCAGGGCCTTGCCGCGCTCCGACTGGAGGATCAGGCCCGTGTGCACGGGCAGTTCGGCCGCCTCCGGCACGTAGAGCCGCTCCTCGGAGTAGAGGAGGTCCACCTGCTCGCCGGAGAGGGCGAGCTCGCTCATGCCGGTCCAGCCGGCGTCGGTGATGGCGAGTTCCGCCCGGTACTCCTCGGCCAGCAGGCCCACGGACGAGGCCTTGATGCGCAGCGGCAGGTCCTTGGAGACCACCGTGACGTCGTAGCCCTCGGCCTGGAGGTTGCGGGCGACCGCCAGGATGCGCGAGTCGTTGTCCCCCTGCCGGAATCCCGCCGGCAGGACACCGGGGTCGGAGTGGTTGAGCTCGACGCGCAGGGTCCCGCCCAGATCGCCCAGGGGGATGGGGGCGTCGAGGCGGCCGTGGCGGACCCGGAAGTCGTCGAGCAGGCGCAGGGCCTGACGGGCGAAGTAGCCGAGCTCGGGATGGTGCCTCTTCGCCTCCAGCTCGGTGATCACCACGATCGGGAGCACGACCTCGTGCTCGTCGAAGCGGGTGATCGCGTTGGGGTCTGCCAGCAGGACGCTGGTGTCGAGGACGTAGGTCCGCCTGTCGGACAGGCGGCGCTTTGTGCTGGTCACCACGGAAGGACGTACCCCCTCGGAAGAGGTCGGGCCATGAAGACCGGACCGGTCAACGGCACCTGTGCCAGGGCCGCTTTCCGGCCCTCCAATCCGTCCGTGCGAACCGCACGCTCGTCCTGGTGCAAAGGGCCTCCCGGGCGGACGGCCCTGTGCCGTCCGCTGAGACTCGACACCCGTGGATCGGGCATCGACCTGCAAGGCTTATGCCCTTGAACGAGGGCGCCCATGCCATGGCATATGACGGACGCTCGGTGAAGCCCGGGTGAAGGCTCGACGAAGGGGACGGGCGGGACCGGAGGGGTGCCCAGGGGGTTTCGGCCGCCGGGCCTCAGGTCCCGTAGCGGCGGTGCCGGGCCGCGTAGTCCCGCAGCGCGCGCAGGAAGTCGACCTTGCGGAAGGCCGGCCAGAACACCTCGCAGAAGTAGTACTCGGAGTGCGCGCTCTGCCACAGCATGAAACCGGACAGCCGCTGCTCGCCGCTGGTGCGGATCACCAGGTCGGGGTCGGGCTGGCCGCGCGTGTAGAGGTGCTCCGCGATGTGGTCGATGTCCAGGACCTCGGCGAGCTCCTCGAAGGAGGTGCCCTTCTCGGCGTGCTCCAGGAGCAGCGAGCGGACCGCGTCCGCGATCTCCTGGCGGCCGCCGTAGCCCACGGCGACGTTGACCGTTATCCCGGCGATGTCGTGCGTGGCCTCCTCGGCCTCCTTCAGCACGGTCTGCGTGCGGGACGGCAGGATGTCCAGGTTGCCGACGTGGTGGACGCGCCAGCGGCCGTCCTCGGCCAGGCCCCTGACGGTGTTCTCGATGATGTTGAGCAGCGGGCGGAGCTCGGACTCGGGCCGGTCCAGGTTGTCGGTGGAGAGCATCCACAGCGTGACGACCTCGACGTCCGTCTCGGTGCACCAGCCCAGCAGCTCGGAGATCTTGTCGGCGCCGGCCTGGTGGCCCTGCTCCGTGGTCCCTCCGGACGCCTTGGCCCAGCGCCTGTTCCCGTCCAGGATGACGCCGATGTGCTTGGGCGACGCGTCATGGTCGAGGCGACCTTCCACCCGGCGCGCATACAGCTTGTACACCAGGTCGCGCAGCTTCACGATCTTCCAGCCCCTCCGTGCCATGCCCCCGTGCGAATTGCGGTCTCCCCCGAGTCCCCGCCACATTACTGCGCGGCGGGATCGGGTACCCAACTCGGTAGGTCACAAGTCCGTGATAGGGAGGACATCGTGACTGATACCAATCCCTATCGGGCGGAGCACTCCCGCTACGAGTCCATGCCCTACCGGCGCACGGGCCACAGCGGCCTCAAGCTCCCCGCCATCTCCCTCGGCCTCTGGCACAACTTCGGTGACGACAAGTCCCTGGAGTCCCAGCGGTCGATCCTGCGCCGCGCGTTCGACCTCGGCGTGACCCACTTCGACCTGGCCAACAACTACGGCCCACCGCCCGGCTCCGCCGAGCTGAACTTCGGCAAGATCTTCGCCCAGGACTTCGCCCGCTACCGCGAGGAGCTGGTCCTCTCCACGAAGGCCGGCTACCTGATGCACCCCGGCCCGTACGGCGAGTGGGGCAGCCGCAAGTACCTGCTCGGGTCGCTGGACGCCTCGCTGAAGCGGATGGGCGTCGACTACGTCGACATCTTCTACTCGCACCGCTTCGACCCGCACACCCCGCTGGAGGAGACCATGGGCGCGCTCGCGTCCGCGGTCCAGCAGGGCAAGGCGCTGTACGTCGGCGTCTCCTCGTACACGGCCGAGCAGACCGCGGAGGCCGTGCGGATCCTGCGGGACATGGGCGTGCGCCCGCTCATCCACCAGCCCTCGTACTCCATGATCAACCGCTGGACGGAGGAGGACGGGCTGCTGGACACCCTGGAGGCGGCCGGCATGGGCTGCATCGCCTTCGCTCCGCTCGCGCAGGGCCTGCTGACCGGCAAGTACCTGCAGGGCATCCCGGAGGACTCCCGGGCCGCCGCGGGCAAGTCGCTGAACCCGGCGCTGCTCTCGCAGGACGTGGTGCGGCGGCTGAGCGGGCTCAACGACATCGCGGCCCGCCGCGGGCAGTCGCTGGCCCAGCTGGCGCTGAACTGGGTGCTGCGGGACGAGCGCATGACGTCGGCCCTGATCGGCGCGTCGAGCGTGAAGCAGCTGGAGGAGAACGTGGCGGCGCTGGCCGGGGCTCCGCTGTCGGAGCAGGAGCTGAAGGAGATCGACTCCTTCGCCGTCTCCACCCCTGGCACCAACATCTGGGCCCAGCGCGACTGACCTGCGCTTTTGCCCGCCGGGCGGTGGAAAAGAAAAACGGGCCGGTCCGTGGGGGGGATACGGACCGGCCCGAGGGGGGGGTTCCACCATAACCCTTCGTAAAGCGTCCTGCGTGCATCGGCGCGAAATGATTACGCTCCGAATCCGCCCAGGAGCACTCCGGTGAGGGCCCCGGCGGCCATGAAGGGCCCCAGGGCGAAGCCCGTCTTCCGCGTAGCGCGGCCGGTCAGGAGCAGTCCGAGGCCGTAGAGGGCCCCGTAGAGCAGCCCGAGGAAGGCCCCGGCCACCCATACCCCCCACCCGTACCACCCAAGAGCGACCCCGAGGGGAAGCGCGAGCTTGACGTCGCCGAGGCCCAGGCCGGCGGGGTTGATCAGGAACAGCAGGAGGTACGCCGCCCCGAGCGCGGCCCCGCCGAGCAGCGCCCCGCGCCAGCTGCCGGCGGCCCGGGGCAGGAGGGCGGCCACGCCGAGCAGGGCGGCGGTGGCCGCCGCCAGGGGCAGGGTCAGGACGTCGGGCAGCCGGTGCACGGCGAGGTCGACGATGCCGAGCAGCACCACCAGGGGCGTCACGGCGACGAACACCGCCGCCTCGGGCCGGGCCCCGGCGGCGCCCGCCAGCGCCCCGCAGACGGCCGCGCAGACCGCCGCGGGCGGCCACCGCCCGCTCCCGCCCCCTTCCCCGGCCGCCCCGAACCACCCGGCGACGGGCCGTCCGTCGGGGTGGTGCGCGCGCCAGGGCTCTCCGGGCTCGACGGAGAGCCGGTAGGCGGCCCGCGGCAACCCGGCCCCGACGGCTGCGCCGTACGCGACGGCGAGAACGATCACGACTGCGCCCATCCGCCGACGGTAGCCCCCGCAGCGGGCCCCGCGCCCGGCCGGCGGAGGATTCCGACGGCACGCCCTAGGGTGGGCCGCATGGCCTATCAGGACGGCACCGCAACCCTCCGTACGCCCCGCACCGCCCTCCCCCTGGAGATCGCCGCCTCCTACCGCGCCCGCACCCGCGGCCTCCTCGGCCGGGACGGGATCGAGGGGGCGATGCTCCTCACCCCCGCCGCCGGCGTGCACACCTTCCGCATGCGGTTCCCCATCGACGTCGCCTACCTCGACCGCCGCCTGCGCGTCATCGCCCTCACCACCATGGCTCCGGGCCGTCTCGGTCTCCCCCGCCCCCGCGCCCGCCACGTCCTGGAGGCGGAGGCGGGGGCCATGGCCGGCTGGGGGCTGCGGGTCGGCGCCACGGTCGCGGTGGAGGGTCTCGACCGCCCCTAGGTCACGGCGCCGCCGGGCGGTAGGTTGGGGCGGTTGACGTGGGGTGCCAGGGGAGCGGCGGGCGGGCATGACGGAGAACGCGCGGGTCAAGGCGCTGGAGCAGATCATGCCGGCGACGCACGGCGCCGACGAGGACATCGACTGGCAGGCGGCCGAGGCCGTCTGGGGCACCCGTTTCCCCTCCGACTTCGTCGCGTTCATGGGCCGCTTCGGCGCCGGGTCCATCAACGGCGAGGCCGAGATCCTGCTGCCCCTGCCGAAGCCCGGACTCCAGTGGGACCCGGCCGGGATGGCGGAGGAGACCGCCAACGCCCGGGCGGTCTGGGAGGCCGGGGGCGGGCGGGCCGCGTTCGACGTGGACCCGGAGTCGATCATCGCCTGGGGGGCCACCGCCGGCGCCGACATCCTGTGCTGGCTGACCTCCGGCCCCGATCCGGACCTGTGGCCCGTGCTCGTCGTCGGCCGGCATACCGCCGACGCCTTCGCCGTGTACCCGTACGGCATGGCCGAGTTCCTGCTGCGGATGTGCTCCGACGAGTTCGACGTGACCCCCGTCAGCATCACCTTCTGGGACGGCGGACACCTCAGCTTCGTGCACTGGCGCAAGGCCCAGCGCCGCTGGCAGGAGGGCCGCAACCCCGAGACGGGCGAGCCCGACCCGTACGCCGGCGAGTTCGCCGACTAGCCCGGCACCCGCCCCGCCCCCCACAGCCCGTTTTCCGGAAGGAAACGGGCTTTTCGGTATGTCTACGCGCGTCCCCTTTCGGCCGGCCATATCCGAAAACACAAACGCGGAAAAGCGGCTTTGGAGCATTGGACACAAAGCCCGCCCCCATGGAAACAACTCCGCCGCCCTCGGGAGAGAATTCCGGCCAGGACGGGCCACGGCGGGACACCCCAGCCCGGAGAAACTCACAAGTAATAACGGGACTCAAAAGAAAATCAGGGGTATCCACCCGTGCAACGAAGAATGTTCGGTTCGGCCGCCGCGGCGACCGTATTCGGCCTGCTCGTACCGCTGTCGGGCTGCGGAGCTTCCGGCAGCGGCGCCGGCGGCGACACCACGCTGCGCCTGGTGGCCGCCGAATACGGCGACTCTGCGGCCACCAGCTCGAAGGCTTTCTGGGACAAGGTGACGAAGGATTTCACCGCCGCCAATCCCGGCATCAAGGTGCAGGTGCAACTGCTCCCCTGGGCCGACATCGACCGCGAGGTCTCCCGTATGGTCAAGGCCGGCAATGCGCCGGACATGGCCCTCATGGGGTCCTACTCGGACTTCGCGGCGCAGGGAAAGCTGTATTCCGCGGAAGAGCTCCTCTCGATCAGCGCCGAGGCGAACTTCCTCCAGCCGCTCGCCGAGGCCGGCTCGGTCGGCAACACCCTCTACGGCCTCCCCTTCGTGGCGTCGAGCCGTCTGCTCTTCTACAACGACACCCTGTTCCGGCAGGCGGGGATCTCCTCCGCGCCGAAGACCTGGTCCGACCTCACGGCCGACGCCAAGGCGCTCAAGGACAAGGGGGTGAAGTACCCGATCGCCCTGCCGCTGGGTCCCGAGGAGGCGCACGCCGAGGCGATGATCTGGGAGCTGAGCAACGGCGGCGGGTACGCCGACAGCAGCGGCAACTACAGCCTGGCCTCCGACCAGAACATCGCGACCTTCCGCTGGCTCAAGGAGAAGCTGGTCGCGCCCGGCCTCACCGGCCCGACCCCGCCCTCCCAGCTCAACCGCGCCGACGCCTTCGCGGCGTTCCTGCGCGGCGAGGTCGGCATGGTCAACGGCTACCCCTCGCTGCTGCACGAGGCCCGGGCCAAGGGGATGACCGTCAACGCCGTCCCCATGCCGATCTCGGACACCCTCGGCTCGGGCGAGTCCCCGCCGACGGTGGGCGTGGCCGACTGGATGATGGCGTTCAAGCAGAACGGGAAGGGCGAGGAGATCGGCAAGTTCCTGGACTACGTCTACCAGGACAAGAACCTGTCGGACTTCGCCGGCCGCTACCACCTGCTGCCCTCGACGGTCTCGGCCTCCCGCACCCCCTCGGGCGGCGGCCTTGAGCGCAACGACGAGCAGTTCCTGACCGCCCTGCGCGGGGCTCAGCTCTACCCCGTCAACGACCCGTCCTGGGTGACCGTCAGCGACACCATCAAGCGCGGCATCGGTCACGCCGTCGACGCCAACGGTGACGCCAAGACGGTGCTGGAGGGCATCGCCGCGAAGGCGGCCGAGGCGGGCAGGAAGAAGGACTGAACGACGAACGGCTGAAAGACGGCTGAGACGGGACCTTCGCCTCCCGTCGCACCCCTTCCCCTACGGCAGAATGGCCGTCGGCACTTGATCCAAGAGCCGTGGCCCCGTCGCCCGACGAGCGCCCACAAGGTGCGCAGGGCGGCAGGCCTTCCTCCGTTCCCCCCGCCCCCTCCCGCCCCTCCCGCGCCTCCAGCCCGCGGCTAGTTCCCGGTGTGTTCCGCCGCGAAGGCCGTCCGGTACTGCTCGCAGCCGGAGTTCCAGCGCAGGGTGCCGCCGACGGTGGCGTAGCCGGGGCGTTCCAGCGTCCACTCCACCGTGTAGTCCCCGGTGTCGCACGCGATCCGCTTGTTCCCCGCGACCTTCTGGCTCCCCGTCGCCGCCTGTCCGGTCAGCTCCTTGTGCACCTCCCCGACCGCGGTGTTCCGCGCGTCGCGCAGCACGGCGTGCAGCGTGAGGGCGTGCTTGCCGTTCTTCGTGGTCAGGCCCTTGTTCACCAGGACGTCGGAGACCGTCCAGGAGAACTCGTACGAGGGCATCCAGGCCAGCGTGTTCGGGTCCCCGGTCTTGCGCTCCCACTCGGGGGCGGCGGCCGAGCCGGGCCGGGTGACGGTCTTGTACTGCACGCCGGGGTGGAAGCGGACCTGCCCCTCCACCTTGTGCTTCTGGTCCTTGCTCCACGCCTTCCCGCTCCCGACCGGGTCCTGGGGCAGGTTCCCCTTGCCGTCGGCGGCGGTGGCGGCCGCCTGGCCGAGGGCCGGGGTGAGGGCCGCGACGGCGGCGGCGACGGTGACGGCGGCGGTGCGGGTGCGCTTCATGCCCGGTCCAACGGCACCCGCGGCGGGGCCGGAACGTGGACGCAAGCGCGTTCACCCGTACGGGAGCGGCGCGCGGGCACAGGTGACAGATTCCGGCCACGGCGGGCATATGAGCCGACCGGGTCTGGTTGTCTGTGCGCGAACGACGGAAATGATCTACGGATGGTTACGGGGGATGTCATGGGCGTGACGGTGAACGGTGCGGTGGAGGCGGGCTGGGAGCCGGTCCGGGAGGCGTTCGAGGCCTTCGTGGCGGCGGAGCCGCACTCCCCGGAGGCCCAGCTGGCGGTACGTCACCACGGCCGGACCGTGGTCGACCTGTGGGGCGGCGAGGAGACCGACGGGGACACCCTGAGCGGGGTCTTCTCGATCACCAAGGGCGCCGCCCACCTGGTGGTCGCGCTGCTGGCGCAGGAGGGCGTTCTGGACCTGGACGCCCCGGTGGTGGAGTACTGGCCCGAGTTCTCGGGTGACGGCAAGGAGCGGCTGACGCTGCGCCAGCTGGTCGCGCACGGCTCCGGCCTGATCGCGGTGGACGAGTTCTCGTACGAGCTGATGGCGGACGACGCCCGCGTGGCGGCCGCGCTGGCCCGGCAGAAGCCGCACTGGGAGCCGGGGACGGCGTACGGCTACCACGCCTTCGTGATCGGCGCGCTGACCGGTGAGGTGGTGCGCCGGGTGACGGGGCGTTCGATCCAGGAGGTCTACGAGGAGCGGGTGCGGGCGCCGTACGGGCTGGACCTGTACATGGGGCTGCCGGCCGCGCTGGAGGACCGCTGGAAGCCGGTGCTGGAGATGCTGCCGACGCCCGCGCAGCTGGAACTGCTGGCCTCGGGCGGGCCGATGCCCGAGCTGATGCGGGTGGCCTTCAACATGCACCACGGGATGGACCCGGTCACGTACGCCAACCACCCCGAGGTGAAGGCCCTCGGCCCGGCCTCGGCGGGCGGCGTCGGCACGGCGCGCGGTGTCGCGGCCCTGTACGCGGCCGCGATCAGCGGGCTGGAGGGGCTGCCGGCGCTGCTGACCCCGGAGACCGCGGCCGAGGTCGCACGGCTGCACACGCCGGGCCGGGACGCGGTCGTGCCGGAGGCGGACCACTTCGGTCTGGGCTTCGAGAAGCAGCACGCGGTGGGCCCGGAGGCCTTCGGGCACTGCGGCGCGGCGGGGGCCAACGGCTTCGCCGACCCGGTGACGGGGATCGCGTACGGGTACACGCGCCGCCGGTTCGGCTTCCCGGGCGGGCTGGCGCCGGAGAACGGACCGCTGACGGCGGCGGTGCTCCGGGTGGCGCGGGGGCTGTAGGGGCCGGGGGCGGTCAGGCCTGGCCGGTCTCGAAGCGGCTGACGCGTCCGTCGTCGACGGTGAACCGCCAGGCGGTGCGCATCGCGCCCCAGGTGTCGTTGCGGTAGTCGGCGACCAGGGAGCGGCCCCCGTCGGACTCGGCCTCGACGTCCATGTGGCCGTGGGAGGAGAAGATCTCCCGCTCGGCCCAGTCGTCCACGTCGCGGTCGGTGCCGTCGTCGGACATGGTCGCGCCGGGCGTCAGCGCCGCGCCGAAGGCCTCCCGGTCGCCCGCGTTGACGGCGGTGACGAAGGCGCGGACGGCGGGGTCGCCGAGCTGGTTCACGGGGATCACGGTGGCCTCCTGACGGATGCGTGCGTACGCGGCTGCCCGCGGGGGGGGGCTGTGTGCGTACGGGGCTGCGTGCGCGACCAGGGAACACCGTGGGCCGGGCCTGGCGGCAGACCGTCACCCGTTCGGCGCGCGGCGGCGTGTCAGGGGGCGGTGCGGACCGGGAAGCCGGTCGGCCGCCCCTGCTGCGCGAGCCAGGCCAGCACCTGGTCGAGGGCGGCGACGGTCTGGCCGCGGTCGCCGCCCCCGTCGTGGAAGAGGATCGTGGGGCCGTTGCCGATCTCGCGCTTGACGGCGGCGACGATGGCGGCGGTGCCGGGCCGGCCGAAGTCCTTCGTGTCGACGTTCCAGCCGAGCGGGCGCATCCCGGCGGCCGCGGCGACGCGGCGACTGTCGGGGGTGAAGGCCCCGCCCGGGGCGCGGTAGTACGCGACCTCCGCGCTGCCGCCGGCGGCCTCCTCGATCAGCTTCTTCGCGTCGAGGATCTGCGCCCGCTGGTAGTCGAGGGGCTTGGCGGCCATGGTCGTGTCGTGGTCCATGGTGTGGTCGCAGAGGCGGTGTCCGGCCGCGACGACCGCCTTGACCAGGTCGGGGTGGGCCTTGGCCTGCGGGCCGATCATGCAGAAGACGGCCTTGGCGTCGTACTTGGCCAGGACGTCGAGCACCTGGGGGGTCCAGCGGGGGTCGGGGCCGTCGTCGATGGTGATGTTGACGGCGTTCCCGCCGGCCTCCGAGGCGTGGGCGATGGTGTCGGGCACACCCGAGGAGGGGGAGGGCGTCGGGCCCGGCCCGCCCCGCTTGCCGTCCGCCGGCGCGTCGCCCCGAGGTGACGCGTTCTCATGGCGGGGGGTGCGGTGGTCTTCCCCGGCGGGGAGCAGGGCGGTGGCCCCCCACACGGTGGCGGCGACGGCGACGGCCGAGGCCGCGACGGCTGTCCGGGCGCGGAGGCTGTGCTTCTGCGTGCGCGTCATGTGGATCAGGACGCCTTCGAACCTGAGAAGGTTCCCCGCAATTGCCCCATAAATTCCAGGTAATGAGGACTTTAGTCCTTTATGGCCACGGTGGGCACGGGGGTCCCCCACGCCGCAGGAGGAACACGAAGAAGCGGGCGGGGCCCGGGAAGTCCCGGACCCCGCCCGCCTCCTGGGCCGTGCGCGTCAGTGGGCGAACGAGTCCGCCGGGGAGGACGCGGCAGGGGCGCCCGCGCCGCCGGCCTGGGCCGGGCCCGCGCCCCGCAGCGGGACCTCCTTGACGAACCAGGCGAGCGCGAAGCCGAGGACGGCGATGGCCGCGCCGAGCAGGAACGCCGAGTGCGTACCGGCGGAGACCGCGTGCTGGTAGGCGTCGCGGACGGCCTCGGGCAGCTTGGCCAGGCTGGCCGCGTCGAGCTGCGCGGAACCGGCGGCCCGGGCGGCCTGCGGCCCGAGCCGCTCCGACATGGTGTCCGTGACGCGGGAGGTGAACAGCGAACCCATCAGGGCCACACCGAAGGAGCCGCCGAGGGTGCGGAAGAGGGTGGCGGAGGAGGAGGCGACGCCCATGTCCCTCATCTCCACGCTGTTCTGGGCGACCAGCATGGTGATCTGCATCAGGAAGCCGAGGCCGGCGCCGAGGACGGCCATGTAGACACCGGAGACCAGACGCGTGGTGCCGGTGTCCATGGTCGCCAGCAGGAACAGTCCGACGACCATGAGCGCGCCGCCGACGATCGGGAAGACCTTGTACTTGCCGGTGCTGGTGGTGATGCGGCCCGCGATGAGCGAGACGACCATCATCGAGAGCAGCATCGGCAGGAGCAGCAGCCCGGAGTTGGTGGCGGAGGCGCCCTGCACCGCCTGCTGGAAGAGCGGGAGGTAGAGCACGCCGCCGAACATGGCGAAGCCGACGAGGAAGCCGATGACCGACATCAGGGTGAAGTTGCGGCTGCGGAAGATGTGCAGCGGCATGACCGGCTCGGCGGCCTTGGTCTCGACGTAGAGGAAGGCGGCGACGGCGAGCACACCCGCCACGATCAGGCCGATGATCTGGCCGGAGCCCCAGGCGTACTCGGTCCCGCCCCAGGTCGTCACGAGGACGGTCGAGGTGATGGCCACGGTCAGCAGGGCGGCACCCAGGTAGTCGATCTTGCCCTGCGCCTTCTTCTTGGGCAGGTGCAGCACGGCGCTGACCATCGCGAGGGCGACGGCGCCGAGCGGGAGGTTGATGTAGAAGGACCAGCGCCAGCCCATGTGGTCGGTGATGGTGCCGCCGACGAGCGGGCCGCCGATCATGGCGAGGGCCATCACACCGGCCATCATGCCCTGGTACTTGCCGCGCTCGCGGGGCGGGATGAGGTCGCCGATGATCGCCATGACGCCGACCATCAGACCGCCGGCGCCCAGGCCCTGGATGGCGCGGAAGCCGATGAGCTGACCCATGTCCTGGGCCATGCCGCTGAGCGCGGAGCCGATGAGGAAGATGACGATGGAGGTGAGGAAGGACCCCTTGCGCCCGTACATGTCGCCGACCTTGCCCCAGATGGGGGTGGAGGCGGCGGTGGCCAGGGTGTAGGCGGTGACCACCCAGGAGAGGTGTTCGAGGCCGCCGAGCTCGCCGACGATGGTCGGCATCGCGGTCCCGATGATCATGTTGTCGAGCATGGCGAGCAACATGGCGATCATCAACGCCATCAGGACGACGCGGACGCTGCGCGGCTTCACCTCCTCCGCGCTCCCGGCCTGCTGCACTGCGTCGCTCATGTCCACTCCCCGTGACACCGGTCTCTTCCATCCCGCGCGGGCACTTACTTGCCGCCCGGCTAGTTCACTACACTGGGGAAGGTAGACCCGTAACTAGCCGGGCGTCAAGTAAGTTCGTGGGGAGACACATGTCCAGCAGCTCCAGCGGCACCGGACCGCAGGTCAAGCGCGGGAACACGCGCCAGCGCATCCAGGACGTCGCGCTGGAGCTCTTCGCCGAGCAGGGGTACGAGAAGACCTCGCTGCGCGAGATCGCGGAGCGGCTCGACGTCACGAAGGCGGCGCTCTACTACCACTTCAAGACCAAGGAAGACATCATCATCAGCGTCTTCGAGGACCGCACCCGGCCCATCGACGAGCTGATCGAGTGGGCGAAGGAACAGCCCCGGACGCTGGAGACCAAGCGCGAGGTGCTGCGCCGCTACAGCGAGGCCATGATCTCGGGCAGACAGCTGTACCGCTTCATGCACGAGAACCAGGCGACGATGCGGGAGCTGAGCATCGGGGAGATCGTCAAGCGGCGGATCTTCACCCTGATCGAACTGCTGCGCACGGAGGACGCCCCCCTGGCCGACCAGGTGCGCTGCGCGAGCGCCCTGTTCACGCTGCACGCCGGGATGATGTTCCTCCAGCACGTGGACGAGCAGGACCCGGAGGCCACCCGGCTGGCCGCGCTGGAGGTCGCGACGGACCTCATCACCCGCGCCCACGGCGGCACGTAGCCGCCCCCGCCCACCGGGCGGACCACGGCTCCCCCGGGTGGGGGATCCCGGCGCCGGGGCCGGGCGGGCACCGGCGCGTCGGGCGGACGGCGGGGCGGGGGGCCGGTAGTCGAAGGGAGTGCACGGTCGGCGGCGGGGCTCCGAGGCCGCGGCGCCGTGAAGCTGCGAGGCTCCCTGGAGGACCCGATGACGGCGTTGGACCCCTCACCCCCGCCCGGGGCGCGGGCGGAGGCGCGGACCGTGCGGCGGGTCCGGCAGGGCTCGGCGGTACTGCGCTGGCTGTCGACCACCGACCACAAGGTGATCGGCAACCTCTACCTGGTGACGGCCTTCTGCTTCTTCCTCTTCGCCGGGGTACTGGCGCTGGTGATGCGGGCGGAGCTGGCCCGGCCGGGGCTCCAGATCGTCTCGAACCAGCAGTACAACGAGCTGTTCACCGTCCACGCCACGATCATGATGCTGCTGTTCGCGACGCCGACCTTCACCGGCTTCGCCAACGCCGTGATGCCGCTCCAGATCGGGGCGCCGGACGTCGCCTTCCCCCGGATGAACGCCTTCACCTACTGGGTCTACCTCTTCGGCGGCCTGATGGTGGTCTCCGGGTTCCTCACCTCCGACGGGGCGGCGGCCTTCGGCTGGTTCGCGTACGCCCCGCTCAACGGGGCCGTCTACTCCCCCGGTACCGGACCCGACCTGTGGGCGATGGGGCTGGCCGTGGCGGGCCTGAGCACCATCCTCGGCGCGGTCAACTTCATCACCACGATCATCTGCCTGCGCGCCCCGGGCATGACCCTGTTCCGGATGCCGATCTTCACCTGGAACGTGCTGTTCACGTCCCTCCTGGCGCTGCTGGCGTTCCCCGTGTTCACGGCCGCGCTGCTGGCCCTGGAGGCGGACCGCAAGTTCGGCGCGCACGTCTTCGACGCGGCGAACGGGGGCGCGCTGCTGTGGCAGCACCTGTTCTGGTTCTTCGGGCATCCGGAGGTCTACATCGTGGCCCTGCCGTTCTTCGGCGTGGTCAGCGAGATCGTGCCCGTCTTCAGCCGCAAGCCCATGTTCGGCTACGTGTCCCTGGTGGGGGCGACCATCGCCATCACCGGCCTGTCCGCCACCGTCTGGGCGCACCACATGTTCGCGACCGGCGCGGTCCTGCTGCCGTTCTTCTCCCTGCTGTCGTTCCTGATCGCCGTGCCGACGGGGGTGAAGTTCTTCAACTGGATCGGCACGATGTGGCACGGCTCGCTCTCCTTCGAGACGCCGATGCTGTGGTCGATCGGCTTCCTCGTCACCTTCCTGCTGGGCGGCCTGACCGGGGTGCTGATCGCCTCGCCGCCGCTGGACTTCCACCTGACCGACAGCTACTTCGTCGTCGCCCACCTCCACTACGTCCTCTTCGGCACGATCGTCTTCGCCACCTTCGGCGGGCTCTACTTCTGGTGGCCCAAGCTGACCGGCCGGATGCTGGACGAGCGGCTGGGCAAGCTGCACTTCTGGACGCTGTTCCCCGGCTTCCAGCTGACCTTCCTGGTCCAGCACTGGCTGGGCGAGCAGGGCATGCCGCGCCGGTACGCCGACTACCTGGCGTCCGACGGGTTCACCCTCCTCAACACCCTCTCCTCGGTCGGCGCCTTCCTGCTGGGCGCCTCCACGCTGCCGTTCCTCTACAACGTGTGGAAGACGCAGCGCGGGGGGCGGCGGGTGGCGGTCGACGACCCCTGGGGCTGGGGCCGCTCCCTGGAGTGGGCGACGAGCTGCCCGCCGCCGCGCCACAACTTCCACGCCGTGCCGCGGATCCGCTCGGAGTCCCCGGCCTTCGACCTGCACCACCCGGAGGTGCCCCGTGAAGGCTGAGGCCTGGCTGTTCACCGGAACGGCCCTGTTCTTCGCAGCCACCACCGTCGTCTACCGCTGGTTCTCCGCCGACCCCGCGGGCAGCTCCGCGCTGTGCGTCTCCTTCGTGATGTCCGGGCTGGTCGCCGCCTTCCTGTGGCGCCAGCACCGGCGGGGCGGGGAGCGGCCGGAGGACCGCGGGGACGCCGAGGTGCGGGAGGTCTCCGGCCGCCGGCTCTTCTTCCCCGACCGCAGCTTCCACCCCGTCCTGACCGCCGCGGGCACCGCGCTGATGGGGCTGGGGGTGGTCCAGGGGCTGTGGCTGTTCCTGATCGGCCTCGGGGTGCTGGCCCCGGGGATCCTCGGCTTCGCCTTCCAGAACCTCGACCACGCGGAGTAGGGCGCCCTGTCCTCAGGGCGCCGGGGGGCGGTCGGGGCCGGTCGTCACCTCGGCGATCTCCCGGCGCTGCTCGGGGGTCGCCGGGTAGCGGACGCGGTCGTGGTAGTACCAGGAGCTGGCGGCCGCCCGCGCCCGCCCCAGCAGTCGGCGCGGCAGGGAACGGGTCGGGTCGCGGTCGTCCTCCAGCGGCCGGGGCCGGTCCCCCACGAGCATCACGTACCGCTCGGCCGACGGCAGCGGCCGGTGCTCGGGGTGGAAGCCGCCCTCGACGCCCTGGCGCACCAGGCCCGTCTCCTCCTCCCCGCCCAGCAGCTCCCGCTCCCGGTCCTGGAGGGCCAGGCACAGCCGCCGGGTGAGCCAGAACACCAGCGCCGGCACCGCGAAGAACGCGGCGCGCAGGGTCCAGGTCAGCTGCGGCAGGGGCACGGCGAAGACGAACGCGAGGACGTCCTGGGCCCCGGCGAGCAGCAGTACGGCGTACCAGGCGAGGGCCGCCGCGCCGAGCCCCGTACGGACGGGCCGGTCACGGGGGCGGTCACACAGGTGCCGTTCACCGTGGTCGCCGGTGATCCAGCGCTCGAAGAAGGGGTAGGCGTACAGCGCCGTGAAGAGCGCACCGGGCAGCAGGACGGCGGCCACGAACGGGTTCCACGCCACCGTGTGCCCCCACAGCCGGGTCTCGACCCCGGGCATCAGCCGCAGGGAGCCCTCCAGGAAGCCGATGTACCAGTCGGGCTGGGAGCCGGTGGAGACCACGTCGGGACGGTAGGGGCCGTACACCCAGATGGGGTTGACCTGCGCGACGGCGGCGAGGGCGGCGAGCAGCCCGAAGACGAGGAGGAACAGCCCGCCCGACTTGGCCAGGTACTGGGGGAAGAACGGCAGGCCGACGACGTTGCGGCCGGTACGGCCCGGGCCCGGCCAGTGGGTGTGCTTGAGGTGCACGACCAGCAGCAGGTGCACGGTGATCAGGCCCAGCAGCAGGCCGGGGACCAGCAGGATGTGCACGGGGTAGAGGCGGGGGACGATGTCGGCGGCGGGGTACTCCCCGCCGAAGGCGAAGAACGCCAGGTACGTGCCGACCACCGGAACCGACGTCATGATGCCCTGCGCGATGCGCAGGCCGGTCCCGGACAGCAGGTCGTCGGGGAGGGAGTAGCCGGCGAACCCCTCCAGCATGGCCAGCGCGAACAGGGTGACGCCGACGGTCCAGTTGAGCTCGCGGGGGCGGCGGAAGGCCCCGGTGAGGAAGACGCGCAGCAGGTGCGCGCCGATGGCGGCGACGAAGACGATCGCCGCCCAGTGGTGGACCTGCCGGATGAGGAGCCCGCCGCGGACGTCGAAGCTGAGGCGGAGGGTGGAGAGGTAGGCCTGCGACATGCGTACGTCGCGCAGGGGCCCGTACGCCCCGTGGTAGGCGCTCTCGCGCATCGAGGGGTCGAAGAAGAAGGACAGGTACACCCCGGTCAGCAGCAGGACGACGAAGCTGTAGAGGGCGAGCTCGCCGAGCAGGAACGACCAGTGGTCGGGGAAGACCTTGCGCACCGCCCCCTTGGCGACCTCCCCCAGCGGCAGCCGC
The DNA here is from genome assembly GCF_044129415.1 of Streptomyces racemochromogenes. GTDB lineage: Bacteria > Actinomycetota > Actinomycetes > Streptomycetales > Streptomycetaceae > Streptomyces > Streptomyces racemochromogenes_A. The sequence goes on from NZ_JBBDHD010000002.1 coordinate 58,093, forward strand.
GCGTCCAGCGCCTCGGCGCCGCGCACCGCCGCCCGTGTCCTGCGCGTGGAACCGGGCACCGGCGTACCCCTCCTGATCGTCGGGCGCGTACGCCGTGCCACGCTACCGAACCGGGGCAGGAGGGGGCATTGCAGACACGTGGGCCATCGGGGTGCGGGGCCCTCAGCCGCGCAGCCTCCGCTCGGACTCCTCGATCGGGAGGTCGTTGATGCTGGCCTCGCGGCGCCGCATCAGGCCGTCGTCGTCGAACTCCCACTGCTCGTTGCCGTGGCTGCGCCACCACTGGCCGTCCGCGTCGTGCCACTCGTACGCGAAGCGGACGGAGATGCGGTTGCCGGTGTAGGACCAGAGCTCCTTGCGGAGGCGGTAGTCGAGCTCGCGCCGCCACTTCTCGGCGAGGAAGGCGCGGATCTCGGCGCGGCCGGTGAGGAAGCGGTCGCGGTTGCGCCAGACGGAGTCCTCGCTGTAGGCGAGGGCGACCCGGTCGGGGTCGCGGGTGTTCCACGCGTCCTCGGCGGCCTGCACCTTGGCGCGGGCGGTCTCTTCGGTGAACGGCGGTACGAGCACGGCAGGTCCCTCTCACTTCGACGATGCGGAGAACGCTCGTTCTCACGGTAGAGAACGAGCGTTCTCAACGCAAGCGTTCCTGCACTACCCTTCACCCCATGGACGATGACGAGGCCCGCACCCGCCTCCTCGACGCGGCGGAGGCCCTGTTCTACGCCGAGGGCATCCAGGCCGTCGGCATGGACCGCATCCGCGCGGAGTCGGGAGTGCCGCTCAAGCGGCTCTACCGGCTGTTCCCCGCCAAGGACGCCCTGGTCACCGCCTACCTGGAGCGGCGCGACCGGCGCTGGATCGCCGGCCTGCGGGAGGCGGTGGCCGCCGCCCCGGAGCCCGTACCGGCGGTCTTCGACTGGCTCGCGGGCTGGTTCTCGGAGCCGGACTTCCGCGGCTGCGCCTTCCTCAACGCGTACGGGGAGCTGGGCACCGGCCCGGCCGCCGTCCTGGACGTCGTCCGCCGGCACAAGGCGGAGCTGCGCACCCTCCTGGCGGACCTCGCCCCCACGCCGGAGCTCGCCGAGCAGCTCCTGATCCTGGCCGAGGGCGCGACGGTGGTGGCCGCCCTCGACCCCGGCCCGGCCCCGGCCCTCCACGCCCGCGCGGCGGCCCAGCGCCTACTCGCGACCGCCGACCCGAACGGGTGAGCACCCGCGCGGCCGGGGCGGCTGGGGCATCAGGGTGCGGGGTCGGCCGCTCAACTGCCGAAGAGCACCTCGCGCCAGACCCAGCCCCCTTCGAGGACCGTCCGCTGCAGGGGTCCCGTCATGTCGCGCGAGTCGTAGCGGAAGGACTCGACCAGGCGCCGGCGCCCATCGGGGCCCTTCTGGAACCGCCACTGCCGGGCGACCCTGCGGCCTGACCCCCGGGCGTACTGCCTGCTGCCGCCCTCGTACGACAACCTCCCCCACTGCTCCGTGATCACTTCCACCTCACGGCGCACCGGAAGCAGCCGCATCCGCACCTTGACGGTGAGCTCCAGCTCCGGGATCCGGTGCTCGGCCACCACGTCGGCCCTCTCCTTGGCGGAGCCCTGACGCAGACGGAACGGGACCTCCGGTCCCCCCACGGCGAACAGCGCCTCCCGCAGCTCGGCGGCGGGCACGGCCCTGACCCCCTCAGCGGGGCGCTTGGTACCCATGAACCTGTCCCACAACCGCCCCACCCGTCAGCCCTCCGCCCCGGTCCGCGTGCGCACGGCCAGAACTTCTTCGTACTGGACGGCGGCGGTGATCATATGCATGTCATTCGCTCGTCGAGCGTCTGGACGGCCCACCGGGGTGGGTTTCAGGCCAGCGGGGTCGTCGACAGTTCCAGTACCCGGGCCGGGCCCGCGCGGAAGGCGGGGCTGGTGGCGTCGGCCTCGGTCATGTGCGGGGTGGCGTCGTGGGCGGCCAGGGCCTCCCTCGACGCCCACTCCTCGATCAGGGCGAAGCGGTCCGGGTCGCCCGCCACCGCGTGGAGGTCGTAGCGCAGGCAGCCCTCCTCCGCCCGGACCAGCGGCGCGAGGCGCTCGTACGCCTCCCGCTGTTCCCGGCCGCGGCCGGGAAGGGTGGTGATCAGGACGAGGAGTTTCACGGGCTGCGACATGCGGCGCAGCCTAGGCGCCCAAGATCGGCCCTGGCAGGCCGATTTCGCCCTGTGAGATGGTGGAGGGCGTGAACCTGGAGGACCTCGTCCGGCTGCGCCGGGCCCGTGACGCGATGGACCGCGACTACGCGCAGCCGCTGGACGTTCCCGCCCTGGCGCGCATCGCCCTGATGTCGGCCGGACACTTCCAGCGCAGTTTCCGCGCCGCCTACGGCGAGACCCCGTACGGCTACCTCATGACCCGCCGCATCGAACGGGCCAAGGCCCTGCTGCGGCGCGGGGACCTGTCGGTGACGGAGGTCTGCTTCGAGGTCGGGTGTACCTCGCTGGGCTCGTTCAGCTCCCGTTTCACCGAACTGGTCGGCGAGACCCCGAGCGCCTACCGGGCCCGCGACCACGGTGACAGCGCCGCCATCCCCGCCTGCATCGCCAAGATCCACACCCGGCCGGTCAGGAACGGAGAAGCCAAACCCGACGGCCGCGCGTAGCGTCGGAGCCATGGGAATCAAGCTTTCGCAGTGCTTCATCGCGGTCGACGACCACGACAAGGCCGTCCCCTTCTACCGGGACGTGCTGGGCCTGGAGGTCCGCAACGACGTCGGGTACGAGAACATGCGCTGGGTGACCGTCGGCTCGCCCTCGCAGCCGGAGGTGGAGATCGTCCTGGAGCCCCCGCTCGCCGACCCGAACGCCACCCCCGCCGACCGCCAGGCCGTCGCGGAGCTGATGGCGAAGGGCATGCTGCGCGGGGTCATCTTCACCACCGACGACGTCGACGCCACCTTCGAGCGGATCCGCGCGGCGGGCGCCGACGTGCTCCAGGAGCCCATGGACCAGCCGTACGGGGTCCGCGACTGCGCCTTCCGCGACCCGGCCGGCAACATGCTGCGCTTCAACCAGCCCCGCAAGCCCTGACCGCGGGCGCGCCCCCGGCCTTCAGGACCGGCCGAGCCGGGCCTCCAGGGCGGCGGGCAGCGGGTAGACCCGCTCGGACGGCAGCAGCCGCCGCGCCTTGGCGGCCTGCCCGCCCTGGAGCAGGGCGGCGGCCTTGCGGACCTGCGGGGTGAGGTCGGTGATGCCGGTGGTCCACTCGTCGGTGAAGGTGCGGATGAGGTCGCGGCCGATGCCGACCTGGATGCTGTAGTGGTTGAGCGCGGCCCCGCGCGCGGAGCGCTCGGGGTCCCACTGGACGTGCACCGCCGCGCCCGCCAGGGCGTCCGGGCCCGAGGTGGTCAGCACGGCCCGCGAGAGGGCCTCCTCCCACCCCGCCCGGGTGATCCGCACGCCGAGGATCCGCTCCTGACCGGGCTTGCGGGCCCAGTTGCTGCGGTGCATCAGCCAGAGGAAGGACGGCTTGATCCACGTCATCCGCCCGAACGAGAACGGCGCGACGAACCGTCCCGCACGGAGGGCGGCGTCGGCGATGGCGGGCGGGTAGGCCTGGTAGACGACGATGCCGTGGGCGTCGTGGTCCGCCCTGACCTGGTACTGCGGCACGGAGGGCATGCCCCGGAGTATCGGCTCCGGGCGGCCCCGGCCGCGACCGGGTTTCAGGGGGCGGCGTGGCCGAAGGGTCAGGCCCCGGCCAGCGCCGCCGGCCGGGTCGCGGTGGCGGCGGCCGAGCCGTGGAGGAGGGCGGTCAGGTCGTGGGGGTGGGCCGGTTCGTCGGTCGGGGTCGCGGCCGTGACGCGGTCCAGGCGGAAGCCCCGGCCGGCGCGGCGGGTGCGGCACCAGCCGATGAGGTACCAGCGGCCCTCGGCGGTGAGCAGGCCGGCCGGTTCCACGTCGCGTTGGCTGGTGCGGCCGGCCGCGTCGGCGTACGAGAGCCGCAGGACGGTGCGGTCGGCGATGGCCCGCTCCACCGCGTCGCGGATCGCAGGCTCCGTACGGGACGGCAGGGCGACGATCCGGGACGCCAGGGTTTCGGCCGCGGCGGCCGCCGGGCCGGTCATCGAGGCGAGGAGCTTCTGGTACGCCGTCCGGGCGGCACCGGCGTAGGGGGTTCCGGCGGTGGCGAGGGCAGCGGCCAGGGCCGCGGCCTCGTCGGCGGTGAAGTGGACCGGGGGCAGGGTCATCGCCGGGTCGACCGTCCAGCCGCCGCCCCGCCCGAGGGCGGCGCGGACGGGGACGCCGGATTCCATCAGCGCCTGGAGGTCGCGCTGCACCGTACGGGTGCTGACCTCGAACCGCGCGGCGAGCGCGGCGACCGGACGGGGACGGGGCGCCGCGGCGCGCAGTTCCTCCACGAGCGCGTAGAGCCGGGTGGTGCGGTCCATGGGCCCGACGCTACCCGGCCGCGGCGGAGGCCAGGAACTCCCTTTCGCGCGCCAGTTCCCGTGCGGTGATGGTGAGGGGGAAGAGCGTGAACCCGTGCATCGCTCCCGCCACGACGTCGAGGCGGACGGGGGCTCCCGCCGCCTGCCAGCGGCGGGCGAGGAAGAGGGAGTCGTCCAGCAGCGGGTCCTCCGTGCCGACGACGAGGCGGGCCGGCGGCAGGCCGGTCAGATCGGCGTACAGCGGCGAGAGTTCGGGGCTGCGGCGCTCCTCCGGGCCGGTTCCGGGCGAGAACATCTCGTAACTGCCCGCCAGGGAGTCGGTGTTGCTGAGCAGGCGGCGGGAGCCGAACGTGCGCTGGCTCGGGGTCATCGAGAGGTCGTACGGGCCGAAGAGGAGGTGGGCCGCGCGGAAGGCCCCGGCGATGCCGTGGCGGTCGCGCAGGCGCAGCAGGGTCAGGACGGCGAGGTGGGCGCCGGCGGACTCGCCGCCGATCAGCAGCCGGTCGGTCCCGAACTCGGCGGGGGCCTGCTCGACGAGCCACCGCGCGGCGGCCTCGCAGTCGTCGGGGCCGGCGGGGAAGGGGTGTTCGGGCGCGAGCCGGTAGTCCACGCTCACCACGGCCAGCCGGGTGTCCTCGGCGATCCGCCGGAGCCGCTCGTCCTGCCCGTCGGCGGATCCGAAGGACCAGCCGCCGCCGTGAACGTGCAGGTACACCCCGGCGACGGGCTCGGCGCCGTCCGGCACGAAGGTCCGTACCCGCACCCCGCCCGCGACGACCCGGTCCCGCCCCTGCGGCAGGCGTACGGGCGGCGCGTCCCCGGCGAGCCGGTTGCGGCGCAGCCGCGCGAGGAGTCCGGGGTCCAGGACCCGCCCGCGGGCGGGGAGGCTCGCGGCGGCGGCCTCGAAGCGCTCGTTGAAGGCGAGGGTCTCGCCGAGGAGGTCCTGGTCGGTGAGCGGCAGCAGCGGCAGCGGGGGCGGTGTCTTCGTCGTCATGCGTCGAGGTTCGCAAGGCTCCGCGACAGCCCCGTGTCACCCTTTTCCGGTGACCCGGATCACATGCGGGCCTCAGGTGCGGGCGGCGATGGCCCGGGCGCAGGCCAGGGATTCGGTGTGGGTGGTGTCGACCTCAAGGTCGTAGACCACTCCCCGGTGGACGGCGTCGGCCTGGGCGGCGGCCATCCCGGAGGGGCGGTCGCCGCGGGCGATCTCGCGGGCCGCGGCGACCTCAGCGTCGCACCGGACGCCGACCCACAGGACGTTCAGCCCTTCCAGGGCCTTCCGCCAGCGCCGCTGGGACTCGGGCCCGCCGAGGAACACGTCGTCGACGACGATCCGGGCCCCGGCGCGGGCCATGGCGGCGATCCCCTGGGCCCAGGCGGTGTCGAGCGTGCGGAACGTCTCGCCGACGACGACCTCTCCGTCGTCGGCGAACCCGATCCCCGCGTCCGAGGTGCGGAGGGAGGGCGGCATCGCGTCGACCAGGGTGTCCACGCCGAATGCCAGCCAGGGGTCCGGCAGTACGGCTTGCAGGCAGCGGACGATCCCGGACTTGCCGGAGCTGGAACCGCCATTGAGGACGATCACCCGGGTCGGGCGGGCGTGCGTGGCGAAACGCAGCTCGGGGCGTTCCCAGGTCACGCGGGGCGGCGCGGGGGCGACCGTGCCCACCCGCTCGGCGCCCAGGCGCCGGTGGAAGGGCTCGGCCGGCGGGTGCGGGACGACGCGTACGTGCGTCAGGCCGGCGCCCCTCGCCCGGTCGAGCGCGTCGCGGACGAGGAACCGGCCGACTCCCGCGCGCTGCGCCCCGTCCGCGACGAAGACCAGGTCGAGTTCGGCCTGCTCCAGGAGGAGCGCGGAGAAGCCCAGGATCCGGCCGCCGGGCGCGTCGACGGCCGCGAAGACCTGGTGGCGCTCGATGTAGTCGGGGGTCACCCGGTAGCCGGCGGTGATCGCGGCGCAGGGCCCGGAGTGGGCACCGGACCCCCGCACGAGTGCGGTGAGGCGTTCGGCGTCCTGGGCGGTGGCACGCCGGATCGTCATGGGCTGCATACGGCGGAGCTTAGGAGTGGGACCGCTCACCGGTCATTGCCTTTACCCCGGCCCCCGGCTCAACCGGTGGTGCCGGTACCGCCGGTACCACCGGTCGCTCCGCGGGGGAAGGTGATCTCGACACGGCGGTTCTTCTTGCGGCCTTCCTCGGTGCTGTTGTCGGCGATCGGGTAGTCCTCGCTGTAGCCGCGGACGTCGTACGTGACGCCGGGGTTGGTGACGGTCTTGGCGAGCTCCGCCTGGACGGCGTCGGCCCGCTGCTTGGAGAGCTCCTTGCCGTGCTCATAGCTGCCCTGGTCGTCGGTGAAGCCGAAGACGCGGATGCGGGTGGCCTTCTGGGTGTTGATCTCCTGCGCGATGGCCTGGATGCGGGCGGCGGCCTGGGCGTTGAAGACGGCGCTGTTCTCGGGGAAGAGGACCTCGGACTGGAGGGCCATCATGACGTTCTGGTTGGTCTCCTGCCGCCGCTGCTCACCCCCGAGGTCCTCGACGACCTCGGCGATGTCGAGCACCTTGACGGGCGCGAGGGTCCCACCTTGCGGGATCTTGAGCCCGGGGGCGTTGGAGTCGATGGGGACGGGCGCGGCGGGGGAAGGCTCTGTGCCGGGGGGGACGGAGGGCTTGGGGTCGTCGGCGTAGGCGCTCGTCGCGCCGAGGAGGTGGGTACCGGCGATGACGAGGCCGACGACGGCTGTCGCGGCGGAGACGCGGTGGCGGCGTTTGGTCATGGGGTCACCCGGAGATCTTGACGGTGGCCGGAGCGAAGGTGGGCAGGTTGAACTCGACCTCGCTCGTCGACGCGGGCGGCGTCGGGAACTGGGCGAAGAAGGGGATCGCCTGACCCGCGTCGACACTGGAGACCCCGGTCGTGCACAGGCACCGGGACTCCGTGTCCCTCAGCACGTAGTAACGCTTCTTGCCGGCCTTGTCGACCAGCGTCGCGCCGGCTACGGACTCGCCCGTCCCCTTGAGCTCGATGCCGCGCCAGGCCACGGTGTCCTTGTAGGACGCGCTCCCCGTGTTCTTGAGCTGGCCGGTCACCGTGAGGAAGCCACCCGGGTCCCTCTGGACCGAGTTGATCTCCAGCACCATGCCTTCCTGCCCCTTGAGCGTGGCGATGACCACGGCCGGCGCAGCGCTCTGTTCCTTCCCCGGAGCGGAGGCCTGAGCACCCGCGTTCTGCGACTGCGGCTGCGACGGCTTGGCCGCGCCCTTCGCATCGCCACCGCCGCCCGCACCACACCCGGCCGCGGTGACGGCCAAGAGCGCCACGACCGCAACAGCCGCTCCTCCACGCACCTTTGCCTGGTGCCGAATGCCCATCTGGAACGCTTCCTTGTCTCTCGTTCCCCGTCAGTTGACGAGACGCACGCTGAAGAGCTTCCTGCCCAGCTCACGGAGGGAGCCCGGCTTCATCGGGTCGAGCTTGATCGGGTCGCCCTTGTCGCAGGTGAAGGTGACCGTGGGAGCCGCCGACGCGGTCGGCGTGGGCTCCGGTGTGCTTCCTCCGGCAGGCGCGGTGGGCGTGGGGCCCGGGTCGGCCACCCCGTCCAGACGGCACTTCGACTCGACCACGGCAGTGGCCGTCGCCGTTCCGTGCATGCTGCCGGTACCCGGAATCACCGAATCGCCGACCGTCCGGTCACTTTCCACGGTCACGGTGAACTTCGGTGGCGACGCCTCGCACCGCGCCTTGGCGCCGTTGCGGGCCGCGAAGACGTCGGCCTGGGTGCAGGCGCCCTTCGACTTGAGATAGTCCGCGTCGACGATCTTCGACCAGTCCTCGGGCTTCAGCACGGTGAGGTCGAGCCCGAACAGGACCCGGTCGCGGGCTTCCCTTCCGGCCGCCAGGGCAGCCGCGTCCGCCGCGCCCTGCGCATCGCTGCGGGTGACGGCTGCCTGGCCGATGACGAACAGGGCGAGGGCGGCGAAGAGCAGGCCTGCCACCATCACGACGTACAACGGAAAGGCCTGCCCCCGATCGGGCGACGACAGCACGCGCGCCGTCATCACCCGGCTTTGATGTTGGTGACGGCCTCCTTGATGCGCTTGGTGATCTCCGAGCCGATGCCGGAGCCCACGATCGCGCCGATGATCACCACGACCACCAGGATGATGCCCAGGTACTCGAACGCGGTCTGCCCCCGGTCGGGGTTCGCGTAGCGCTTGCGGAGACGGGACACCGCCGTGTCCGTCCAGCCGGCCAGGCGGATCTTCGCCCCGACCGAAGCCTTCAGCAGCGAGTTGTGTGACATGGGGGTTCCCTCCCGGGCCGGTGCCGCTGTTGATCTGCGGACGGTACGGCGAGTGACGAGTGATAACCAAGGGTCCCGGGGCCCAATTACGGACCCACTGCGCACCGTGTCTACCCACGTCCACTCACCCCCGGACGGGCGGTTCCCAGCCAGTGGGCTATCGCTTCGCTCCGGGTGGTGCTCTGGAGCTTGGCGAAGATGCGGTTGATGTGGTTCTTCACCGTCTTCTCGCTGATGAAGCACGCCGCCGCGATCTGCTGGTTGCTCATCCCGGAGGCGATCAGGTCCATGATCTCCACCTCCCGCGAACTCAACCCGAACACAGCGGAGTTGTGCAGCCGATCCGCCGACTGTGCCACACCGCGTTGCGGTTGCGAAGAGGTGCGGAGGGTGGAGAGGAGGGTTGCCGCCGGGGATGGCGTGAAGTGGGGGCGGCCCTCGCGGACGTCGTGGACCGCCCTCACCAGGTCGTCCGGCGTGAATTCGCCGTGGACCAGATAGCCGCCCGCGCCCAGCAGCAGCGATTCCCGGACGATGTCCGGCTCCCGGCTGTACGTGAGCATCAGGACCGGCGCCAGGCGGACCAGGTGCGGGAGGGCCGAGATGCCGTCCACGCCCGGCATGCGGACGTCCAGGAGGATCAGGTCGGGGGCGTGCCGGCGGGTCAGGCTGAGGGCCTCGCGGCCGTCCGAGGCCTCGGCGGCCACCTCGATGCCGCCCGCCGCCGCCAGCAGGGCGGCCAGGCCGGCCCGTACGACCGGGTTGTCGTCGGCGATCAGGACGCGGAGGCCGGGCATCAGGGGCTCCCTTCCAGCGGGAGGGTCAGGTGGACGCGGGTTCCCGGGGCCCCGTCCGGGCGGGGGCCCAGGAGGAGGTCGGCCCCGATCGCCGCCGCGCGTTCCCGCATGCCGAGCAGGCCGTAGTGGCCCGGGACGGAGGGGGGCGGTCCCCCGGCGGGCAGGCCCCGGCCGTCGTCGGTGACGGTGACGGTGAGGCGGGTGGGGGTGGCCGCCGCCGTCAGGGTCACGCGGGTGGCACCGGCGTGGCGGCGGGCGTTCTCCAGGGCCTCGGAGGTGAGGGAGAGCAGGTGGTGGGCCACCGGCGCGGGGAGCGCGGGCAGGGAGTCCGGGGTGTGGACGGTCGTGCCCGGGCCGGCCAGACGGTGGAGGGCCGGCAGGAGGGGGACGTCCGCGAGCGGCTCGCGCAGGTCCGTCAGGAGGGCGCGGGACTCCGCCACCGCACGGCGCGCCGCCACCGCCAGGAGGGCGGACTGGACGCGGATCGCCGCCGGGTCCTGCGCGAGGGTCAGGGCGTCGGCCGTCAGGGCCAGGCCGTGCAGGGTCTTGGACACCGAGTCGTGCATCTCCCGGGCCAGCCGGTCCCGTTCGGCGCGGACGGCCTCGGCCACCGCCAGCTGGGCCCGGGCCTCGGTGAGGCGGACCAGGAAGTCGCGGACCGAGGAGCCCGCCGCCCCCGACAGGACGCACAGGAGGCACAGCAGCAGGCCGCCGCCCAGCGCGGCCACCACCGCCGTCTGCACCGCCGCGTACACCGCCGAGCCCCGCCAGCCGTAGACCAGCCCGGCCAGCAGCGGCGTGCCGAGGGCCACCAGGCCGAGCGGCGAGGCGGGGGTGGCGGTGACCAGCAGGAGGGCGCCCAGGGCCATGTCCGCGGCCAGCAGCCAGCGGTGGCGCAGCAGCAGCGGGCCGCAGCGCTCCCAGTCGCGGAAGAGGGCGTAGGACAGCATGAAGGTGGCCACGACCGCCCCGGACACCAGGTACATCGGAGCACCGTGGGCCGTGCGGGACAGGGCCAGGGGCGCGCCCAGGGGGATCATCACCAGGCGGAGCGCGAAGACCTGGCGGCACAGGGAGCGCAGGGCGTTCGCCCGGAGGCGGAGCGGAGAGCCGGGGGCCGCCGCGGGAGCACCGGCGGCGGGGCGCGTGCGCCCGGCCGGACGGCCGGCGGCGGGGAAGGCCAGGGAGGCCAGGGAGGCCAAGGAGGCCGGGGACGTCGGGGAGGGCATCGTCAGCCACCGCCCAGCAGGGCGCCGAAGTCCACGTTGGCGCCGTAGACGAAGCCGCAGACCAGCAGGATCAGGGTGCCGGGCAGCATGAACATCGTCACCGCGAACGTGGCCTTCGGGACGGCCCGGGCGGCGCGGCGGCGGGCGTTCTGGGCATCGGTGCGGCGCATGTCCTCGGCGATGGCGATCAGGGTGTCGACGATGGGGGAGCCCAGTTCCTCGCCCTGCTGGAGGGCGGTGACGAACTGGGCCACCTGTTCGCTGTCGTTGCGGCGGCGGAGCTCGTCGAAGGCCTGGCGGCGGCTCACGCCCATGTCCATCTGCTGGAGCGTGATGCGGACCTCGTCCGCCCAGGGGCCCTCGTACTTGGCCGCCACCCGTTCCAGCGCCTGCCGGAAGCCCAGCCCCGCGCTGACGACGACCGCGAGGACGTCGAGGAAGTCGGGCAGGGTGCGCTCGATGTCGTCGCGGCGGACCCGGATCGCCGACCACAGTCCGACCTCGATCCAGAACAGCCCGAACGCGACCATCAACAGGGCGGCGACGAGCTGGCCGTTCAGCAGCATCGCGAAGGCGCCCAGGGCGCCCAGGAAGCCGTACACCGCGCGCCGGGCGGCGTAGCGGTCGATGGTCAGGCCGGCCGGGTTGCCCGCGCGGTCGATCTGGGCGCGCTTGCGGGCCACCTGCCCGGGGCCCATCAGCCGCAGCACCAGCGGCGCCCAGCGGATGCCGAGGCGGTCGACCAGGGAGCCGACGGCGGTCGTGCGGGAGGCGCCGACCTCCAGGGCGAGGGCGAGGTCGGTGGGGAGTTCCACGTCGGCGCGGTAGAGGCGGATGCCGTGGAGGATGCCGAAGACCGCGAGGGCGGCGGCCGCGGCGAGGAGGACCGGAAGGTAGGGGTTCACGGGTCTCGTCGTCCTCCCGTCAGACGTCGATCTTCGACAGGCGGCGGATGAGGACGAAGCCGAGCGTGAAGAGGCCCAGCGCGATCAGGACGGCCGTCTGCCCGATCAGGGCGCCGGTCATCCGGTCCAGCGCGCCCGGCATCATCATGTCGACCAGCAGCAGCGAGCCCAGCCCGATCGCCGGGACCAGGTAGGCGGTGACGGTGACCTGCGAGAGCTGCGTACGGATCTCCCTGCGCGTCTCCTTGCGCTGCTCCAGGGTCACCACCAGGTTGCGCAGGCTCCCGACGATGGCGCCGCCCGCCCGCGCCGACAGGACCAGGGTGGAGACGAGGACGACCAGCTCCCGCGACGGCAGCCGGTCCACGATCTCCCCCAGCGACTCCTCGATGGAGTGACCGACCGCGAGCCGGTCCGCGACCCGGGACAGCTCCTCCCCCGCCGGGGCCTCCAGCTCCTCCGCCGCGATCCCGATGGCCGTGCGCAGGGCGAGCCCGGCCTGGGTGGCGTTCGCGAGGATGCGGGCGAGTTCCGGCAGCTGGTTGATGAACCGCTCGGTGCGGCGGGCCCGCTGCCAGGTGAGGAAGGCGTTCGCGGCCCACAGGCCGATCAGGCCGGCGACCGGGCCGAAGAAGGGCGCCAGGAGGGCGGCGGCGACGAGCCACACCCCGGCGACCGCCATCAGCACGTACGCGAAGAACTCGCCCGGGGTGAGGTCCAGGCCGGTGGTTCCCAGCTTCACCTCGATGCGCCGGCCGAGCTTCGTCCGGCGCAGGCGCCGGTCGAGGCCGGGGAAGCGGCGCCGGCGGCCGGGCGCCTCCGGGACGCCGTCGGCGGCGAGGCGTTCGACGAGGGCGGCGCGCTGGGCCAGGCCGGCGGAGTAGAAGTGCACCCCGAGGGAGACGAACAGGCCGGCCAGCAGGGTGGCGCCGAGGGTGAGGAGGACGAGGTCGGTCACAGGACGGTCCGGGAGGTCAGCGGGTCGAAGCGGTCCTCGGGCGGGGCGACCCCGAAGGCCTGGGGGATCGGCTGGTTGTTCATGTAGAGGCGCTCCGCGATCCGGCGCGGGAGGGGGGCGTAGGCGAAGTGGCCGTGCACGCGCCCGTCGGCGGCCATGGGCTGGGCGACGTAACGGCAGACGGTGGTGGTGCGGAAGGGTTCGCGGCCGTGCGAGTCGAGGATCGCGATCTCGGTGATGCGGCGCGAGCCGTCCCCGAAGCGGGTGAGCTGGACGATGACGTTGACGGCGCTGTTGATCTGGTCCTGGAGCGCCTCGAAGGGGATTTCGACCTCCGACATGGAGGCGAGGGTCTGCAGGCGCATCAGCGCGTCCTGGGAGCTGTTGGCGTGGACGGTGGCGAGGGAGCCGTCGTGGCCGGTGGACATGGCCTGGAGCATGTCGAGGGTCTCGCCGCCGCGGACCTCGCCGACGATGATGCGGTCGGGGCGCATGCGCAGGGAGTTGCGGACGAGGTCGCGAATGGTGATCTGGCCCTTGCCCTCGACGTTGGCCGGGCGGGATTCGAGGCGGATGACGTGGGCCTGCTGGAGCTGGAGCTCGGCGGAGTCCTCGATGGTGATGACGCGCTCGCCCTCCGGGATCAGGCCGGAGAGGGCGTTGAGGAGGGTGGTCTTCCCGGTGCCGGTGGCGCCGGAGACGATCAGGTTCATCCGTGCCTGGACCATGCCGGAGAGCAGGAGCAGCATCTGCTCGTCGAGCGATCCGAGGGCGATCATCTCGTGCAGGGTGAAGGCGCGCGGGAAGCGGCGGATGGTGAGGGTGGCGCCGGTGAGGGACAGCGGCGGGATGATGACGTTGACGCGCTCCCCGCTGGGCAGGCGGGCGTCGACCATCGGATTGGCCTCGTCCACACGGCGGTTGACGGTGGAGACGATGCGCTCGATGGTCTGCATCAGCTGCTCGTGCGAGGCGAAGCGGATCGGCAGCTGCTCGACCCGGCCGGCGCGCTCGACGAAGATCTGGTCGGGGCCGTTGACCATGATCTCGGAGATGGAGGCGTCCTCCAGGAGCGGTTCGAGCACACCGAGGCCGAGGGCCTCGTCGACGACGCGGCGGATCAGCTGGGCGCGCTCGGCGGTGGAGAGGACGGGGCCCTCGCGGCTGATGATGTGGCCGAGGACCCGCTCCAGGCGGGCCCGGCGCTCGGCGGGGGCGAGCGCGGACATCTCGGCGAGGTCGATCTCCTCCAGCAGTTTGGCGCGGTAGGAGGAGACGAGGCGGCCGTCCTCGCGGGGGCTGTGGCGGTCGTCGGGGGCGTTGACCCGGGAACGCAGGCTCATGGGGTTCCTCCGGCCGGGTCGTCGTTCGGCATGACGGCGGTGGCCTTGGCGTCGTCGATGCCCAGTCCGGGCACGATGCTGTTGATCCTGATGGTCACGGTGGCGGTGACCGCGTCGGCGTCCTTGCGCACCTTCACGTCGGGGGCGAGGCCCCCGCGGACGGCGGCCACGCCCGCCGCCTCCCCGCCCGAGCCCTTGCGGGCCTCCACGCGGGCCGCCGTGCGGGCGGCGGTGTCGGCCTGCTCGTGGACGTACGCGATCCAGCCCAGCTGGATCCCGCAGAGGGCGACGAACAGCAGGATCGGGATGAAGCCGATGTACTCCAGGGCCACCTGGCCCCGGTCGCCGCGGAGCGGGGGCCTCGGTCGTGGCCGTCGCCGGTACCGGTTCACGGCGCCTCCTTCTCCATCGCCGCGCCGCCCGTGCCCGTGATCTCGCCGAAGTTCAGGCCGGGGTAGAGGACGGGGATCTTGAGCTTGACGGTGGCCTTGTAGATGTCTCCGGCGGCGGCGCAGTCCGCCGACATGCCCCACGCTCCCCCGATGTGTTCGGCGGCGGCCGCCTCGCAGGTGCCCCGGTCGCCGTGGACCGCGCCCGCCCGCGCGCCCTCGTCGGCGGCGTTGCCGGCCAGGGAGAAGGCGTATCCGATCAGTACGCACTCCCACACCGCCGCCAGGATCAGCAGGATCAGCGGGACCATGCCGACGAACTCCACGGCCACCTGCCCCCGGTCCCTGCGCGGGGACCTGCGCGCGGGCACCGCTCAGCCCTCCCGGCCGCGCCGCAGCCGGGCCACCGGCCCCGCCGCGCGGACCGCCAGCGCGGAGCCGGTGCCGGCGGCGGCCGCGGGGGCCGCGGGCCCCGGCTGCGGGGCGGCCAGCAGTCCGAGCTCCCCCGCCAGCGCCCACAGGGCCTGTTTCACCGTCGAGCGGTTGTCGAGGTCCTGCACCCGGCCCGCGTCCACGACCCCCTGGAGCTCCTTGAAGGCGGCGGGGACGGGGGTGCGGGTGGGGCGGGTCCTGGTGATCTTCTCGATCAGGGAGGGCTGGATCTCGGTGTGCTTGCTCCAGCGGTTGACGACCATCGCGGTGTCCTCCGGCTTGCGCACCTGGAGCCGCTCCCACATCCGTACCATCCGCTTGGCCGCCCGTACGGCGACCACGTCCGGGGTGGTGACCAGGACGGCCACGTCCGCCTGCTCCACAGCGGTGGCGTTCGCGCCCGTCACCTGGGTGCCGCAGTCGACGACGACCAGCTCGTAGCGGGCGCGCAGGGCGCTGAGGACCTGGCGGGTGGCGCGTTCGTCGAGGTCCTCGCCCCGCTCGCCCTCCGCCGGGGCCAGCAGCAGGGCCAGGCCGGTGCGGTCCTCGTAGACGGCGTCCTGGAGGACCCGGGGCGAGATGTCCTGGATGCCGGCGAGGTCGGCGATGGAGCGGCGGAACTGCACGTCGAGGTAGGAGCCGACGTCCCCGGCCTGGAGGTCGAGGTCCACGAGGGCGGTACGGCGTCCCGAGGCGGCCGCGGCCAGGGCGAACTGGACGGCGGTGAAGGTGGTGCCGACGCCGCCCTTGGCACCGGTGACGGTGACCACCCGGCCGCCCGGCCCGGAGACGGCCTCCGCGCCCCGGCCCAGGTGGCGGCGTACGCCCGCCGACCACTGGGCGGCGGCGCCGACGCGCGCGGCGAGCTCCTCGTAGTGCAGGGGCAGGCCGACCAGGCCCCGGGCCCCGGAGTCCATGGCGGCGGAGAACACCTGGGGGCCGGTGTCCGAGGAGAGCAGGACCACGCCGACGGCCGGGAAGCGCAGGGCGACCTCGCGGACGAGTTCCAGCGCCGGGACGGGTCCGATCCGCTCGTGGACGAGGACGACCTCGGGGAGTTCGTCGAGGGAGTCGGCGGCGAGCCGGCCCAGGGCGTCGAGGAGGGAGGTGGAGTCGGGGACGGGCGGGGCGGGTTCGGCGTCGGGCAGCTGGCTGAGCAGGGCGACGATGGAGCGGGCGGCGTCTGCGTCACCGGCCGCGGGGAGGATTCGAGTGGTCATCCGCGCCTCACTTGTCCCCGTCGAGGGTGTACGTGCGGTCGGCCGGGCCGGGGGCGGAGTCGGTGCCGGGGGCGACGAGGGCCAGGCGGACGTGCTCCGCGAAGGACTCGGCGTAGGCGACGCGCTGGGTGTCCTTGGTGTTCAGGGCGAAGGTGATCGGGACGGCCTCGGCCGGGCCCTTCTTGTCGCCGTCCTTGTCGAGGGCGGTGAGCTTGCCGACGCCCAGGACCCGGGCGTTGGCGACGATGATCACGGAGCGGGAGGGGTCGGACTCCTTGGCGCCCTTGAAGGTGGCGATGATGTTGACCTTGGCACCCGAGGTGATCTTGCCGGCGACCCCGGTGGCCGCGTCGATCATGATGGCGATCTCCTGCTCACCGGCCTGGAGCTGCGGTTTGTCGACGAACATGTCGCTCTGGAGCAGGGAACCCTTCTTCAGGGTGGTGAGCGCGATCTTGCCCCGGAGGGCCCCGAGGTCGCTGACGGCGGTGTCCGACAGCCACCGCTTGGGGACCTTGACCTCCTCGAACTGGCCTGCGGTGAGGGCGCTGTACGGTGCGATGTCGCCCTTGACGCGGTACGCGACGACCTCGGCGCCGACCTTGGAGTTGACGTCGCCGATCACCACGAGCACCCCGGCGAACGCCGCGAGGGCGCACAGGACCGACAGGAGCAGCAGGATGACGCCGCGGCGCTGGCGTGAGTTCATGGGCCGTCTTACCTCGCCGTTCTTCGTTCGGTCGGGCGGTCAGGATCCGGATCTGGTGCGGGTGCGGGCCGGGGAGGCGGCGTCGTCCCCGGGCGGTGGGGCGGCGAGCGGGGCGGCGCAGAAGCCGCAGCGGTCGCCGATGAGCTCGAAGCCGCACCAGCGGCACTGTTCGCGGCGGACCGAGGCGACGAGCTGGTAGAGGACGGAGACGTCCGGGATGGCGGCGGCGAACTCGACCAGCTTGGGGGTGGCCCACCAGCGCGCCGAGTCGGCCGGCAGGGGGTTCTCCATGACCCCCTGCACCTTCCAGGCGGAGGCGAGTTCGGTCGTGACCCAGTCGGAGGCCAGCTGTCCGCGGGCGAAGGTGAGGTGGGTGGCGAAGGCGGGGCCGGGGGGCAGGACGCCGCCGTGGGCGGGCGCGGCGGAGGCTCCGAGCCGGGCCAGGTGCGGCTGCGGGTGGGCCAGTACGGCGAACTGGGCGCTCGGCGACCAGGAGCGGGCGTGGGCCTTGAGGCCGACGGGGATCCGGTCCAGTTTGGCGACGCTGCCGAGCAGCGCGCCCGCGTAGACGTAGTGGGACAGCAGCCGGGCGGCGGAGGCGAGCACCCCGGGGCTGAGGTCGCTGACGCTGAGCTGGCGGAGCTGACGGGCCAGCACGGCCGTGCCCAGGGGCGGGAGGTCGATGTCCAGGAGCGCGATCCGGTCGGTCTCCAGGATGGCCCGGACGGTGTGCATCCGGCGGACCGTCGCCGGGGGCAGCCAGGGCGGTACGAGGGCGACGAGGTGGCCGTGCCGCTCCAGCAGGGCGGTGGTCTCGGCGAGCGCGCGCTCCAGGTCGGCCTCGCCGGGCGGGCGCAGGACGGCGGCGCCGGGGGTGTGCCGGTCGGGGGCGGGCAGCACCAGATCGGCACTGGTGACAGCGATGGCGGTCGGCACGCGAATCCCCCCGTTCACCCTGTACGCGACGGCCGTTGGCCCGGCCGTCACGTAGGCGCGCGCGCCCGCGGGCACGCGCACGGCACTGCGCGACCGCAAACGTCCGACGCGCCTTCCCCCTTGCCCCAGCACCATATCCGCGTCACCCCGCGCAGGTCAGGGGCTTGGGAATTCCCGTGCCGGAAGCACATGTCGCAGGTGGCGAAAACCTGGACAACCGGGGGCCGGAGCCCGTTCATTTCAAGCCACTTCGCAAACACCCTTGACACCGAGATTGGTCTGGACCAACTTGGCTGCACGCCAGCCCTCGGTCGCGGGGACCCCACTCCCCGCCCCTCGAACCCTTTCGAACTCCCTTCCGTTCCACCCCTCCACTCCCCCCACGGAGTCCACGTGAACCGCATACGCGCCCTCGCCCTGCCGGTCGCCGCCACCCTGGCCGCCGGCGGGCTCACCGCCCTGGCGGCGGGCCCCGCCCGGGCCGCCGACGTCAACGTCGCCCGCAACGGCGGCTTCGAGTCCGGCCTCGCCGACTGGTCCTGCTCGGCGGGCTCGGGCACCGTCGTCCCCTCGCCCGTGTACGCCGGCTCGGGCGCCCTGCGCGCCACCCCGGCGGGCCAGGACAACGCCCAGTGCAGCCAGACCGTCACGGTCAGGCCGAATGCGACGTACACCCTCAGCGCCCAGGTCCAGGGCTCGTACGTCTACCTGGGCGCGACCGGCACCGGCACCCAGGACGTCTCCACCTGGACCCCCGGCTCGGGCGGCGGCTGGCAGAAGCTGTCCACCACTTTCACCACCGGACCGAACACCACGCGGGTCACCGTCTGGACCCACGGCTGGTACGGCCAGCCGGCCTACCTGGCGGACGAGTTCAGCGTCTTCGGGCCCGACGGGGGCGGCGGCACCGACCCCGGCCCGAGCCTCCCGGGCGCCCCCTCCGCGGCCACGGTCTCCGGCCAGGGCAACAGCTCCCTCACCCTCTCGTGGAACGCGGTCGGCGGGGCGAGCGGCTACCACGTCTACCAGGACGGCGTCCGCGTCCAGACGCTGACGGGCACCTCGGCGCAGATCGGCGGGCTCGCCGCGGGCACCTCGTACTCCTTCCAGGTGAGCGCGTACAACGCGGCCGGGGAGGGACCCAAGTCCCCGCCCGTCACCGGCACCACCACCGGCGGCGGGGGCAACCCGAACCCCAACCCGTCCGTGCCCAAGCACGCCCTGACGGGCTACTGGCAGAACTTCGACAACGGGGCGACCGTCCAGAAGCTCTCCGAGGTCTCCGCCCAGTACGACATCATCGCCGTCTCCTTCGCCGACGCCACGACCACGCCCGGCGCGATCTCCTTCACCCTCGACTCGGCCGGCCTCGGCGGCTACACGGTCGCCCAGTTCAAGGCGGACATCGCCGCGAAGAAGGCGGCCGGCAAGTCCGTCGTCCTGTCCATCGGCGGTGAGAAGGGCACGATCTCGGTCAATGACTCCGCCTCCGCGGCGAACCTGGCGAACTCGGCCTGGGCCCTGATGCAGGAGTACGGCTTCAGCGGGATCGACATCGACCTGGAGAACGGCCTCAACCCGACCTACATGACCCAGGCCCTGCGCTCCCTGGCCGCGAAGGCGGGCCCCTCGCTGGTCCTGACGATGGCCCCGCAGACCATCGACATGCAGTCCACCCAGGGCGGGTACTTCAAGACCGCGCTGGCCGTGAAGGACATCCTCACCGTCGTGAACATGCAGTACTACAACAGCGGCTCCATGAACGGCTGCGACGGCAAGGTCTACTCCCAGGGCTCGGTGGACTTCCTGACAGCGCTGGCCTGCATCCAGCTGGAGGGCGGCCTCGACCCCTCGCAGGTGGGCATCGGCGTCCCGGCCTCCCCCAGCGGTGCGGGCAGCGGCTACGTCTCGCCGACCGTCGTCAACAACGCCCTGGACTGCCTGGCACGCGGCACGAACTGCGGTTCCTTCAAGCCCTCGAAGACCTGGCCGGGACTGCGCGGGGCGATGACCTGGTCGACGAACTGGGACGCCAAGGCGGGTAGTACCTGGTCGAACGCGGTGGGTCCGAAGGTCCACGGGCTGCCGTAGGCGGTAGGTGTGTGGGGGTGGCTGATTCGGTCCGGTGCGCCCGGCCGGGTACGCGCGGGGCTATTGACCGGGACATGCCACAAGAGCACGCTGTGCGCGTCCGCACGGCTACCCCCACACTCCACCCAGGAGAACGCATGCGGCTCCACACCCGCCGGAGGGCCGCCGTCACGGCCGCCCTGCTGGCGCTCGCGCTCGGCGCACCCGCCTACGGCATGAGCGCGACGGCAGCACCGCCGCCCACCCCCTCGACGGCCACCCAGGACGAGGCGGTCGTCCAGTACGAGGTCCAGGGACCGTCCACCGCCGCCGAACGCACCGCCCTGCTGAGCAGCGGCGTCTCCATCGACGAGGTCGACGCCCGCTCGGTGGTGGTCAGCGCGAACGCCGCGCAGGCCAAGGCCCTGCGCGCCCGCGGCTACAAGCTGACCGCGCTGGCCGGCCCGCCGGACCGCTCCGAGCGCGGCGTCGCCACCCGCCCGATGGACTTCCCCTCGGCGGACTCCAAGTACCACAACTACTCCGAGGCGAGCGCGGAGATCGACCAGCGCATCGCCCAGTACCCCGGGATCATGAGCAAGCAGGTCATCGGGAAGTCGTACCAGGGCCGGGACATCGTCGCCATCAAAATCAGCGACAACGTCGGCACGGACGAGAACGAGCCCGAGGTGCTCTTCACCGCCCACCAGCACGCCCGCGAGCACCTGACCGTCGAGATGGCCCTGTACCTGCTCCAGGAGTTCGGCTCGAAGTACGGCAGCGACTCCCGGATCACCAACATGGTGAACAACCGCGAGATCTGGATCGTCCCGGACCTCAACCCGGACGGCGGCGAGTACGACATCGCCACCGGCTCCTACCGCTCCTGGCGCAAGAACCGGCAGCCCAACTCCGGCTCCACGGCGGTGGGCACCGACCTCAACCGCAACTGGGACTACAAGTGGGGCTGCTGCGGGGGCTCCAGCAGCAGCAAGAGCTCCGAGACCTACCGCGGGCCGGCCGCCGCGTCGGCGCCCGAGGTCAAGGTGGTCTCCGACTTCGTGCGCAGCCGGATCGTCGGCGGCAAGCAGCAGATCAAGGCCGCCATCGACTTCCACACCTACAGCGAGCTCGTGCTGTGGCCCTTCGGGTGGACGTACAACGACACCGCGCCGGGCCTGACCGCGGACGACCTCGCGGTGTACAAGAAGATCGGCACGAGCATGGCCGCCAGCAACGGCTACACGCCGGAGCAGTCCAGCGACCTGTACATCACCGACGGCACGATCGACGACTGGCTGTGGGGCACGCAGAAGATCTTCGCCTACACCTTCGAGATGTACCCGTCCGACACCGGCGGGGGCGGCGGCTTCTACCCGCCCGACGAGGTCATCGACCGTGAGACGGCACGCAACAAGGACGCGGTGCTCCAGCTGCTGGAGAACGCGGACTGCATGTACCGGTCGATCGGCAAGGAAGCCCAGTACTGCGCGTAGGCGCGGCCGGGTGACCCGGGGCGCCCCGCCGCCAGGGGGGCGCCCCGCCTTCGTGTTCCGGTCAGCCGAGCACCGCGAGGGCGTCGATCTCGATCAGCAGGCCCGCGGGCAGGCCGACGTACACCGTGGTGCGGGCGGCGGGGACCTTGACGCCCTGCTCGTCGAAGTACGCGTTGTAGATCTCGTTCATCTCGGCGAAGTGGGCGGTGTCGGTCAGGTAGACGCGGATCATCACGGCGTCGTCCCAGCTCGCGCCGCCCGCCTCCAGGACGGAACGGACGTTCTCCAGCGTCTGGAGGGTCTGCTCGCGCAGGCCCGGCCCGGCGACGGCGGGCGCCTGCCCCTCGACGGCGGGCAGGTAGCCGACCTGGCCGGCGACCTGGAGGATGTTGCCCTTGCGCACGCCGTGCGAGAACTTCGCGGGCGGGGCGGGGTGGGACTCGGGGGTGACGGCGGTCTTCTCGCTCACGGGGTCCTCTTGTGGGGTCGATGGGATGTGTGGTGCTCCGCCCCGATGGTGTCAGCGGCACGGCCTGGCGGTGGCCGCCGTTCGAGCGGTTCGCTAGGGCCTGTCGTCGAACTCCCGTCGTCGCCCGGAGGGCGGCCCCGCGGCTCCCCCGGGGCGGGGCCGCCGCGTGGGGCCGCCGCCCCTGGCGGAACCGGGACCGTTGACCCCCCGTCGTAACCGGTGTTACACCACAGGCACCACCCGCACCACCAGGAGGCCCCATGCCCAGCGACGCCGTCCGACGCCTCGCCGCCGAACCCGTCGACCACCGCTTCAAGGGCCTCCCCCCGGACGCCACCGCCGCCGGCCTCACCGTCGGCGAACTCGCCGGCCAGGCCCGGGACCTGCACACCGGCGGGTTCACCACCCCGGTCCTCACCCTCGACGCCGACGCGCTCGCCCACAACCTCGCCGTCCTCGGCGAGTACGCGGCCCGCCACCACCTGGCCTTCGCCCCGCACGGCAAGACCTGCATGGCCCCCCAGCTCTTCGAGCGCCAGCTCGAACACGGCGCCTGGGGCATCACCGCCGCCGTCCCCCACCAGGCCCGCGTCTACCGCGCCTTCGGGATCCGGCGGATCTTCCTCGCCAACGAGCTCGTCGACCCCGCCGCCCTGCGCTGGGTCGCCGCCGAGCTCGCGGCCGACCCCGACTTCCGGTTCGTCTGCTACGTCGACTCGGTGCGCGGGGTGCGGCTCATGGACCGCGCCCTCCAGGGGCAGGGCGCCCGGGTGGACGTCGTCGTCGAGCTCGGCGCCGGCGAGGGGGCCCGGACCGGGGCGCGCAGCGACGACGACTGCCGCGCCGTCGCCGACGCCGTCGCCGCCACCGCCACCCTGCGCCTCGTCGGCGTCGCCGGATACGAGGCGGAGGTCCCCGACGCGGACGCGGAGAAGGTCCACGCCTGGCTGCGCCGGCTCACCGCCCTCGCCGTCGAGTTCGACAAGGCCGGGCGCTTCGGGGCGGACGTGGAGGAGATCGTCGTCAGCGCGGGCGGCTCCGCCTGGTTCGACGCCGTCGCCGACGTGTTCGAGGAGCTGCCCGCGCTGTCCCGGCCCGTGCTCAAGCTGCTGCGCTCCGGCGCGTACGTCTCCCACGACCACGGCTGGTACGGCCGCCTGACCCCCTTCAACCGGGTCCCGGAAGAGGGCGGGCTGCGGCCCGCGTTCCGGCTCTGGACGCAGGTCGTGTCGCGCCCGTCCCCGACCCAGGCGTTCGTCAACGCCGGCAAGCGCGACGTCGCCTACGACCTCGGGCTGCCGGAGGCCGAGCTGGTGCGCGACGCGTTCACCGGCGACGAGCGGCCCGCCACCGGCGTCCGCGTGGTCAAGCTGTCCGACCAGCACGCCTGGCTGGAGACCGACTCCGCCGAGGACGTGCAGGTCGGGGACTGGGTGGCGCTCGGGATGTCGCACCCCTGCACCATCTTCGAGAAGTGGCCGCTGATCCCGGTCGTCAGCGCCGACGGGGCCGTCCGCGAGTACGTGCGGACCTTCTTCTAGGCCGGGGACCTCCAGGTCATGGACCTCGTCATACGGGGGGCGCGGGTCGCCGACGGCACCGGCGGGCCCTCGTACCGCGCCGACGTCGGCGTGCACGAGGGGCGCGTCGCCGCCGTCGGGCGGCTGCCCGGCGGCGGCCGGCGGACCGTCGACGCCGACGGGCTCGTCCTCGCGCCCGGATTCGTCGACATGCACGCCCACAGCGACCTCGCGCTGCTCCGCGACCCGGACCACAGCGCGAAGGCCGCCCAGGGCGTGACGCTGGAGGTCCTGGGCCAGGACGGACTGTCGTACGCGCCGGTCGACCAGCGGACCCTGGTCCAGGTGCGGACCGCGATCGCCGGGTGGAACGGGTCCGGGGAGGACATCGCGTTCGACTGGAGGACCGTCGGGGAGTACCTCGACCGGCTGGACGAGGGCGTGGCCGTCAACGCCGCCTACCTCGTACCGCAGGGGACCGTACGGGCGTACGTGCTCGGCTGGGAGGACCGGCCGGCCACCCCCGCCGAGACGGGCCGGATGCGGCGGCTGGTGGCCGAGGGGCTGGAGGACGGGGCCGTCGGGATGTCCTCCGGGCTCACCTACACCCCCGGCATGTACGCCTCCGGCGCCGAACTCGCGGAGCTGTGCGCGGTCGTGGCCCGCTACGGCGGCTACTACTGCCCGCACCACCGCTCGTACGGCCGCGGCGCCCTCGCCGCCTACGCGGAGATGCTCGCCCTCGCCCGGGAGACCGGCTGCGCCCTCCACCTGGCGCACGCCACCATGAACTTCGCGGAGAACGAGGGCCGGGCCCCCGAGTTGCTGGCCCTGCTCGACGGGGCGCTCGCCGCCGGGACCGACGTCACGCTCGACAGCTACCCCTACACCCCCGGCTGCACCACCCTCGCCGCCCTCCTGCCCGGCTGGGCGCACGAGGGCGGTCCCGGGGCCCTGCTGGCGCGGCTGGCCGACGACGCCACCGCCGCGCGGATCCGGTACGCGCTGGAGGTGGAGGGGTCCGACGGGTGCCACGGGGTGCCGGTGGACTGGTCCGCGGTGGAGGTGTCGGGCACCGCGGACCCCGCGTACGCGCACCGCGTCGGCACCCGCCTCGACGGGTGGGAGGGCGCGCGCCGGCTGCTGCTGGGCGACCGGCTGGGCACGACCGTCCTCCAGCACGTGGGCCACGAGGAGAACGTCCGGGCCATCATGCGCCACCGGGTGCACACCGGCGGCTCGGACGGCATCCTGCACGGCGCGAAGCCGCACCCGAGGGCGTACGGCACCTTCCCGCACTACCTCGGCCATTACGTACGCGAGCTGGGCGTGCTCTCCCTGGAAGAGTGCGTGGCGCACCTGTCGGGCCGCCCGGCGGCCCGGCTGCGGCTGGCGGACCGGGGGCTGGTGCGCGAGGGGTACCGGGCCGACCTGGTGCTCTTCGACCCGGAGACGGTGGCGGCGGGTTCCACGTACGAGGAGCCGCGGAGGCTGCCGTCGGGCATCCCGCACGTGCTGATCGACGGCCGGTTCGTCATGCGGGACGGGCGGCGGACCGATGTGCTGGCCGGCCGGTCCGTCCGGAGAACGCCCCACCGCCGGTAGGGCGTTCGGGCAGGACCTTCGTCCCGGTCGGGGCCCCGCACCCGGCACATACGATGAGCCGCATGGCCGCCTTCGCCCTCCCCGCCCTCTTCTTCCTCGCCCTGTGCGTCAGCGCCTACAAGGACCGCCGCCGCTTCCTGAACGCGGTGCTGTTCGGGCTGACGTTCATCACGCTCTCGGCCGCCCTGCTCTTCCAGGTGACGGCCCTGCCGGGATGGGCGGCCCTGACGATCATCGGGCTCGCCCTCGCCGCGCCGACGCTCGGCACGATGGCGATCGGCGGCTTCCTGATAGCCAACGGCGTGACCATGGTCCGCAAGGAGGGGCGCAGTCCGGCCAATCTGCTGTCGATGCTGGCGGGGCTGGGGATCTTCGGCATGATCGCGCTGCTGGTCGCCGTCCCGATGTTCCACTCCACCGTCCTGACCGGCATGGCGGCCACCCTCACCCTGGTCGTGGCCTACGTGTCCTTCGTCTTCCTGTGCTTCCTCGGCTACGCCTTCCTCTATGGCCGGATCAAGGTGCGCGGGGACGTCGACCACGTGGTGATGCTGGGCTCCGGGCTGATCGGCGGGGACCGGGTGCCGCCGCTGCTGGCCTCGCGGCTGCGCAAGGGGCAGGAGATCTACGAGGCCCAGCTGGCCCGCGGCTCACGGCCGCCGGTGCTGCTGACCTCGGGCGGCAAGGGCTCGGACGAGCGGGTCGCGGAGGCCCGGGCGATGGCGGACTGGCTGATCGCCGAGGGGGTTCCGGCGGAGCACGTCACGCTGGAGGACCGGTCGCGGACGACCGAGGAGAACATGCTGTTCTCGAAGGAGATCATGCTGGCTGACGACCCGGAGTACCGCTGCGTGGTGGTCACCAACAACTTCCACGCGTTCCGGGCCGCGATGATGGCCCGCAAGGCGGGGGTCAACGGGCAGGTGGTGGGCTCGCCGACGGCCCGCTACTTCCTGCCGAGCGCCACCCTGCGCGAGTTCGTCGCGGTGTTCTGGGAGCACCGGAGGGTCAACCTGTCGATCTGCGGGGCGCTGGTAGCGATCGGCGCGCTGGCGACGCTGGTGATCGGCTGAGGCGGCGGTGGGGGCGCCGACGTGCGTTCTTGGGGCCGGGGCCGGAGGATGGGGGCCTGGGGCACCGTAGGAGGTATCCGATGGAAAGTGAAACCAGCGAGCAGCCCACCCGGTCGGACCGGCTCTTCACCGGTGGTGAACGGCCGTACGACCCCGAGGACCTGGTGATGGCGACCGGCCACGACCCGACTCCGGAGCGGGTCGAGAAGGCGCGGAAGCTGATCGAGGAGAAGGGCCCGTCCGTCATCGAGCGCTACCTGCCGTAGCCGCGGCCGGCCGAGCGCGCTGCCGTGGACCACGGCCCGGGGTCACCACCCCGGGCCGTGGCCGGTCCGGGGGCCGGTCCCGTACGGGGACGCCCGCGCGGCGGGGGTGGGCGGCGGGGGCGGCGCATCCAGAACCGGTGAAGACTCGTTAGCCGTAGGGGGGACGCCCTACGGAGGTCAGATGAACAGCGTCGCCGTCGCCGTCGACTGGGAACACCCCGTGGATCCCCGCCCGGGGCCGCGGCTGGAGCACGTGCGGACGTACGTGTCGAGCGGCGGCAGGGACGGGCACCTGTGGCACGGGGTCCCCACCCTGCTGCTGACCACCCTCGACCGGACCTCCGGCCGGGCGGTGCGCACCCCGCTGATCTACGGGCGGGACGCGGGCCGGCTGCTGGTGGTGGCCGCCGGCACGGGCGGTCCGCGCCACCCCTCCTGGTACGGGAACCTCGTCGCGCACCCGGCGGTCCGGGTCCAGGTGGGCACCGCGGCCTTCGCGGCGTGGGCGCGGACGGCGGGCCCGGAGGAACGGGAGACGTACTGGGAGGCGATGACGGCGCTGTGGCCGCTCTTCGACGACTACCGGGAGGCCGCCCGGCCCCGGGAGCTCCCGCTGGTGATCATCGAGGGCTGACGGCGCACCGGGCCCCCGGCGGTCAGGCCGTCGTGCCGGCGGGAGCGGCGACGGCGTGGTACGTGCGGCCCGAGACGGTGTAGTCCCCGAGCGGGGTCATGCCGAAGGCGTCCACGTGGACCCGCCAGGAGGGGGCGTTGCCCGCCTCGATGAAGGCGACCAGGGCCTGCGCCCGGCCGGCCGACGCCTCGACGGCCATCGCGAACAGGCCCCGGGCCACGCCGTGCCCCCGGAAGGCCGCGTCGACGACCACCGGCCCGTACAGCAGCCACGGCACCGCGTCCAGCGGGCGCCCCTGCCAGACGAGGCCGGCCTGGGCCCGCAGCAGTCCGGTCACCGCGGCCGGCGGGTCCACCATGTCGGCGGCGACCGACAGCGCGAGCAGCCCGGCGATCCGTCCCTGCCCGTCGTCGGCCACCAGCAGTTCGTCGGCGGCGGCCATGTCGCGCAGGGTGGCGGCGTCGAAGGTGCCCTGGACGAAGCCCTGCGCGGAGCGCTGCTCCTCGGTCAGGGCGTCGTGGTGGTTGGCGGCGAAGAGCCGGGCCAGGGCGGGCGCGTCGGCCTCGGTGGCGTATCGGTAGCGCATGGCGCCGATGCTGCCACGGCCTTTCCCCCGGGGGCGCGTGGCGCCGGGCGGGATGTCACCTCGGGGCGGTGCGCGCCGTGCGGCGCGGTCAGCCGTTGGTGTTGAGGAAGCCGATGACGACCGCGCCCCACCAGCAGGCCTGGGAGACCAGGGCGGTGATCCCGCCCCAGACCAGCAGCCCGCGGCCGGTCTCCCCGTCGGCCGCTTCGAGGCGGCGGCCCAGCAGCCCCGCCTGGAGGCCGTTCACGGTGAGGGCGGCGACCAGGCCGAGTTTGGTGAGGGTCAGCGGGGAGTGGACGTCGGGGTGCAGCATCAGCCCGCTGACCACGAGTCCGCCGAGGCCGGCCCAGATCGGCACGTGCAGGCGGGCGGTGGCGGCGACCACCTCGTCCAGGGCGCAGCGGCCGGTGGCCCACAGGAGGCCGTGGTAGTCGGCGGAGAGCACCGCGCCGAAGCCGAGCACCAGGGAGGCCAGGTGGGCGAAGAGCGCTGCGGTGTGCAGGGCCGCGTCGGTCCGCACGTGCAGGGAGCACCACAGCGCCGCCGCCAGCACGACCAGCGCACACAGGGCGCCCGCCGCCACGGTCCACCAGGAGTCGTAGAGGCGGAGGGGGCGCGGGGAGAGTCTGGCGGCCGGTGAGGACATGGGGGCGGGCTCCGGGGGAAAACGGGGGGCGCGGCACCGTCCGCCACGCCAAAGCAAGGTAAGGCTCACCTAAAGAGCTCTGTCCGTCAATCCGAGGTCCGCGTCGCGGAACGGCGGGACCCGCCGCCGCTTGGGCCACTCCCGACAGGCAGCGGGCGGACGGGGTGACGAGCGCAACACCGGACGGCCCCGCGCCGCCTCCCCCACCTGATCCGCAGGTCGGAGCGGGCGGGGGCCGCCGTTTCAAAGGGTGGACGGGCGCCCCACCAGCCCATCACGTGAATGGGGACATTTCGCTCCCTGATGTCCGGGCGGAATGCCCGAGCGGACAAACAAAGAGGCCCGTAAGCTCCCGTCATGCAGGTGATCCAGTCAACGAAACTCGCCAATGTCTGCTACGAGATCCGCGGACCCGTCCTCGAAGAGGCGATGCGGCTCGAAGCGGCAGGTCATCGCATCCTCAAACTCAACACCGGCAACCCCGCGGCCTTCGGCTTCGACTGCCCGCCGGAGATCCTTGAGGACATGCTCCGCAACCTGGGCAACGCCCACGGCTACGGGGACGCGAAGGGCCTGCTGTCGGCCAGGCGCGCGGTCATGCAGCACTACCAGACCAAGGGCATCGAGCTCGGCGTCGAGGACATCTACCTCGGCAACGGCGTCTCCGAGCTGATCCAGATGTCGATGCAGGCGCTGCTCGACGACGGCGACGAGGTGCTGGTCCCGGCCCCCGACTACCCGCTGTGGACGGCGTCGGTCAGCCTGGCGGGCGGCACGGCCGTGCACTACCGCTGCGACGAGCAGTCCGACTGGATGCCCGACCTGGCGGACATCGAGCGCAAGATCACCGACCGCACCAAGGCGCTGGTGATCATCAACCCGAACAACCCGACCGGCGCCGTCTACGACGACGAGATGCTGCGGGGCCTGACGGACATCGCGCGCCGCCACAACCTGATCGTCTGCTCCGACGAGATCTACGACCGGATCCTGTACGACGGCGCCACGCACACCAACACCGCCGCCATCGCCCCCGACCTGATGGTCCTCACCTTCAACGGTCTGTCCAAGAACTACCGCGTCGCCGGGTACCGGGCCGGCTGGATGGCCGTCTGCGGTCCCACGAAGCACGCCGCCTCGTACATCGAGGGCCTGACGATCCTCGCGAACATGCGCCTGTGCGCGAACATGCCCTCGCAGCACGCGGTGGCCACCGCGCTCGGCGGCCGGCAGTCGATCGTGGACCTGGTGCTCCCGGGCGGACGGCTGCTGGAGCAGCGCGACACGGCGTACGACCTGCTCACGCAGATCCCCGGCGTCACGTGCGTGAAGCCGAAGGGCGCGCTGTACCTGTTCCCGAAGCTGGACCCGGCGGTCTACAAGATCAAGGACGACCGGCAGATGGTCCTGGACCTGCTGCGGGCCGAGAAGATCATGGTCGTGCACGGCACGGGCTTCAACTGGCCCGAGCCCGACCACTTCCGGATCGTGACGCTGCCCAACGCGAAGGACCTCGCGGACGCCGTCACCCGCATCGGCCGCTTCCTGGACGGCTACGGCCAGCACTGACCGGGGCCGGGCGGGGAGGCGTCCCAGAGTCCGGATACAGCTCAACTTTAGAACGGATCCAAGGTAGGATGGTCTCCTGACCCCGCAGGAGGCCTCCTCATGTACGAGCCGATCCGCTCCAAGTCGGCCGTCCACGTCGTGGACGGCAGCCATCGCGAACCCCAGTACCCGCAGAGCAGCCGCGGCGAAGCCCTCGACATCCAGCTCGCGGGGCACCTCGCGGCCCTGCTCGCCGTCACCGACGAGCTCGGGCTGGAGGACGGCGGCGCCGCCCGCATCGCGGAGCAGGTGACCCGGCTGCGCGGTTCGCGGCCGGTGCGCATGACCTACCCGACCCTGCCCGAGGGTGCCGACACCGCCACCCTGCACCGCCGCGCCCACGACCTCGCCGCCCGCGCCCTCCTCGTCGCCGCCTCCCGCGCCGACACCGCCGTGGCCATCCTCGCCGCCCAGCGCATGGACGCCCACGCCGCCGCCGCCAACCTGGCCGGCACCCCCTGACGGCCCCGGTCCGGGGCCGCGGAGGCTCCGGACCGGGCGCCACACCTCCCGCACGGGGCCGTCGCGGGGCCGGGCGCCAAACGGCGCCGGAGGCGCTGCTCCTGCTGCGGGGTCAGCGGTCGGCGCGGAGGTTCCAGGTGGTGAGGTCGCCCTCGATCAGGCCGTAGGAGCCCTCCTCGTAGGAGGTGCGGGTGACCTTCAGGACGGCGATCGGGGAGTTCTCGTCGACGAGGCAGACGCTGTCCCCTTCCGCCACGACGACCTCCTTGCGCGACTGGGTCGCCAGCAGGTCCTTGCAGCCCTGGGCGGTGGGCGCCTCGGCGGCCGTCCACAGGACGGCGGTGCCCTTGACCATCATCGAGCTGCTGCCGCTGCGCGCGGCCGCCGGCCGGGCGCCGAGCCCGGACGCCGTGCGCGGCGGTACCTGTGACAGGTCGAGGCCTTCGAGGCCGAGGACCACCCTGCCCGACCAGCGCACCGTCCCCGCACCGGCGGCACCGGTGCCCGGCTTCGCCGCCGGGGGCTGCGCCCCCACGGTCGAGGCGGGGGCGGGCTGGGGCACGGCCGGCGCGGACGGGCCGGCCGACGGGCTGTTCGTGAAGGCGGCGATGGCGCTGGCCACGGCGGCGACGGCGCTCACCCCGGCGGCGATGGCGCCCCACACCTTGGCCTTGGACGTACCCGAAGGGGCCGGCGCCGGAGGTACCGGCTGCGCGTACGGCGCGTACGGCGGCATGGCCGGCTGCTGCGACGGGTCCTGCTGCACGATTCCCCCTGAACTACTCCCCGACCGGCGGTCCTCGCGACCATAGCAAGTCCGCCGCACGGTGGTTCGTCCCGAGACCGCTCAGGGGGTCCCGTCCCTCGGCACGCCGGCCGGCGGTGCGGGTTGCGGTGCCGGTGTCCGCAGCAGCCAGCAGTTGGCCGCCGCGCCCAGCACGAGGCCCGACCAGGCGACGGCGGCGTGGTCCGTCAGCAGGCCGGCCACGAAGACGGGCAGGGCGATGCCGAACTCCTGGAGCAGGCGCAGGCGCAGGACCACCCCGAAGCGGTCGGCGGCCTTGTGGCGGCCTTCGGCCGTGGCGGCGAGGAGGCGGAAGGGGAAGGCGGCGGCCTGGGCGGCCATCAGCCAGGCGAACCAGGTCGCGGCCGTGCCGCGGAGGCCGTAGAACCCGGGCAGTACCGTCCAGGCCGCCGCGGCGACGAGCGCGGCGACGGCCGCGGAGACGGCCAGGACGCCACCGCGCAGGCCGCGCCAGTCCCGGGCGGAGGGGGCGCCGTCCTTGCAGACCATGCCGGTCGCGTTGACCAGGGCGGTGAGCGGGATGTGCAGGGTCGCCGTGAGGACGGCGCCCGCGGAGAACGCGGCGAGCCGGTCCCCCCAGGAGGCCCTGAGGGTCAGCGCGAGGACCAGCAGCAGTTCGAAGCCGATCACCGAGAGCATGTGCCCCCACTCCGTGACCATGCTGCGGGCCACCTGGCGCAGCCAGCGTGCGCTGTCGCGGAGCCGCAGCGGGAGGGACAGGTGGTCGCGCAGCAGCCACACCGTGACGGCGCATTCGAGGGCGGCGATGACGGAGGTGGCGGCGTAGGCGCCGGCGAAGCCGAGTCCGGCGCCGTGGACGAAGAACCAGTCGAGCGCGGCGTTGGTGACGACGGCCACGGCGTACAGGAGCAGCAGGGGGCGGGAGCGCCGCAGCGCGAACAGCGCCATGGCTCCGACGAACTGGGCGAGGCGCACCGGGGCGGCGATCAGCAGCCACAGCAGGGCCGACCGCGCGTCGTCACGGATGCCGGGTGCGGCGACCAGGGTGTCCAGGAGGTACGGGAGCACGGCGAGGCCGGCGGCCGCGATGAGCAGACCGGCGGCCGTGGCGCCGACGAGACCGCCCTGCACCGCCCGCCGGCGGGCGTGGGCCGACACGGCGCCCGCCACGGAGAGTCCGACGACGGGCCCCATGGCCATGGCGGTGATCGCGTCGAGGAGGAGCAGGCGCTGCGGTACGGCCGCGGCGGCCACGGCCTGTTCGCCCAGGGTGCTGATCACCCACAGGTCGGTCTGGGCGATGGCCTGGCCCATGACGGACGCGATCACCATCGGCCCCATCAGGGCGAGGACCCGCCGCCCCAGCGACGGGCCGGAGACGGCGGCCGCGCCGGAAGCCGCATCGGCGGCCCCGCCGGCCGCCGGACCGGCCGCCACGCCGGTCACAGCGGGTTCCAGGTGAGGACGGCGAAGTCGCCGGGGCCGGACAGCGACCAGCGGATGCCGGGCGCCGCCTCCAGTCCCGGTACCTCGGCCAGTTTCACGCGGCCACGCTCCAGGGGCGCGTGCCCTTTGAGCGCGACGACGACCTTGGGGGCGGTGGCGCCCGTGGTGAGGGCCAGGCCCCGCTGCCGGTGGTCCGGTGAGGCGAACCAGCGGGCGGCGGAGGCCGCGAGCAGTTCGATGTGGTCCTGGGGCCGCAGGGCGGCGCCCTCGCCGTCGCCGGCTTCCAGGAATTCGAGGAAGTGCAGGTGCATGCGCCAGTCCAGGCGCCTGCCCGCGGCCACCGCCCACTCCAGGAAGGCCTCGTAGAGGTCGGTGGTGTCCGGCAGCCGTGCGGCCAGCAGCGGGATGCGGTCGAAGAGCTGGTGCCAGCGGATGCGCAGCGATTCCTGGGCGATCAACCGGTCGCGGGACCCCGGGGCGAGGGAGTCACGGGCGGTGGGGCTGATGCAGGCGTCGAGCCGCGACGACTGCGGCGCGCGTACGGTCAAGGTCCGTTCTCCATTCGTCCAGGTCGTGGTTGGCGTCGCGTTCGACGACGAGGGTGGCGTCCGGTGCGGCGCGGCCGGCGAACAGCGCCACCAGGTCCAGGGTTTCGTCGCTGACGGGGGCGTCGTGGCTGTCGACGACCAGGGAGGGGGCCGCCGGGGAGGGGCTGTAGCCGGCCAGGTGGAACCTGCGGCCCACGCCCGGCACGTCGGCCCACGCGGCGGCGGGCTGTCCGGTGTTGAGCTGGGCGACCACCGCGTTGGACACGTCCATGAGGACTTCGCATCCGGTGGCCGCGGTCAGCTCGGCGTAGGCACGGGCCTGGGGGATGACGGAGGGGGTCTGCGAGGGGAAGTTCTCCACGGCGAGGGTGGTGCCGAGCTCCTCCTGCCAGGCGCGCACGGAGTCGACGACCGGCTGCCAGGCGGCGTAGTCGACCTCCTGGGCGAGGGGCAGCGGCTGGCCGTTGTGGGAGAAGTGGGCGATGTGGTCGCTGACGTAGAGGAGGCCGCAGTCCTCCTGCCACCGGTTCACCAGGTCCAGGTAGCGGTCGAGGCGCGCCCGGTCCGGGTCGAGGAACCGGGAGAGCATGATGTGGCAGCCGACCGGGAGGTCGCCGACCGTGCGGCGGAACTCCGCGGGGTCGAGGTGGGCGAAGCCGTCGATGAGGACCTCGACGAAGTCGAGGTGCCCCGAGTCGCGCAGGGCGCAGGCCATCCCGAGGGTGTCCGGTGAGGTGACGTTGACACCGATCAGCATCAGCGCAGCTTCTCCTTGGCGTAGGCCAGCAGGTCCTGGGGGGCGCTGACCGCGCCGGGGCGTTCGGCCGGCGGGATCTCGTCGAGGTTGAGGACGATGCGCTTGCCGCGGGCGCGGACGTCGTCCACCCACTGGTCGAACAGGTCGGTGTAGGAGAGGCCGCGCTGTTCGGAGGCCTGTGCGAGGCCCGGGATCCATCCGTTGCACAGCTGGCGGAGGTAGGCGCGGCAGTAGGGGACGCCGTAGTCGTGCGGCTCGGTGTCCGCGGCCCCGCCGGTGATGGCCCGCCGGTGGCGTTCCAGGACGGATTCCGCGCGGGCGAAGTCGGCGTAGTACTGGTCCGCGCGGTCCGTCCAGGTGAGGTCCGCGTGCTCGACGATCACGGTGACGGGTTCGGTCTCGGTGATCAGCCGCTGGTCCAGCACGGTGTCGAGCAGTGACCAGACACCTTCGTGGACCGCCTCGGAGTGGCCGTCGTGGAGGGTGCCGTCGCGGCCGGTGCGGACGCCGGACAGGTGGAGTTCGACCACCTGGGACCAGGGGATCGCGCCGAGCAGCACCTCCACGGGGACACCGCAGTTGACGGCGTCGATGTAGAGGTGGGCCAGGTCGACGATGAGGCCGGTGCCGGTGCTCTCGCAGATGCGCGTGACCGCCTGCCAGGCGTCGAGGATCCCGCGGGCGGAGGCGGAGTAGCAGTTGGCGTTCTCGACCCAGACGGGCAGGCCGGAGGTCCGGTGGAGGTCGGAGAGGAAGCGGACGGCCCGCTGCTCCTCCTCCTTGGTGCCGGTGAAGTACGAGTGGAGTCCGAAGGATCCGCCCCCGAGGGCCCGGTCGCCGGTGACGTGGACTCCGATGGAGGTCGGCTTGTTGCGGCGGGTGGCCGACTGGTCCATCACGTAGTCGATGTAGCGGGCCTGTTCGCGCGGGCCCTCGCAGATCGCCGTACGGCCGAGGTGGAGGGAGAATTCCGGGACCGCCGGCACCCCGTCGAGGCCCTCCCATTTCCTCCATTCATTGAACCCGAATTCCAGGAAGGGGTTTTCGCCGACGATGGCGAGCCTCCGGGACGGGTCCGGGTCAAGAAATCCCGGCGTGAATGCCCCGCCCACGCGGAGCAGGTCGTCACGGACCGGGCGGACCGCTTGGACTGTCGTCTGCATTTCTTTTCCTCTCCCCCCGGCTTCCGGGTACGGGTACGGCGGGGGCGCGCTCCGTCTCCGGAGCGCGCCCTCACAATTGGTCAGCCCTTGTTGTAGCTGCCGCAGGTCAGGGCCTCGGCCATGACCTCGATGTCCTGGATGTCGATCATTTCGTTCACCTCTTCTCCTGAATCCGATGTGCCGGACACGTCCGCCGGCAGGCTTCACCCTGCCCGCGTTCAGCCCTTGTTGTAGCTGCCGCAGGTCAGCGCCTCGGCCATGACCTCGATGTCCTGGATGTCGATCATTTCGTTCACCTCCCTTCACCGTTCCGGGTTTTGCGTTTTCGGCCGGTGTTCCCTGCCGATGCCTCTACTGTGCCGGTCCTCGAAGACCGCTGGAAGTCCTTTCCGGTGGACGGATTCTGCAATGGCATATCCCGTCCACCGCCACCTGGGCGGAAAGGGCCGGGGAACGGCGAAAGCCGCGTCCCGACGGGGACGCGGCTTTCGCGGGGGCGGAGGGAGGGAGCCGGGGGCTCAGATGCGGGTGGCGGGGAGCCAGCCGTTCTGGACGGCGTGCGCGCCGGCCTGGAAGCGGCTGCGGGCCTCCAGCGCCTCCATGAGCTCGGCGGCGATGCGTCGGGCGGTGCGCGGGGAGACCCCGAGGCGTTTGGCGATGGCCTCGTCGGTGAGTCCCTGGAGGAGCATGTGGAGCGACTCCCGGTGCTGGCGGGTGAGGCCGTCCATGTTGCGTTCCACGGCGGTGCCCAGGGGGTTGGCGCTCTGCCAGATGCTTTCGAACAGGGCGCACAGCGCGGCGATGGTCCCCTCGTAGGTGAGGACGACCGCGCCGGCCTGGGCGTCGTTGGTGTCGAGCGGGAGGACGGCCTCACGGCGGTCCGAGATGATCATCCGTACCGGCAGGGTGGGGGCGGTGCGCACCTGGCCGCCGTGGCGGTGCAGCCAGTCCACGTGGTCGAGGGTGGGCTGGTGGTTGCGGACGCTGTCGAGGTAGACGGTGCGCATGGTGATGCCGCGGCCCAGGAGTTCGGCGTTGGGGCCGCGGCTGGCTTCGAGGTCGGCGGCGGTGTGGGCGCCGCCGGGCGCGAACGTCATGATCTCGTGGCGGGTGTGGGCGGCGAGCCGGGCCAGCCGGTCGCGTATCTCCTCCGGCCCGTGCAGGCTCTCGGCCCCGGCGGTGGCGCCGCGCGGACGCATCGAGGCGCATTCGGCGATGAGCTGCGCGGCGGCGGCCCGGGAGGCCTCCACCTTCTGCTGGTGGGCGGCCAGTTCGGCCTGCTGGCGGGCGAGCAGCAGTTCCATGGCGTCTTCGGGGTCCAGCGGACGGAAGCCGATGCCTTCCCGGGCCGAGGGCTGGACCAGGGCGAGGCGGCTGAGCCGGTCGAGGCAGGCGCGCAGGTCCTGCTCGGGAAGTGCGAGCCGCTGGGAGAGTGCGGCCACCCCGTCCCCGGGGTGGGCGAGAAGTGCCCGGTAGACGCGTTCCGCTTCGGCGTCGAGCCCCAGCAGTTCCAGCATGGCGATGCCCCCAGATGTTAGTACACGTGCGGCTGGAGGGAACTATACGAAGGCACCAACCGCCCCTGGTCGGTTCCTGTTCTGGCATAAACAGTCCCCTGTGGCGGCCTGTACCGCGCGGGTGGGCGCTGCGGAGGATGGGCGGCATGTATCTCGTGCACGCCCGGCTTCGGGTCCCGGACCACGCTCCCCTGCCCCCGGACGCGGCACAGCTGTTCCTGGGGTGTGCGCGCGACGGGGACGGCCTGGAACACGTCAGCGCGCACGGTGACGCGGCGGGCGGTCCGGTCGTGGGCTTCTACCTGACCGCGCCCTCACTGGACGTCGCGGAGCAGGCCGCCTCGGACGTCTGCCACCGGGCGCTGCACGCGCACCCCTCGCTCGCCGGGGTGGACGTGGTGTCCTTCGGCGCGGCCCTGGTCCCGCAGTACTGGAACGCGGTGCTGCGCTCCGATGGACGGGATATGCAGGTGCAGGATCCGTCCACCGTGAACCTCTTCCACCCGTTCTGAAGTCCCAGCAGAGTGGGGCCATCGGCAGGCGAGACCGGCCGGGACCGAAAGCCGGGCGGGTGCCCGGGACGCAAACAGCAGCAGCGCTCGTGCTCAGGGGGAATCCGATGTCCTTGTTCGCCACTCGTATCGCCAAGACCGTGGCCGCCGCCGTCATCGCCGTCGGTGCCCTGGGTGCGGCGCAGTCCTTCACCACGGGCGGGCCCTCCGCACCGCACCACGTCTCCGCCTACGGCACCGACACCGGCGTGACCATTCCGCTGGACCAGCCCACGGGGCACCAGTCGGGACGCACCGACGTCACCTGGGGCCACTGACGGCGGAGGGGCGGGCGGCCCCGCCTCCCCCCTCCTCCGCCACCGCCGCCACCCCGCACCACGGGACCGTCGCCGGGGGCCAGACCGGGCCGACGGCCTCCGTGCGGGCCGGCGGGGCGGCCGGGGTGAGGCCCGGGAGGCGGACCAGAGACCGGGACAGGCGGGCGTCGGCGTCCCCCGCGGACGGGGGCCGGTCGCGGAACTCGACCGTGACCACGTACGCGCCCTGCCCGCCCCGCGCCTCCACCACCGCCAGGACCCGCCGGCTCACCGGGTCGACGCGGCAGTCGGCGACCTCCACCCGCACGGGCGCGGCGGCCGCGGCGGCCGGGCGGGGGGACGGGCTGCTGGCCCAGACGTACAGGCCCAGCGGGGCGAACACCAGGAGTCCGGCCAGGCCGACGAGGGCGACCAGCCAGCCCTGCCATTTCAGTGCCATGCCCTGATCCTCCCGTCGCGACGGGCACGCCGCCAGCACCCACCCGCTCACACAGCATTTCGAAGCGGGACCGTCCGGACACCTTCCGTTCACCCGCCTCCGCGCGGAATGTGGGTTTCCGTGAGCAGGCTGCACCCGTGAGACGCATCCTTGGAATCGCTCTGGCGGTCCTTCTCCTGGGCGGCGTGATCGCCGTCGTCGTGCTGGGAAGGAACGGAACAGAGGGCACGGCAACGAAGACCGTGCGTGGCGTCATCGGGTCGGAGAAGTCCGAGTTCTTCCGGGACCCCGACGTCGTCAAGGCCCTTGCAGCCAAGGGCTACACCGTGAAGACGGAGACCTCGGGCTCCTGGGCCATGGACCAGCTGGCCCTCAAGGAGTTCGACTTCGCCTTCCCCAGCAGCAGTGAGCCCGCGCAGGAGATCGAGGCCGCGGCCGGGGTGAAGGGGGCGCAGACCGCCAAGCCGTTCTTCTCCCCCCTCGTCGTCATCGCCCGCGCCAACGCCGCGAAGGTCCTCGCGGACAACGGGCTCGTCAAGATGAACGGGAAGAACACCGGCACCCTCCTCATGGGCCCCTACCTCAAGGCGGCCGGTGAGGACCGGACCTGGCAGCAGCTGAACGGCTCGGGCGCCTACGCCGAGCTGACCGGCACCCTGTTCGTCAAGACCACCGACCCCGCCACCTCCAACTCCGGCGCCCTGTTCATCGCCGCCACCTCCAACGTCGCCAACGGCGGCACGGTCGTCTCGGACGACGCCGGCATCACCCGCACCGCGCCCCTCCTGCGCAAGCTGGTCCAGGTCCAGGGGGCCCTGGAGCCCTCCACCGACGACCCGTTCCGCGCGTTCATCAGCGGCAGCGGCGAGCCGCTGATCCTGGCGTACGAGTCCCAGGTGGCCTCCCTGCTGATGCAGGAGCAGACGAACGCCGAGGTCGCCGGCATGGTCGTGCTCTACCCGGACACCACCGTCAACTCCCCGCACACCTTCGTGCCGCTCAACGACAGGAGCAAGGAGCTCGGCGCCCTGCTCGCCACCGATCCGAAGCTCCGCCGGCTCGCGCTGCGCCACGGGTTCCGCCCGCAGGAGGGCGTCGCCGAGTTCACCGCCGCCACCGCCCCCTACGCCGGCTACCTCAACCCGGGCCTGACCGGGATCCGGCAGGTGGGCGCTCCGACCGTCAAGGTGCTGATGGCGCTGGCCGCCCGCGCCAAGGGCCAGGGGGACCACGCATGACGACACCACCGCTGACGCCACCGCCCGGGGACCGGGCCGGAAGCACCGGGAGCCCGCTCGTCCTGACGGCGCCCGAGCCCGTGCCCGCCGTGCAGCGGGAGCAGGCCTCCGGCCTGGTGCCGCTCGCCGAGGGCGTGCGCGACGAGATGGCCCGCCGGGCCGGGGAGTACGTCGGCCGGCTCTCCGGGATCGACGCCCGCTCCCCCGAGTTCGCGGCCCGTGTCGACGACATCACCGCACTCGGCGCCGTCGACATGCGCACCGCCGCCGGCCAGTCCCACCGGATGCTGGAGCGGGCCGTACGTTCGATCGGCTCGGACGGCGGCGGTGACGCCCAGGCCCGGGTCGCCGGCTCCCTGGTGGAGCTGCGCCGTACCGTCGAGGACCTCGACCCGCGGGCAGGCGCCCCCGCCAAGGGGGCCCGCAGGCTGCTCGCGAAGCTGCCCGGCGGCAACCGGCTGCGGGACCACGTCGCCAAGTACGCCTCCTCCCAGGACACCCTCGACCGGATCGTGCAGGCCCTGCGCGGCGGCCAGGACGAGCTGCGCCGCGACAACGCGGCCCTGCACACCGAGCGGGCCCGGCTCTGGGAGACCATGGGCAGGCTCCAGGAGTACGCGGTCCTCACCGAGGCCCTGGACGCCGCCGTCGAGCAGCGGATCGCCGAGGCGGAACGCACCGACCCCGGCCAGGCGGACGCGCTCCGCTCCGACGTACTGTTCCCCGTCCGCCAGAAGCACCAGGACCTGCTGACCCAGCTGGCCGTCTGCGCCCAGGGCTACCTGGCCATGGACGTGGTCCGGCGCAACAACGACGAGCTGATCAAGGGCGTCGACCGGGCCGCGACCACCACCGTCTCGGCCCTGCGCATCGCGGTGATGCTGGCCTCCGCCCTCGACAGCCAGCGCAGGGTCGTCGAGCAGGTCGACGCGCTGCGCGGGACCACCGAGGACCTGATCCGCGGGAACGCCGACATGCTGGCGTACCAGAGCGGGGAGATCCAGCGGATCGCCGCGGACCCGGCGGTCGGGGCGGAGACGCTGCGCACGGCCTTCGGCCAGATCTACGAGACCCTCGACGCGATCGACTCCTTCAAGGCCCAGGCCACGGAGAACATGGCGGCGACGGTCGCGTCCCTGACGGGTGAGCTCCGGGCGGCCTCGGCGTACCTGGCCCGCACCCGCACACCGAGCGCCCTGGAAGGCGGTAGGGAATGAAGCGGCACACCGCGCGCATCCGCGGACGCCTCGCGGCGGCCGTGGCCCTGACGGCGACCCTGCTCGGGGCTGCGGCCTGCACCGGTGAGGGCCCGGAGGGCGGCACGGCGTCCGGCTCCTCGCAGAAGCTCTCGGCCGAGTACAAGGAGGGCAGGCTGCGCGTCCTGGCCTCCAGCGAGCTCGCCGACATGGCTCCGCTCCTCAGGGAC
This sequence comes from Streptomyces racemochromogenes, assembly GCF_044129415.1. Classification (GTDB taxonomy): domain Bacteria; phylum Actinomycetota; class Actinomycetes; order Streptomycetales; family Streptomycetaceae; genus Streptomyces; species Streptomyces racemochromogenes_A. The sequence goes on from NZ_JBBDHD010000002.1 coordinate 98,307, forward strand.
GCCGAGGCCGCCACCGGTGTCTCCGTCGACTTCGCCTGGTCGGGGACGCTCGACGCGGCCGAGCAGGTGGCTTCGGGCACGGCGGACGGCAGGTACGACGCGATCTGGCTCTCCTCCAACGACTACCTCCGCCTGCGCCCGGAGGCGGCCGCCAAACTCGCCAACGAGACCCCGGTGATGTCCTCGCCGGTCGCCCTCGGCATCAAGCCGGAGGCGCTGTCGCGGCTCGGCTGGAAGCCGCAGGAGGTGACCTGGGCGGCGGTCGAGGAGGCCGTGGCCGCCGGGAAGCTGACGTACGGGATGACGGATCCGGTGCGTTCCAACTCCGGTTTCTCGGCCCTCGTGTCGGTGGCCTCGGGGCTCTCGGGGGCGCAGGCGGCGCTCACCGACGAGGACGTGAAGAAGGCCCGGCCCCGGCTGAAGGGCTTCTTCAACGGGCAGAAGCTGACCTCGGGTTCCTCGGGCTGGCTGGCGACGGCGTACGCCAGGCGCGGTGACGTCGACGCCCTCGTGAACTACGAGTCGGTGCTGCTCTCCATGAACAAGGACGCGGGAGCCGGCAAGGCGCCGCTGACCGTGATCCGTCCCAAGGACGGGGTGGTCACCGCCCACTACCCGCTGACGCTCCTGACCTCCGCCCCCGCCGGGGCCCGGGAGTCGGGCCGGCGGCTGACGGAGTACCTGCGGGGTGACGCGGCGCAGCGGGCCATCACCGCGCGGACCTTCCGCCGCCCGGTGGCGGCCGGGGTGGCGCCGGCTGCCGGGCTGGACACGGAGAAGCGGCGGGAGCTGCCGTTCCCCGGCTCGCGTTCGGTCGCGGACGGGCTGCTGGCCTCGTACGAGAACGAGCTGCGCCGGCCCTCCCGCACGGTGTACGTGCTCGACACCTCGGGCTCGATGGGCGAGGACAACCGCATCGGCCGGCTGCGGGACGCGCTCACGGACCTGACCGGGACGGGGAGTTCCGGTCCGGGGCGGCGTTTCCGGGACCGCGAGGAGGTGACGCTCCTGCCGTTCGGCGACAAGGTGAAGCAGGTGCTGACGCACGTCGTGGAGCCCGGGAACCCGGGGCCCGCCCTGGACGCGATCCGGGGGGACGTGAAGTCCTTGCGCCCCGATGGCGGTACGGCGGTGTACGGGAGCCTGAAGGCGGCCTACCGGCACCTGGGGCAGGGCAACGCGGACGCGTTCACCTCCATCGTGCTCATGACGGACGGGCAGAGCGGGGACAGGGTGCAGGACTTCGACTCCTTCTACGCCGGCCTCCCGGAGGGGCAGAAGCACACGCCGGTCTTCGCCGTCCTGTTCGGGGACTCGGACCGCAAGGAGCTCTCCCACATCACCGAGCTGACGGGCGGCCGGCTCTTCGACGCCACCCACGGCAACCACGCGCTGGACGGGGCCTTCGAGGAGATCCGTGGCTACCAGTAGGCCGCCGGCCCGGGTGCTCGGCTACCTGGAGTCGAAGAAGAACCTGGTCGGCAGCGCCTGCGGACTGGCCGGCCTGGCGCTGACGGTGGCCGGGGCGGCGGGCGCGTACTGGCCGGTGGTGGTCGCGGGCCTGTACGGGGCGGGCGCGCTGATCGCCCCGCCCGAGCGGGCCCCCGTCCCGCTGTTCCCGGGTACGGCCGAGCAGTTGGAGGCCGTACGGGAGGACCTGGGCCGGCTGCGGGACTACGGGGCGGAGGTGGAGCTGCCGCCGGCCGCCGAGGGCAAGCTGGGCGAGCTGCTGGACCTGTACGCGGCGCTGCTGGAGCCGGGCCGGGGGGTGGAGGCCCTGGCCACGGAGCCGGACGCGGTGCACGCGCTGTCGCGGGCGATCCGGCTGGACGTGCCGGAATGCGTGGACACGTACAACCGGACCCGCTGGTGGACCCGGCTGACGCCGGGCGGGGAGTCGCCGGAGCGGCACCTGGAGCGGCAGCTGTCGGTGCTGTCCGACGAGGCGGAACGCCTGACGGCGGGCCTCCAGGACAGGGAGGCCCGCCGTCAGCAGACGCACACGGCCTACCTTGAAGAGCGCGGGCGCTCCTGAGGGTGTGACGGGCGGCGGCCGGGACAGTGGCCCCCGCCCGTCGGCAGGGCGTGTGCTGCTCTGGGAAAGCCTTGGTCGGGGATTCCCACAGCGGTGGGAGAACCTTGGTCGGGGACTCCCACGTTCAGGTGGCCCGCCGCACCGGGGCGGGCATCGGGCTCAGCCCAGGCGCTCGACGAGCGCGTGGTACTGCTCCCACAGTTCCTTCGGCGTGTGGTCGCCGTAGGTGTTGAGGTGCTCGGGGACCAGGGCGGCCTCCTCGCGCCACACGTCCTTGTCGACGGTGAGGAGGAAGTCGAGGTCCTCGTCGGAGATGTCGAGGCCGTCGAGGTCGAGGGCGGCCTTGGTCGGCAGGACGCCGATCGCGGTCTCGACGCCCTCGGCGGTGCCGTCGAGACGGCCGACGATCCACTTCAGGACGCGGCTGTTCTCGCCGAAGCCGGGCCACACGAACTTGCCCGCGTCGTTCTTGCGGAACCAGTTCACGTAGTAGATCTTCGGGAGCTTGGTCTGGTCCTTGTCGGCCGCGACCTTGACCCAGTGGGCCATGTAGTCGCCCATGTTGTAGCCGCAGAACGGCAGCATCGCGAAGGGGTCGCGGCGCAGCTCGCCGACCTTGCCCTCGGCGGCGGCGGTCTTCTCGGAGGCGATGTTCGAGCCGATGAAGACGCCGTGGTTCCAGTCGAAGGACTCGGTGACCAGGGGGACGGCGGAGGCGCGGCGGCCGCCGAAGAGGATCGCGGAGATCGGGACGCCCTTGGGGTCCTCCCACTCGGGGGCGATCGTCGGGCACTGCGAGGCCGGGACGGCGAAGCGGGCGTTGGGGTGGGCGGCCGGGGTCTCGGACTCCGGGGTCCACGGGTTGCCGCGCCAGTCGATGAGCTCGGCCGGGGGCTCCTCGGTCATGCCCTCCCACCACACGTCGCCACCGTCGGGGGTGAGCGCGACGTTGGTGAAGACGGTGTTGGCGTACATCGTCTTCATGGCGTTGGCGTTGGTGTGCTCGCCGGTGCCGGGGGCGACGCCGAAGAAGCCGGCCTCCGGGTTGATGGCGTAGAGGCGGCCGTCCTCGCCGAAGCGCATCCAGGCGATGTCGTCGCCGATGGTCTCGACCGTCCAGCCGGGGATGGTCGGCTCCAGCATGGCGAGGTTGGTCTTGCCGCAGGCGGAGGGGAAGGCGGCCGCGACGTACTTGGTCTCGCCCTCGCCGGCCGGCGGGGTGAGCTTGAGGATCAGCATGTGCTCGGCGAGCCAGCCCTCGTCGCGCGCCATGACGGAGGCGATGCGCAGCGCGTAGCACTTCTTGCCGAGCAGGGCGTTGCCGCCGTAGCCGGAGCCGTAGGACCAGATCTCGCGGGTCTCGGGGAAGTGCGAGATGTACTTGGTGGTGTTGCAGGGCCACGGCACGTCGGCCTGGCCCTCGGCGAGCGGGGCGCCGAGGGTGTGGACGGCCTTGACGAAGAAGCCGTCGGTGCCGAGTTCGTCGAGGACGGCCTTGCCCATGCGGGTCATGGTGCGCATGGCGACCGCGACGTAGGCGGAGTCGGTGATCTCGACGCCGATCGCGGAGAGCTCGGAGCCCAGGGGGCCCATGCAGAAGGGCACGACGTACATCGTGCGGCCCTTCATGGAGCCGCGGAAGATGCCCTTCTCACCGGCGAAGAGCTCCTTCATCTCGGAAGGGGCCTTCCAGTGGTTGGTCGGGCCCGCGTCCTCCTCCTTCTCGGAGCAGATGAAGGTCCGGTCCTCGACGCGCGCGACGTCGGAGGGGTCGGAGGCGGCGTAGTACGAGTTCGGGCGCTTGGTCTCGTCGAGCTTCTTGAACGTGCCCTTGGCGACGAGCTCCTCGCACAGGCGCTCGTACTCGGCTTCGGAACCGTCGCACCAGACGACGCGGTCGGGCTGGGTGATCGCCGCGATCTCGTCGACCCAGGAGATCAGCTCCTGGTGCGTCGTCGGGAGGGAAGGGGTGGGAGCCGCGTTGTCGCGCGCCACGATTGCTCCTTGTTGAGGGGTTTGTTTGGTGTATGCCCCGTGGGGGCCGCGACCCGGACGCTTCGCGCTCCGCTCATCCGGTGTCGACCGCACTCATCTGATCATCCGGTGGATGTGCGCATATGTCCAGGGGGCCTCTCACGTGAGCATCGCCACGTCAGTCAATCTTCCGTAAAGAGGACTAACGGAAACCTACGGAACCGTAGGTAGCATGACGACCATGACTTCTGACGCCGCTGCCGCAGCTCCCGCACCGGCCGAACGCGCAGCCCCGGAAGCCAAGCCGCTGATGCGCGGCTGGCTGCACACCGGGATGTTCCCGGCCGTGGTGGTCGCCGGCCTCGTGCTGATGGCCTTCACCGACTCGACGCGCGCGCGGGTCGCGTGCGGGGTGTACATCCTCACCGCCTGCCTGCTCTTCGGAGTCAGCGCCGTCTACCACCGCGGGACCTGGGGACCGCGCGGCGAGGCGGTGCTGCGCCGGCTCGACCACGCCAACATCTTCCTGATCATCGCGGGCACCTACACCCCGCTCACCGTCCTGCTGCTGCCGGACTCCACCGGGCGGACCCTGTTGTGGGCGGTATGGCTCGCGGCCGCCGCCGGCATCGCCTTCCGCGTCTTCTGGGTCGGCGCCCCGCGCTGGCTCTACACCCCCTGCTACATAGCGATGGGCTGGGCCGCCGTCTTCTTCCTGCCCGACTTCATGCGCACCGGCGGCATCGCGGTCCTGGTGCTGGTGATCGTCGGCGGCCTCCTCTACAGCGCGGGCGGAGTGATCTACGGGATCAAGCGCCCGAACCCCTCGCCCCGCTTCTTCGGCTTCCACGAGGTCTTCCACTCCCTGACGCTGGCGGCCTTCGTGGCCCACTACGTCGGCATCTCGCTGGCCGCCTACTCGCACTGAGGAGCGCTTCATCCTGCCGTTATCGCACGGCCGCCCGGAGGCCGCATTCCGGGCGCATCTCATGGAGGGGCCCCGCCGCAGCACGCGGCGGGGCCCCTCTCCGTACGGGCGGCTAGCAGGTGTAGCCGTCCCCGTCGGCGTCCAGACGGAGCGGGTCGCTGCCGTTGACCTTCATCCGCTTCGGGAAGCGGTGCGCGGCCAGCCACGCGCAACGCGCCGGTGTGGTCTTCGCCACTTCCGCCGGGAAGGCCGTCGGGACGCACACGTTCACCGACCCGTAGTGCCGGTCGCAGCCCGCCACGGCGGGGGCGACGGGGACGGAGGCCCGCTGCCCGGGGTTCTCCTTCGGCGCGGCCAGCTCGTTCGCGAAGGTGTGCTCGTGCGCCGCGGGCCGCTGCCCGGCGGCCGCCAGGGAGGGGGCCCCGCCCAGGTGCACCCAGGTCGCGACGGACGGGACGCCGGCCGCGTCGACGCCGAAGAGCATGTACCAGCCGGGCGGCGCCAGGTTGGGGTTGCCGGTGACGTGGAGGTCGATGGTGGTGCCGTCGACCACGGTCATCGGCAGGTCGACGAACCGCTGGTTCGGGTCGGAGGAGTGGGTGACCGCCGCCGGCCGGATCAGCTCCGCCCTGGCGATGGGCCGGTCGACGGTGATCCGCTGGGTGTCCCCGTACACCCACTCGGTGTCGATCACCGAAGTGAGCTTCGGGCGCGGCCCCTTGAACAGGTAGGGCGGCGTGTAGACCGACACCGCGTGGTTGTACGTGCCGTTGCCCGGGTTGTCGCCGACCGACATGACCCGCCCGTCGGGCAGCAGGAACGCCCCCGAGTGGTAGGTGCGCGGGATGGGATCGGTGGCCAGGCCCGGCTGGTAGGTGTCGGTCCGGGGGTCGAAGAAGGAGGCCTCGAACACCGGGTCGGCCCGGTCGTGCAGCCCGCCTCCGGTCTCCAGCACCCTGCCGTCGGGCAGCAGCACGGCGGAGACGTACATCTTGCCCTCGGCCCCGGTCTGCGGCCGCTTGCCCGTACCGGTGTCGACGAGGCCCTGCGGGAGGTCGGGGCCCGCGGTGTAGGCGGGACTGGGCTTCTTCAGGTCGATGAGGTCGGTGAGCCGGTTCGCCGCCGGGTTGGTCTCGTTGTTGCCGCCGCCGATGGTCAGCACCCGCTGGTCCTGGGCCGGGGGCAGCAGCACGCTCGCCGACTCGTCGCGCTCGTCCTTCCTGCGCAGACCCGGCACGTCCGTGATGGTGTTGGCGTCGTAGTCGTAGACCGAGGCCCCGGAGCCGGCGGTGCCGTTGCCGAAGGTGTGGCTGCCGGAGTAGAAGAGCCGGCCGTCCTGCATGAGGATCATCGACGGGTACAGGCCCCAGTACGACCAGGTCTGGTTGACCTGGTTCAGCGGCAGCCACTTGTTCTGCGCCGCCGAGAACCTCTCCGCGGTGACGTTGCCGGTGGAGTCCTCCTTCAGCCCGCCGAAGGAGATCACGTCACCGTTGCCGAGGATGGTCGCGGACGGGTACCAGTGCCCGCCGTTCAGGTCGTTCGTCCTGGTGTACGTCTCGGTCGCCGGGTCGAAGACGTACGAGTCCTTCAGCCCCTGGTAGCCGATCCTGCCGTCGACGGACGGGTAGCCCTTGTTGCCGCTCATCACCAGCACCCGGCCGTCGGCCAGCTGCACGTGCCCCGAGCAGAACATGTCCACCGGCGTGGGGACGGTCTTCACGGTCCCGGCGACCGGGTCGTAGACGGCGGAGGTGAAGGTCCCGGCGTTGAACTGGGAGATGTCGTTGCCGGAGCCGGCGATCAGCAGCACCTTGCCGTTCCTCAGGACCACGGCATGCATCGAACGCACCGGGTTCTGGGTGCCCATCACCTCCCACTTGCCCTTCGCGCACTCCTCCGCCGTGCCCGTACAGGTGGGCTGCGGCGGGACGGCGCCCACCTCCTCCAGCGCGTAGTCGTCCGTGGTGAGGGTGCCCACGCCGTAGACGGACAGCCCCCAGACGATCTTGTCGGTGTTCGGCGGGACCGCGGGCGTACGCACCTGGGTGCGCGACCAGGCGGCACTGACCGGCGGGTTCTGCAGATCGGTCCAGTACTGCCAGCCGGCCGCGGTGTCGTGGCGGAAGACGGTCACCGCCACGTCCGGGGTGTTCGACTTGTACCAGGCGGACAGGTCGTACTGCCTCCCGGGCGCGACCGTGGGGGCGCAGGTGGTGTTCTCGGTGACCAGGGCCTTGCGGTCGCCGTCCACGCGGCGGGTGAGCGAGACCCTCATGGCCTTGGTGCCGCTGTGGGCGTCGGTGACGGTGGCGAAGGTGAAGTCGTTGTCGCCCCAGCCCGACTTGGACCAGCAGGACGGCATGTCGGAGCCGGGCGCGCCGGCGGTCTCGAAACCGGGGTTGCCGAGCAGGTTGGGCGCTCCGGCCGTGGCCGGCTGGGGGGCGGTGAGCAGCAGGCCTGCGGTCATCGCCCCGACGGCGGCCAGCGCGGCCCTGCGCCCCGCCCTCCGTCGGATCGTCCTTGGCATGCGGTGGTCCTTTCGGTGCGGCTCAACTCCTGGTCGTGGAACGGGTGCGGGCCGCCGCGCGCGGCCCGCGCGGCAGGTAGACGAGGGCCTCCGTGGCGGCGAAACGCAGCACGAAGGTGGTGACCAGCGCCAGAGCCGTCGCGGGCAGTACGCCGAGGCCGAACCGGCCGACGAACAGGGCGATCAGCGGGATGCGCAGCAGCAGGTCGGCGTTGGCCAGGAGGGCGAAGCGCCCGACGCGGTCCGCCCAGTGCCGGTGGCGGCGGCGGTCGCGGAAGAGGAGGGCCTCGATGAGGAGGAAGTTCCACAGCACCCCCGCCTGGTTGGCGACGACCTCGGCGGCCAGGTACTGCGCCCCGGCGTGGGTGAGCAGCCACAGCGCGAGGAGGTTGGGGACGAAGCCGGAGAGCCCGATCAGACCGAAGCCGATCATCCGGGCGAGCGGGCTCGCCGAGCGGAGGGCGGCCAGGTGGGTCAGGAAGCGCAGCCCTTCGCGGGCGGTGGACTTGGACTCGCCGGCGAAGCGGTCCTGGAAGACGAACGGCACCTCGGCGGTCTTCAGCGGCCGCCCGGGGGCACCTCCCGGCGAGAACCGGAGGCGGACGGCCAGCTCCAGCAGGATCTTGTAGCCGAGCGGCTTGAGCACCCCGCCGGTGACGGCGCCGGTGACGGCCGAGCGGCGCAGGGCGAAGAAGCCGCTCATCGGGTCGCTGATGCCGCGCAGGGCCCGCGGGAAGAGCCCCTTGGCCAGCCAGGTCGCGCCGCGCGAGACGGCGACGCGGTAGCCGCCGGCCAGTCCGGCCCGGCTGCCGCCGGGCAGGTAGCGGGAGGCGACGACGAGGTCGGCCCCGGTGCGGTCGCCCTCGGCGACCAGCTCGGGGACCAGGTGCGGCGGGTGCTGGAGGTCGGCGTCCATGACGACGATCCACTCGGAGCCGGCCCGGCCGATGCCCTCGACGACGGCTCCGCCCAGGCCCCCGGCCGGGGAGTCGCGGTGCAGGACGGCCACCGGGAAGGGGCAGTCGGCGGCGGCCTTCTCGATGACGGCCGGGGTGTCGTCGGTGGAGTCGTCGACGAACAGCACCTCGCAGGGCGGGCTCGCGGGCAGGGCGTCGCGCAGCCGGCGGAGCAACTCGTCGACGTTCGCGGACTCGTTGAACGTCGGGATGACCAGGGTGACGCCGCCGGACGCGGAGGGCACCGGCGGAGCGCCGACTTCCGGATCGTCCAGGGCGTGCGGGGGCCACAGGTCCTCGCTCATGGCGGTTCAGCTCCCACTCTCGCGGTCGGTGCGGCGGATCTCGATACGGTCCTCGCCCGTACCGAAGACGGCGACCGCGGTCGAATGCTCCAGAGCAGCCTTCACCGTGGGAAGGTCCACCGCGTCACGACGCACGGTGGGCGACGAGACGACGTAGTCGATGTCCCGCCAGCCGCGCGGCAGGGTCGAGGTGACGGCCGGGTCGAGGTCCGCCTTGTAGAACCAGATGGCGCCGGGTCCGGGTGCAAAACCGGAGTGAACGGCATCGAGCCAGAGCGCGTCGTCGACGAGGACACGGGTGTGCGCGGGGTCGGGCACCTCGCGGCCCAGCCAGGCGGCGGCCTGCCGGTAGGGGGCGTTGGCGTCGGCGGTGAGGGCGGTGCGGTCGCCCTCGTACCAGCGCGGCAGCACGAACGCGGCCGCGGCGACGGCGAGGACGCCGACCAGCACCCGGCGTCCCCACACCAGGGCCCGCCGCTCACCCGGACCGCGGCGCCGGCGCAGCACGGCATGGGTGACGCCGGCCGCGGCGGCGGCGAGCACCAGGGCGAGGAAGGGCAGGGCCTGGATCACGTACATCGCCGGGAGGTAGCCGGAGGGCCGCATCGCCACCACCGCCAGGATCACGGCGGCCAGGGCCGGACCCGCGAGCGCCCGGGCGGTGACCGACCACCGGTGGGTGGCCAGCAGCAGGACGGCGCCGGCCAGCCCGCCGAGCGGGAGCACGGTGTCGTAGTACAGCCAGGAGCGGAAGACGCCGTTGGAGCCGGAGCCGGGGTCCAGGATGAAACCCGAGCCGGGGCGGCTCATCTGGTAGGTGATGCCGTCGATGAGGGAGACGTGTCCGGCGCCGGGCAGCAGCTCGTTGTTGAGCAGGGCGTACAGCGGGTACGACAGGCCGATCAGCGCGCAGGCGGTGACGGCCCCGGTGACGGCGAACTTGCGGGTGTCACGGTGGCTGTGGCGCCACATCGTCACCAGCAGCGCCGGGAGCACCACCAGCATCGTCTCCTTGGTGAGGACGGCGGTGGCGGCGGCCAGCCCGGAGCCGAAGTGGTGCCACAGGTGACGGCTGGGCGACGCGGCGAGGCAGAAGGCCAGCAGCATCCACATCACGGCGAGGTTGTCGAGGAAGATCTCCCGCTGGAGCACCACGGAGAGCGGCGACAGCCCGAAGAGCCCCATCGCGAGCCCGGCCGCCCAGCGCGGCAGCCACAGCCGGCGGGCCAGTACGTAGATCAGAACGGAACCGGCGGCGGAGACGGCGAGCATCGACAAGCGCATCGGCGCGACCGTCATCGCGTCGGGCACGAACAGCGAGGGCAGCCAGGTCAGCCCGGCGATCTGTATCCAGCCGAGCGGCGGGTGGTCGTACCAGTACGTGTAGTGCGCCAGGCCCTCGCCCTGCTGGACCGCCCACGCCTGGGCGAGGTAGGTGCCCTCGTCGTCGCTCAGGGTCGGGAAGTTCGTGATGTTCCAGCCCTGGACGAGGACGATCACCAGGAGCAGGGTCCCGCACAGGATCAGGTCGGGGCGCGAGGAGCGGAAGCGGACCAGCGGGCGGACGGGGGCGGGCGGACGGACGCCGAGACCCCCGCCGCCGCCGCCGGTGCCGGTGTCCGTGCCGGTGCCGGTGCCGGTGTCCGTGCCGGTGCCGGTGCCGGTGCCGGTGCCGGTGTCCGCGTTGGTGCCGGTGTCCGTGCCGGCGCCTTCCTCGCCGGCGGGGAGCCGGGAGCCGGGCAGCCGGCGTACGGGCAGCAGCTGGGCGGTGCCGTCGGCGTCCTCCGGCTGCGGGTCAGTGGCCGTGCGCACGGTGGCGGTCACCGGTGGGCGTCCTCTCGGATCGGGGCGGCGGCGTCCGCGGCCGGAGCCGCGGCGTTCTCCAGATGGGCGCCGGTGTGGCTGGTCAGCTCCCACTCGTTGCGGCCGCGCTGCTCGCGCCAGACCGCGCGGATCGCGGCACCCGCCAGCATCACCTGGTAGAAGGGGCCGCCGACGATGAGCTTGAGGTAGTGGACGAAACGCACGCGCAGCCCGTACTGGCGGCCGAAGTCGTGCAGGCCGACGATCTCGAAGACGAAGGTCACCAGTGCCGTGATCATGGGCAGGAAGGTGACGATCGCGACCCCGACGGGCACGTCGAGGAAGACCGCCACGGCGAAGTTGACCGGGATGATCACCCCGGACGCCGCCTGCATGAAGGGGGTCATCAGCGTGTAGCGGGCCAGCCAGCGCTGCCCGCGGCCGGGCAGCCGCTGCCAGTCCTTCTTCCGGTAGACCTGGAGGAAGCCCTGGTTCCAGCGGGTGCGCTGCTTGAGCAGGCTCATCAGCGAGCCCGGGGTCTCCTCGCGGGTGACCATGTCGGAGTCGTACGCCACGACCACCTTCTTGCCGACCGAGGAGAGCCGCACGCCCAGGTCGCAGTCCTCGGCGAGGCAGTTCTGGTCCCAGCCGCCGGCCTCGCGCAGCACCTCGGTGCGCACGAACACGGTGTTGCCGCCGAGCGGGATGAACCCCTTCTCCGCGTGCAGGTGCAGGCGGGAGCGGAACCAGAAGAAGTACTCCAGGCAGTTGCGCAGGCTGTACCAGCTGGAGTGGAAGTTGATCAGCTGCACCCCGCCCTGCACCACGTCGGCGCCGGTGGCGCGGAAGGCGTGGTCGACGTGCGAGAGCAGCTGGGGATGGACCTGGTCCTCGGCGTCGAAGACCCCGACGACGTCGCCCCGGCAGTGCGGGAGGGCGGTGTTGAGGGCCTTCGGCTTGTTCTTCGTCTCGTTGTGGTCGACGACGACGCGCACGTGCTCGGGCGCGCGGGCTGCGGCGCGGTCGGCGACGGCGGCGGTCCCCGGGTCGTCGTGGCCGACGATCACGATGATCTCGTAGTCGGTGTGGCCGGACTCCAGGAGCCGTTCGATGGTGTGTTCCAGAACGGCCTGCTCGTGGCGGGCGGGCAGCAGGAGCGAGAACGCCAGCCGGTCACCGCCGTCGGGGCGGTCGAAGCGGGTCGAGGCCAGCGTCTCCGGCGTGCGCCAGGCGTGCATCTGCCACCACAGGGTGAAGGCGGCCATCCAGAAGAGCGCAAGAGAAATGGCGGAAATAACGACAGAGGTGAACAAACCGTCCCCCACAGACATGCCGCAACCCCAGGCGGCAACCGGCAAACCCCCCGGAGACGTGGCGCGGGCCCCCCGGCCCGCCGCCTCCGCGTTCCCCCTCGGGCGCACCCCCCGGTGCGCGTCTCGGTGACTCCCCTCGGTGACTCCCGAGGACACGAGACTAGGCAGCACATGTGAAGCTCAGGCACCGGCTGGTTAAAAACCACATTTCCGAGTTGATGTACCGCAACCGGAATTGACGCTACTCCGACGCCTTCAGGGACGAACCACACCCAACTGGTCGGCCAGTTCGACCGGTTCCGTCGTAGGCCGCGCGCAGACGAAGTGCCGGCACACGTACGCCGTCGGAAGGTCGCGCACGCATGTGCGCTCGGCCAGCAGGGGGAACTCCCCTCCACTGCCGTCGGCCGCACGCGGCAGCCCGACCGCCACCACCGCCCCGGGAGCCGTCCCCAGCAACGCGGTGCGGTGCAGGGCGGCCGTCGCCGGATCCTCGGGGTGCCCCACGACGGCCACCTCGCGCGGACCGTCCACGAGCGCCTCCGCCACCGCCAGGCCGTGCCCGATGAAGCGCGGGGCGCGCGGCCCGAGGGCCTGCACCACCGCGAGCGCCCGCTCGGCCGCCTCCCGGTGGGGCCGCGAGCCGGTGTGCGCGGCGTACGAGAGCAGCGCGCCGGCGGCGGCCGTCCAGCCGGAGGGGGCCGCGGTGTCGGTGGGGTCCTGGGGGCGGCGGATCAGCCGCTCGGCGTCGTGCGCGGTGTCGTAGAGCGAGCCGTCCTCGGCCGTGAACCGGGCCAGGACGAGATCGACGAGGAACCCGGCGAACTCCAGCCACACCCCCTCCCCCGTGACGGCGGCCAGGGCCAGGAACCCCTCGGCGACGTCCCCGTAGTCCTCCAGCACCCCGGCGTTCGCCCCGACCCGCCCGTCCCGGCTGGTCCGCGCCAGCCGGGCCGTCCCGTCCATGTGCACCCGTACCAGCAGGTCGGCGGACTCGATGGCCCGCTCGACCAGGTCCGGCCGCTCGAAGAGGGCCCCGCACTCGGCGAGGGCGGCGATGGCCAGCCCGTTCCAGGCGGCGACGACCTTGTCGTCCCGCCCGGGCGCGGGCCGCCGGCCGCGCGCTTCGAGCAGCCGCTCCCGGACCGAGGCGATCCGCTCGGCCTCCACCACGGGCCCGTCCTGCGGCAGTTGGAGCACCGACTTCCCGTGCTCGAACGTCCCCTCCTCGGTGACCCCGAAGTAGGCGGCGGCCAGCTCCCCATCCGCCTCCCCGAGCACGTCGGCCAACTGCTGCGGCGTCCAGGCGTAGTACGCGCCCTCGACGTGCCGCCCGCTCTCGGGGTCCTCGCTGTCGGCATCCAGCGCCGAGGCGAACCCGCCCTGCTCCGTGCGCAGTTCCCGCACCATGAAGTCGGCTGTCTCCAACGCGACCCGCCGCGCGAGGTCCGACCCGGTGGCCCGCCACAGATGCGCGTACACCCGGCAGAGCAGGGCGTTGTCATACAGCATCTTCTCGAAGTGCGGCACGACCCACTCCCGGTCCACGGAGTACCGCGCGAACCCCCCGCCGAGCTGGTCGTAGATCCCGCCCCGGGCCATGGCCTCACAGGTGTCGGCGGCCATCTGGAGGGCCCCCTCGGACCCCGTCCGGGCGTGGTGGCGCAGCAGGAACTCCAGCACCATGGACGGCGGGAACTTCGGCGCCCCGCCGAACCCGCCCCGCACGGCGTCGTACTCGCGCGTCAGCCCGAGCAGCGCCCGCCCCAGCTCCTCGGGCCCGGGCACCCCGGCCTTCCCGTAGTCCAGCTGCCGCCCGGCGAGGTCCCGCACGATCCGCTGCGCGACCTCGGCCACCTCCTCGCGCCGCCCGACCCAGGCACCCCGCACGCCTTCGAGCACCTGCATGAAGGAGGGCATGCCGTGCCGGGGCTCGGGCGGGAAGTAGGTCCCGAAGTAGAAGGGCTCGGCGTCGGGGGTGAGGAACACGGTCATGGGCCACCCGCCCTGCCCGGTCGCCGCCTGCACGGCCTCCATGTACACGGCGTCGACATCGGGCCGCTCCTCGCGGTCGACCTTGATGTTGACGAAGTGCTCGTTCATGTAGGCGGCGGTCAGCTCGTCCTCGAAACTCTCGAATTCGAACACATGGCACCAATGGCAGCTCGAATAGCCGACACTGAGCAACACGGGTACCCCTCGCTCACGCGCCTCCTCGAATGCCTCCGGCGACCACGGCCACCAGTCGACCGGGTTGTCGGCGTGCTGGAGCAGATACGGCGAGGTCTCGTTCGCGAGGCGGTTCGGCATACGCCCATCCTGCCGCACCGCCCGGCTCCCGCCTCGCGGGCGGGGCCATCAGGCCGCCGGTTCGGCCGAGGAGAGACGATCGGCCCATTTCCAGACGGGGACCACACGGGAGTAATCCCAGGTGTGGCAGCCTTTTCGGCCGGGCGTGATCACGAGGTGGGCGAAGACCGAGCCGATCACCCTCCGCTTCTCCTCGAAGCCCATTTCGCCGGACTGCCACCTCTCCCTCATGGACTCGGGGAGCCTTACCTTCCCCTTTCCGTTTGCCGGAAAGAGCAACCTCGCGATGGCCTCCTCCACAAGAGGGCCGCTGATGGCGCAGCGCCCGCAGCCACGGCCCGCCGTGCAGATGTAGTTGTACGGGCTCTTGCGACTCGCCGCCTTGCCCCCGCCCATCGGCTGGCCGCATACGCCGCCCCCCTCTGTCTCCGCACCGCAGCGCAGGAACCCGGTCGCCAGATACTTCGGGCCGGCCTTGCGGCCGGTCAGCCGCGGACTGAGCGGGCCCCGGTGCATGTACAGGCTTCCTGCCGAGAACGTCGCACAGACGGCTTCCCACTGCCCAGGGGTCACGATCGCCTGCCACACACCGATCAACGGCCGACCCGTCTCCGGATCCATCAGCAGCTCGCCGCGGTTGGCCCGGAAGCCGCACACCCTCGGCGCAGTGATGATCTGTGTGACCGTCTGCGGATTCGGCCGTCCCCCGCGAGTGCCGGTGACGCCCAGCGCGGCCCACTCGCGCACCACCTCCCCTACGGAGGCTCCGGCGATCCGCTCCTCGATGGCCTTGCGGACCAGCTCCGCCTCCACCGGGTGCAGGCTCTGGCGGTCCTCCTGCCACCCGAACGGCCTCGGGCCGCTGTGCGGCAGTCCGTCCATCGCCCGGGACCAGTGCCAGTCCTGGACCCGCCGGCTGCGCATCCTCCCCTCGGCCACAGCACCCTGAAGGGATTCGGCGCCTTGCAGCAGCCCCTCCTTCGTGTAGGGGTCGCGCAATCCGTCCCGGCCGACGTACACACGGCCGGGCCCCGAAGTCAGCGCCGACATGAAGCGGATGAAGTCCTCCGGCCTTCGGTAGAGCCGGTCGTCCGCGACGGCGACGACGCCGCGCAGCGGTCCGGCGGTGAAGGCGTGGCCGCGGTGCAAGTCGGCCAACAGACGGTCGAAAGCCGGCCGCTCCCGGTCGCCTTTCGTCGCACTGCGCGCTTTGTCGGTGTAGGTGGCCACGACGACGCAGCCTTGGTCGCGGGCGGTCTTTTCATTGATCCGGTGTTGGTTTCGCACCCCGCGTTCGTCGCGGTGCCGTGAGTCCTGTGAGGTACGTGCGTACGAGGCGACCGGTATGAGCTCCATGGCGTGTTCTCCCTCGGGAATTCGTCCGATATCCGATCCAACGAGCGATTGAGAGACCGGGTTACGGATGCTCACCCCATGGCCCGGCGACTGAGGCGGGGCGTCCGGGGCGGTGTCGCCGCCTCGTGTCCGGGCGGCGCGCATATATGCGCGCGGTTGGCTGTGCGTGGCCCAACTGCCTCTGATCTAGCTCAGATTGGCTCGCCTTGTGGACCTTCGCGCAGGACACTTGGCGGACGTTTGCGGAGCTCTCCGAGGAGGATGCCGATGCGGGACAGCCATCGTGTCGAGGCGGAGCGGGTGCTGGCCCGGGTCGTCGGGGAGGAGGTTCGGCGGGCGGGGGGCGGCGTGGACGGTGAGGTGTTGCTCGCGCGGGGGCGGGAGGCGCTCGGGGGGCTGGCCGGGGTGGCGGACGAGGAGTACGCCGCCTACGTGGCCGCGCTCGACGAGGCCGCCGCCGGGGCGCAGTCGCTCGGGGAGGCCTTCCGGCGGGCCGGCAGCGGGACGGCGCTGCTGGTGACGGCCGTCGCCGCGGTGGCCGCCGCCGGGGCGGACCTGGCCTTCGGCGTCGACGGCGGTACGGCGCTCGGCGCGGGCGTCGTGGTCGGCGCGGCGGGGGCCGCGACGGCGGTGGCCCGGGTGGCGGCCGTGCACGTGCCCGCCGCGAACCGGCGGGCCGGGGCGGCGGGGCGCCCGGGCGGGCCGGAGCAGCTGAGGCTGAAGTGGCTGACGGCGCTGGAGGTGCGCGGGATCCGGCCCTTCCTGGAGCAGGAGCGGACCGTGGCGGCCGCCACGACCGCCACCGCGGCCCCCGTCACCGCCCCCGTACGGGCCGGACAGCCCGCCGTGCCGCCGCAGTTGCGCGGGGCGGACCGGAGCGCGGAGGCGCGGCGGCGGAGCATGCTGGAGCAGTCGTTCGGGCAGCTCCCGGACGCCGACGCCCTGTTCACCGGCCGGCGGGCGGAGCTGGCGCGGATCGCGCAGTGGGTGCAGACGGCGCGGGCGAGTACCGAGACGCGGCCGGTGGTGGTCGTGCTGCACGGTGAGCCGGGGGTGGGCCGCACGGCGCTGGCGCTGCGGGCGGCGCACGCCCTGCGGGACCAGTTCCGTGGGGCGTGCGTGGTGGACCTGCGGGGCGGGGCGACGGCCGCGGGTGAGGCGCCGCTGTCGACGCGGGAGGCGCTGCTGCACCTGCTGAACCGGCTCGGCGCCCCGCGCGAGCAGCTGCTGTTCCGGGAGGGGGCCTCGGCCGAGCAGCAGGTGCGCCGGCTCGGGGAGCTGTACCACCAGCACCTCCAGGGGCTGCCGGTGACGGTGGTGCTGGACGACGCGGTGGACCCGGAACAGGTGCGGGCGCTGGTGCCGGAGCGCTCGGAGAGCCTGGTGCTGGTCACGGCGCGGGAGCCGCTGGAGCTGCCCGCGGACCTGGGGGCGTGGGTGCACCAGTTGCCGGTGGTGCGGCTGGCCGGGCCGGAGGCGGCGGAGGTGCTGCGGGCCGGGGCGCGGGCGGCGGGTGAGCCCGTGCCGGGGCCGGTGGCGGAGGCGGGGCTGCTGGAGCTGGCGGCGGGGTTGCCGCTGGCGCTGCGGGTGCTGGCTCCGCTGGGGGCGGCGCGGGCCTCGGACGGGGGCGGGGACGGGGAGGGTGCGCTGGAGCAGGCGCTGGAGCTGGCCTACGTACGCCTGCCCGAGGAGCGGCGCCGGCTGCTGCGCCGGCTCACCCTGGCGGGGCGGGCTTCGCTGGGTGCGGCGGCGGCCGCGGCGCTGGTGGACGCCGAGCGGGTGGAGGCGGGGCGGCTGCTGGGCGAGCTGGCCCGGGCGGGCCTGCTGGACCTCGTGCGCGGGGAGCGGTACCGGGTGCACGACGCGGTGCGCGCGTACGCGGCGGCGCGGCTGGCGGCGGACGAGGACCGGGCGGAGGCGGCGGCCGCCCACGAGCGGTTGATCCGGGACTACGCGCGGCTGGCGGACGCGGTGATCCGGATGGTCGACGGGAAGATGTCGACCCGGGCGGACCATTTCGGGGGGCACGGTTTCCCGTCGCTGGACGCGGCGCTGCGCTGGCTGGACGACGAGTCGAGCTTCATCACGGCGGCGCTGCGGCAGTCGGAGGGGGTGGACCAGCAGGCGGTGCTGGATCTGCTGGGGGCGCTGTGCGACTTCTGTCTGCTGCGCGGGGACCTGTACCGGCTGGGTGAGATCAACGAGCTGACGCGGGCGGTGGACCAGGGGCGGCTGAACCGGTCGGTGCAGTGGCGCACCGGTATCGCGGCGCGCCAGCTCGGCGAGCTGGACAAGTCGCGGACGACGCTGACCTCGCTGGTGGACCAGTACAAGGAGGCCCGGCAGGAGGCGGGGGCGGCGATGGCCCTGTTGTCGCTGGGCATCACCCTGCACCACCAGGGGAACCTGCCGGAGGCGGCGGCCCGGATCCGGGAGGCCCTGGTGCTCCAGGAGCCGGAGGAGCTGGCGGGTGACCGGGCGTGGTCGCTGCACGCGTTGGGTGCGGTCGAGCGGGACCTGGGGCGGCTGGGGGAGGCGGTGGGACTGCTGGAGCGGTCGCTGGCGCTGCACCGGGAGAGCGAGAGCGTGCACGGCGAGGCGTGGGCGCACTTCCAGCTGGGGCAGGTGCACCTGCGGGTGGGTGACGTGTCCCGGGCGGAGGAGGAGCTGCTGCTGGCGCTCGGTCTGTACGGGCGTACGCGCGACGACCGGGGTGAGGCATGGGCGCTGACGCAGCTGGGCCGGGCCCGGGTGATCGCCGGGGACTCGGAGACGGCGCTCCAGCGGCTGCGGGACGCCCTGGCCCGGCACCGGCTGGCGGAGGACGCGCGGGGCGAGGCGTGGACGCTGTACTACCTGGGGCAGGCGCTGGAGGAGGAGGGCGGGCTGGACCGGGCGGTGCGGGAGCTGGAGCGGGCCCGGACGATGTTCTCGCGGATGCGGGACGTGTACGGGCTGGCGCACGCCCGCTACCACTCGGGCCGGGTGACGCGGGACCTGCGGGCGGCGCAGACGGGGAATCTGCGCAATTCCGGGTTCGCCCGGCAGCTGCTGGTGGACGCGCGGGCGGACTTCCGGCGGATCGGGCTGGCCCACGGGGAGGGCTGGACCTGCCTGGAGCTGGCGGTGGTGGACGCGGGGAACGGGCGGGTGCCGCAGGCGCTGGCGCTGTGCGGGGAGGCGGCGGTGCTGTTCGGCTCGTACGGGGACCGGCGCGGGGAGGACTGGGCGCGGTTCCTGCGCTGCACGCTGCTGCCCTACGGGGGGACGGCGGGGGGTACGGACGCGGCCCGGGCGGAACTGGCGCGGCTGGCGCAGGGGGCGCACGGGCTGCGGGGGGACCGTCTGGAGGAGTGCGTGGAGGCGTACGGGGCGGTCCTGGGCCGGGGTGTGGACCCGGCAGAGGGCTGGCAGGCCTGGCGTCTGGGTCTGGTGCCGGACCTCCGTGCCCGTGAGGTCATGGGGGTGGCACTGCCGACGCCGCCGGCGTGAGCGGTGCGGTGCTCTGGAAGCTGATCACCGCTCGGCGGACGTGGGCACCGCTCTCCGGCGTGCGATCAGCGCTCGACGGCGCGTGCACCGCTCTGCGGCGTAGACACCGCTCGGCGGTGTGAGCACCGCTCGCAGGGGGGGGAGCACCCGCCGGCACGATCACCGCACTCCGGCGTGAACACCGCTCGGCGGCACGATCACCACTCTCCGGCGTGAACACCGCTCGCAGGGGTGAGCACCCGCCGTCGGCGCGAGCACCGCTCAGCCTTCCGCGCACCGCTCCACGGCGCGTGCACCGCTCTCACCGTACGGAGGGGTGCGCGCACGGCAGCGCCCCGCCCTGCCGGGTTCCGGCGGGGCGGGTGCTCACCCGTGGTACCGCGTGGCTCAGGCCTTGGTCGCGTCGGCCGCCGGGGCCGCCGACGCGGCGGCGGGCTCCGGGGCTTCCTCGAAGTCCACGCGGCCCATGTGCTTGCTCATCGACTTCATCAGGCCCCACACGCCGAGGGCGAGGGCCGCGAACACGATGAACCCCAGAAGACCGGGGGTCACCTTGTTCTTGTCGAAGGTGTCGGCGGCCAGCGGAACGAGCTGGGTGACTGCTGCCTGCATAGCGCTCATAGCTAGGCATTCTCCCGGATGCCCGCGAAGAGGTCGGACTCGGGGAGGGAAGTGTCGACGAGCGACTTCGCGAGCTCGTACTCCTCGGTGGGCCAGACCTCCTTCTGGATCTCCATCGGGACGCGGAACCAGCCGCCGTCGGGGTCGATCTGCGTGGCGTGCGCGATGAGGGCCTTGTCGCGGATCTCGAAGAAGTCCGAGCAGGGCACGTGCGTGGTGAGGGTCCGCTCCTTACGCTCGAACTCCTTCCACCGCTCCAGCCACTCGCCGTAGGGGGACTCCAGTCCGCGCGCGAGGAGCGCCTCGTGCAGGGCGATGGTGCGCGGCTTGTTGAAGCCCTGGTTGTAGTAGAGCTTCTGCGGCTGGTACGGGGCGCCGTACTCGGCCTCGGGGAACTTGTCGGTGTCGGCCGCGCCGTCGAAAGCCACCATCGTGATCTTGTGGGTCATGATGTGGTCGGGGTGCGGGTAGCCGCCGTTCTCGTCGTACGTGGTGATGACCTGCGGCTTGAACGCGCGGATCTTCTTCACCAGCTCGCCGGCGGCCTCATCGACGTCCGCCAGGGCGAAGCAGCCCTCCGGCAGCGGGGGCAGCGGGTCACCCTCGGGGAGGCCGGAGTCGACGTAGCCGAGCCATTCCTGCTCGACGCCGAGGATCTCGCGGGCCTCCTCCATCTCCTTGGCGCGCACTTCGTGGATGTTCTCCTCGATGTACTTGTCGCCCTGGAGCTTGGGGTTCAGTACGGAACCGCGCTCACCGCCGGTGCAGGTCACCACCAGGACGGGCACGCCCTCGGAAACGTACTTGGCCATCGTGGCCGCGCCCTTGCTCGACTCGTCGTCGGGGTGGGCGTGCACGGCCATCAGTCGAAGCTGCTCGGTCAAGACAGGATCCTCTGTGATTCGGCGCGACGGTCAACCTCTATATTGACCGAATCGGGGGACGGAAAATTCCTGGGTGCCTCACCCTCCCCAGCGAGAGGAATCGATCATGAGCGCGGTGCGCGAAGGGCTCCCGGAAGGCCGTTACGGCCGGTCGGCGGACGAGCGTGCGGACCGGAAGCTCAAGGTCGTCGGGTCGGTGCTCGGGGTGGGGCTGCTGGCCCTCGTCGGGTGGATCGGCTGGGACTACGTCGGCGGGCAGAGCGTCAGCGCCGAGGTGATCAAGTTCCAGATCGTCTCCGACTCCGAGGTGAAGGTGCACCTGGAGGTCCGCAAGGAGGCCTCGGTCACCGGTGTCTGCACCCTCGATTCGCAGGACCAGGACCACACCGAGGTCGGCCGGGCGGACTTCACGTTCCCGCAGGAGAGCACGCGCGTGGACGAGGTGGTCACGCTGAAGACCACGGGCCGGGCGACGATGGTCGAGCTGGTCGGCTGCCAGGCGGCGGGAACCGCCCGCTGAACCTGCCGGGCGACACCCCGCGTGCCCTGCCCGGCAGACGGAAGAACCCCATGCGCTTCAAGCGGATCCTGACCGCGACCGCAGCCCGGGGCGTTCACGGCACGCGCCGGGCGGGGTAGGGACCGGGGTGTCACGCCATCCGCACACCAGCAGCCCCAGGAGCCCGCATGTCACTGTTCATCCCGGATTTCGACGACGCGGTGGTCGTCCGCGCCGGCGACGCG
The DNA here is from genome assembly GCF_044129415.1 of Streptomyces racemochromogenes. GTDB lineage: Bacteria > Actinomycetota > Actinomycetes > Streptomycetales > Streptomycetaceae > Streptomyces > Streptomyces racemochromogenes_A. The sequence goes on from NZ_JBBDHD010000002.1 coordinate 119,558, forward strand.
GAGGAGATCCACTACGGGCCGGACTCCTCCCTGCGACTGCTGGCCGACAGCTCCACGGGCGGCGGGTTCCTGTCCACCATGCGCGTGAGCCTGCGGGCGGGCTCCGACGGCGCCCGCCCGCACCACCACGGCCGGTCCGCCGAGATGTTCTACATGATCGACGGGACGGCCCAGCTGCTGGCCGGCGACAAGGTGGTCACCGCCGAGGCCGGCGACCTGGTCGTCGTGCCGCCGGGGCAGCAGCACGCCTTCGCCGCTCCGCCCGGGGAGAGCGCCGAGATGCTGGTGGTCATCACCCCGGGAGTGGAGCGGTTCGAGTACTTCCGCCACCTGGAGCGCATCCGCTGCGGGAAGGTGCCGCCGGAGAGCCTGCTGGAGGTCCAGGAGCTGTACGACACGTACTTCGGGACCAGCACCGCCTGGGAGGACGCGCGCGCCCCCCGGGGTCAATGACACACTTCATACACAGGGTGTCCTCCCCCTTTTCTTCCCGAATTGTTAGGCTCGTGGTTTCGCCCGCCACCGGCGGCTTTGTAGTCCCCTGTACCGACGAGGAGCACCCGTGACCCAGACGAGCGAGAGCGTCACCTGGCTGACCCAGGCGGCGTACGACCAGCTGAAGGCCGAGCTGGACTACCTCTCTGGTCCCGCCCGCACGGAGATCGCCATGAAGATCGCGGCTGCCCGCGAGGAGGGCGACCTGCGTGAGAACGGCGGCTACCACGCGGCCAAGGAGGAGCAGGGCAAGCAGGAGCTCCGCGTCCGCCAGCTCACCCAGCTCCTGGAGAACGCCAAGGTCGGCACCGCGCCCACGACGGCCGAGGGCGAGGTGGCCCCGGGCATGCTCGTGACCATCGCGTTCGACGGCGACGAGGACGACACGCTGGAGTTCCTGCTCGCTTCCCGCGAGTACGCCTCCGACGACTTCGAGACCTACTCCCCGCAGTCCCCGCTGGGCGCGGGCGTGCTGGGCAAGAAGGTCGGCGAGGACGCCCAGTACGAGCTGCCGAACGGCAAGAAGGCCACCGTCAAGGTCATGGCCGTGAAGCCGTTCAACGGCTGAGCCGCCCCTTCACGAGGCCCAGGCCGTACGCGAGAGCCCCCGCCGGACCGGTTCCGGCGGGGGCTCTCGCACGCCCGGGCTCAGGCGGTGGCCGACCGGTACTTGCGCACGGCGAGGGTGCGGAAGCCCACGATGATCAGTACCGACCACAGGACCGACGCCACGACGGGGTGCTGCATGGGCCAGGCGTCCGGCACGGGGTAGCCCTCGGGGAGGTTGCCGAAGAGCACGCGGGCCGCCTGGACGGTGGCGCTGAAGGGGTTCCACTCCGCGATGGTCCGCAGGAAGGGCGGCATGTTCTCGGAGGGGACGAAGGCGTTCGAGATGAACGTCAGCGGGAAGAGCCAGATCAGCCCGCCCGAGGTGGCGGCCTCCGGGGTACGCACCGACAGGCCGATCAGGGCGCCGATCCAGGAGAAGGCGTACCCGAGCAGGAGCAGCAGGGCGAATCCGGCGAGGACCTCGACGGGGCTGGTGTGGGTGCGCCAGCCGACGAGCAGGGCGACGACCGCGAGGACGACCAGGGTCAGGGTCGTCTGGACGAGGTCGGCGAGGGTGCGGCCGGTCAGGACGGCGCCGCGGGCCATGGGCAGGGAGCGGAAGCGGTCGATCAGGCCCTTGTGCATGTCGTCGGCGATGCCCGCGCCCGCTCCGGCGGTGGCGAAGGTGACGGTCTGGGCGAAGATGCCGGCCATCAGGAACTCGCGGTAGGCCTGCGGGGAGGTGCTGCCGCCGACGGCGATCGAGCCGCCGAAGACGTAGCTGAACAGCACGACGAACATGACCGGCTGGACCAGCCCGAAGACGATCACCTCGGGAATCCTGGACATCCTCAGCAGGTTCCGCCGGGCGATGACCAGGGAGTCCTTGGCGCTCCCGACGATGCCGCCGCGCGGGCGGGGGGCCGTGAGGCCGGTGGCCGGGGAGGTGGTGGTCACTGTGCCGCCTCCTTCTCCTTCAGGGCGTCGCCGCGGCCCCCGGCCTGCGGCGGGCCGGCGCCGTCGGCGCCCTCCCCGGTCAGCTGCGCGGCGTGGCCGGTGAGGGAGATGAACACGTCGTCGAGGGTGGGGCGGCGCAGGCCGATGTCGTCGATCTCGATGCCTCGCAGGTCCAGCTCGCGGATGACCTCGGCGAGCAGCTTGGCGCCGCCCTGCACGGGGACGGTGAGCTTGCGGGTGTGCTCCTCGACGGTGGTCTCGCCCCTGCCGAAGCCCGCGAGGACCTCGCGGGCGGTGGCGATGTGGTCGCGTTCGTGGACGACGACCTCGACGCGTTCGCCGCCCGTCCGGGCCTTGAGCTGGTCGGAGGTGCCGCGGGCGATGACCCTGCCGTGGTCGACCACGCAGATGTCGTGGGCGAGGCGGTCGGCCTCCTCCAGGTACTGGGTGGTGAGCAGGAGGGTGGTGCCGCCCGCGACCAGTTCCTCGATGACGTCCCAGAGGGCCTGGCGGTTGCGCGGGTCGAGGCCGGTGGTGGGCTCGTCCATGAACATCACCGGCGGGCGGACGACGAGGGCGGCCGCGAGGTCGAGGCGCCGGCGCATGCCGCCCGAGTAGGTCTTGGCGGTGCGGTCGGCGGCCTCGGCGAGGTTGAAGCGCTCCAGGAGTTCGGCGGCCCGTGCCTTGGCCGCGCGCCCGCTCATCTGGTAGAGCTGGCCGACCATCCGGAGGTTCTCGCGGCCGGTGAGGTATTCGTCGACGGCGGCGAACTGGCCGGAGAGGCCTATGGAGCGGCGGACGTCGTTGGGGTGCTTGAGGACGTCGATCCCGGCGACGACGGCGCGGCCGCTGTCGGGCCGCAGGAGGGTGGTCAGGACGCGTACGGTCGTGGTCTTGCCCGCGCCGTTCGGGCCGAGGAGGCCCAGCACGGTTCCCTCGGGGACGTCGAGGTCCACGCCGTCCAGTGCCCGTACGTCGCCGAAGGTCTTGACCAGGGCTTCGGCGTAGATGGCGCCCGGCATACGGATTCTCCCAGCGATCAGAGCGATCAGTCGGATCGGGGCGGTACTAGGCAAATCGTAGGAGCGCCGGGCCAGGGCCGCCCGGCGCGACCACCGCACCCTATCGCGTCATATCGCGTTCCGCCATGGGTCGCGCGCTGCGTACGTGCGTTCCCCCGGCGGGCTCAGCCCATCACCCGGTACCCCGCGCCGTGCAGCGTGCGGGCGACCTCCCTGCAGTGCTCGGGCCCCTTCGTCTCCAGGTGCAGTTCCACCTCGACCTCGGTGAGCCCCAGGCGCGGGTCGGTCCGTACGTGGCTGACGTCCAGCACGTTGGCGTCCACCGTCGACAGCACCCCCAGCAGCCCCGCCAGCGCGCCGGGGGCGTCCGCCACCCGCAGCCGCAGCGACAGGTAGCGGCCCGCCGCCGCCATGCCGTGCCGCAGGATCCGCTGGAGCAGCAGCGGGTCGACGTTGCCACCGGACAGGACGGCCACCACCGGCCCGCCCGCGTACCGCTCGGGCTCGGACAGCAGCGCGGCCACGGGGGCGCAGCCGGCCGGTTCGACGACCAGCTTGGCCCGCTCCAGGCACAGCAGCAGCGCGCTGGACAGGGCGTCCTCCGAGACCGTGCGTACGTCGTCCAGCAGTTCCCCGATGATCGCGAAGGGGACGTCGCCGGGGCGGCCGACCCTGATGCCGTCGGCCATCGTGACGGGGTGGTCGACCGACACCGGGTGGCCGGCCCGGAGGGAGGGCGGGTAAGCGGCCGCGCCCGCCGCCTGAACGCCGATCACCTTCACGTCCGGGCGCAGCGCCTTGACCGCCACCGCGATGCCCGCGGCCAGCCCGCCGCCGCCGACCCCGACGAGGATCGTGCGGACCTCGGGGCACTGCTCCAGGATCTCCAGTCCGACGGTGCCCTGGCCGGCGATGATGTCGCGGTGGTCGAAGGGGTGGATGAACACCGCCCCGGTGCGGTCCGCGTACTCCTGCGCGGCGGCCAGGGTCTCGTCGACGACCTGCCCCTCCAGCCGCACCTCGGCGCCGTACTCCCGGGTGGCCGCCACCTTGGGCAGCGGGGCGCCCACCGGCATGAACACGGTGGAGCGGACCCCGAGCAGGGAGGAGGCCAGCGCCACGCCCTGGGCGTGGTTGCCGGCGCTGGCCGCGACGACGCCGGCGGCGCGCTGCTCGGGGCGCAGACCCGCGATGCGCACGTACGCGCCGCGCAGCTTGAAGGAGCCGGTGCGCTGGAGGTTCTCGCACTTGAGGTGGACCGGGGCGCCCACGAGGGCGGTGAGGTGCCGGCTGCCCTCCATGGCGGTCACCCGGGACACCCCGGACAGCATCTTCTGAGCCCCCCGGACGTCGTCGAGGATCACCTGCGGAACGGGCTGCACGCGGTAGTTCATGCGGCCAGTCTCGCAGCCCCCGCAGGCCCCGGCGCAGGGATGGAGGGACCGTCCGCGCGGCCTCGGGGCAGAGCCCGGGCGGGCCGGCGGAGGGGGGCGAGATCTCGCCATGCGGAACGAGCCGGGGGCGGCCGCGCGGACGGGGCGTATCAGTTGTCAAACGCGGCGTACGAGCCGCCGCGCGGCCGCGTACTCTGTCCCCCATCCTTGTCGGCCCCACGCGAAGAGAGCCACGGCCATGCCCTCCATCCCGGCCAGTTCCGACCTGCCCACGGCGGCCGAAGCGCCCGCCGGATCCGGACTCCTGGACGCGCTCCAGCACCAGGTCGCCGTCTTCGCCCGCCGGGCCGAGCAGACCCGCCTCGGCGGGGTCGGCCAGGCCCGCAACTCCATGGACCGGGCCGCGTACCTGCTGCTGAACCGGCTCGACCTCGAAGGCCCGATGGGCGTCAAGGCGCTCGCGGCCGGCATGGGCATCGACTCCTCCACCGTCACCCGGCAGGTGGCCCCGCTCGTCGACAGCGGGCTGGTCAAGCGCACCTCGCACCCCGAGGACGGCCGGGCCGTGGTCCTCGCGCTGTCCCCGCGCGGGCTGGCGCGGCTGGAGGAGGTCCGCTCCTCGCGGCGCGAGCTGATGGCCCGGGTGACGGAGGGCTGGGCGGAGGACGAGCGCGAGGTGTTCACACGGCTGCTGACCCGTTTCAACGGCTCGCTGTCGGAGCTGATGTCCGCCGGCGCCGAGGGCGGCCCCGCCTCCTGAAACGGCGGGAGATCCCGCGGCGTCCCACCCCTTGACCGGGGTGGTGGCGCAGGCCGCACCATGGGTGCCGTGGACCGGCGTGCGGTGCGGGACCCGGAGTTCGAGGCCTTCGTCGCGGGCGCGGCGGGGCGGCTCCTGCACGTCGCGGTCCTGCTGACGGCCGAGCCCCCGGCGCAGGCGTACGCCGCGCACCGCATCCTCGCCGGCGCGCTGGCCCGTACGTACGCGCACTGGGAGCGGCTGCGCGGCGACGACCCGTACGACCACACCCGCCAGGAGCTCTGCGCCCTGTACGCGCGCGCCGCGCGGCGGCTGCCGCCCGGGAGCGGGGTCCTCGCGCCGCTGAGCCCGGTCCAGCGGCTGGTGCTGGTGATGCGGGTGTACGAGGGCGTCGCCGAGGAGGTCACGGCCGCGCAGCTGGGGCTCGCGCCGGAGCGGGTCGAGGCCCTGCGCAACCGGGCGGTGGCCGCGCTGCGCGAGACGGTGCGTTCTTCGGCGGGGACGCCATGAGCGCGTACGACCGCAAGGAATCGCAGGTCAGACAGCTGCTGGAGGGGCCGCATCCGGCGGTTCCGGCCGGTCTGGCCTCGGCCGCCGCGGCCCGGGGGCGGCGGCTGCTGCGCCGGCGCCGCGCCCTGCGCCGGTTCGGCTGGGCGGTGCTGTGGGCCGCGGCGGCGGCCTTCGCGGTGTGGGCGGCGCTGGCGCACCCGTGGGTGACGCCGCCCAGTCACGTCTCACCGCCCCTGGAGGGCTGGTAGGCCCTCCGGGGACGGTGCGGGCAGGTCAGCCCAGGGCCTGGGTGAGGTCCGCGATGAGGTCGTCGGCGTTCTCGATGCCGACGGACAGGCGGATCAGGTCCGCGGGGACCTCCAGGGCGGAGCCGGCCACCGAGGCGTGCGTCATGCGGCCCGGGTGCTCGATGAGGGACTCGACGCCGCCGAGGGACTCGGCCAGGGTGAAGATCCGGGTGCGGCCGCAGACCGCGACGGCCTCCTCCTCACCGCCGGCGACCTGGAAGGACACCATGCCGCCGAAGTTGCGCATCTGCTTGGCGGCGACCTCGTGGCCCGGGTGCTCGGGCAGGCCCGGGTAGAGGACCTTGGTGACCTTCGGGTGGCGCTGGAGCACCTCCACGATCTTCGCCGCGTTCTCGGCGTGCCGGTCCATGCGTACGGCCAGGGTCTTGATGCCGCGCAGCACCACCCAGGAGTCGAAGGGGCCGGCGACGGCGCCCATGGCGTTCTGGTGGTAGGCGAGCTCCTCGCCGAGGGCCTCGTCCGCGGTGACGAGGGCGCCGCCGACGACGTCGGAGTGGCCGCCCATGTACTTGGTCAGCGAGTGCACGACCACGTCGGCGCCGAGCGCGAGCGGCTGCTGCAGGTAGGGGGAGGCGAAGGTGTTGTCGACGACGAGCTTCGCGCCGGCCGTGCGGGCGATGTCCGCGATCATCGCGATGTCGGTGATGCCCAGCAGCGGGTTCGAGGGGGTCTCGACCCAGATGACCCTCGTCTTCGGGGTGATGGCCGCGCGCACGGACTCGGCGTCGGAGGTGTCGGCGACCGACCACTCCACGCCCCAGCGGGCGACGACCTTGGCGAAGAGGCGGAAGGTGCCGCCGTAGGCGTCGTTGGGGATGACCACGTGGTCGCCCGGGGCGAGCAGCGTGCGCAGCAGGCAGTCCTCGGCGGCGAGCCCGGACGCGAAGGCGAGGCCGCGCCGGCCGCCCTCCAGCGCCGCGAGGTTCTCCTCCAGCGCGGTGCGGGTCGGGTTGGCGCTGCGGCTGTACTCGTAGCCGCCGCGCAGGCCGCCCACCCCGTCCTGCTTGTAGGTGGACACCTGGTAGATCGGGGGTACGACCGCGCCGGTCTGCGGGTCCGCCGTGTTGCCCGCGTGGATCGCACGGGTCTCGAAGCTCTGGTGCTCGTGGCTGTCGTCGCTCATGGGGCAGATGCTATGCCCCGCGCGGGAATCGTTCCTCTCCTGGCCTGACGCGGCGGCGACCCGGCGCTGACCCGGCCGGCCGCGGGACCGGGGCCCGCTTCACATTCGCGTTCGACCGGCCGGGTCTGGTTCGCTGGGAGGCATGCAGATTTTGTGGGTCCTGATGACATCGGCCCTGGCCGGCCTCATGATCTATCGGTTCGTGCGGATCCGGCGCGGCGGGCTGCGCCTGGTCTCCCCCGGCAGCCCCGACGCCGCCGACCCCGCGGACTACGGGTTCGCGCGGCAGGAGGAGCTCGACGTCCGGGTGCCCGGGCCCGACCAGGACCTGATGGACGCTCTGGAGAACGTCCAGCGCGGCGGCGGATGGCAGGCCGCCTCCGCGCTGCTGGCCGGCACCCCGAAGGACGGCGAGCTGCGCTGGCAGCGGGTGCAGGCCTTCGGCGGGGCGGCGGCGCTGGACCTCGTCCGGCGTCCGGGGGTCGGTGCGCCGTGGCTGAAGGCGTGGCGTCTGGAGGCGGAGAAGGACGCGGGCGGCGCCCAGGTGCACGCGGAGCTGCTGGTGCAGCAGGCCTGGCGGTCCTCCGGCGGGGTGGGCGCGCAGGACCACCGGATCATGCTGGAGGAGGCGCGGGAGGCCTGCCGCAAGGCGGCGCTGCTGGCGCCCGGCGACCCGGTGCCGTTCATCACGGAGCTGGCGGTGGCGCGGGGACTGGGCTACTCCGAGGCGGAGTTCGACGCCCTGTGGGCCAAGGTGATCGACGTGGCGCCCGCCCACCTGGGCGCGCACCTGGCGGCCCTGCACTACTGGTGCGAGAAGTGGCACGGTTCGCGGGAGAAGGCGGCCGCCTTCGCCGAGGCCGCCGCGGCCCGCGCCCCGCGGGGTTCACTGCTCGCGGCGCTGCCGCTGTTCTCCGTGTACGAGAACCTGCCCGACCAGCTGCTGGTGAGCGACTTCGGGCGGACCGCGGTCGTCTCGCGGGCGGTGGAGGGGGCCCTGTTCGCGGTGCACCAGGCCCGGCCGGACGACCCGATGCTGGCGCACGTACGGCACCTGCTGCTGTGGTTCCTGGTGAGGATGGAGCGCTGGGCGGAGGCGATGGAGCAGGTGCGGCACGTCGACGGCTACGTGGGCGCGCTCCCCTGGTCGGCCGCCGAGGACCCGGCGCACGCGTACGCGGTGGTCCGGGCGCTGGCGGTGGCGGGCTACGAGGCGAACGGCGGCTCGCCGGCGACGCTGCCGCACTGATCCGGCGCCGGGCGTACGGGAGTTGCCGCGCGCGGGCGCGCGGACGGGGCGACGCGGGCGCGCGGACGGGGCGACGGGGGGCGGGATGCGGCCCGCGGCCCCCGGCACCCCCGGCTTCCGGCCGCCCCCGCGGAGACATAAGGTGCGCGTAAACATCGCACCAAGCGCGTCAGAACGCCGCGCCATCCCGTGGGGGGACCCCGTCCATATGGGCGCTTCGCTGCGCGCTCTGCGCGCCCTCGTCCTGCTCGCAGGCTTCTACCTGCTGAGCTTCGTCCTGCTCGCCGCCCTCGGGCTCGCCGACTGGGCGGCCTTCGCCTGGCTGCACGGCGCGGTCGCCGGGAAGATCGTCATCGGCACCGCGGTCCTCGCCGTCCCGATCGTCCGCGGCATGTTCATGCTCCGCACCCCCCGGCCCGGGCCCCTGCCCGGCGTCCGCGTCACCGAGGCGCAGGAGCCCGCCCTGTGGCAGGCCGTCCGCGAGATCGCCGACCAGGTCGGCACCCGCGCCCCCGACGAGATCGTGCTGATCGACGAGGTCAACGCCGCCGTCTCCGAGGACGCGCGGTTCCTCGGCCTGCGGGCCGGCACCCGCCGCCTCTACCTCGGCCTGCCCCTGATGACCGGCCTGGACGAGATGCAGCTGCGCGCCGTCCTCGCCCACGAGATGGGCCACTACGCCAACTTCGACACCCGCCTCACCCCCCTCATCGCCCGCGGCCGCGCGCAACTGGTGCGCACCATCGCCCACTTCCACGAGCGCGCCGACAACACCGAGGCCAAGGAGCGCGCCCGGCAGGAGAAGCGCGCCGAGAAGCGGATCGCCCGGGGCAAGAAGGCCAAGGAGATCGACACCGACGGCGCGGGCGTCTCCTACCGCGCCATGGCGAAGATCTACACCGGGTACGCCCACTTCTACATGCGCGCCACCCTGTCCTCCTCGCGCCGCCAGGAACTCGCCGCCGACCTCGCCTCGTTCCGCGTCGCCGGCCGCGACTCCGCCGCCTCCGCGCTGCGCGAGCTGGGCGCCCTCGGCTCGGCGCACGGCTTCTACATGCGCTCGTACGCCACCCTCGGCGTCGGCGCCGGCCTGCTGCCGGCCCCCGGGCAGGTCTTCGGCGGTCTGCGCCACCTCCTCGACGCCCGTGCCGCCGAGCTGGAGGACATGCGCCGCGAGCTGTCCACCGAGCCCGCCTCCCCGTACGACTCGCACCCCGCGCTCGCCGAGCGCGTGGCCCGCATCGAGGCCCTGCCCGACGACGGCCGCACCGGCCAGGCGGCCCGACCGGCCCTGGAACTGCTCTCCTCCCCGCAGGAGGCCCTGGCCGCGCTGGAGCAGGCCGTCCTCACCCCCGAGGCCCTGTCCCTCACCCGCGTGGACTGGGACGAGCTCGTCCACCGGTCGATGACCACCTACGTCGGCCGGGGCGCCGAGGAGATCCGCGAGGCCCTCACCGCCGAGGGCGCGGGCCCCGGCCTGGGCGACCTGCTGGACGCCGTGGACGCCGACCCGGCGGTGCGCTGGCGGATCGCCGACCGGTTCCCGAAGTCCGATGAGGCGCGGGCCGCGACCGGCCGCACCGCCCGCGAGTTCGCCCGCCCGGTCGTCCGGCGCGCCCTCGAACGGCTGGTCACCGTCGAACTGCTGGCGCGCGGCGCCGCCCGCTGGGAGCTGTCCTGGTCGGAGCCGGCCGCCCTGTCCTACCCCGTTCCCGGATTCGAGGACGAGCTCGGCCCCGCCCTGGACGCGGCCGTCGCCGACCTGCCCGACACCGGACTCCTGCGGAAGCTGGTGCTCGCCCCGTGACCCTCGTACTCGCCGTCCTCGGCGTCCTGCTGCTCGCCGTCGTCTGCTGGGTGCTGCGCGGCGTGTTCGTCATCCGCAAGGCCAAGCGGCTCGAAGCCGAGATCGGCGCCCTGGACGCGCGGACCGAGGCCGCCCGGACCGACGAGCAGGCCCGCAAGGCCGCCGCCGCCGTCGCCCTGGGCTTCGTCGCGGAGACTGGGCGGTGGACGTGACGGCGCCGGACGCGTGACCGCCGGGGGGGGGGGGGGGGGAACCCCCGCCCCCCCCCGTCCGTTGTGCCTCCCACAAGGAGGGAATTCCATGTTCTCGTACCGCCGCACGCCCGAGCTCCCCACCCCCGAGGAGGCCCTCAAGGGCCGCCCGGAGGCGCAGTTCTCCCTGCCCGAGCGCCACACCGTCCTCGGCAACCCCCTCGCCGGCCCCTACCCGGAGGGGCTGGAGGTGGCCGACTTCGGCCTGGGCTGCTTCTGGGGCGCGGAGCGCAAGTTCTGGCAGACCCCCGGCGTGTGGACCACCCTGGCCGGCTACCAGGGCGGCTACACGCGCAACCCGTCGTACGAGGAGGTCTGCTCGGGCCTCACCGGCCACACGGAGGTCGTCCGCGTGGTCTTCGACCCGGCCGCCGTCTCCTACGAAACCCTGCTGAAGCTGTTCTGGGAGTCCCACGACCCCACCCAGGGCTTCCGCCAGGGCAACGACGTCGGCACCCAGTACCGCTCGGCGGTGTACACCCACTCCCCCGCCCACCAGAAGGCCGCCGAAGCCTCCCGCGACGCCTACCAGCGGGTCCTCACGTCCTCGGGCCACGGCACGATCACCACCGCCGTCCTCCCCGCGGAGGACCGCCCCTTCTGGCCGGCGGAGCCGTACCACCAGCAGTACCTCGACAAGAACCCCGGCGGCTACTGCGGCATCGGCGGCACGGGCGTCTCCTGCCCCATCGGCGTGGCCCCGGCCCCCGGGGAGTGACCCGCGCCCGGCGCCACTACGGGGGCGCCGGGCTGATCTCCTCCCACCGGCTACCGGGTCTACGGCGAGCCCGCCGTCCTGGAGGCGGGAGGACGGGCGGGGTCAGATCGTCGAGGTGTCGATGACGAAGCGGTAGCGGACGTCGCTGGACAGGACCCGCTCGTACGCCTCGTTGATCTGCTCGGCGCTGATCACCTCGATCTCCGCGCCCAGGCCGTGCTCGGCGCAGAAGTCGAGCATCTCCTGGGTCTCGGCGATGCCGCCGATCATGGACCCGGCCAGCGTCTTGTTGCCGCCGATGACCGAGAACAGGTTCAGCTCCACCGGCTCCTCCGGGGCGCCCACGTTCACCAGCGCGCCGCCGACCCGCAGCAGGGACAGGTACCGGTCCAGGCCCAGCGGGGCCGAGACCGTGGACAGGATCAGGTCGAAGCGGCCCCTCAGCTCCGTGAAGGTGGCCTCGTCGGCGGTCGCGTGGTAGTGGTCGGCGCCCAGCCGCAGCCCGTCCTCCTTCTTGCGCAGGGACTGCGACAGGACGGTCACCTCCGCGCCCAGCGCGTGCGCGATCTTCACGCCCATGTGCCCGAGGCCGCCGAGGCCGACGACCGCGACCTTCTTGCCCGGCCCGGCGCCCCAGTGCTTCAGCGGGGAGTACAGGGTGATGCCGGCGCACAGCAGGGGCGCGGCCACGTCGAGGGACAGGCCCTCGGGGATGCGCACGGCGTAGTTCTCGTCCACGACCAGGTGCGTGGAGTAGCCGCCGTAGGTGGGCTCGCCGTCCCGGCCGAGCGCGTTGTACGTGCCGGTCGCGCCCTTGACGCAGTGCTGCTCCTGCCCGGCCAGGCAGTACTCGCACGTGCGGCAGCTGTCGACCAGGCAGCCGACGCCGATCCGGTCGCCGACCGCGAACCGGGACACGCCCTCGCCGACCTCGGCCACCACACCGGCGATCTCGTGGCCCGGGACCATGGGGAAGATGCCCTCGCCCCAGCCGTCGCGGGCCTGGTGGATGTCGGAATGGCAGATGCCGGCGTACTTGATCTCGATGAGGACGTCGTGCTCGCCGACCGGGCGGCGCGGAACGGTCGTGCGCTCCAGCGGGGCCTTGGGGGCGGGGGCTGCGTAGGCGGCTGCCTGGGTGACGGACATGGGGTGCTCTCCTCGGACGAGGACGCCGGGGCCCACCGGAAGGGCCGGCCCGGGCGTCCGTACTGCGACGGGCTCCACGATGCCCCGCCGCGCCGCGGCCACCCAGTCCCCTGCTGTGCCTACGACTGCCGGACCTACCCCTGAGGGGGTCAGGCTGAGCCCCGCGCCGTGCCCTCCCGCCACGGATACTGGCGCTATGGACCCCCACCACCTGGACCAACGAGCCGAACTGGGCGACTTCCTCCGTACCTGCCGCGCCCGGCTGCGCCCCGAGGACGTGGGCCTGCCCGACTACGGGCGGCGCCGCGTCCCGGGGCTGCGCCGGGAGGAGCTGGCGCAGCTGGCCGGGGTGTCGGTGGCGTACTACACGCGCCTGGAGCAGGGCCACGGCCACAACGTCTCCGCGGAGGTCCTGGACGCCGTCGCGCGGGCGCTGCGCCTGGGCGACGCCGAGACGGCGCACCTGAACCACCTGGCGAGCCCGCGCACCCGCAAGCAGGGCCGTGCCCGGCGCCCCCAGCAGGTCCGCCCGGAGCTGCGCACGCTGCTGGACGCGATGGAGGGCGTACCGGCGTACCTGGTGGGGCGGCGCCAGGACGTGATCGGCTGGAACCGGTTGGCGGCGGCCGTCTTCGGGGACTTCGGCGCGCACCCGGCGGCGGAGCGGAACCTGGTGCGGCTGGTGTTCCTCGACCCGGCGACGGCGGAGCTGTACGCGGACTGGGAGTGCCGGGCCTGCGAGGTGGTCAGCAACCTGCGCCTGTACGCCGGCCAGCACCCCGACGACGAGCAGCTGACGGCGCTGGTCGGGGAGTTGTCGGTGAAGAACGAGGAGTTCCGCCGGCTGTGGGCGGCGCACACGGTGGCCGACAAGACCCACGGGGTGAAGCGGCTGCGCCACCCGCTGGTGGGCGAGCTGGAGCTGGCCTTCGAGACGCTGACCCTGCCCGACGATCCGGCGCAGTTCCTGGTCACCTTCCACGCGGAGCCCGGCTCCCCGTCGGCGGACGCCCTGCGCCTGCTGTCGTCGTGGACGGCCCCCATGGCCCCGGGGTCCTCGGGCGCGTCCTCGCCCGCGCCCCTGCAGGCGCCCTCGGAGGAGCGGGCCTGAACGCGAACGGCGGGGAGCCCCGAGGACTCCCCGCCGCACGCGCATCGGCTCACCGCCGCGTCACGTCACGTCACGCGGACGGGCCGGCCTTCCACTCCGCCCAGCTCATGTTCCAGCCGTTGAGGCCGTTGTCCGGCTTGATGGTCTTGTCCGGGGAGTTCACCACGGTGACCACGTCGCCGATGAGCGAGTTCTCGTAGAACCAGGCACCGGCGGTGTCCGGGTCGTTGGCGCCCTTGGAGTCGTTGAGACCGACACAGCCGTGGCTGGTGTTCACGCTGCCGAAGATGGAGTCGGCGCCCCAGTAGTTGCCGTGGATGAACGTGCCCGACGTGGACAGCCGCATCGCGTGCGGGACGTCCTTGATGTCGTACTCGCCCTTGCCCTCACTGTTCTTGAAGCCGACGGTGGAGCCGTCCATCCGGGTCTCCTTGAACTTCTCGGAGATCACCATCTGGCCGTTGTAGGTCGGGTTCTCCGGGGAGCCGGCCGAGATCGGGATGGTCTTGAGGACCTGCCCGTCCCGGGTGACCGTCATCTTCTTGGTCTTCGTGTCGACCGTGGAGACCTGGCTCCGGCCGATCTTGAAGGTGACCGTCTTGTTCTGCACGCCCTGGATGCCGGGCGCGCCCTGTACACCCTGGAGCGCCAGCTTCAGGGTGACGGTGGAGTTCGCCTTCCAGTACTGCTCCGGACGGAAGTCCAGGCGCTGGTTGCCGAACCAGTGGCCGACGACCTCCTGGCCGCTGCTGGAGGTGACCGTGATGGCCGCCTGGACGGCCTTCATGTCCTTGATCGGCTTGTTGAAGTTGATCGAGACCGGCATGCCCACGCCGACCGTCTGACCCTCTTCCGGCGTGTAGTCGCCGATGAAGCTGTTCTCGGGCGAGAGGGTGGTGAAGGAGGCGTTCTCGTGTGCCTCGCGCCCCGACTCGTCCTTCGCGGTCGCCGACAGGGCGTACTTCGTGGAACGCTTCAGCGCCGCGTCCGGCTTCCAGCTCTTGCCGTCGGCCGCGATCTTGCCTTCGACGGCCGTACCGTCCGAGCTCTTCAACTCGACCTTGGTGAGCGTTCCGTCGCTGACCGTGACGCTCGCTCCGTCGGTCGTGGCTATGTTGGTGGCGCCGTCCTTCGGCGTGATCGCTATCTTCGCCTTGGAGGCGTCCTTCGCCGCCGCCGCGTCGACATCGGCCTGCGACTTGGCCGTGCCGTCCTGCGACTTGTCGGCACCCCCGTCATTGCAGGCCGAAAGCATCAGTACGCCGCCGAGCACGGCGGACACGGCCACCAGGGGCCTTCGCCGCCGCTTGCTGTACGTCCTCACACGTCACTCCATCGTTGCCGGAAACCCCGAGGCTGCATTCCCGGGATCGGGCCGGGCAGGGGGCATCGCCCCCTGCACGTCCTGACAACGCGTTAACGACGCGGATCGGTTCCACACTCCGTTCGAATGTGTGCAACCCCACGGTCAGGCGTTGTCGGCCTCTTCTTCGAAGTGCCCATCTTCCTCGTCCAGGTCCCACTCCAGGGACTCGGGGTCGTATTCGACGGGCTCGCTGCTCCAGGAGGCCTGGGCCAGCTCCACACCGGCGAGCTCCGCGACCAGGTCCGTCGGGTCGACGAGGTAGGCCAGGGCCTCCGACTCATCTTCCCGCACCGCGGACTCGGCGTGGCCGCGTTCCTCGTCCGGCATGAACTCGTCGGCCTTGATGTGGGCGAGGGCGGCGCCGATGAGGGCATCGGAATCCGACACCTCCAGCACCAAATCCACCCGAAGTCGTACATAACGTGAGGTCTCAGAAGGGTTCATACGACGGAGAGTAAGCCCGCGACAGCCTCGACTTTCCCACGACCCGCCCCTTTCACTAGCATCTGCGCTCACGGCCAATTCGCTGCTTCCGCAAGGGGGATCGCCCCGTGTCCGCACGCCGACCGCTGCTCACCGCTCTCGGAGCGACCACCCTCCTCGCCGCCCTCTGGTTCGTCCCGTCGGCGAACGCCACCGCCCCGGCCCCCGAGACCTCCTCCGGAGCCCCCGCGGCCGCCAACACGGGCACGGTGACGGTCACGGGCGACGGGACCGACGAAGGCGGGGAGGACGGCGCCGCCGCCCCGGAGGCACGCCCCGCGACGATCACGGTCCTCTCCCTGGCCGACACGGGCAGCGTGGACACCACCCCGTACGTCCTGGGCGGCACCCTCTGCCTGGGCCTGGGAGCGGGCTTCGTCACCTTCTCCGTCCGCCGCTCGCGGGTGGGTTAGGGCCTGTCGCGGAGGGGCAAAGCCGAAGGCCGCGCCCCGGGTTCCTCCGGAGCGCGGCCTCTGCCGGCAGGGTGCGGCCGCTACGCCAGCGGGCCCGTCACGGGCTCGACCGCCGCCACCAGGCCGCCCGCGCGGACGAAGGCGTCGGCCGCCGCGAGGTCGGGGGCCAGGAAGCGGTCCGGGCCGGGGCCCTCGACGCCCGCCGCGCGGACGGCCGCGAGCGCGGCCTGGCTGGCGGGGGCGGGGGTGAGGCCGTGGCGCAGCTCCAGGGCGCGGGTGGCCGCGTACAGCTCGATGGCGATGATGCGGGTCAGGTTGTCGACCGCGGTGCGCAGCTTGCGCGCCGCCGACCAGCCCATGGACACGTGGTCCTCCTGCATGGCGGAGGAGGGGATGGAGTCGGCCGAGGCCGGGACGGCGAGCCGCTTCATCTCGCTGACCAGGGCGGCCTGCGTGTACTGGGCGATCATGAGGCCGGAGTCGACGCCGGCGTCCTCCGCGAGGAACGGCGGCAGACCATGGCTGCGGTTCTTGTCCAGGAGGCGGTCGGTGCGCCGTTCGGCGATGGAGCCGAGGTCCGCTGCGGCGATGGCCAGGAAGTCCAGGACGTAGGCCACGGGCGCGCCGTGGAAGTTGCCGTTGGACTCGACCCGGCCGTCGGGCAGGACGACCGGGTTGTCGACGGAGGAGGCCAGCTCGCGGGAGGCGACGAGGGCGGCGTGCGCGAGGGTGTCGCGGCCGGCGCCGGCGACCTGGGGGGCGCAGCGCACGGAGTAGGCGTCCTGCACGCGCGGCGCGGACTCCTCCTGGAAGTGCCCGGTGAGCCCGGAGCCCTTGAGCACCGCGGCCATGTTGGCGGCGGCGGCGCCCTGGCCGGGGTGGGGGCGGATGGCGTGCAGCTCGGGCGCGAGGACCTTCTCCGAGCCGAGCAGCGCCTCCAGGGTGAGGGCGGCGGTGATGTCGGCGGAGGTGTAGAGGGTGCGCAGGTCGGCGAGGGCCATGACCAGCATGCCGAGCATGCCGTCGGTGCCGTTGAGGAGGGCGAGGCCCTCCTTCTCGCGGAGCTCGACGGGCTCGATGCCGTGCTCGGCGAGGAGTTCGCCGGCCGGGCGGACGACGCCGTCGGGGCCCTCGGCGTCGCCTTCGCCCATGAGCGCGAGGGCGCAGTGGGACAGGGGCGCGAGGTCGCCGGAGCAGCCGAGGGAGCCGTACTCGTGGACGACGGGGGTGATGCCCGCGTTGAGCAGGTCGGCCATGGTCTGGGCGACCGACGGCCGTACGCCGGTGTGACCGGAGGCCACCGTCTTCAGGCGCAGGAACATCAGGGCGCGGACGACCTCGCGCTCGACGCGGGGGCCCATGCCGGCGGCGTGCGAGCGGACGATGTTGCGCTGGAGCTGCGCGCGCAGCTCGGGGCTGATGTGCCGGGAGGCGAGGGCGCCGAAGCCGGTCGAGACGCCGTAGACGGGCTCGGGCTTGGCGGCGAGCGCGTCGACGATCTCGCGGGCGCGGCCGAGGGCGTCCAGCGCCTCGCCGGACAGCTCGACCCGCGCGTTGCCTCGGGCGACGGCGATGACGTCCTCGGCGGTGGTCCCGGAGGTCCCCACCACGACAGTGTGCATATCCATATTCAGCACCCTACGGACTGAATCCCTTCATGTCACTAGCTGAGAATGTCACGATCGGGTCGGCTGGTTACCCCTTACGGATCAACCTCCGCCCCGGCCGCCTACTGCCGCCCCCGGAACCGCCGCCGCTCCCCCGGCGACTCACGGGCCGCCGCATCGGCCAGCCGCACCACCGCCGTGTCCCGTCCCGCGACCACCGGGCCCGTGGACCGGGCCGCCTTCGCCTTGTACTGCGCCGCGTCGGCCAGCCGGAACAGCCGCCGGGAGGACTTCACCGCCCCGATCGGGTCTCCGGTGGAGGCCACCCCGCAGGCCACGCCCTCCCCCAGCTCCAGCGCGGCGGCCCGTACGCACACCTCCTCGGTGACCCGCACCACCTCGTCCGCCGACGGGCCGACGCTGACCAGGCAGAACTCGTCCCCGCCCAGCCGCGCCACCAGCGACCCCGCCAGCAGGGCCCCGCACAGGCTGAGCACCGAGCCGAACCGTTCCAGCAGCCGGTCGCCCGTCGCGTGGCCGAGGGTGTCGTTGACCTTCTTGAGGCCGTTGAGATCGCAGACCACCAGGCTCACCACCGCCCCCGTACGCCGGTGCTCCTCCAACGCCTCGTCGAGCCGCATGTCCACCGCCCGGCGGTTGGCCAGACCGGTCAGCGGATCGGTGAAGGCCAGGCGCCGGGCCTCCTCCAGGCGCTCGTTCTGCGCGAGCCCGGCCGCCACGACGGCCGCGAGGACGGTCGCGAACTCCGCGTCGGTGTCGTCGAACCCGGGGAGCCCCTCGTTCCGGGCGACGTACAGCTCCCCCCAGGCGCGCCCGCTGAGCACGATCGGCGCGACCACGCACGTCCCGCGCCCGCGCGCCCTCAGGGCCGCGGCCCGGCGCCCCGGCCGGCCCCCGTCGGCGCTGTCGACCCAGGCGTGCGGCCCGCCGCCGCCGGCCCAGCGCTCGTGCAGGAACTCGGCGATCTCCGGGAAGTCGTGCACGGGGTAGGACTCGTCCTCGGGGAACTCCTGCTCCCCGGGCCGCAGCTCCCCCTCGTTCACCAGGACCCGCAGCCGGCCCCGCTCCCGCTCCCAGGCGGAGATGGCCGCGAAGGACCCGTCCATCGCCAGCCGGGCCCCCCGGGCCGCGGCCCGGACGCTGTCCCGCGGCGCGCAGGCCGCCGCCATGGCCTGCGCGAGGCCCACGACGGCCCGAAGCCGTCCGTCAACTCCCATCACCCCAGATTAGGGAGGTTTATCCGATTAAGTGAGGGATGGCGCGAGTTTGGGTGAACCCGAAACCACATCGCGCGGCCGCCACCGGACGGCGAGCGGTCCGCTACCGCCCTACCGGCCCGGCCACTGCGGCTTGCGCTTCTCGTTGAACGCCGCCACGCCCTCCGCCCGGTCGCCCGAGAAGGCCACCGTCCGCCAGGCCGCGTCCTCGATCTCCAGCCCGGCCGTCAGGTCCATCCCGTGCCCCAGCCGCAGCGCCCGCTTGGCCGCGCGCAGTCCGACCGGGGAGTTCGCCGCCATCGCCGCCGCCAGCTCCAGCGCCCGCGCGCGGTCCCCGCCGGCCGGCGCCACCTCGTCCACCAGCCCCAGGGACAGCGCCTCGGACGCCTCCACCCGGCGGGCCGTGAAGATCAGCTCGGCGGCCCGCGCCGCGCCGACCCGGCGCGGCAGCAGCTGCGTCCCGCCGCCGCCGGGGATCACGCCGACCGACACCTCCGGCAGCCCCACGACCGCCGTCTCGTCGGCCACGATCACGTCGCAGGCCAGCGCCAGCTCGAAGCCGCCGCCCAGGGCGAAGCCGTGCACCGCCGCGACCGTCGGCATCGGCAGCTCCAGCACGCCCCCGTACGCACCGCGGGTGGTCGGCCGCTGCCGCACCAGCTCGGCGTCCGACAGCGAGTTGCGCTCCTTGAGGTCCGCGCCCACGCAGAAGGCCCGCTCGTGGGTGGAGGACAGGACGACGACCCGTACGCCGTCGTCCGCCGCGAGCGCGTCGCAGGCGGCGGAGATCGAGCGCGCCATCTCCGTCGAGACGGCGTTCATGGCCTTGGGCCGGTCCAGCACCAGCTCCGCGACCACCCCGCCGTCACCGTGCCGCCGCACCGCCACGAACTCCCCGAACCGGACTTCGCTCCCGCCCACGGCACACTCTCCCGGAAAAGTTAACGAACGTTACCCGGGGATCTTAGGCGTCCGCCGCGTCAACGACCAGGGCTCCACGACACCCAGTCCGCGCACCGGCCGCTGCCACATCGGCTGGAGCGCGAAACGGTACGAGCCGCCGCCCTCCTCGTTCTCGGCGTCCTTCTCGGACTTCGGCGCGGCCCCCGTCCGGCCCAGCTCCTCGGCCATCGCGCCGTCCACCAGCACCGCGTCCTTCGGCGCTATGGAGGTCAGCCGGCTGGCCAGGTTCACCGTCGTCCCGAAGACGTCGCCCATCCGGGTCGTCACCGTCCCGAACGCTATGCCGACGCGCAGCTCCGGCATCTTCGCGTCCGCCTCCATCGTCTCGATCAGCCGCAGCGCGATCTCCGCCGCCGTCGCCGCGTCGTCGGCGGCGTAGAGCACCTCGTCGCCGAGCGTCTTGATCAGCCGGCCGCCGTGCGCGGCGACCAGGTCCGCAGCCGTCGTCTCGAAGGCCTCGACCAGCTCGCCGAGCTCCTCCTCCTCCAGCCTGCGGGTGAGCCGGGTGAACCCCACCAGGTCCGCGAAGCCCACCGCGAGCCGCCGGTCGACCATCTCCTCGTCGTCCGCGACCTGCACCACCCGGCCCGTGGCCGCCGCCAGCTGGCGCCGCCACACGTAGACGAGGAACTCCTCCAGCTCCGGCAGCAGCAGCTCCACCAGCGGGTACGTGACCTCCGTACGGGTCATCCCGGGCTCCGGCGGCTCCGTCAGCCCCTCCAGGAAGGAGTCGATCTGCCATTCGGCCAGCCGGGCCGTGGTCTGCCCGGTGGAACGCGCCACCTGCACCGCCATCGGCTCGGACAGCAGCCCGGCCTCCACCAGGCCCGCGAGGCGCCGCAGCGCCAGGACGTCGGCCTCGGTCAGGGCCCTGGCCTGCCCGATGTCCGCGAAACCCATGGCCCGCCAGAAGCGGGAGGCCAGCTCCATCGACACACCGGCGCTGCGGGCCGCCTGGAAGGGCGTGTAGCGCCGCTCGGCGCCCAGGATGAGCTGCTCCAGCCGGATGGCGAGCGGATCGGCCGTGGGCTGCGCCGCGTGGTCGACCTCGTGGAAGGGGGTGTGCTGGTCCCGCCCGATCGGGGTCCCGTGACCGCCCGCGGGGCCGGAGGGGGACGCGCTGGACGTAGAGTCGCCGACGGTCAAGGGCCGCCTCCTGTCCATTCCGTGCGCATTCCCGGGAGCCCGACGGGATCGCCTAAACCATACGGCAGGTGTGCCGTAGCTCACTCACCCCTCTTTCGGGAGGCCCTTCGTCTCCGGGGCGCCCGAGCCCGGCCGACGGCTCCGCGCGCGCTCGAAAACCGCTCGTACCCCGCGGTTTCCTCCGCGCGCCCGGACCCGTTCCCCGGGCGCGGCCCCTCGGCTCAGAGCCTCGTGCCCGCTTCGGCCGGACAGGGGACCCTCGCGCCCCGGCCCCGCACCCGGCCCCCTTTCCAGCCTCTACCTCACCTGCCGCAGGTGCACCACGTCTCCCGCGCCTACCGCCACCCGCTCCCCCTCGGCCGTCCGGATCACCAGGTGCCCCTCGGTGTCCAGCGCCTCGGCCGTCCCGGTGAGCTCCCGACCCCCCGGCAGGTCCGCCCGGACGTGCCGGCCGAGCGTGGCGCAGCCCGCCGCGTACGTCTCCTGGAGCCCGCTGTCCCCGGGGTCCCCGGCGGCGTCGCGCCAGCGCCCGTACCACTCCTCCAGGGACCGCAGCACGGCCTTCAGGAGCGGTTCCCGGTCCGTCACCGCCGCCTTCGCGAGCGTCAGGGAACCCGCCTGCGGCACGGGGAGCTCGTCCTCGGTGAGGGTCACGTTGAGGCCGATCCCGATGACCACCCCGTCCCCCACCCGCTCGGCGAGGATCCCGCCGGCCTTGCGCTCCTCGCCCTCCACCGTCACCAGCAGGTCGTTGGGCCACTTGAGCAGCGCGTCCACACCCGCGGCCCGCGACAGCCCGGTCGCGGTGGCCACCCCGGCGAGCAGGGCCAGCCACGCCCACCGCTCCTCGGGCACGCCCGGGCCCGGCTTGAGCAGCACGGAGAAGAACAGCCCGGACCGGGCCGGCGCGACCCAGCTGCGGTCGAGGCGCCCCCGGCCGGCGGTCTGCTCCTCGGCGACCAGCACGGCCCCCTCGGGCAGCCCGGCGGCCCGCGCGGCGAGATCGGAGTTGGTGGACCCGGTGGAGGGAACGACCTCCAGGGAGGTCCACAGCCCGCCCCCGGTGACGAGGGCCCGCGAGAGGGCGGAGGCGTTCAGGGGCGGCCGGTCCAGGCTCGACCAGCGGCCCGGCGTCGCTCCGGCTGAAGCATCTTGTGGAGTCATGCAACCCAATGTAGGTGTGTCAAACGCCGCACTGCCGAGCGCCATGCCCGCCGATACGCTACGCACCAGTAGCCAGCAGCAGTCAATCAATTGACCAGGCAGTTGACACCACACAGGGAGCCGCGACCCCGATGTCCCAACCCTCAGAGCCGATCGACATGCACACGACCGCGGGCAAGCTCGCGGACCTGCGGCGCCGAGTCGAGGAAGCCACGCACGCCGGTTCCGAGCGCGCCGTCGAGAAGCAGCACGCCAAGGGCAAGCTGACGGCACGTGAGCGAGTGGCGTTGCTGCTGGACGAGGGGTCGTTCGTCGAGCTGGACGAGTTCGCCCGGCACCGGTCGACCAACTTCGGACTGGAGAAGACCCGCCCCTACGGCGACGGCGTCGTCACCGGCTACGGCACGGTCGACGGCCGCCCGGTGGCCGTGTTCTCACAGGACTTCACCGTCTTCGGCGGAGCCCTCGGCGAGGTCTACGGCCAGAAGATCATCAAGGTGATGGACTTCGCGCTGAAGACCGGCTGCCCGGTCGTCGGCATCAACGACTCCGGCGGCGCCCGCATCCAGGAGGGCGTCAGCGCGCTGGGCATGTACGGCGAGATCTTCCGCCGCAACGTCCACGCCTCCGGCGTGATCCCGCAGATCAGCCTGGTCGTCGGCCCCTGCGCCGGCGGCGCCGTCTACTCCCCGGCCATCACCGACTTCACGGTCATGGTCGACCAGACCTCGCACATGTTCATCACCGGCCCGGACGTCATCAAGACTGTCACCGGCGAGGACGTCGGCTTCGAGGAGCTGGGCGGTGCGCGGACCCACAACTCCACCTCGGGCGTGGCGCACCACATGGCGGGTGACGAGAAGGACGCCATCGAGTACGTGAAGTCGCTCCTCGCGTACCTGCCGTCGAACAACCTCTCCGAGCCGCCGGCCTTCCCGGAGGAGGCGGACACCGAGGTCTCCGACGCCGACCTCGAACTCGACGTGCTGATCCCGGACAGTGCGAACCAGCCGTACGACATGCACACTGTGATTGAGCACGTGCTGGACGACGGGGAGTTCCTGGAGACGCAGTCCCTGTTCGCCCCGAACATCCTCACCGGCTTCGGCCGCGTCGAGGGACACCCGGTGGGCGTGGTCGCCAACCAGCCGATGCAGTTCGCCGGCTGCCTGGACATCAACGCCTCGGAGAAGGCCGCCCGCTTCGTACGGACGTGCGACGCCTTCAACATCCCGGTGCTGACGTTCGTCGACGTCCCGGGCTTCCTCCCGGGCACGGACCAGGAGTACAACGGAATCATCCGGCGCGGGGCGAAGCTGATCTACGCCTACGCCGAGGCCACCGTCCCCCTCATCACCGTCATCACCCGCAAGGCCTTCGGCGGCGCCTACGACGTCATGGGCTCCAAGCACCTCGGCGCTGACCTGAACCTGGCCTGGCCGACCGCCCAGATCGCCGTCATGGGCGCGCAGGGCGCGGTGAACATCCTGCACCGGCGCACCATCGCGGAAGCCGCTCCGGAGGAGGTGGAGGAGACCCGGGCCCGGCTCATCACCGAGTACGAGGACACCCTGCTCAACCCCTACACCGCCGCCGAGCGCGGTTACATCGACGCGGTGACCATGCCGTCCGAGACCCGCGCCCACGTGGTGAAGGGACTGCGGCAGCTGCGCACCAAGCGGGAGTCGCTGCCCCCGAAGAAGCACGGCAACATCCCCCTCTAGGTTCCCGAGGAGCTCACAGTGATGATCAAGGTCGTCAAGGGCAACCCGACCCCCGAGGAGCTGGCCGCCGCACTGGCGGTGGTCCACCTGCGCGCGGCGGCGCTGGCCTCGGCGCCGTCGGGCGCGCCCCGGGTCCCGGACGAGTGGGCGGCGCCGGGCCGGGTGGCCCGCCGGCACGCGCTGCGGCCGGGGCCGCGGGCGTGGGGGCGTACGTACTGGCCCCACCAGGGCTGAACCCGCGCGGCGCCCGCGGAATATGGCGCGAACGGACGGTGGCGCCTGAGTACCCGTACTCAGGCGCCACCCGGTGTACCAGGGCAAGGATCGGAGCATGCTCTGGTCAGACCCGAAGGACGAGCCGCCGAAGGACATGCGCGACGCCCAGGCCATGCTGCGGCGGATGCTCGTGGTGCTGCTGCTGGCGACGGTGGTGGGCATCTACGTACTGGGCGTGGCGCCGTTCTAGACACGGCCTAGGCTGGCCCCCATGACCGTACGCACGCTCGTCCTCGCCTCCGCCTCCCCCGCCCGGCTGAACCTGCTGCGGCAGGCCGGTCTGGCCCCGCACGTGATCGTCAGCGGCTTCGACGAGGACACGCTGAACCACGACGAGCCGGCCGGGCTGGCGCTGGCCCTGGCCGAGGCCAAGGCGGGGGTGGTGGCCGAGCTGCCGGAGGCCGCCGGCGCGCTGGTGATCGGCTGCGACTCGGTGCTGGAGCTGGACGGCGAGGCGCTGGGCAAGCCCGCCGACGCGGCGGAGGCCACGGCCCGCTGGAAGTCGATGCGCGGGCGGGCCGGCGTCCTGCGCACGGGCCACTGCGTGATCGACACGGCGACGGGGCGTCAGGTCTCGGCGACGGCCTCGACGACGGTCCGCTTCGGCGAGCCGACGGACGCGGAGGTGGCGGCGTACGTGGAGAGCGGTGAGCCGCTGCACGTGGCCGGGGCGTTCACCCTGGACGGGCTGTCGTCCGCGTTCATCGACGGCATCGACGGGGACCCGGGCAACGTCATCGGCCTGTCGATGCCGCTGCTGCGCTCCCTGCTGGGCGAACTGGACGTTTCCATCACGGACTTGTGGGTCTGAGCCCCTGCCGCGGCGGTCCCGTCCGGTCCCCGTGGAGGATCAGGGTCCCCGCGATCAGGCAGAAGGCCGACATGACCGCCGCGAAGGCGCCCCAGCCGACGAGTGCGGCGGCGAGGGCGCCGAGGACCACATGGGTGACGGCGGCGGCGACGAGCACCACCCGGGCGGTGCGACCGGGCGGGTGGTCGCGCACGGCGGCTGCGGCGAGGAGCGCGGCGGCCAGCAGGAGGAAGGCCCCGAGGGCGGCCCCCAGCCCGTACGTCGCCTTGGACATGACCTCCGGGTCACTGCCGGCGACCGACATCGACTGACCGGCCGTCGCCCGGCCGAGCACGAGATGGACGACCACGAGCACCGCCGCCTCGGCGACGAGCGCGAGCGCGCCCAGCCCCGCCACGAGTCTGCGCAGCACGACGCCCCCATCCCTCCCACGCCACAAGCGTGTTCGACGCCACGGAGGCTACTAACGAGTAAACCCGCGGACAAGGGGTTCGGGCCGCTCCGTTACGGGACCGGGGCCGTGACGGCTCTCACGCAAAGATTGCCTAGGCCGTTCGTAGGGACTCCACAAAGAATCGACGGGGGCCGCTGACCCGCCGAACAGAGACCTTCGACGCGCCACGGGGTTACTGTGCAGTCGGGGATCTCCCTGACCTGGGGCGACACAAGGGTTTTCACACTCAAGGGGCACTCGCATCACGCTCTGTGTGGGCAAGCTCACCACCGGGGAAGGGTCGTAAGGCCGTGTCGGCAGTCCCTAAACTCAGCTTGTTTCAAGGAGGGAGCCATCGTGCGCAAGGTGCTCATCGCCAACCGTGGCGAAATCGCTGTCCGCGTTGCTCGGGCCTGCCGGGACGCCGGGATCGCGAGCGTAGCCGTCTACGCCGATCCGGACCGGGACGCTCTGCACGTCCGCGCGGCAGACGAAGCTTTCGCGTTGGGCGGTGACACCCCTGCGGCCAGCTACCTCGACATCGGCAAGGTCCTGCAGGCCGCCGCCGACTCGGGTGCGGACGCCATCCACCCCGGATACGGCTTCCTGTCCGAGAACGCCGAATTCGCCCAGGCCGTCATCGACGCGGGCCTGACCTGGATCGGCCCGCCGCCGCAGGCCATCCGCGACCTCGGCGACAAGGTGGCCGCCCGCCACATCGCCCAGCGCGCCGGCGCCCCGCTGGTCGCCGGCACCCCCGACCCGGTCTCCGGGGCGGAGGAGGTCGTCGCCTTCGCCGAGCAGAACGGGCTGCCCATCGCGATCAAGGCCGCCTTCGGCGGCGGCGGCCGCGGTCTGAAGGTCGCCCGCACCCTCGAAGAGGTCCCCGAGCTGTACGAGTCCGCCGTGCGCGAGGCCGTGGCCGCCTTCGGCCGCGGCGAGTGCTTCGTCGAGCGCTACCTCGACAAGCCGCGCCACGTCGAGACCCAGTGCCTGGCCGACTCCCACGGCAACGTGGTCGTCGTCTCCACGCGTGACTGCTCGCTCCAGCGCCGCCACCAGAAGCTCGTCGAGGAGGCCCCGGCCCCGTTCCTGTCCGAGGCCCAGAACGCCGAGCTCTACGCCGCGTCCAAGGCCATCCTCAAGGAGGCCGGCTACGTCGGCGCGGGCACCGTCGAGTTCCTCGTCGGCACCGACGGCACGATCTCCTTCCTGGAGGTCAACACCCGCCTCCAGGTCGAGCACCCCGTGACCGAGGAGGTCGCCGGCATCGACCTGGTCCGCGAGATGTTCCGCATCGCCGACGGCGAGGAGCTCGGCTACGGGGACCCGGTCCTGCGCGGCCACTCCTTCGAGTTCCGCATCAACGGCGAGGACCCGGGCCGCAACTTCCTGCCCGCCCCCGGCACCGTCACCCGGTTCGACGCCCCGACCGGCCCGGGCGTGCGCCTGGACGCCGGCGTGGAGGCCGGCTCGGTCATCGGCCCCGCCTGGGACTCGCTGCTGGCCAAGCTGATCGTCACCGGCGCCACCCGCGAGCAGGCCCTCCAGCGGGCCGCGCGCGCCCTGGCGGAGTTCAACGTGGAGGGCATGGCCACCGCCATCCCGTTCCACCGCGCGGTCGTCGCCGACCCCGCCTTCGCCCCGGCCGACGGCAACCCGTTCACGGTCCACACCCGCTGGATCGAGACCGAGTTCGTCAACGAGATCCCGCCGTTCTCGGCTCCGGCCGCCGACGACACCGAGGACGAGCCCGGCCGCGAGACCGTCGTCGTCGAGGTCGGCGGCAAGCGGCTGGAGGTCTCCCTCCCGTCCTCGCTGGGCATGACCCTGGCCCGCACGGCCGCCGCGGGCGGCGCCAAGCCGAAGCGCCGCGCGGCCAAGAAGTCCGGCCCGGCCGCCTCCGGTGACACCCTCGCCTCGCCGATGCAGGGCACGATCGTGAAGGTCGCCGTGGAGGAGGGCCAGCAGGTCAACGAGGGCGACCTGATCGTCGTCCTGGAGGCGATGAAGATGGAGCAGCCGCTGAACGCGCACCGCTCCGGCACGATCGTCGGCCTGACGGCCGAGGTCGGCGCGAGCCTCACCTCCGGCGCCACGATCTGCGAGATCAAGGACTGACGCCCCCGCACATCACGAAGGCCCCCGCCCCGGACCATCCCCCGGGCCGGGGGCCTTCGCGCGCGGCAGGATCCAGCCCGCCGGCGTTCGAGGCGCGGGGGCCTGGGGGCGGAGCCGCCAGGGAGCGGGCCCCCGCCGGGGCCCCAGCGCGCCGCCGGCCGGTGTCCGACGGGCCGCCCTGGCGGGGACGGCCCGGTGGACACCGGCCGGGGGCACGGCGGCGGAAGCCGGCGGACGGGACCTCGGCGGCGAACGCCGAGCGGCCGGCGGCTAGCGGCGCCGCATGTCGGCGACCCGGGCCCGCTCCCCCGCCTGCTGCTCCAGCAGCCCCGCGGGCGCGCTCCGCAGCTGCGCCGTCGGTCCGCCCCGCCGCTGCACCGGCAGCGGCGCGTCCCGGCGCGGCCTGCGCCCCGGCATGCCCTCCCCGGCGCCCCCGTGCCCGCCGGAGGCCGGCGCGGCCCCGGCCACGGTGATCTGCACGCCCTGGTCGGCGAGCGCCTGGAGCTCGGTGGCGGCCCGGTCGTCGTGCGGCGGGGGCTCGTCCGTCACGAGCCGCGTCATCACGTCCGTCGGCACCGTCTGGAACATCGTGTCGGTGCCCAGCTTCGTGTGGTCGGCGAGGACCACCACCTCCGCCGCCGCCTGCACCAGCGCCCGGTCCACGCTCGCGGAGAGCATGTTGGACGTGGACAGCCCGCGCTCGGCGGTCAGACCGCTGCCGGACAGGAAGGCCCGCGACACCCGCAGCCCCTGGAGGGACTGCTCGGCGCCGCTGCCGACGAGGGCGTAGTTCGACCCGCGCAGCGTGCCGCCGGTCATCACCACCTCCACCCGGTTGGCGTGCGCCAGCGCCTGGGCGACGAGCAGCGAGTTGGTGACGACGGTCAGACCGGGCACCCGTGCGAGCCGGCGGGCCAGCTCCTGGGTCGTGGTGCCCGCGCCGACGACGACGGCCTCGCCTTCTTCGACGAGGCCGGCCGCGACATCGGCGATGGCGGTCTTCTCCGCCGTCGCGAGATGGGATTTTTGCGGAAAGCCGGACTCCCGCGTGAAACCGCCCGGCAAGACCGCACCGCCGTGCCGGCGGTCGAGGAGTCCTTCTGCCTCCAGTGCCCGCACGTCCCGCCGTACGGTCACTTCGGAGGTCTGGACGACGCGGGCGAGCTCACGGAGCGAAACCGCTCCGTTGGCACGCACCATTTCGAGGATCAATTGGCGACGTTCAGCAGCGAACACGAAACTGACAGTAACCCCAACGACCGTCTTGTTTCAGCTCCTTGCGCCGGAATACCGAAGTTGTCCATACCGTGGGGCGACAAGTGGTATACGCGTCCGAACGGTCGCCCGGCGCCCGCCCGGCGGCCCTCCCCGCTCCCGGGAATCCGCCCCAATCCCCGTACGGGAAGGGGCGGTTGATCCGGGCGCAGTCGCGGCCCTACGCCTCTGCGGCGGTCTTGCGCGTGTGCAGCTGACGGGCGACCTCGGCGATCGAACCGGACAGCGAGGGGTACACCGTGAACGCGTTTGCGATCTGCTCGACCGTCAGGTTGTTGTCCACGGCGATCGAGATGGGGTGGATCAGCTCGCTCGCGCGCGGCGAGACGACCACGCCGCCGACCACGATCCCGGTGCCCGGACGGCAGAACAGCTTCACGAAGCCGTCCCGGATGCCCTGCATCTTGGCGCGCGGGTTGCGCAGCAGGGGCAGCTTCACGACACGGGCGTCGATCTTCCCGGCGTCCACGTCGGCCTGGGTGTAACCGACAGTGGCGATCTCGGGGTCGGTGAAGACGTTCGAGGAGACCGTCTTCAGGTTCAGCGGGGCCACCGCGTCGCCGAGGAAGTGGTACATCGCGATGCGGCCCTGCATGGCGGCGACGGAGGCCAGCGCGAAGACGCCCGTGACGTCACCGGCGGCGTACACGCCCGGCGAGGACGTCCGCGAGACCTTGTCGGTCCAGATGTGGCCGGACTCCTTCAGCCGGACCCCGGACTCCTCCAGGTTCATGTCCCGGGTGTTGGGGATCGCACCGACCGCCATCAGGCAGTGGGTGCCGCTGATGACCCGGCCGTCGGAGAGGGTGACCTCCACCCGGTCGCCGACCCGCTTGGCGGACTCGGCGCGCGAGCGGCCGATGACGTTCATGCCGCGGCGGCGGAAGACGTCCTCCAGGACGGCGGCCGCGTCCGGGTCCTCGCCCGGCAGCACGCGGTCGCGGGAGGACACCAGCGTCACCCGGGAGCCCAGCGCCTGGTAGGCGCCGGCGAACTCGGCGCCGGTGACGCCGGAGCCGACCACGATGAGCTCCTCGGGGAGCTCCTCCAGGTCGTAGACCTGCGTCCAGTTCAGGATCCGCTCCCCGTCGGGCATCGCGTCGGGGATCTCCCGGGGGGTGCCGCCGGTGGCGATCAGGACGGCGTCCGCGGTGAGGATCGTCTCCGTGCCGTCGGCCGCGGTGACGATCACGTCCCGGGTGCCGTCGATGCCCTGCGGCCCGCCGAGCTTGCCGCGGCCGCGCAGGACGCGGGCGCCGGCCCGGGTCACGGAGGCGGTGATGTCGTGCGACTGGGCCAGCGCGAGGCGCTTCACGCGCCGGTTGACCTTGCCGAGGTCGACACCGACGACGCGGGCGGCCTGCTCGATGGGCGGGGTGTCGTCGGCGACGACGATGCCGAGCTCCTCGTACGAGGAGTCGAAGGTGGTCATGACCTCGGCGGTCGCGATGAGGGTCTTGGAGGGCACGCAGTCGGTCAGCACCGACGCCCCGCCCAGACCGTCGCAGTCGACGACGGTCACCTCCGCGCCGAGCTGGGCCCCCACCAGGGCCGCCTCATACCCGCCGGGTCCGCCGCCGATGATCACGATCCGGGTCACGAAAACTCCGCCTCACGTCTGCCCGGCCGGCTGCCGCCCCGGCCGGCGATCCGGGGGGTCTCCCCGGGGGATGCATTCCACGCCCATTGTCCCGCACGCTTCAAGGTGCTCCACTCCCGGTCCCGCCATCCGTGCGGCATCCGGGCACGCGTGCCGGGGCGCCCCTCCCGTACCCTCGACCTCATGTCGCTCTACGCCGCGTACGCCGGCAACCTCGACCCGCGGCTGATGACGCGCCGCGCTCCGCATTCGCCGCTGCGCGGCACGGGCTGGATCAACGACTGGCGGCTGACCTTCGGCGGCGAGCAGATGGGCTGGGAGGGCGCCCTCGCCACCATCGTGGAGGCCCCCCGCCAGCAGGTCTTCGTCGCCCTGTACGACATCGCGCCGCTGGACGAGGACTCCATGGACCGCTGGGAGGGCGTCGGCCTGGACATCTACCGCCGCATGCGGATCCGGGTGCACACGCTGGACGGCGAGGAGGCCGCCTGGTGCTACGTCCTCAACGGCTACGAGGGCGGCCTCCCCTCGGCCCGCTACCTGGGCGAGATCGCCGACGCGGCCGAGTCGGCCGGCGCCCCGCACGACTACGTGATGGAACTCCGCAAGCGCCCCTGCTGACGCAGGGCGGGGGCGGGGCGGGGCGGGCGGCTCCGCGCAGCGGTCCCCGCGCCCCCGCAGGGCCCTCACCACCCCCTCCGGGACGTTTCGGCGGAAACGACAAGGCAACGATCCGAACACCGTGAGCTGTGCCATCTACGCGCGTAGGCCAACAGCGGCTACGCTCGTCTGCGTGAACGCATCTGTTACCGACCCCTTCGCCGCCGCCGACGCCGCCGCCGCCCGCCTCCGCGAGCTCACCGGCGTCGAATCCCACGATGTCGCCCTCGTCATGGGCTCCGGCTGGGCCCCCGCCGCAGAGGCGCTCGGCGCGCCCGAGGCCGAGTTCCCGGTCACCGAGCTGCCCGGCTTCCCGCCGCCCGCCGTCGAGGGCCACGGCGGCAAGATCCGCTCGTACAAGATCGGCGACAAGCGCGCGCTGCTCTTCCTGGGCCGGACCCACTTCTACGAGGGCCGCGGCGTCGCCGCCGTCGCGCACGGCGTCCGTACCGCCGTCGCCGCCGGCTGCAAGACCGTCGTCCTCACCAACGGCTGCGGCGGCCTGCGCGAGGGCATGAAGCCCGGCCAGCCCGTCCTGATCAGCGACCACCTCAACCTCACCGCCACCTCTCCGATCGTCGGCGCGAACTTCGTGGACCTGACCGACCTGTACTCGCCGCGCCTGCGCGCGATGTGCAAGGAGATCGACGAGACCCTCGAAGAGGGCGTCTACGTCCAGTTCCCCGGCCCGCACTACGAGACCCCGGCCGAGATCAACATGATCCGCGTGATGGGCGCCGACCTGGTCGGGATGTCCACCGTGCTGGAGGCCATCGCCGCCCGTGAGGCCGGCGCCGAGGTGCTCGGCATCTCCCTGGTCACCAACCTGGCCGCGGGCCTGTCCGGCGAGCCGCTGAACCACGAAGAGGTCCTCCAGGCCGGCCGCGACTCCGCCGCCCGCATGGGCACCCTGCTCACGCAGGTCCTCGCCCGCATCTGATCGACGACCCGACTCGACGACCGACGACGTACGAGAGGTAAGGCGGAACCAGTGGAACAGGCACAGGACGACCTGCTCACCCGGGCGCGGACCTGGCTGGCGGAGGACCCCGACGAGGAGACCGCGGCCGAGCTGAGCGCGCTCATCGAGGCGGGCGACACCGCCGGGCTCGCCGACCGTTTCTCCGGCACGCTCCAGTTCGGCACCGCCGGACTGCGCGGGGAGATCGGCGCGGGCCCGATGCGGATGAACCGCTCGGTGGTCATCCGCGCCGCGGCGGGACTGGCGGCCTACCTGAAGGCCCAGGGGCACGAGGGCGGCCTGGTGGTCGTCGGCTACGACGCGCGCTACAAGTCCGCGGACTTCGCCCGCGACACCGCCGCCGTCATGACGGGCGCCGGCCTGCGCGCGGCCGTACTCCCCCGCCCCCTCCCCACACCGGTCCTCGCGTACGCGATAAGGCACCTGGGAGCCGTCGCCGGCGTCGAGGTGACCGCGAGCCACAACCCTCCGCGGGACAACGGCTACAAGGTCTACCTCGGCGACGGCTCGCAGATCGTCTCCCCGGCGGACGCCGAGATCGCGGCGGAGATCGACGCGATCGCCACCCTCGCCTCGGTCCCCCGCCCCTCGGACGGCTGGCTCCAGCTCGACGAGGAGGTCCTGGAGGCCTACCTGGCGCGCACGGACGCCGTCCTGACCCCCGGGTCCCCCCGTGGCGTGCGGACCGTGTACACGGCCATGCACGGCGTCGGCAAGGACGTCGTCCTGGCGGCCTTCGCCCGGCACGGCTTCCCCGCCCCGGTGCTCGTCACCGAGCAGGCGGAGCCGGACCCGGCCTTCCCGACGGTCGCCTTCCCCAACCCGGAGGAGCCGGGCGCGATGGACCTGGCCTTCGCCAGGGCCGCCGAGGTCCAGCCGGACATCGTGATCGCGAACGACCCGGACGCGGACCGCTGCGCGGTCGCCGTCCCCGACAACGGCGGCTGGCGCATGCTGCGCGGCGACGAGGTCGGCGCCCTCCTTGCGGCCCACCTGGTGCACAAGGGCGCCCAGGGCGTCTTCGCCGAGTCGATCGTCTCCTCGTCCCTCCTGGGCCGCATCGCCGAGGCGGCGAACCTCGGCTACGAGGAGACCCTGACGGGCTTCAAGTGGATCTCCCGCGTGGAGGGCCTGCGCTACGGCTACGAGGAGGCCCTCGGCTACTGCGTGGACCCCGAGGGCGTCCGCGACAAGGACGGCATCACCGCCGCCCTCCTGGTCGCCGAGCTGGCCTCGGAGCTCAAGGAGCAGGGCCGCACCCTGACCGACCTCCTGGACGACCTGGCGATGGCCCACGGCCTCCAC
Organism: Streptomyces racemochromogenes; assembly: GCF_044129415.1. Lineage (GTDB taxonomy): Bacteria > Actinomycetota > Actinomycetes > Streptomycetales > Streptomycetaceae > Streptomyces > Streptomyces racemochromogenes_A. The sequence continues at coordinate 152,528 of NZ_JBBDHD010000002.1, forward strand.
CACACCGACCAGCTGTCGGTCCGCGTCGAGGACCTGTCGGTCATCGCCGACGCGATGGCGCGGCTGCGCGCGGAACCCCCGACGGCCCTGGCCGGCCTGCGGGTGGTCTCGGCGGAGGACCTCTCCCAGGGCACGGCGAAGCTCCCGCCCACGGACGGCCTGCGCTACTACCTGGAGGGCGACTACAAGGCCCGGGTCATCTGCCGCCCGTCGGGCACGGAGCCCAAGCTGAAGTGCTACCTGGAGGTCGTGGTCCCGGTGGCCGAAGCCGCGGACCTCGCCCCGGCCCGCGTCCGCGGCCAGGAAATCCTGGACACGGTGAAGAAGGACCTCGCGGCGGCGATGGGCCTGTAGGCCCTCCCGCCCACGCCGACGGCCCCCGCAGCTCCACCTGCGGGGGCCGTCGCCGTGGTGGCGCGCGGGGCTCACCGGTCGTTCAGGTGCCCGCCGGTCCGGGCCCCGCCCCTCCCGCCGTCGTGGTCGTCGTCGGCAGGCTCGCGCGCAGGCGTCCGCGGAGGCTGTCCAGGAGGGCCTTGGCCGCCGGGCTCGCGGGGCCGGTGGAGCGCCAGGCGAGGGCTATGCGGGCGCGCATGGCGGGGTCGACGATGGCCAGGGTCCGCACGGCGGTTCCGCCGACCGTGGCTCCGTCCCCGGCCTCCCGGTGCCCCTCCCCGCCCGGCAGTATGGCGACGCCCAGCCCCCGGGCCGCCAGTTGCACCAGCACCGGCGGCGCCGCCGCCTCGAAGGCGACCCGCGGCCGGAATCCCGCCCGCCCGCAGGCGCGTTCCAGCGCCGCCCGCACCCCGGTCCCGCGCGGCAGGCAGATCAGCGCCCGGTCGCGCAGGCCGGCCAGCGGCACACTCGTGGCGCCGGCCCGTTCGAAGAGCGGGTCCCCGGCCGCCGCCAGGGCCACGAGCGGGACGTCGATCACCGTCTGGAAGGACAGCCCGTGCGGCGGCGTCTCCTCGGTCGGCCCGAGGAGCGCCATGTCGAGCTCGCCGGCCAGCAGCGCCGTCTGCATCCGCTCCGACGAATCCTCGGTCAGTGCGATCTCCAGCGCCGGGTGGGCGTCGTGGAAGTCCGCCAGAAAGGAAGGGATGTCGAACGCGTGCCCCGCGGCTCCCGGGACCAGGCCCAGCGAGACCCGCCCGCGCAGCAGCCCGGTGAACGCGTCCGCCGTCTCCCGCACCGCGTCCGCGGCGGCCAGCGCCGCCCGCGCGTACGGCAGGACCGCCCGGCCGGTCTCGGTCAAGGTCACCGACCGGTGCGAGCGGTCGAGCAGCGGCTGCCCCAACTCCCGCTCCAGTTGCCGGATCTGTGCGCTCAGGCCCGGCTGGGCGAGGTGCAGCCGGGCGGCGGCACGCGTGAAGCCGCCCTCTTCGACGACGGTGACGAGGTAGCGCAGCTGCCGCAGTTCCATAACCGCCGATGCTAGAGGGCAGCAGAACCATCTATTGGCCCTATGGATCGCCCACCGGCAGGCTTGATCCCATGGAAAGCGCGACGGAACCCACCCCGGACCGGCAGGCCGCCCTCACGTCCGCCATCGCCGGCGAACGCCGCGAGCTGGCCGATCTCTTCGACACCCTGCGGGCCGAGGACTGGCAGGCGCCCAGCCTGTGTACGGGCTGGAGCGTCCGCGAGGTCGTCGCCCACATGTCCATGGGCTTCCGGCTCTCCCTCCCCGCCACCCTGGGTGAACTCCTCAAGGCGAGGGGCAGCCTCCACCGTATGACCGACCGGGTCGCCCGCCGGGACGCGGCCGCCCACTCCACCGCCGAGCTCAGCGCCTTCCTCCGCGACCACGCCCACCACCCGTGGACCCCGCCGGTCGGCGGGCTCCCGGCAGCCCTCGGCCACGACGTGGTCCACGGCCTGGACGTCACCACCGCCCTGGGGCTCGGCCGGCGCGTCCCGGAGGACCGGCTGCGCATCCTGCTCGACGAGATCCGGCCCCGCGGTCTGAGGTTCTTCGGCGTCGACCTGGCCGGCACACGGCTGTGCGCGGAGGACACGGGCTGGTCCTACGGGGCCGGGCCGACTCCGGTGTACGGGGCTGCCCAGGACCTCCTCCTGCTCGCCTTCGGCCGCCGTCTGCCGCCCGGCCGGCTCCGCGGCGAGGCGGCCGGCCGCTTCACCGGCCGGTGACGGCGGTGCGACGCACCCGACTCCTCCAGGCACTCGCCCTCTTCTCCACCGGCCTGCTGGCCGGCGCGTTCGGCTACGGCGCCGCCAACCTGGTCCCCGCCTTCAACGCCGTGCCGATCGGGATGCGGCTCGACTTCCACGCCGAGCTGATGAAGACGAACGGCATCACCATGCAGACCACGATGGCGGTCTCGGCCATCGGCACCCTCGCTCTGGCCGCCTCGCTGCGCGGCCGGACCCGCGTCCTGGCGGCCGCGGCGGGGTCCCTGACGGTGTCCTCGTTCCTGATCACGCGCTTCGGGAACGTCCCGATCAACGGCCGCATCAAGCAGTGGGCCGCCACCGCGCCACCGCCCGACCACGCGGAGATCCTGCGCCGCTGGGAGCTCTTCAACGACGCCCGCACCGCAACGGCCGCCCTCGCCTTCGCACTGCTCATCGCCCTCACCCTCAGGCGGCCGTCCGGCGAACGCACCTGAGCGACGCATGACGATCGGGGTCCCCGATCGGCTCAGGAGGCCGATGCCGACGGTGACGGCGAGCCGGTCGGGCGTACCAGTTCGCCCAGGGTCGGGGCCGATTCCGGGCGGCTGCGGACCGCGTCCGTGCACTCCCAGGCCCGCGGCGGGTCCACGTCCGGGCCGCCCAGGACCACGGGGCCCGGGCCGGCCGAGACGGCGTCGCTCGCCGAGAGGGTGCACACGATCTGGGCCAGGGCCACCGGCGGCAGGTCCTCGGGCTTGCGGCTCAGCCGGACCGTCCCCGCCGGGTCGCCGGGCCGGGCCGGGGCGGCCGACAGGCCGTCCGGGACGCCGGTGGTGAAGCCGCCCTCCCGTTCCTGCTCGGACGGGGTGCGCTCCAGCTCCTCCAGCAGGGCCTGCGCGACCAGCGTGACGGGGTCGCGCCCGGTCCGCTTGTCGGGCACCGGGACGACCCGCTCCACCGCCACCAGCTGCGATCCGCAGACCAGTTCGATCCTGGCCCGGAACCCCTGCACCCCGCTCTGCCCGGACGGCAGGTCCGGGGTGTCGCAGGAGACCCGCGACGGGGCGGGGCCCACGTCGACCGGAACGGTCGTGGCCCTGATCCCGCACCCGGTCAGGGAGAGGGAAAGGGAAAGAAGGGCGACAGCCGGCAGTGCCCTATGCGTCCGTGCCGCCACCGGCGATCACCTTCCCCACGTCCACCGGGAGCCGCAGCGTGAACACGGCCCCGCCTTCCGGGCCGTTCTCGGCCGTGATGTCGCCCCCGTGGATGTGCGCGTTCTCCATGGCGATCGACAGGCCCAGCCCGCTGCCGTCGGACTTCGGCCGGGACGCGCTGGCCTTGTAGAACCGGTCGAAGACGTGCGGCAGCACCTCCTCCGGGATGCCGGGCCCGTTGTCCTTGACCGCGACGACCAGCCACTCCCCGTCGACCCGGACCGACACCCGTACCGGCGATCCGCCGTGCTTGAGGGCGTTGCCGATCAGGTTGGCCAGGATCACGTCCAGCCGCCGCGGGTCGAGCCGCGCGACGATCCCGCGGCCGGCGTCGACCTCGACGGCGTCCAGCCAGGCCCGGGCGTCGATGCAGGCGGTGACCTGGTCGGCGACGTTCACGTCGTCGAGCACCAGCCGCGCCGTCCCCGCGTCGAAGCGGGTGACCTCCATCAGGTTCTCCACCAGGTCGTTCAGCCGCCGGGTCTCGCTGACCACCAGGCCCACCGCGGGAGCGATCATCGGGTCGAGGTCGTCGACCTCCTCCTCCAGCACCTCGGCGACAGCCGTCAACGCCGTCAGCGGCGTGCGCAGTTCGTGGCTCATGTCGGCGACGAACCGCCGGCTGGCCTCCTCCCGCGCGCTCATGTCGGCGACCTTCTTCTCCAGCGCCTCCGCCGTCCGGTTGAACGTCCGCGAGAGGTCCGCCAGTTCGTCGGTGCCCGATACGTCGAGCCGGTGGTCCAGCTCGCCCTCGCCGAGCCGCCGGGCCGCCTCGCCGAGCCGCTGGACGGGCTTGAGGACGGTCCGCGCCGCGGCCTGCGCGAGCAGCGCGGACCCGAGCAGGGCCAGCCCCGTCGCGATGGTCAGGGACCAGCCGAGCGCGTTGAGGTCGTCCCGTTCCGTCGCCAGGGACTTGTACATGTAGCCGGTGGGTCCGCCACCGACGATCCGCGTGCCGCCGACCAGGTACGGCTTGCCGCCGGGCTTCGTCCGCTGCCAGTACATGTGGTACTCGGCGTCGTTCGCGGCCGTGCTCTTCTGGCGGTCGTTCACCGCGTTCTGGAGGGACTTCGGTACGTCGTCCAGCCCGAACGAGTCCGCTCCCGCGGCACCGAACACCAGCCGCCTGTCCTTGCGTTCGTGGACGAGCAGCACGCTGTAGCCGGGGCTGCTGCCCGCCATCAGCTCGGCGGTGCGCTGCAGTTCCTCGGGGGTGGGGTCGGCGGGCAGGGCCGCGGCCCGGTTCTGCATCTCCTGGCGGAAGTCGCCCAGGGCCGCGTCCTGGGTACGGGTGAGCACCGCCTCGCGGTTGAGCCAGTAGGCGATTCCGGAGGCGGAGACGGCGGCCACCAGGGCGACCAGGGCGAACACCACGAGCAGCCGCACCCGCAGGCTGGTCCAGCGCCGGCCCGCGAAGAGGGCCTTGGTCACTGCGGGGAGTCCAAGCGGTAGCCGACGCCCCGGACCGTACGGATCAGGGTGGGCGACGAGGGCACTTCCTCGACCTTGGCGCGCAACCGCTGCACGCACGCGTCGACGAGCCGTGAGTCGCCCAGGTAGTCGTGCTCCCACACCAGCCGCAGCAGCTGCTGGCGGGACAGCGCCTGGCCGGGCCGGCGGCTGAGCTCCAGGAGCAGCCGCAGCTCGGTCGGGGTGAGCTGGAGGTCCTCGCCGTTCTTCGTGACCGTCATGGCCGCGCGGTCGATGACGAGGGACCCGAAGACGGCGGAGTCGCTGGCCTCGCGCTCGCCGCGGCGCAGCACGGCGCGGATGCGGGCGTCGAGCACGCGGCCCTGGACGGGCTTGACGACGTAGTCGTCCGCTCCGGACTCCAGTCCGACGACGACATCGATGTCGTCGCTGCGCGCGGTGAGCAGGATGATCGGCAGCTGGTCGGTGCGGCGGATCCTCCGGCACACCTCGAAGCCGTCGATCCCGGGCAGCATGACGTCGAGCACGATCAGGTCCGGCCGCTGCTCGCGCAGCAGTTTCAGGCCGTCCTCACCCGTCGCCGCGGTGGCCACACGGTGGCCCTGGCGAGTCAGGGAGAGTTCGAGGGCCGTGCGGATGGCGTCGTCGTCCTCGATCAGCAACAGGAAAGGCACGGGCTCATTCTGTCCCATCGGCCGTCGGGACTTCGACCGTCGCGCGCGACGGATCCGCCGGCGGTCCCCGCCGGGGGGTGCCGCAGGGCGGCCGAAGACGGCTGTGACAGGGCTGTGACAGTCGACGGACACGGCGGTTAAGTCGGCCGGGCAGTCTTTTGTCATCGAAGCACGGACCGAAGCAGACTCCACGACGGGGGGCGCGAGATGAACACGCTGCACAGCACCACCACCAGCGCGGTTGTCACGCGGCTGCACGACGCGAACCGCCGGGCAGGTGTCCGTACGGTGCCGGGCTCCCGGCGACAGGCTCGCGTCGTAGCCATTGACGCGAACCAGTACCAGGCGGTTCCCGCCCAGCGGACCCCTTCCTCCCCGTCCTCCTCCTCGGAGGCGGAGTTCACGGCGTACGTCCAGGAGCGGCGCGCGGCGCTGTACGCGACGGCCTTCCACCTCACCGGCGACCGCCACGAGGCCGAGGACCTGCTGCAGAGCGCCCTGTTCTCCACGTACCGGGCGTGGGACCGGATCAGCGACAAGGCGGCGGTGGGCGGCTACCTGCGCCGCACGATGACGAACCTGCACATCAGCGCGTGGCGTCGGCGCAAGCTCAACGAGTACCCGACGGAGGAGCTGCCGGAGACGGCCTCCGACACGGACGCGATGCGCGGTACGGAGCTGCGCGCGGTGCTCTGGCAGGCGCTGGCCCGGATCCCGGAGCCGCAGCGCACGATGCTGGTGCTGCGCTACTACGAGGGCCGCACGGACCCGGAGATCGCGGAGATCCTGGGCATCAGCGTCGGCACCGTGAAGTCGAGCATCTGGCGCTCGCTGCGCCGGCTGCGCGAGGACGAGGCGCTCAGCTTCGGGCGGGACGAGGCGGACTCCTTCGGGGAGCTCGTCGCGTAACGCGGAGACACACCACAGACCACCGGCCAGGGGGTCCGTCCTACGGGGGTGGGGCGGAGGCCACGGGGGGACGGGGGCGGGATCAGGCGGTCGGGGGTCCGCTCGGTCCCGCTCCCTCTTCGGCGCCCGGGCCGCTCACGCGGTCCGGGCGCCGCTTCGTGCGTACGGCTACGCCACCGCGCCGATCGCCGAGCGGTGGCGGCCCGCCGCCGCCGCGGCGAGCCGGCCCAGGGCCTCGTCACGGCCGCAGGCGTGGGCGCCGAGGGCGACGTGCCGGGCGACGATGCCGCGTTCGGCGCGCATCAGGCGCAGGCCCCGGCGCAGCAGGAACGGCAGGGACTTGCGCCCCTCGCGCAGGTCGCGGGCCAGCCGCCGGCGGAAGGTGGTGGAGGGGCGGCCGCGCAGGCAGATCGCGTCGGCGAGGAGGCCGAGCTCCTGGCAGCGGGCGGCGATGTCGGCGGCGAAGATGCCCTCCGCGATGAACAGCGGGGTGCGGGAGATGTCGAGGGTCTCCGTGCCGGTGCGCGAGCTGGTCGCGATGTCGTAGACGGGGACCTCGGTGCGGCCGGTGCGGCAGAGTTCGGCGACGGCGGCCACGGCGGTGTCGGCGTCCCAGGAGCCGGGCGAGTCCCAGTCGATGTCCGAGCTGCCCTCGACCAGGGGGAGGGTCGGGTCCGTCTGCTCCTTGTAGAAGTCGTCCAGTCGCAGTACGGGCAGGCCCGAGCGGGCCGCCAGCGAGGACTTGCCGGAACCCGAGGGGCCGGTCAGGAGCACGACGCGCGTCGGAAGGGGAGATGAACAGCTCACGGGAGACCAGTGTGAGGCATGACCCGGCGTATCGGCACACTGCGGACAGCCCCTGCGACCGGTCTCACACGGCGGGTTGGAACCGGGGACACCGCCTCGACTACTCTGTGTGCGCACGCGACTACGACCACAGGCGGGAACCAATGGCACGTCACGCAGCCTCCGACTCCTCCTCCAAGAAGCTCCGCTCCGCCGGGCTGACCCTCTCCATGGCCGGGGCGGCCCTGGCCATGGCGGCCGGCGGGGCGCAGGCCGGGGAACTGGACCCGGCGGCGGCCGTCGCCGGGGTCGTCGACCCGATCGCGAACCTGAAGGTGAACCCCCTCGCCCACACCGGCGTGGACCCGCTGGACAACGGGGTGGGCACCAAGGTCGCCGACTTCCCGGCGGTGGGCACCACGATGGTGACGGGGGTGCTGACGCAGGGGCCGTCGGTGAAGGAGATCCCGCAGGCGGCCGTGGGCTCGCTGCTCGGGCCGGTCCTGCCGAAGTCCTGACGGCGTCACGGCGCGCGAAGGCCCCGGCAGCACGGGGGAGGTGGCTGCCGGGGCCGGTTCGCGCGGGGGTCCCGGTGCGACTAGTACGAGGAGCCGCCCGAGCCCAGCGACCCGGTGGGGTGCCAGACCGTCTTGGTCTCCAGGAACGCCGTCATGCGCGAGGTGCCCGGGTCGGCGGCCCAGTCGTCCACAGGCTGGGGACGCAGGACGCGCTTGAGGTTGTCGGCCGCCGCGATCTCCAGCTCCTTGGCCAGGGCCGTGTCCGCGCCCGCGAGGTCGATCGCGTTGACGTCCTGGTGGGCCGCGAGGTGCGGGCCCATCTCGGCGGCCTTGCCGGAGAGGATGTTGACGACGCCGCCCGGCAGGTCGGAGGTGGCGAGCACCTCGCCCAGGGAGAGGGCGGGCAGCGGGGCCTTCTCGCTGGCGATGACGACGGCGGTGTTGCCCGTCGCGATCACCGGGGCGATCACCGAGACCAGGCCGAGGAAGGACGAGTCCTGCGGGGCCACGACCGTGACGACGCCGGTCGGCTCGGGGGTGGAGAGGTTGAAGAAGGGGCCCGCCACGGGGTTGGCCGCGCCCACGACCTGGCCGATCTTGTCGGTCCAGCCCGCGTACCAGACCCAGCGGTCGATGGCCGCGTCCACGACTGCCGCCGCCTTGGACTTCGACAGCCCCTCGGCCTCGCCGACCTCGCGGACGAACTGGTCCCGGCGGCCCTCCAGCATCTCGGCGATGCGGTAGAGGATCTGGCCGCGGTTGTACGCGGTCGCGCCCGCCCAGCCGCCGAAGGCCTTGCGCGCGGCGACGACCGCGTCACGGGCGTCCTTGCGGGAGGACAGCGGGGCGTTGGCCAGCCACTTCCCCTTCGAGTCGGTCACCTCGTACACCCGGCCGCTCTCGGAGCGGGGGAACTTGCCCCCGACGTACAGCTTGTAGGTCTTGAAGACGTTCAGACGCACAGAGGTCTCAGACATCGAGGTAGGCCTCCAGACCGTGGCGGCCGCCCTCGCGGCCGAAGCCCGACTCCTTGTAGCCGCCGAAGGGCGAGGTCGGGTCGAACTTGTTGAACGTGTTGGCCCAGACAACGCCCGCGCGGAGCTTGTTCGCGACCGCGAGGATGCGGCTGCCCTTCTCCGTCCAGATGCCGGCGGAGAGGCCGTACTGGCTGTTGTTGGCCTTGGCGACGGCCTCGTCCGGGGTGCGGAACGTCAGCACGGACAGGACCGGGCCGAAGATCTCGTCACGGGCGACGGTGTGCGCCTGGGTGACGTTCGTGAAGAGCGTCGGGGCGAACCAGTAGCCGGCGGACGGCAGCTCGCAGGCCGGGGACCAGCGCTCGGCGCCCTCGGCCTCGCCGGTGTCGGCCAGGGCCGTGATCCGGGCGAGCTGCTCGGCGGAGTTGATCGCGCCGATGTCGGTGTTCTTGTCGAGCGGGTCGCCCAGGCGCAGGGTGCTCAGGCGGCGCTTGAGGGAGTCGAGGAGCTCGTCGTGGATCGACTCCTGGACCAGGAGGCGGGAGCCCGCGCAGCAGACCTGGCCCTGGTTGAAGAAGATGCCGTTGACGATGCCCTCGACGGCCTGGTCGATGGGGGCGTCGTCGAAGACGATGTTGGCGCCCTTGCCGCCCAGCTCCAGGGTGACCTTCTTGTCGGTGCCGGCGATCTGGCGGGCGATGGCCTTGCCGACCGCGGTGGAGCCGGTGAAGGCGACCTTGTTGACGTCGGGGTGGGCGACGAGTTCGGCGCCCGCGTCCCCGTAGCCGGGGATGATGTTGACGACGCCCTTGGGGAGACCGGCCTGGCGGCAGATGTCCGCGAAGAACAGCGCCGAGAGGGGGGTGGTCTCCGCCGGCTTGAGGACGACGGTGTTGCCGGTGGCGAGCGCCGGGGCGATCTTCCACGCGAGCATCAGCAGCGGGAAGTTCCACGGGATGACCTGGCCGGCCACGCCGAGCGGGCGCGGGTTCGCGCCGTAGCCCGCGTGGTCGAGCTTGTCGGCCCAGCCCGCGTAGTAGAAGAAGTGGGCGGCGACCAGGGGGAGGTCCGCGTCGCGGGTCTCCTTGATCGGCTTGCCGTTGTCCAGGGTCTCCAGGACGGCGAGCTCGCGGCTGCGCTCCTGGATGATCCGGGCGATGCGGAAGAGGTACTTGGCGCGCTCGGAGCCCGGCAGCGCGGACCACTTCTCGAAGGCGCGGCGGGCGGCCTTCACGGCACGGTCGACGTCGGCGGCGCCGGCCTGGGCGACCTCGGCCAGGACCTCCTCGCTGGAGGGGCTGACGGTCTTGAAGACCTTGCCGTCGGCGGCGTCGGTGAACTCGCCGTCGATGAAGAGCCCGTAGGAGGGGGCGATGTCGACGACCGAGCGGGACTCGGGAGCCGGTGCGTACTCGAAGAGGGAAGCCATGGTGATCAGTCCACCGTCACGTAGTCGGGGCCGGAGTAACGCCCGGTGCTCAGCTTCTGGCGCTGCATGAGCAGGTCGTTCAGCAGGCTGGAGGCGCCGAAGCGGAACCACTCGTTGGTCAGCCAGTCCTCGCCCGCGGTCTCGTTGACCAGGACCAGGAACTTGATGGCGTCCTTGGTGGTCCGGATGCCGCCGGCCGGCTTCACGCCGATCTGGATTCCAGTCTGCGCCTTGAAGTCGCGGACGGCTTCGAGCATCAGCAGGGTGTTGGCGGGGGTGGCGTTGACGCCCACCTTGCCGGTGGAGGTCTTGATGAAGTCGGCGCCCGCGAGCATGCCGATCCAGGAGGCGCGGCGGATGTTGTCGTACGTCGACAGCTCGCCGGTCTCGAAGATGACCTTCAGCCGGGCGGCGGTGCCGTCCTCGCGGACGCACGCCTCCTTGACGGCCTTGATCAGCTCGTACGTCTCCAGGTAGCGGCCGGCGAGGAAGGCGCCACGGTCGATGACCATGTCGATCTCGTCGGCGCCCGCGGCGACGGCGTCACGGGTGTCCGCCAGCTTGACCGGGAGGGCGGCGCGGCCCGCCGGGAAGGCGGTGGCGACGGAGGCGACCTTGACGTCGGCGCCGTTCAGCGCCGCCTTGGCGGTGGCCACCATGTCGGGGTAGACGCAGACCGCGGCGGTCATGGGCGTCGTACGGTCGAGGGGGTCGGGGTTGACGGCCTTGGCGGCGAGCGACCGGACCTTGCCGGGGGTGTCCGCACCCTCCAGCGTCGTCAGGTCGATCATCGAGATGGCCAGGTCGATGGCGTACGCCTTGGCCGTCGTCTTGATCGAGCGGGTGCCGAGGGCGGCCGCGCGGGCCTCCAGTCCGACTGCGTCGACGCCGGGCAGCCCGTGCAGGAAGCGGCGCAGCGCGCTGTCGGACGTCGTCACGTCAGCGAATGCGGTGAGGGTGGTGGGCATGGTCACCAGATGAGCATATCTACGCGCGTAGCGACCTGTCACCCCCCGCGTGCACATCTGGGCGTGACATCGACCATCGGTGCACACCGCACCCGTGCACCGGTGGCCGCCGGGCGGGCATGCGGCACAATCGGCGGCATGACCACACCCTCCCCCCATGAGCCGGCCTTCGCCGATCGCGTCTACCGCTCCCCCATGGCCGTCGTCACCGGGGTGCTGATCCTGGCGATGATCGTCTGGCTCTGCGGGGACGCCGTCGTGCGCGGCGTGGGCAGCGGCCGCTGGATCGGGCTGGCCGCGGCGCTGTGCGCCGTACCGCTGACCGTGGCGTTCACCATCCGGCCGGCCGTCTTCGCCAACGAGGACCGGATGCGGATCCGCAACCCGTTCCGGAACATCGAGCTGCCCTGGGGAGCCGTCGACGCGGTGCGTGCCGGGTACTCGGCGGAGGTGCTGGCGGACGGGGCGAAGTACCAGCTCTGGTCGGTGCCGGTGTCGCTGCGCGAGCGCAAGAAGGCGAACCGCTCGGCCGCCCGGCACGAGGCGCCGGGCGCCAAGGGGTCCGGCGGCGCGGGCGGGCCGGCCGCACCCGTCGCGCGGGCCTCCGCCGACAAGGCCGTGGACGAGATGACCGAGCTCGCCGAGCGCGGGGCCGGCCGGCCGGGCGCGCAGGGCCCGGTCTCCGTGCGGTGGGCCTGGGAGATCATCGCCCCGGCGGTCGTGGGCGCGGCGGCGCTCGCCGTGCTGCTGGTCGTCAAGTAGGACGCCCGCGGGGCCCGGCGCCCCGGCGGGGTACGCCGCCACCGAGGCGGGGTGCGAGCCCTGCGAGCGGCTCACCGGTCTCGCCGACCGGGCGGAGCGATACGCGGCGGTGAACGCCGCCGGGCGGCGGCCGGGCGGGACCGGGTACGGGCAGGCCGCGGGTACCGGGCGGGCCGGACGTTGGTACCGGGCGGGAGCGGGTGCCGGGCGGGCCGAGACGGCGGGGGCCGGCCGGAACCGTCGCCACCGGGGGCGGCGTCCTCGATGGTGTGCACCGTCATGAGGGCAGCGGCAGCGCCGCCACCGCCACACAGCTCCCGGTCCGTCCGCGCCTCCTGAGCGGGGCCCTGCTGGCCGCGCACCTGCTGCTCGTCGGATGGCTCACCCTCAGTCCACTGGACGTCCCCTGGGCGGCGGCCGCGAACCTGACCCCGCTGGAGGGGATCCGGGCGGACCTGGCGATGGGGCCTCTGGAGGCCGCGCGGCGGATCGGGGAGGGGCTGGCGCTGCTGGCCCCGCTGGGGGTGCTGCTGCCGCTGGCCGGCGGCCGGCTGGAGCCCGGCCCGCTGGCCGCATGGTCCTCCCTGGCGCGTACGGCGGCGGCGGCCGTACTGATCTCGCTGAGCATCGAGATGCTCCAGACGGCGGTCCCGGGGCGGGTGCTGGACGTGGACGCCCTGCTGCTGAACACGGCCGGGGTGGTGATCGCGCACGCGGCGGTCGTCCCGGTGCTGCGGGCCCGGCTGCGCAGGCCCCTGACCTCCCCCGACGGCGTTCCTCAGGGGAACACCCCGAGAATTCCCAGGGTCGGGCTCGGCCCGTGGACCGACGTTCTGTCGGCGGTACCGCGCGAGTATTGATTCATCGCGCCGAGCACAGAAGGAAAGCGCGCGAATCCCGATGCGAAGGAGAACACCATGAGCGCGCTGGCCCGCCCCCGTGACGGACGGATGATCGGCGGCGTCTGCGCCGGACTGGCCAAGCGGTACGGAATGAAGCCCCGCACGATGCGGCTCATCTTCGTCCTGTCCTGCCTGCTGCCCGGCCCCCAGTTCCTGATCTACCTGGCGCTGTGGGTGCTGATCCCGAACGAGAAGCCGGGCGTCGGCACGGCGAACACCGCCTGGTGACCGTCCGCCCTCCGGCCGGGATCAACCGGCCTTGCGGATCTTCTCCAGCTGCTTGTCGGCGACTTCCTGCGGTACGGCCGCCTTCTGGCCGGCGGCCGCCACGTTGAGGGCCATCAGCCGTACGACGCTGGAGCCCTCGCGGACGACGACGAGGTGGACCTGCGCCGACACGCCCTCGGCGGCGGCGGTCGTGGTCCAGCTGACGCTCTCGTCACCGGCGGTCTTGAACGGGACCGCCTTCACGTCCCGGTAGGTCCCGCTCTGCTTCTGCACGGTGGCGGTGAAACCGGAACCGCAGGCCGCGACGGCCTCGCGGAGACGGGAGACGACCTTCTTGGCGTCGCTCTCGTCGTAGGAGCTGACGGAGGCGGAGACGGCGAGGCCGACCTGCTTCTGGGAGCCGATGCCCCGGTTGACGGTCTCGTGCGCGGCCGGGTCGGGCTTGTCGCCCATGATGTCGGCGAGCGGCTGGCAGGCCTTCTTGTCGGCCTGCGGCTGACCGGCGGGGGCGTTCGGGTTCTTGCCCTGCGCGGAGACCTGGTAGCCGGGGAGGTCGCCCTGTTCCAGCGCGGAGCGCTCCAGGCGGGCGTCCTTGGCCTTCGGGGCCGGCGAGGCGGGCGCGGGCGCGCCGGACGGGGTGGCGGCGGCCGCGGAACCCTTGGGGTCCGGTCCCTTGCCGGCCGCGGGGGCGTCCGTACCGCTGCTGCAACCGACGGCCCCGAGGAGCAGGGCGGGGAGCAGCGCGAACGTCGTCGCGGGCGCTGTGAATCGTGCCGTGATGCGCATGACCGAACCTCATACCCCGTACGTCGGCGGGCAGTTGGTGGTGATCGTGGCACACCGTGCGGCGTGGCGCACACCGCCTCGAAGGGGTGTGCGCCACGCGTGCGGGCGTGCGAATCCGGGCTCCGGATCAGCCGCCGAGGCCGGGCAGCGGGGGCAGGCCGCCGAGCAGCTGGCTGACCGGGGCGGCGGGGTCGCTCTGGCCACCCTGCTGGGCCTGGTCCGTCTGGTTGGTGACGGCGCTGGCGGTGCTGGTGACGGTGCCGAGGGCGTCCGTCAGGTTCGGGGTGGGGAGCGCCGAGGCGGAGGCGGTACCCGCGGCACCCGCGGCGAGGGCGGCACCAATGACAGCGACACCGAGGGACTTGGCAGCAGACTGCTTCATGAAAAATCGTCCTTGCGACGGGGAATCGAGCGGCTCCGCAAACTAGTCACTTCAAACCCCCTCCCGCAAACATCCTCAAATATGAGGAAGCGCCCGGGGCGTCATGCTCCCGGGCGCATTCCCTACCGTCATTCCATGGCCTAGGCCGATACAGATCCGCTGGTCGAAGCGGTCTGACGGAAAAGCCACTCGGACTTCAGCTCCGCATAACCGGGCTTGATCACGTCGTTGATCATCGCCAGTCGTTCATCGAAAGGAATGAACGCGGACTTCATCGCATTGACGGTGAACCACTGCATGTCGTCGAGCGAGTAGCCGAAGGCGTCGACCAGGTGCTCGAACTCGCGGCTCATGCTCGTACCGCTCATCAGCCGGTTGTCGGTGTTCACCGTCAGCCGGAAGTGGAGCTTGCGCAGCAGACCGATCGGGTGCTCGGCGTACGAGGCGGCCGCGGCGGTCTGCAGGTTCGAGGTCGGGCACATCTCCAGGGGGATGCGCTTGTCCCGGACGTACGAGGCCAGGCGGCCGAGCTTCACGGATCCGTCGGCGGCGACCTCGATGTCGTCGATGATCTTCACGCCGTGACCCAGTCGGTCGGCGCCGCACCACTGGAGGGCCTGCCAGATCGACGGGAGGCCGAAGGCCTCGCCGGCGTGGATGGTGAAGTGGTTGTTCTCGCGCTTGAGGTACTCGAACGCGTCGAGGTGGCGGGTGGGGGGGAACCCGGCCTCGGCGCCGGCGATGTCGAAGCCGACCACGCCGTTGTCGCGGTAGCGGTTGGCCAGCTCGGCGATCTCCAGCGCGCGGGCGGCGTGGCGCATGGCGGTCAGCAGGGCACCGACGCGGATGCGGTGGCCGTTGGCCTTGGCGCGGCGCTCGCCCTCGCGGAAGCCGTCGTTGACCGCCTCGACGACCTCTTCGAGGGTCAGGCCGGCCTCCAGGTGCTGCTCGGGGGCGTAGCGGATCTCGGCGTACACGACGCCGTCCTCGGCCAGGTCCTCGGCGCACTCGGCGGCGACCCGGAAGAGGGCCTCCTTCGTCTGCATGACGGCGCAGGTGTGCGCGAACGTCTCCAGGTAGCGCGGGAGGGAGCCGGAGTCGGCGGCGTCGCGGAACCAGACGCCCAGCTTGTCGGCGTCGGTCTCGGGCAGCTTGTCGTAGCCGACGCGGGCGGCCAGCTCGATGATGGTGCCGGGCCGCAGACCACCGTCGAGGTGGTCGTGCAGCAGCACCTTCGGGGAGCGGCGGATCTGGTCCGGGGTCGGCTTTTCGGTGGTCTCGCTCGTCATCCCGGCACTCTACTCCTACGCGCGTAGAGCAACCCGTCGGCGGCGGGCGTCGATATGTAACAGAGACCGTACGGACGGGTGGCATACACCTGCCGGTCTGAGACTGTTCCGCCATGGCACAGCATGCGCCGCCGGCGCGCGGGGCCCGCCTGGGGCGGGCGGCCGGCGCGAACGGCCCGGAGTCGATGGTCAGTGGTGTGGTCCTCCTGCTCCCCGGGGCGTCCAGGATCGCCCCCGGTCCGCTGGGGCCCCCCGCGCGGGGGGGGGGCCCGGGGGGGGGGGGGGGGCCGGGGGGGGCCTGCCATTGGTGGTCCGGGGTCTCCGTCAGGGCCCAGGGGGTGGTGGGGTGGTCGCTCACGAGTGCGAGTGTCC